>WGMU01000041.1 GCA_016124895.1 bacterium
CATGCGGACTCGTGAAGTTCTTCAAGCGCTCGATCGTTCATCCCGACCCCAGTATCCAGGTTTCTCGATGCCGATGTCCGGCCGGAAAAGCCTTCAGGCCTTCAGTTCACACACTGCCCAACGACAAAGACGCAGTCATCACGCCAGAGTCGGGACGTTTTAAAAGCAATGCTCACGCCGCCTCATTTCACCGGGGTCACGTCGACCTCGGTGACTTTGCCGGTCTCCATGTTAGCGCCGCCAACGGCAATCAGTTTCGAGTCGCGCCACGGCAGCAGGCGATGGAAGAAGCGCGGATGATCGAGCTGTCCGACGAACTCCCAGTGGCTGCCGTCGCCAGAGAGCCGCTGCAGGGACCCGGAGATTGTCGACACGAACAGCCGGCCCTGGCACGCGAAGGCCGAACAGCCGAAGCCGTCCATTGAGGCCCCGTCGATCGCGGGGCCTTTCGACCACGAATCTGTCGCAGGGTCGTAGACGTCGACTTCGGTCGACGGTCCGCCCTCCTGTCGCATTCCGCCGATACAGAACAGTTTGCCCTGCCAGGCAGCCAGCGCCAGAGCCCGACGGGTAAACGGCGGCGCGGCGATCGGCTTCCAGGCCAGCTCGTCCGCAGTGAGATCCATCGCCCAGGCGGTCTGGTGCCAGACGCGGTCTTTGCCGGCGCCCGGCATGTTCCAGCCGCCTGCGGCATACAGCACGCCACTCACGACAGCCGCATCGTGTGACGATCGAGGCTCCGGAATCGACGGCAGTTCCTGCCACTTCTGTGTCTGCAGGTTGAAGCGAGCCACTGTCGCCTGAGACTGCAGATTCTGCTCTTCGCCTTCCGTGTTGAGCGCCGTAAAACCGCCGACGCGGTACAGAGAGCCGCCGTGTTCGATCAGCGCCAGCCCCTGCAGACGCGGTCCGCCAGTCAGCTTCTGCCACTCCGTCGGCTTCGCCAGGTTCAACGACCACAGATCGTTCGACTGCTCCTCGTTCGTGTATTCATGAGCCGATCCGTAGTTGCCGCCATACGCGAAGACGGTGTCGCCGACGACCGCTCCGCCGAAACTGGTAATCCCCTGCGGCAGTTCCGGCAGGTGCTGCGGTTGGCACTCGAACTGTGAGGGTACATTCCGCAATGTCAGTGTCGAGTAGTGACGGATCGATCCGTACGCTTTGCCGTCCAGCTCGCCACTCTCGTTCTGTACGAACCGGGCTCGGATCGAATACGCGCCGACGGCTGGAAGAGTGCAGCGGAAGATGCCGGCTTCGTCCGTTGTGCCTTCAAGCTTTGTCTCAAGTCCCGGCCCGGCAATCACAACATCGCAGTTCGGTGCCGGCTGGCCCTGCCACTTGAGTTGCAGCACCGTCGACTGGCCTTTTCTGGAAGGAACGATTTCCAGCGGAAGACGCTGAACGTCGCCGACCTCTCGCCATGTTCCGGGCAGTGAAAACGGGTACGCCTTCGCGTAGTAGTTGAGCAGAAATGACGAATCGCCCCGAGTCAGCACGCCATACGAGTGCTTCAGGATCACGGCGTTCTGCGTCGCCTGGCCGGACAATTCTGCAGTCAGCGAGTCTTCACCTTTTGACAGCGATAACAGTTTCGGTTCGTCGCGTCGCCCAACAGACCAGACCTGAGCCCGCTCTACTCGGTCCAGCAGTTCAGGATCGTCCGGCTCGGCGGCTTCCCCAAAGTAAACGTGGACGCGGCTCTCTCCCTCAGCAGACTCTGTCAGCAGCCAGAGAAAATGGGCTCGGCTCACAGACGGGAACAACAGCAGCAATGCCATCAGCAGCAGACAGTGTTTCATCGTGTAATTTCCTTTGGTAGAAGAAATGCCCCGAACCTGTCAGGTCGGCGGCGAACGTTCAGTCAAACATGGCTGCCGACAACTGGCAGCCTGGTGGTGCCATGCCGCGTCATCTGCGACCAGATGGCATCCGACGCACGGAACTCTGTTGTGACGTCCTCAGGGCAAACGTGAATTCGTTCGGACCATCGCTGGTCACGTCGGCCGTCAAGATGCTCCGCTGGTTGTAGATCCACGGCACACGGACAACCTTGATCATCTTCTGGCCGGATACCTTCAGACGTTCAAACGCGGTCTCGTCGTCAAGTGCGAAGCCACCATGATCCGTCGATTCGATCTCGATCCTGTGCGAACCGACAATCGGCCCGTTCGCTTCCTCCAGTTCGAACTTACCTTCAGTCACCACCACCGACACCTTTGGCCCCGGCGTTTCCCCCGCAGGCACAAATCGAACGGTCCCTTCAGACAACGGCGTACCATCGAGCGTCACAGTGCCCCGGACAGAGGCACGTGGCAGGCCTGGGGTGGAACCTCCGCACCCCGCCAGCACCACAGCCGCCAGCAGCAGAGGAGCGGCTCGCAGACAACTGAGCAGACTGGATCGGTTAGTACTCACCGATACTCTCCTCTCCGTTGCGAGTCGCCAGGCCGTCGAGCGTGCCGGCAGAGATGTCCTCAGAAATGAAATGCACCGATCCATCAGAAAACGTGAAATGAACGCCTCCGGGATGCCGGCTGCGGAATGACTGCACCCAGCCCGGGTCGAAGATCCCGTCATTGGGTTCGTCATGCGGATTCAGCGGATAGGCAGTGCTGAATCCTGTCGAAGCCGGATACGGATTCGACCAGTAAGTGAACGAGTAGCGAGGCTCGCCAGCACAATTGCCCGACGAAAACAGGTAATCGGGAAGGTTGTACGCGGACTCACCGATCATCAGCGTGTTGCTCAGACCGTCGAGAATGTCGGCGGCACGTGTTCGTCCAATGGTGCTGTCGGTGTAGACGATGGCGCCGTTGAGATTCGGTCGTGGCTCACCGTAGAACGACCAGTACTGGTTGTAATCCACGCTGCCGATGCAGACGACGTAACTGCCGGGAGCCCGCCCCGCGTCGCTGTCACAGTCCGGTACCTGCCGCTGAATGCTGTCGGACGGACAGAGGTAGAACGGCAGCCGCTGGCCAGCCACCTGCTGGTTGTAGGTCGACGAGTTTTTCTGATTGAAATCGTAGGCTTCGAACGCAGAGGTCACGTCGATCATCGGCAGAATCGACGTGAAGAGGCTGGCCCCACTCAGCGCCGAATAGGACAACCCTCCGCTGTTGGCGTTGGGAAACTGCAGATAGACATCGTGATAGTTGTGAATCGCAAGACCAATCTGCTTGAGATTGTTCTTGCATTGAGTGCGGCGGGCAGCCTCCCGCGCAGACTGCACAGCGGGCAGCAGCAGGGCGATCAGGACCGCGATGATCGCGATCACGACCAGCAGTTCAATCAGCGTAAACGCAGCGCGGCGCCTCATGAGACACCTCCCTTTCCATCGTCAGAAACAGCTCGACAAACTGGCCGATGAAGCTGGCTGATCGCTGGCGGGAAGCTGGCTTTCGCTGGCGTCGGCAGAAACGGCAACGTGCCGTTTCAATCCGGATTCGCGCCCCGTTTCCGGGGCGAAACGCTCTGATTGGCGACGTCGGCTCTCTGCCGTCAGGCAAACCCGTGAGAGTACAGAAAATCGAGCCGACTAACGTTGAAACTGAGATTCAATCTCAGTAGTCTTCGCGAAGTCTAGGCGGCGGCGGGGCATTTGCAATCCTCCGCAGACCGTTTTTCGCACAAATCCCGATTCTTCTCCGGAGTGCCGAACAGTGGCCTCAACCAGCCAGCCAGACGACCGAAAACCGGACCCCAGTGTTCCGGTCCAGGCGACCGGCGACGCATCAAACGCTCGCTCCGAAATCAGACAGCTCACCTCGGAGGAGCTTTTCGCCGGACGGCAGGAAATTGAAATTCAACACGACGGCGAACAATACCGCCTGAGAATCACACGCAATGGCAAGCTGATCCTGCACAAGTAACCGACCAGCATCAGCAACGCTGCCCTCGCTGATGCCGCACACCTCCACTGGACCTGAAGGTGCGATGACCGGCTACAGGCTCTTCAGATAGCTGATCAGCGCGTCGCGGTCTTCGTCAGACAGCCGCTGTTCATTCGGGTGAGAGAAACGTCCGAGGACTTCGCTCAACGAGGTCGCTCGGCCGTCATGCAGAAGCCGGTCGCGCTGAGACACGCCGCCGAGCGACGGCGGGTTGAACTTCCGCTGCCCTGCTCTGTCCGGTAACCCAACATCAAACACGCCATCCGTCGTAAGACTCGTAAACGGATCGTGGCACGTCGCGCAGCCGTTCGATGCAAATACTGCTGCTCCGCGAGTCACTTCATCCGGAGCCAGCTCGCTGCCGCGAGCTGCTTCAATTGACGGCGGCCGGGACAGCGTCGTCAGATACGCTGCGAGTTCGGCGGGAACATCGCCACCGGGCTCATCCGCTGCTTTCGAGTCGGCAACTGCTTCCAAATCTGGATCAAGTCGATAGTCCCGTGAGTGCATCGTCGTTCGCAGTGACGCGGCGATCTGCGAATGCAGGACTGACTGACTTCCGTTCCAGGCCCACGGACCAGTCGACCAGACGCCCAGCAACGAGGGCACTCGTTTCGCGTCGCCAGCCACCCCATAACCACCATCGCCAAGCGTGTCAGCGAGTTGGTTATTCGTGTGTCCGTCGGTGTGGCAACTGTGGCAGCTCATCCAGTTTTCGAGCGACATGCGGGAATTGAAGAATGCCCGCTCACCGCGTTCAACAAGGCCCTCTTCGGGTACTGGCCCGAGGCCGATTTCTTTGACGAACTCGTTGCGAGTCAAATCGACGATCGAGATTGAGTCGTCCAGTTCGTTAACGACTGCTGCCCGCGTGCCGGCTCGATTCACGACAACGTCGATCGGACGGGAACCAGTCGCGACGCGGACCTCGCGTACGCCAGCGCGGTCAATGAGGGCCAGTTCGTCAGTCCCTCCGAGTGCAACAATCAGGCGGTCCGGCAGCACCACAATGGCCTCAGGATCCCCTGCCCCGTTTCCTGGTCCGCCAACGCTTGTCGATTTCCGGGCCGCATTCAGATCAGCGTCCGGATTGATCAGCGCTGCGAGGGGCAGCGAGCTGACCTCGTTCTGCATCAGGATACCCCAGTGAATGTGTTCCGCTTCGGTCCGAGCGGCAGAGTTGAGCACCTGATGCGTCAGCAGCAACGAACCGTCACTGCAGACCAGATCGCGGATGTTGTGAATCGGCAGTTCGCGCACCGAGATCAGCGTTCCACGGCGGCAATCGACAACGGCCAACCGCCCGCCGAACGCTTCAGCGACGACGGCATGTCGCTGATCGAAAAACGTAACAGCACGCGGAGCGAATGGCAGATCGATCACCGCACTGTCTGCAGTCTCGTCTTCTGTTCCGAACGAGATAACGCTCGCGCGGCGCGACCAGAGCGACGTCACACAGCAGACCGCACCGTCATCGGAACATGCTGCCGCAACGGGCCACAGCGCAGTTTCGATGCGACGTCGCGGCATGAGTCTGGAATCCACTTCCTCATAGACGATCACTTCAGAGGCTGAGAAATCGACAGCCAGCAATTCACGGGAACCAGGTCGCCGAACCAGCGCCGACAACTGCTGTCCCGCCGGTCGCTCGGAGACTTGTCCGGTTTTCAGTTCAATCGTGCTCAGCGTTCCGCTCTGGCGATTGGCAACAAACAGCAAAGACTCATCGAAGCTGAGCACCGCGGACGACGGGCGTCGGTGCAGCGTCGGCAGTACATCCGCCGCTTCCGCGCGAACCGCAGCGGTCAGTGTCTGCAGGACAAAAAATGCGGCGGCCACAAACCGTGGATTCATCGTCCCCTCAATTTCCGTCGAGCGTACTGAGTTTCGCAATTGACGGTTCACCATAGACTGCCGCCTGACTCATTGCTTCCGCGCAGACGATCTCAGATTGACGAGACGAGTTTCAACATGCCAGCTTCCGGCGCTCCGTCCGACGACCTCCGGAAAGCCGGCCATTCGTCGAGTGCTGCGTCCACGGCAGGCGTCTCACGGCTGCCGGAGATTCCTGGCGGGTGGTCAATGAGGGACGTCACCGTCGGCTCCCGGAACGTTCGACTGTCGCTGCCGGCTGTTCCCGACGCATTTCTCGACGACCCGCGTGTCGAGCAGGCGAATCGCGAAACCGACTATATGCCTTACTGGGCGTACCTGTGGCCCGCCGCGAAAATCATGGCGAAGCTTGTGCTTGAGGAACCGTGGCCGGCAGGCATTCCATCACTCGAACTCGGGACCGGCGTCGGACTCGTCGGCATCGCCGGGCTGGCAGCCGGACTGCGGCTGACTTTCAGCGACTACGATTCAACGTCGCTGCAGGTCGCCATGCGTAATGCTCAGCAGAATGGCCTTGAAGCTGCGGGCGCCGCTGGACTCGACTGGCGAAATCAGGAAGCGGCGCAGTCAATCGGACGTTTCCCGGTCATTCTCGGCTGCGATGTGATCTACGAAGCCGCCATGCACGCACCGATACTGAATGTGCTCGACCATTGTCTGGCCGACGACGGCGTCTGCTGGCTCGGCGACCCCGGACGTACAGTGCTCCGGCAGTTCTGTCGGCTTGCCAGCGACCGCAAATACACTGTGGAATTGCGCGACGAAAATGGAAAGTCGAGCATCCCTGCCGAGGGAAGTCCGCCCGGATTCCGCTTGCTCGTTCTGCATCGTCACAAGAGTCAGTAAAAGCAGGCGTCATAATCGACAGGATTCGTCACCTCCCACTCGTTTCGACCACTCAAACATGGATAGACTGCTGGTCTCGGAAAATTCCTGAGAAAGGTAGCAGCCATGCAGACTGTCAGCGTTCAGCGACTTCTTTCCGGTACGTTCGTACGTTCCAACGTGTGCCTCTTCAGCGTTCTGCTATGCCTGATCGCAACGGTATCCGGTTGTGGCCGACAGGAACCGGCTGAAGTCGACGTTGCTGAGCCGACCGAATTCGCGCCGTCCCAGTTGCCGGCAGCCGTCGTCCCCGAGTCAGAAACTTCGACTGCGACCGATTCCGGATCTCTTTCCACAACTCAAGGCGTCGCCATTTCGGAAGGCGAAGGTGCAACCCCGGCTGGGTCGACTGAGCCCCTGCCTCTGCAGCAGGTCACTGTCGCTCCTGGCGAAAACCGCCTCGCACGCGAAACAAGTCCATACCTGCTGCTGCACGCGAAAAACCCGGTCGACTGGTATCCGTGGGGACCAGAGGCATTTGAAGCAGCGCAGCGTCAGCAGAAGCCGATTTTTCTCTC
This sequence comes from bacterium, assembly GCA_016124895.1. Lineage (GTDB taxonomy): Bacteria > Planctomycetota > Planctomycetia > Planctomycetales > Planctomycetaceae > JAPOLP01. Next base: position 7,193 of record WGMU01000041.1, read on the forward strand.
GATCGGTTACAGCAGTTGTTACTGGTGCCACGTCATGGAACGGCTGGTCTTCGAGAACGAGGACATTGCCCGGTACATGAACGAGCACTTTATTAACATCAAAGTTGACCGCGAGGAGCGTCCGGACGTTGACGAGATCTACATGCTTGCCCTGCAGATCTATCAGCAGTTGAGCGGAGGTGGCGGAGGCGGAGGCTGGCCGCTGTCGATGTTTCTGACACCGGACCGGCAGCCGATCGCCGGCGGCACCTACTTTCCGCCGAAGGACTCAGACCATCAGATGGGCTTTCCGTCAATCATGGAGCGGATGGTCGATGCCTGGACAAATCAGCGTGACCAGGTCATGCAGGGCGCCGCGACAATCACGGACTACGTCAAACGTGAGATGCGACCGACGCTCGTTCTCGAAAAGCCAGAACTGACGCGTGACCTCGTCAACTCCGTCGTTCGGTCCATCGTTCAGAGTCAGGATCCCGAGTTCGGTGGTTTTGATTTCAGTATCGAGCATCCCGACGCGCCGAAGTTTCCCGTTCCCGTCAAGCTTGAGTTACTGCAGTACCAGCAACGCGTATCGCCTTCCAGTGATGTCGACCAGTCGCTGACGAGAACGCTGCAGGCACTCGCAGCAGGCGGCATCCGCGATCACCTGGCTGGCGGCTTTCATCGTTACAGCACGGATCGCCGCTGGGTGCTGCCTCACTTTGAAAAAATGCTCTACGACAACGCGCAGCTTGCGGATGTCTTCACGGAAGCGTACCGCTCGACGAAGCAGCCGGAGTACCGGGAAGTCGCCGAAGAAACGCTCGACTTCATTCTGTCCGGGATGACAGACGAGCAGGGTGGCTTCCACTCCGCGCTCGACGCTGAAACCGAGGGAGTTGAGGGTCGCTATTACGTCTGGTCGCTCGACCAGGTGGAACGACTGGCCGGTCCGCACGCGCGCGATTTCATGGCCGCATACGGAATGCTCGAAGCCGCGCCGTTTGAACACGGTTATGTGCTGCACCTGTCGCAGTCGATCCTCGATACAGCTACTGAACTGAGAATTCCGCCACAGGAACTCCGCCTGCGTCTGCGCGACGCGCGCAGCCGATTACTCGCCGCCCGTCGCCAGCGTCCGGCACCGCTGAAGGACGATAAGATTCTGACGAGCTGGAACGGCCTGACAATCCGCGCCTTTGCCAATGCTGCAAGCGTGTTCGGCCAGCGGCGGTATCTCGACGCCGCCGAACGCGGCATGATGTTTGTCCTGACCTCGCTGCGCGACAATCAGGGACGTCTCTTGCGCACCTGGCGGTCGGATACCGCAAAGCTCAACGCGTATCTGGATGACTACGCCTTCGTCGTCGACGCGCTGCTGACGCTGCATCTGACGACGCGGGATGACAAATGGCTGAACGCCGCCCGCCGACTGACCGACGATCAAATCCGCCTGTTCTGGGACGAAGCTGATGGTGGCTTCTTCTTCACGTCGAACGATCACGAAAAGCTGCTCGCGCGTACGAAGAACGGCTGGGATTCGGTACTGCCGTCCGGTAACAGCGTCAGCGTCCGCAATCTGATTCGCCTGGCGTCGCTCACCGGCGAAAGCAGCTACGGGGACAAGGCCCGGCGGACACTCGAAGTCTTCGCACCACAGTTTGAACAGAATCCTCGCGGTGCCGCTTTCATGGCACTCGCGCTGGGGGAATTTCTCGACGGCAACGACTATCGCGCTCTTCGCGACCGCGTCACTTCAACCAAACCGCGACAGGCCGTCGACCTGCCAGCAGGAACTCGGGTGGGCAGCGAGGTTGCCTCGACGGAAACGGCTCCACCAGCGACACCGTCACGCGAGCCTGACTCGCTGACGGCCACCGACGCGTCTGCCTCATCCGCCGCCGCACCACCAAACACGAATTCACCAGCGAAGTCGTCGAATGCGTCACCAGGAGCGGCCAATAAAACAAACGCTGCCGGTAGAATTGAAGAGCATCGTGTGACTGCGAGGGCGTTTCTGGCGAACGATCGCCTGCCGGCGGGCAGCACGTCGCAGATCGCCGTCCTGCTGAGTATCGAACCAGGCTGGCACATCAACACCAATCCCTCGCATCCCGACTTCCTGATCCCCACAACAATTGCGCTGAAGTCTAAACAGGGTCTGACAATGGGCACTCCGGTTTACCCGACCGGTGGCGAACTCAAACTGGAAGGCATTGAATCCCCGTACCACGTTTACGAAGGCGAAGTCATCGTCTTCGCCGATCTGACCATTCCTGAAACTGCCGCCGGCAAGCTTGAAGAGTTTGAACTGACAATTCGCTATCAGGCGTGCAATGATCAGAACTGCGAACGTCCGCGCACACTCCGCTTTGCCGCCCGAGTTCCAGTGTCATCCATCGGTGAACCCGTCGCCTCGATCAACAAGTCTGTCTTCAGCAAACGCGGGAAAGCGGCCACAACTTCCCAGCCATGACGCCTGCAGTCGGCACGTCGGAATCTCTGGGCGGATCTTTGTAAGCTGACTCGATTGAGAGAAAGCATCGGTAACAGTGCCGCCGCGTCAGTCCGTAAATCCGCCGCGTCAGGCAGCCCGAAGGTCCGGGATTGCCTGGTCAGGCGGGATCGTCACACGGCACCTACTCCGGCATCACGACCAGCGACTCGTGGCTGCAGCAATCGCCGCAGGAAGCGTCAATCTGCACACACCGAACCGCGAAAGCCCCCTGCATTCCCCGCTACCGAGAAACGGACAGGCCAGCACCTGCGCCAGCATCAACAGTGTGACAAACACGCGAGCGGTCATTGCAGCACCAGAGAGTCAAGCATCGGCAGCCCCGAGATAGTCGAGTACGAGGCAGGGTACAAATCCGGGGAAACGCTGCGAATGATCAAGCACTTAAACACCAGCCTCAGCGAGTCCAGGCCTACTTGTTACTGTGTCGTACCGGGGTTGAAGAGTTGCAGCCGCGCCCCCTGCTGCTGCTGGAGGTTCTGCAGGACGCCGCGTCTCTGATCGCCGCCTTCGGCTGCTCCCTGAATGGCCGTGCCGATCGTCGCCGGATTCAGTCCGCCAGTGAGGAGCATGCCTTCCAGTTGCATCTGTGCCTGCTGAGCCTGACTGCGAGCCGTCAGCCAGTTCATCGTCATCTCGAAGTACGTCTGCCGGGCGGCCAGCACGCGTGGCAGATCGAACTGACCCTGCTGATAGCCGCTGGCCACAAGTTCGAGGTTCTGCTTCGTTCGCGGCAGAATATGTTCCGACAGCCGCTGCGATTCGTTACGCGCCGTTTCGTAGTCACGAAACGTCTGAGCGAACTGGTCGCGCAGCACGAGTCGCGTCCGTTCGACTTCCTGCTCCGCCCGCGACACATCGTGCCAGGCGTTGTAGACCGTGCCCTGATTCCGGTCGAACAGCGGCACTGGCAACGCCAGCAGTGTGCTGACTGTTGACGAGCCATTGGTGTGATCGACTTCACCGACAACCTGTACGGTGACATCAGGAATCGCCTGGACTTCCTGGCGTTCCAGCGTCTTGCGGGCGACACCAACCTGCGCCTGGGTGGACAGCACCAGGCCACTCGTCTGAACCAGTTGCTGCCACAACGCGTCACGATCCAGTTCGGCAAAGTCTCGCGGAAACTCGCCAGCCAGTTGCTCGGGAGCCTGATCCGGAATGCCGGCCATGTCCACGAGCTGTTGCCAGGCCAGACGATAGTTCGATGCCGACCTGTCCCGCGAGGATTCAAAGACCTGAAGCTGCACCTCGGATTGCAATACATCCGAGACGGGAGCCTCTCCCGCGTCGTACAATCGCTGTGCAGCCTTGACACCATCACGAGCCAGCACGACGAGTTCATCGGCCAGCTTCAATTCTTCCTGCACGGCGAGCGCCAGATAGAACCGCTGCCGGACATCATTCTGGACGCGCTGCCGCTGGGCTTCCTGCTGATGCGCGACGTCCACGATACCGAAGTCTTCAATCTCACGGTTCAAGGTCAGCTTGCCGCCCGTGATAAACGTCTGCTGGACGAACGCCCCGTCGCTGCGACCGCCGCCGGAAGACGCCGCATCGGACCGCAGATAGCCGACGGTCGGATTGGGGTACAGCCCGACCTGAGTCCAGTTCCCGCGTTCCTTCTCAATCTCCGCCTCAGCCATCCGCAGCGTCGGATTGTTCTGCAGCGCAAGCTGCTCGAACGAGTCCAGAGTCCAGCGTTGAGAGTCCAGCGCGGACTGAGGGACGAGAGTCGAGGGTTTAGCATTACGGGATGCTGGCTCATGAGCTTCAGCGTGGACAATCAACGCGGCATTCAGACTCACGCCTGTCTCTGGACTCTCGTCTCTCGACTCTGGACCCCGCGTGGCCTGCCAATCGGCGGCAAGAGTCACCTGCGAGTCTGCGTGTGGCAATGGCTTCAGCACGTCAGGAGCAGACAGGCGCTCCGTCACTGACGGCGTGACGGACTGCGATTCATGCCCGTCTGCAACGAAAGGTGAGTCTTTGGAATGCAACGTCCGGGCTGTAGCCGCCGCTCCCTGCACTCGCGATGCCTGGCTCCCGATTCTCGGCTCAACCGAAGAACAACCGCAGGCCACAGCGGCGAGCAGTGCGATTCCGCAGGCAAAGCGTTTCATCATCAACCTCGACTTCCTTGCCTCGACACATCGCGTATCGGCGTCACTCGAACGAAACTCCAGACGGCAGGACAAAGCAGATTGGCCCGTCCGTAATCTGTCGGCACTTTCGCGAACGGCTCCTCAAAACTGCCCATCTTGACTCAAGTCGGGAGCGGTGAGAGTCCAGTGTTGAGAGACACGACGACGGCTTCATTCCCAGAACTCACACACCCGGACGCTGGACTCAATGGCTGTGACCGTGACCTTCATGGTCGTGGGTGATCTTGCCGCGGAAGGACTTTCCGTCGATGGTCACGACCAGCGCGCCTTCGATGCCTTCCTCTTGGAAATGTTCCAGCAGGTCTTTGTCGTCAGAGGTGAACCGGGACGACTTGCTTTGCAGATCGCTCTCCATGGGCAGGGCCGTCAGCCTGAACTGCTGGGGATTGCCGTCATGGCTGAGATTCAGCGTGATGTCAGTAGCTTCGATGGCAACCGCTTCTTTCGCCGATCCATCAAGGATGTAGATCACGATGCCCGCGTGGTCGTGGTCCGAGTGATCGTTTTTGTGGTCTTTGTCACCATCTTCATGCGCATGGGCGTCGTCATCGTGGTCTTCCGGATGGACCAGTTCGGCGTGGTATTCATCGTTGCCGAGTTCAATCAGATCGCCGCCGTGCGGGCCTTCACTGTGATGAGCGTGCTCGCTGTGATCGTGACCATCGCCTGCATGGTGCTCACCGTCGGTTGCTGCGGGTGTCGACGCAGTTGGCATGGCCGGCGTTGAGTCCGCGCAGCCGGACAGAACGAAAGCAAACATCGCCAGCGATGCCAGTGAGGTCGTCAACAGGTTCTTCATGTCAGTCTCCAATAGGTTGAAGGGAAGAGTTGAGGGATTGTTCGGTCTGAGTTTTGAACAGAAGGCAACAGAGGGAACAGAGAAGCCAGACTCTGTTTCCTCTGTTGTCCCCTGTTCAGAAAATGGAGCTGTCGTCATGCAAATCTGTAGTGACTCAAGTTTCAGACAGCGGCCGGCTCTGGACTCTGAACACTCGACTCTGGACTCGCCCGGTTCACGTCGTGGTCTTCCTCCAGAACAACGTCCGAGCGGTCCGCATTCACAACACGTTCGGCTTCTTCCATGCCGAACAGCCAGAACAGGGCCGGATGAACAAAGAAGTCCAGCAGCGTTGAGCTGACCAGTCCGCCGAGGATGACCGTCGCCACCGGGTACAGGATTTCCTTGCCGGGCTCACCCGCCGCGAGAACCAGCGGAACCAGTCCGATGCCTGACGTCAGCGCCGTCATCAGCACCGGAGCCAGACGCTCCAGCCCCGCTCGGACGATCATCGATTTCGTCCAGTCCTCGCCTTCATACTTCACGAGGTGCAGGTAGTGGTTCAGCAACAGAATGCCGTTGCGGGAAGCGATACCCGCGAGCGAGATGAAACCCACCATCGCGGCCACGGTCAGTGTCTGCCCGGTCCAGACGAGAGCGATCACCGAACCAATAAACGCCATCGGCAACGCGGCCATCACCTGCAGTGACAGATTCACCGACCGAAACATCGTGAAGAGCACGAGAAACACACCAATCATCGATACGGCAAACAGCACGGCGATGATGCGTGCGGCCGACTGCTGGCTTTCAAACTGACCGCCGTACTCAACGAAGTAGCCTTCATCAAGAGATGCGACCACAGGGGCGACTGCCTGCTGGATATCCTCGACGACATCCACAACGCCGCGTTCTGAAACATTGCACTGCAGCACAATCCGGCGCCGGACATTCTCGCGGTTGATCGTGTTGGGACCGCCGGATTCATAGACCTTTGCCACAGTCTCCAGGGGGATCTTTCCACCATCCGGCAGATCAATGGTGAGTCGTCGCAGGGCGTCAATGTTTTCGCGGTAGTCCTCATCCAGCCGCACCAGCAGGTCGAACTGCCTCTGCCCGATCAGAACTTCTGAGACAACCTGTCCATTCATGGCTGTCGAGATGAATTCATTGACGTCGTTGGCCGTCAGGCCGTTGATCAACAGTCTGTCACGATCGAGTTCGATACGAAGCTGAGGGATGATCACCTGGGGTTCGACAAGCAGGTCAGTGACGCCAGCAACATTCCTGATCGCTGCTTCCATCTCACTGGCCTTACGCCGCAGCACGTCGAGATCGTCGCCGTAAACCTTGATGCCGATCTGAGCCTTCACACCGGACAGCATGTGCGAAATCAGGTGCGCAATCGGCTGTTCGACTGCGGTCACGATGCCGGGGATGTCGGCCATCGCCTCACGAATTTCGATGAGCTGTTCTTCGCGGCCACGCGGCGATTCCGGATCAAGCTCCAGAATGTATTCGCTCATATTGACGCCTTCGGCGTGCTCATCGAGTTCCGCACGACCGGTTCTGCGAACAAATGAGTCGATGTCGTCAATGTCGAGCAGACGCTGTTCGACTGCACGGTTGATCTCATTTGATGTGGCCAGTGACGTGCCGGGTGGCAGCACGACATTAAGCTGCACGGAGCCCTCGTTGAATGGCGGCAGAAAGTCACGTTCAAGGTTCACCACAAACAGGCTGGCCAGAGCCACTGCCATGCACGTCGACAGCAGGTTGAACCGAGGAAATGCCAGGCTGAAGCGAATGACCTTGTCGCCAATGAACTTCAGGAACCGCAGGAGGAGGCCGTCGCGTTCCTTCTCCATCAGCCGCGAGTTGCCCAGTAGCCAGTACGACAGAACCGGAGTGACCGTCAGCGACACCACCAGCGATGAAAGAATCGAGACGATGTAGGCCACTCCCAGCGGAGCAAACAAACGGCCTTCCATTCCGCTCAGCGCAAACAGCGGCACGAACACCAGAATCACGATCATCGTGCCGAAGACGATCGAGTTGCGGATTTCCGTGCTGGCCTGAAACACCACGAGCAGTGGATGCTTTGGATGTGCGGCGTGTCGATTTTCCTTCAGACGCCGGAAGATGTTTTCCACATCGACGATCGCGTCATCGACTAGTTCGCCGATGGCGACTGCCAGTCCGCCCAGAGTCATCGTGTTAATGGACAGGCCGAAAAAGGCGAACACGACCGACGTCATCACCAGTGACAGCGGAATGGCCGTCAGTGTGATGAAGGTCGTGCGGAGGTTCATCAGGAAGAGGAACAGGATGACGACGACCAGAATGCCTCCATCACGGAGGGCTTCGATGACGTTGTCGATGGCCCGGTCGATAAATGACTTCTGCGAGTAGACCGGCACAATGCGGATATCCTCTGGCAGTGAATCCCGCAGGTCGTCAACAGCCGACAGGATGCTGTCTGTGAGCGCCCGTGTGTCTGCTCCCGGCTGCTTGTTGATCGTCAGCACGACCGCCGGACCACCGGAGAAGCCATCATCCGTTCGGACAAACGACGAACTGTCTCCGCGTTTGACTTGAGGTCCTTCGCGTACGCTGGCGATTTGTGCCAGAGCGACCGGTCGTCCCTGGCGCATTGTGATGACGACTTTCTGCAGATCTTCGACCGTCTGAATGCGGCCAAGTGCGCGGACCAGCAGTTCATTTGGTCCCTGCTCGTCGAGATATCCGCCGGTCGCATTCTCGTTGCTTTCGACAACCGACTGTTTGACCTCGTGCAGTGTGACTCCGTAACGCAGCATGGCATCCGGGTCGACCAGCACCTGAAACTGCTTGCGGCCGCCGCCCATTGTGAAGACCTGAGACACACCGGGAATCGTCAGCAGCCGTTGCCTGACGACCCAGTCACCGAGCGTGCGCAGCTCAACAGGATCCGTCTGCTGCCCCTGACTCCACATGCCCAGCATCAGAATCTGGCCCATGATGGATGAAATTGGTGCCAGCGTCGGTTTGATGCCTTCCGGCAGTCTGTCCTGCACGAGCTGCAGCCGCTCCATCACGATCTGCCGGTCAGTGTAGATGTCCGTGCCCCAGTCGAACTCGACATAGATCACCGAGATTCCGATCCCCGACGAGCTGCGCACCGCCTGCACGCCATTCGCACCGTTCATCGCCGTTTCGATTGGAAACGTGATCAGCGTTTCGACTTCTTCCGGCGCCAGTCCCGGCGCTTCCGTCATCACGACGACACGCGGACGGTTCAGGTCCGGAAAGACGTCGATTTCCATCTGCAGCGCCTGCCAGCTCCCGTAGCCAAGCAGAAACACGGCCACGGCAATCGTCAGGAGACGCTGCCTGAGCGCAAACCGAATAATGGCATTAAGCATGATCAGGCCCTCTTAGTGGTGATGTCCGGCGTGAGGATCGACTCCGCCGCCGGACTTGTTCTTGAGGGCCATCTGCATCTGATGCGCACCACGGAGTGCCACGACATCACCGGGAAACAGCGTGCCATCGTTCGCAATGACTACAGACATCTGATCGCGCTGCTTCACATGCACCGCCACGCGATCAAAGTGCGAACCGTTCTGTTGAAAGACGTACGACTCCGCACCTTCTCTGGACACGGCGTCGACCGGCAGAACAATCTGGTCTGGTAATTCCTCAACAGGAATCCGTAATTGCAGCCGCTGTCCGGGCCGGTATCGCCAGCCGACAAAGTGCTGTCCATTCGCAGTTGCCGTTATGCTTTCAACGTCATTCGGCAGGCGCACGTAAAACCGCAGCGTCCGCGATTCAGCGTCGACCTCGTTGGAGAGCCTGACGATCCGCAGACCTTCCAGCGTTTGCGTCTGATTGCCGGGACGTTCGAAAACGGCATCGACGGACCACTTCCTCGAAGCTGCCGCAGCGATCGAGCCCGCATCCTGCTCGAACGCCAGCCCTTCGACGTAAAGCTCGCTGTAGTCGGACAGCACACAGAGTGTCTCGCCCGCCGCGACCGACTGGCCCTTATGAACCTGCAGGTCGGAAATCACCAGCGGTGTCGCTGTTTTCAGCTTTGCTGTGGGAGCGGCGTCGCCAGCCGTCTGCCAGGCGACCGGACGGAACAGTTGTCCGACCAGTTTGAGTTCCTCTGCAGAATGCTCATCCGGATTCGGTGCGAACACCTGCAGTTCGCGCAGCAACTTTCGCTCTCGCGCGATCGATTCCACCTGTGCGTCCGACAGTCCGTGCAGTCGGAGTGCTTCGCGCTGGGCATTGAGTAAAGCGTCGAGTTTGTCCTTCGCGTACTCACGTTCGAGCAGTCGGGTCCGCGGGACAGCTCCGCTCTGAGCGACGTCGGCCAGTCGGGTGATCTCACGTCGCTCGACGTCGAGTTCCCCGAGCGTCTTCAGGAAGTCCGTCTGAGCCTGAACGAGGTCTTCATGCGTCAGCCGAATCTGAAACAGCAACGTCCCCGGTTCCACAGCTTCCCCCTCGACCGCGTGGACATGCAGGACAACTCCGGTCATCGGCGTCGCTACCTGCAGCCGCGTCCGCCCTGGCCGCTCGGCGACGAGGGCGGGCACTGTGATGGTCCGACGGTACGTCGACAGCGCGACCGGCTGCAGGAACTCTGGCGTGAGTCCAAGATTCAACCGTGCCTTATCGGACAGTTCGAGGGACTCAGCTTCGTCGTGAGCATGCCCGTGTGTGCCATGATCGTGCGCGTCCGTTTCGTTAGCAGGATGGCCCACTGGTTCGTTTTCTGACGATCGACGGACGGCAATCGTGCGATTGACCCATGCTTCCAGCGCGGGAATCCAGGCATCGCGAAGTGCAAAGCCACAGACAACAGCCATGATGGCAACGGTCCAGCCGATCACCCTCGGTGGAATGCAGGGAATGCGCAGTTTCATGATCCGGTCCAGATTTGAGAGACCAGAGTCCATGCCAAGTGCCGGCACGTCGCGGTCGAAAGGACCGCGCAGCAGCAATCGCGAATCGGACTCAGGAGGATTGAGCAAGCAGGCTCAGCAGTCCAGGCGTCGAAGTGCTCAGCGGCGCGATTCAGCTTCGCCGGACACTCGACACCGGAGTTTCGACTCTCACAACCGCCAGACCTGCGTCATCGGGCGGGAGCAGCAGACAAGCGACGCTTGGTGCGAACTGGTGCCGGTCTCCAGTCGCGACAACATCGCGGTCGCCGACGGCAGCGACGGCAGTATCAGAGACTGAGACCACTGGACTCCGTTTTCTGCTGGCTCGGGAGCCTTCACGCGCGATGCCTGGGTAAAGTTGCAGTCCTCGCCCTCACAGTCATGCCGACAGGGCTCGTGCGGACAGCCATGCGATTTGTGACTCGCGTCGGCATCGCCGTCGTGGAGAGTGGCCATCAGTCCGTGGTCGTGGTCGGCGTGTCCGAGCGTCCCGCAGCCGTCCACGTGCTCTGCCGAATTGTGCTTCTGACTCGCCTGGCAACCTTCGACGGTATGCCCATGCCCGCAGACATGAGCGTGATGCCAGCAGCATCCAAGCAACGAATGCAGCACAAGCACCGAGAGGGTCAGGAATGTGGTCAGCGGACGGAACATCAAAATACGCGTTTTCACTTCGTGAAGCAGCCGGATCAGTAAGACACGTTGTCAGCATCGGCACCGGCTGCGTCAAGGCTTGAGCATCATAAAAGCGAAACACGGCAGTTCGTCGGATTTGCAGTGACGCAGATGGCAGGCGTCGCGAGGGCTGAAAATCACAGCCGGAATTGAACGGACGCAATCGCCCGCAGGACAGATTGACAATCCGCCCTGCGGATCCAGCCGCACGCAGGCCACCAGGAATTGACCCTGTCACGGCTCGCACGCGACAATCCTGAGCCGTTCCATTCTCCTCGCCGACTCGGCACTTGAAGAGGCTCACCGATGCTCAAACGTTTGTTTCCCGTTCTGACTGCAGTCGTTGCTCTGGCCGCTTGCGTCACTGGCCTCTCTGCGAACGCGGCCGATCAGAAGCCGAACATCGTGTTCATCCTCGCGGACGATCTCGGATATCGGGAACTCGGCTGCTTTGGACAGGAGAAGATCAAGACGCCGAACCTGGACCGGCTGGCATCACAGGGGATGAAGCTGACGCAACACTACTGTGGCAACGCGGTCTGCGCTCCCTCGCGGTGTGTGCTGATGACGGCGAAGCATCCGGGACACGCATTTGTCCGCAATAACAAATCGACGCCGCCGGAAGGTCAGTGGCCGATCCCCGACAGCGAAGTCACTCTGGCCGAAGTGCTGCACGATCAGGGGTACGTCACCGGTGCGTTCGGCAAGTGGGGACTCGGCGGTCCAGGTTCATGTGGCGATCCCATGGTTCAGGGCCTTGACCGGTTCTTCGGTTACAACTGCCAGGCACACGCTCACAGTTATTACCCGTCGTATTTGTGGGACAACGACAAACACATCGAACTCAATAACAACCCGCCGATTCCCGGACACAAGGGACTGGCGAAAGGAGCCGACCCGAACAACCCGCGGAGTTACGACGAGTTCAAAGGTCAGGACTACGCACCAGATCGGATCAACGCGGCCGCGCTGGAGTTCGTCAAAGCGAACAGGGATCGGCCGTTCTTTCTCTACTACCCGACCGTGATTCCGCATGTCGCGCTGCATGTTCCGGATGAAGATCTGAAGCCGTATCTGGCCCTCGGCTGGAAAGACCCGCCGTTCACGAAGGCCTCCGGCTATGGCTACACGCCGCACTTCACTCCGCGAGCGGCCTATGCGGCGATGATCTCGCACCTGGACCGCAACGTCGGCAAGGTGCTGGACCTGCTCCACGAGCTTGGCCTGAGCGACAACACAATCGTCGTCTTCAGCTCGGATAACGGCACAACTCACCTTGACGAAGAGGTCGACTACACCTTCTTCGCGTCCGTTGGCGAGCTGCGCGGACTGAAGGGGTCTCTGTACGAAGGCGGCGTTCGCGTGCCGACGATCGTCCGCTGGCCGGGCAAGGTCGCCGCCGGTTCGGAGAGTGATCGCGTCAGCGGCTTTGAAGACTGGATGCCAACACTGCTCGAACTGATCAACAAGCCGGATGCCACACCCAAAGGCATCGACGGCATCAGTCTCGCCCCGACGCTGCTGGGTCACAAGCAGGAACCACGGCCGTTCCTGTATCGCGAATTTCCCAGCTACGGCGGCCAGCAGACAATCCGCGTCGGTAACTGGAAAGCCGTCCGACAGAACATGACCCGGGCGAAATCACTCAGCCAGGTCAAAACTGAGCTGTACAACATCGCGGAAGACATCAGCGAGAAAAACGATGTCGCCGCTCAGCATCCAGATATTGTCGCGAAGCTCGAAAAGATGATGGCCGAGAATCGAACACCGTCAGAAGACTTCCCACTGATCCCAATTGATCCGCGACCGAAGCGAAAATAGCGGAGAGTCCAGAGACGAGAGTTGAGAGCCCAGAGCTGAGAGGCGAAGTGCGTATCGACGGGATTCGTTGCGTCTCTGATTACGGTTTACCGCTCCCTGTTTGCTCCTCCGTCTGTTCCCTGTTCGCTCACTTCTTCCGCAGCAGCTTGCTGAACTGCTTGAACGTCCGCGTGTTGGCGACATCGGCCTTCGTGAGGCCAGCGCGGCGGGCCTGGAAGATGCCGTATTGCATTTCGGCAAAGCCGTTCGTGCTGTGCGCGTCGGTGCTGATCACGATCGGGATGCCGAGATCCTTTGCCGCGGCGGCGTGGACATCGTCGAGGTCCAGGCGGCTGCGGTGAGCGTTGATTTCGAGCATCACGCCGTGATCGGCCGCCGCTTTGAAGATGTCCGGATAGCTGATGTCCGCTCCCGGTCGCTTGCCGATGAGCCGGCCGCTCATGTGACCGATCACCGACACGTACGGATTCTGAATCGCAGTCAGCAGGCGTTTATTGATCTGCTCGCGCGGCTGCTTCAGGCCGTAGTGGAGGACGGCGATGACCCAGTCGGCTTCGGCCAGCACATCGTCCGGCAGGTCCATCGTTGCGTCTTCCAGAATGTCGCACTCGATGCCGCACAGAATTTCGATGCCGGACACTTCTGACCGGACCTTGTCGATCGCCTTCCAGTGAGCCCGCAGACGTTTCGCGTCGAGTCCGTTCGCCATGGTCACGCGTTTCGAGTGATCCGTAATCGCGATGTACTTGAGTCCGCGGGCTTTGGCGGCTTCAGCCATTTCGCGGATGGATGCCGTGCCGTCGGTCGCCGTCGTGTGCATGTGCAGGTCGCCGCGAATGTCGGACAGTTCGACGAGTTCCGGCAGTTCACCACGCTCTGCGAGATCGAACTCGCCACGGTTCTCGCGAATCTCCGGCGGAATCCACGGCAGGCCCAGCGCCGCGTAAACGTCCTCTTCGGTCCGCCCCGCGACGTACTCGCCGTCCCGCGAAACGCAGTATTCGTTGACGCTGAGCCCCATTGACAGCGCCCGCTTGCGGACGACGATGTTGTGCTCTTTTGAGCCGGTGAAATACTGCATCGCCGCGCCGTATGACTCGTCGGGAACGACGCGCAGGTCCATTTCGAGCTTTACTCCGCTGTCGAACGTCGGCGTCAGACGGACGCGCTGTTTGGTCTCGCCGCGAGCGAGCACTTTTTCCACGAGTTCGTGCGCTGCCAGTGCGTCCATCGCTTCGGCCGAGTTCGTTGACGTGACCAGAACGTCGAGATCACCGATCGTTTCTTTGCGACGGCGGAAGCTGCCGGCGACACTGACCTGCACGACGGAGTCCAGTTTCTCAAGGTCGCCGACGATCTCTTCGACAACCGGCATCGCGTCCGCCAGATACACGCGCTGCGCCGACTGTTCGACCTGATCAAGTCCTTCGAGAATCGACTGAGCGGTCTTTTTGCCGAAACCCTTCAGTTCGGCCACGTCGCCTTTCTCGCACGCAGCCCGCAGGTCGTCGAGAGTCGTCACTCCGAGTTCGTGAAACAGCGCGGCAACTTTCTTCGGTCCGACGCCGGGGATCCGCAGCATCATGACGACCCCCGGCGGCACTTCCTCACGCAGCTTTTCGAGTTGCGGCAACTGACCGGTCTCAAAGATCGTGACAATCTTCTGCGCGAGTTCCTTGCCGATCCCCGGTAACTCGACGAGTGCCGTACTCCCCTGCTCGGCCAGCTCACTGATTGATTCGGTCAGATTCTCAATCGTCCGGGACGCGTTGCGATACGCCCGCAGCCGAAACGCATTCGCCCCCTGAATCTCCATCAGGTCGGCGAGTTCCTCAAACAGACGGGCAATTTCGGAGTTGCGCATTTCGTTCTCCAGCGTGACCACTTCAACGACTCAGGGTGGAGAATATCAGCACGGGATTTCCACCCGTAGAGTGCGGCACGAGTGCAGCGAGGCCGCACCCTGCGAAAAACACGGATCAGCCTCTTTCGATTTTTCTGGAGATTCTCTCTGAAAGCCCCGAACCTCACTGAGATTCCGCTGGTCATGGCGGGCAGCAGACGGTACAGACTGCCTCATACGCAGGTTCCGACTGCGTGATTCGGCCGGGCGTCCGGTCGACGGGTGTTTCCCTCGCTCGTCAAGACGACGGTTTTCACTGCTCCGGGGTTCGGAGCGGAAATCGTCTCAAGAGGGTGTCTGGCTCGGACGAAACGTAGTTTGAAAGGCGAATCCGAGCCTTCCTGGCCGCAAACGACTTGCGGTCCCATCTTCAATCGCGGGACGAACCCGCAGAGGTGCTCCGATGCTCAATACGCAGATCAATCAGACGAACATTACGGTCCAGATCGACACAGTCGAAAACATTCTGGTCGGTGGCGTCGTACGTGGTCGCGTTGAGTGTCGTCAGAAGCGCCCGCATTGCGCCACCGGAAAAATGAAACCGGGAATGGCCGAACTATCGCTGTATTCCTCGTCGCTATGGCGGCGCGGCAGTTCATTTGAACCGTCCGCCACAGACGAGGCAGCCGCGGATGCCGCCGCATTAGCAGCACGCTCCGCAGCAGCTCGGCAAATGCCCGCCCCAGCCTGGGGCAGACTCATGGTCCTCGCGGCTCTTTCGAGCTGAGGCCAGCCGGCTCCGGCCGGCGAGTCCCCGACCTCTGGTCGGAAACCGGTTTCTGCTGATCCGAGCTGCGGCGTGCTGCCGGCAGAGTCGCTCTGCCTGTCTGCGTCCGCGATCTGATCAGCCCGATCGAATGGCGACTGCTCCGCATCTCTGGCCGAACGCGTCTGTTCGTCCTGCATGACTGCGGCTCAGTGCTTCCGCTCGATCTGCCCTGGCTGCTGCCTGTCGAGGTTCCCTCGGCGCGAACTCCAACTGTTGCACACGTTCCCGTGCTCAGCGTCGCGTCAGAAGAAACACGACCCTGGCGGCTGCTCTCTGCAGCTTCGCGCGGCATTCGATCTCCCGTGTCCGGCAACGTCGCCGCACACGGACTTTCCGAATTCAAACCGCCCGGCCCTGCTTCGATCCGGCGGACGGTTACTCATAAACGAGGTGGCGAAAATGGAAGACACGCAGATGATCGAACTGGTTCGACTGGCTCAATCCGGCGACCGGGAAGCGTTTGGTGAACTGGCTCGGGCGTTTGAATCGACCGTCTTCAGCGTTGTGCTGCGGCGGTTGCGGAACGCCCACGAGGCCAGCGAGTTGACTCAGGAAATCTTCATCCGGGCGATGCGGAAGCTCGACCAGTTGCGGGAGCCCGAGCGGTTTCCGGGCTGGCTGCGGCAGATCGCCGTGCGGATGTCGATCAACCGGATCGTCCGACGACCGCGGGAAACTGCAGTCGAAGCCGAGACGTTTGACGGCGTTCGAGCAGACACGGTGTCGCCGGTTGATCGCGTCCTGCAGACCGAACAGGCCTCGCAGGTCTGGGATGGACTGCGAACGCTGAAGGAACTCGATCGGGATACGCTGATCGCGTTCTACATTGAGGGTCAGTCGCTGCAGCAGATGGCTGAAGGATTTCGCAGCCCGATCGGAACCATCAAGCGACGACTGCACACGGCTCGAAACCGGCTGCGGGAAGTGATGGGCGACTTTCAGCCCGTTTGAAGACGCTCCATGAAACGACTGTCCGACGCTGCGTTCTGCGGAACGTGATCGACTGCCGCTTTCTTCGGGGCAACCCATGCAGATTCTCGAAACCGCGCGAATTCGCGCCAACCAGCCGCCAGCGAGTGAATCGCTGGCGGCTTTTTTCGTATCGATCGCCGATTCGCACGGAAGTCGATCGTTTTGACTTGTCGCCGGCATCCCGCTTCCGGACGATCCCGACGCTGCTCAGATACGGATTCTCCGACAGCCGCAAGCCCCTTCAAATTCCGCATGGACGACGCGTCACAGCTCCCCGTTGACGAACGCAATGACACGACCAGTCCCGCCATCGAGGCGATGGTCGCAGAAGCCCGGCGTGCGCTCAGCGAAGTCGAACCGCGGGCGTTTCTCGTTCAGCCGCGTGTTCTGCGGCGAGTTGTCAAAGCCGAATGTGAGCTGCCGGCACTGACCGTTCAGGTCCCGCACCGCAAATCATGGCTCATCGACCGCAACCCGCTGATCCGACACGTCGAACTCGACGAACTGGGTCTTGAACCCAACGACGAACCGCCTGCAAAAGCGATCCTCATTGCGCGTCCGGATGACCGCAATCTCGAATCGATGAGTCTCGAACAACTGAAACGCCACATCTGGCGGCTGCTGTTTCACGCACGCATCGACCTCGAATACTCGCTGCTGCAGACGT
Source organism: bacterium (assembly GCA_016124895.1). Taxonomy (GTDB): domain Bacteria; phylum Planctomycetota; class Planctomycetia; order Planctomycetales; family Planctomycetaceae; genus JAPOLP01. Next base: position 24,377 of record WGMU01000041.1, read on the forward strand.
CGGGGCGTCTGGATGACGCAGCCGTCCGACAGCGCATTGACGCCCTCGGGCAGGTCGAGTTCGACGAAATCCGCACCGTGCTGCGGCGTGAGAACTTTGTGGCCGCCGACGCGTCAGTGTCACACATTTTCATCGAGTTCGCGGCGCTGTTCTCCGAACTGAAGCATTTCGCACCGCACTGTCTGGGTTCGTATTTCCCGTCGTTCGAGGATCACCACCGCGTTGACGAAATCCTCGATTGGGACATCTCGGTCGACGACCTGTTTGAGGCAACGCGATTAAGCGGGCTCGTGAGTTCCAGGGCAGCACCGGACAACGTCGCATTTGACGAAACCGACGAAGAACTCGACAGCCTGACCGGGCACACGCACGCTGGCTCGCCGTCTGGTGCAGTGATGAACCACGTCGCTGCGAGCGCCTTTCCATCGTTGAACGCAGCTGTCCAGTCGGCGATTGAACGCGCTCGCAAACCAAATCTGCGTGTCTTCGGTCGGATGATCCGCAAAGCCGACAAGGCCTTCGGGCGCGGCAACGCCGTCGGCGCGGCGCTGCATCAGCTTCGAGCCGCACGATTCGCAACTCCGGAATTGATCAGCGAAGCGATCAATGGAGCGCTCACCGATATTGAGCGGCTGGTCCGGCGACTGCAGGCAGCGCTGGAGTTCGACGACGCAGCCGCCTGCGACTGGTACGAGTCAATCGTCGGCCTGTTAATGCTTTCAGCTTCGGGATTCTGGGGTGCCGATAAGCGACTGCTGTACGACCTGCAGAAAGTCTGCGTCGACCACGAACGCGAGATTTACACCATCGATCTGGTCGGCTGCGTCAAGTCGTTCGGGCGGCGTCCGATCAAGCGGGCACTGCCCAATCAGCGCGAAGTGCTGATGTCGAAGCATCTCCGCAGTGCGACGCGTCGTCTGGTGGCATCGCGGCTGACAGGTTCCGAGCGGCGGAGACTGTCGCAGTTGCTGCACGAAGCAGCGCACTCGGCCGAGCATCAGATGCGGACGCGACTGCGGCCACTGACGACCGAGACGCTCGAACGGATTGGCATTGCACCGGCTGACGTGCCGGAACGCGTTGCCTTCCGCAAGCTCGTCGAGGAACTACTCGACAGCGTCGCACACCGCGGCTTCCTGACGATGGGCGATCTGCGTGACTCGATTTCACGCAGCAATCTGAAACTCACCGACCTGTCCGGACCGCAGGAATTCGTCCTCGGTGACCGACTGCTCAAAGCGGACTACAAACTGTCCCGCTCGCTCGACGGGGTCTATCAGCGCGGTGATATCCATCTCCGTCTGCTGCAGCGATTGAGTGCGGCCGGGTTCGGAACGTCGATCGGCCGGTTTCTGACGCGTTACGTCGCCATCCCGTACGGCGGCGCGTTCATCTGTCTCGAAGCGGTGATGCACCTGACCGAGCACGTCCTCAGCATCCGGCCGGCGATCAATAGTGTGACTGTGCATACCGCTCAGGCTCTCGCAGCGACAATTGCGCCTCTCGACACCGCAACGGCAGTGCTGCTCGAACTGGCCAGTCACGAGACATTGACCGGCCGGTTGCAGGATCCGTTTACCGCCTGGCGACTCGACGCAACGCCCTGGCTGGTCACTGCACTCGGAACGTTCATTCTGCTGCTGATTCATGTCGCACCATTCCGACAGGCGGTGGCTCGCTTCTTCCGTAAACTGTTCAGTGCGCTGCGGCGGCTGTTTTATGAATGGCCGGTGCGTTTCTTCCGGATGCCAGCCATGCGGCGGCTGCTGCGCAGTCGCGCCGTCGTTCTCTTCCGCAAGCTGATTCTGTGGCCGGCAATTCCAACCGCTCTTCTGTGTGGAATTCTTCCCTCGCTGTACGACTCAATGCCTCCGCAGGCACCTGCGAACTGGGCCGTCGTACTGTGTGCAATGAGCGTCATTCTGAACTCGCGCGTCGGGCGTGACGTCGAGGAACTGACCGCCGAGTGGCTCCATACGACCTGGACACGCATCCGAGTTCACATCTTCGTCGCGCTGTTCGACTTCATCATGGACTCGTTCAAGCGACTGCTCGAAGCCTTTGACCGCGTTCTGTACGCAGTCGACGAATGGCTGCGGTTCAAGAGTGGTGAGACCAGCGTCTCACTCGCCGTGAAAGCACTGCTCGGCGTCTTCTGGACGGGCTTTACGTTCGTCGCGAGGTTCTGTGTCAATCTGCTGATCGAACCTCAGATCAATCCCATCAAGCACTTCCCCGTCGTCACAGTCTCGCACAAACTGCTGATTCCACTCGCACCGACATTCGTCGAACTGCTCGCGCCGGTCTTCGGCGGAACACAACTGGCGACAGCAATCGTCGGTCCGTTTATTTTTCTCATGCCCGGCGTCTTCGGCTTCATGGCCTGGGAGCTGCGCTCGAACTGGAAGCTCTACAAAGCCAACCGCGGCGACACGCTGCAACCGGTTCTCGTCGGCACGCACGGCGAAACGTTCATCCGGCTGATGAAGCCCGGCTTCCATTCCGGCACGCTTCCGAAACTCTTCTCTCGGCTGCGGCGAGCGGACCGGAAGCGAGGCAGTGAGGAGCACAGTCTCGCCCGCAGCAAGTACCTCGATCAGCTTCATCATGTGCATGTAGCAGTCGAGCATTTCGTCGAGCGGGAACTGCTGGGCGTTCTGGAAAACTCACCCACCTGGACCGTTTCCGGAGTGTTCGTCAGCCGTGTGCGGCTCGCCTCGAACAATATCCGCATCGAGTTGCAGTGCCCGGAATTCGACGACGACCCGCTGGAACTGATCTTTGAAGAACAGTCGGGCTGGCTGCTGGCCAACGCCTTCCGTGCCGGGTGGGTGCGGCAACTCTCCGGTCAGCAGCGTCAGATTCTGCTGACGGCGCTGATCGGGTTTTATCGACTGGCTGGTGTCGACCTTGTTCGTGAGCAGATCTCGGCGAGCTTTGCGCCGCGCACCATTCCGTACGACGTCGACGAAGAAGGACTGCTCGTCTGGCCCGACGGCGAATACAAAGCCGAAGCCGTTTACAGCCTGCGACGCCACACGACGGTGCGGCCGTATCCGAGATCGGTTGTCCGCCAGTACGATCTGCCACCGCTGCCGACCGAACGACTGATCTTTTCCGAAACGACGCTCACCTGGGAGGACTGGTCGCGGCAGTGGGACGACAGTTCCAACGGCACCCGCCCCGACGTCCTGCCGGCAGAGGTCCGCTGGGACTGGCACCTCGACAACGTCGACTCTCCCCGATTTGACTGACCTGACAGCGAGCTTTCCATGCCGACTGATTCTCTGACAATTGATGGCCAGGTGGCCGCGCCAACGAAGCTCAACCGAGGCGGTCTGGCAGCGTTGCCTTCAGAAGCCCGTATCGACGACGTCAGCAGACTCGACCCGCAACGCTCCGGTCGCGCGGTCACACTCGCCGGTCTGCTAAGTCACGCAGTTCCGGCAGACGACGCGACCCACGTGACGCTGCACTCGGACGACGGCTTTTCCGCGAGCCTGCCGCTCGACGCCGTCTGCGATCTCGGGATCGTGATTTACGAGCAGGACGGCGAGCCGCTCAATGCTCGCTTTGGCGGCCCGTTCCGTTTCCTGATCCCCAACGCCGCTGAGTGCAAAACCGCTGAACTCGACGCCTGCGCGAACGTCAAACATCTTGTCCGCATCGAACTGACCGCCGGTCCCGGCCGGGACACACGGCGAAACTGAGGGACAATTGAATCTGGAGCGATCACGTGCGTCAGCGGTTCTCCGAAGACCAACTCAGTGCCGCAGCCGCACTGCTTCGTGAATGGCTGGCTGAATCGCATTCCGCCGCCGCCTTCACCGGAGCCGGGATCAGCACCGAGAGCGGCATCCCGGACTTCCGCTCGCCCGGCGGGGTCTGGTCAAAACACCGGACGATCTACTTCGACGAATTCGTCAGGAGTCGCGAAGCCCGTCACGAATACTGGCAGCAGAAGTCCGCAGCCCACCGCGACTTCGCCGACGCGACGCCGAACATCACACACATCCGTCTCGC
>WGMU01000023.1 GCA_016124895.1 bacterium
CGGCTCACGACTCGTCCGCTCGGTCAGCGTGCAGAAGCGTTACATGGACGGCGACGACGTGAAGTACAGCTCGTCGTTCAACCTCGCCGAACTGCCCCAGGCCATCCGAGCCCTCCAGCTCGCCCAGCAGTACGTCGAAGACCAGGAAGCCGAGATCGACCTCACAGACTGAGACCATCGATTCGTTTCAACGCCGGCAGCTCCCTCACTTCGAGCTGCCGGCCTTTCTTACATGTCGCACTTCCCTATCTGATTCTGAGATGGCTGGCCCCATGAATCTTCAGGAAATTGTCGAGCGTCTGGGACGCATTGAATCCGCACTTGATCAATTGGTGGCGCAACGGACGATCAAGGAGTATTACTCAACATCTGAGGTTGCACGCATTGTCAAACGGTCCGAGTTCACGGTTCGTGAATGGTGCCGACTCGGTCGCATCGCAGCAGACAAGCGTCCCTGCGGTCGTGGCCGCTCGCAGGAGTGGATGATCCCTCACGATGAACTGCTCCGGTTCCAGTGCGAAGGGCTACTGCCTTTCGAAAACTGACTGGATCGCCTGCTGTTGCGAGTCCGGAAAGAGATGCTGGTATCGCTTCATCATGTCCTCGGTCTGATGCCCCATCCAGGCGTTGATCAGCCGCTGGTCGACTCCCTTCGCTGCGCAGTTCGATGCAAAGCTGTGCCGGAGGACATGCCAGCCGCGAACCTTCGACCAGCGAGTTCCTGACAGCGTTCGTTTCAGATGGTCGTGCGCCTGATCGACAGTCAGTGGCTCAGCGTGCTCGCGGTCAGCACGGCTGCGTGCAACGTTGCCAAGACAGAATGCGTGTTTTCCGCCCGGATGCCTGTCGAACCACTCCGTCAGTATGCGAGACAGCCCCTTCGCCAATGGAACGGTCCGCGTCGTGTATTTCTGACGGTTCCGTTTCTTTTCCCGCAGCGTCACTGTGCCAGCTTCGAGGTCAAAGTCTCGAACCTGCGCACGGACCAGTTCGCTCCGCCGTGCCCCCGTGTATGCTGCTGTCGCCACCATTGGATAGATGAAATCGTGGCGTGCCTGTTGAGACGCGCATGACAGTAGCTCGGTGATCTCCGGGAGAGTCAGAAACAGGCAGTCCCACAATTCAGCCTGTTCGTCGTCATCCAAGGCTCCTCGTCTGAGCTGATGTTCGATTTCCTTCCAGGTTTGAAATCGCGGTTTCTCGTCGGCTTTCGGAAATCTGAGCCCCTTTCCGGGAAACGCCGTGCAGACGTAGTCGTGCTTGAGTGCCCACGACCAGATCGCCCTCAGCGTGGCCAGTTCTTTCTTGATCGTGGTCGGACTGAGCGACCTGTTGCGCCGCCCCTTCTGCTTGGCTCGCGAGTCGACGTACTTCTGAAGATCGGCGAACGACAGAGACCTGATCGGCAATGCGGAACCGAGGACACCCTGCAGGTGCTTCATGTGAATCCTGATCGTGGACAGCGAGTTCGCTTCCATCGAACCGTTCGACATGGCTTCAGCGTAAGCGTCCAACACCTCCGAGAGTGAAGACACACTCGAAAGCATTGGCTTGCTGTTCAGATTCCCGTCAGAGAGCAGAAAGGTTGGCAGGTCAGGAACATCCTCAGGCAGCGTCAGCCGGCCTCTCTCAATGAGGCGGATGTTCTCGTCGACGCGTGCGACCGCCGCGTTTGCGGTCCGCCGATCGGCCGTCTTCAGTGACGTTCGGAAGATTCTTCCCGAGTACCTGAAGCCCAGATGGAAAACGTTTCCGCGTTTCGTGAGCCACGCCATGGTCCGACTCCTGTGAGCGCGTTGCGCGCATCAGATCGTAGGAGTCGGAAGCAGGCGTCGACCATCGACGCAAACCGTGCGCAAATCCAACGGCGCTCACAATGCGCTCACAGAACGGCCAGTCCACGAAAAAAGGACTTACGCCTGAGCGACGTAAGTCCTTGCGAGGTAATGCGCAAGAGAGGACTCGAACCTCCACGGGGTTTAAACCCCACCAGGCCCTCAACCTGGCGCGTCTGCCAATTCCGCCACTTGCGCGTTGGGGCGGGATTATAGCCAGCACCTGGTCGCACTCAAGAGACTCGCGATGCCGGTCTTCTGCTGCAGGCCGAGCGGACCATTCGCCGCTCGGCCTGACGTTTTTCCCTGGAAAACAAAGAGGCTTCAGGCTTCTGTCCGGTTCACTGCCGAACGATTCGCGAGTCAGCAGCGGTGGTCTCGCCAGCGAGACGATCATTCGCCGTTCAGGCCGCGAGCCAGGCGGTTGAGGGCGTCGCCTTCGATCTGCCGGACTCGTTCGCGGGTCAGCCCGAGCGCTTCGCCGATTTCCTTCAGCGTCTTCGGCTCCGAATCGTCCAGGCCGAATCGCATCCGCAGGATCGTTGCCTCGCGCGGGTCCATTGTGTCGAGCATCTGGAAGACGTGCTTCAGATTGTCGCTTTCCATCAGCTCGTGGTCAGGCCCCTGCTGACGTTCGTCGGCCACGACTTCGCCCAGCGTCCAGGTTCCGTCTGGCTGATCGGTCTGCGGTGTCGAGTTGTAAAGCTGAATCGCCTTCTTGACGATCCGCAGTTTCTTCTTTGGCAGCCCGAGGTCGGCGGCAACTTCTTCGGGTGTCGGCGTGCGGCCGAGCGTGTCGCTGAGCTTCGCTGTCGCTCGACGCCACTTCGAGAGCAGTTCGACCATGTATGCCGGAATCCGGATCGTCTTGGCGGAATTGACCAGAGCCCGCTTGATCGACTGCTTGATCCAGTAGCTGGCGTACGTGCTGAACCGCGTATTCATCTCGGGGTCGAAGCCTTCGACGGCGCGCAACAGGCCGAGGTTGCCTTCTTCGATCAGGTCCTGCAGCGGCAGCCCCTTGCCGGTATAGGCCCGGGCGATATTCACAACGAGTCGCAGGTTTGCTCGAACCATCCGGTCGCGGGCGGCGCCGTCTCCATCCGAGATCGCGTAAGAAAGGTCTTTTTCTTCCTGAGCAGTCAGCAGCGCTGTTTCATTGATTTCCTTTAAATAGGTTTCAAGAGGATTCTGAACTCGCGAGGTCGCTCGGCGGCGCGGCTTGGCGGTCGTCGTATCTGGCCGGGCGGAACTCTTTTTTGTAGTAGTCGACATGGATGTCCTTCTGATTCGTCTGGAGGCTCGCGATGCAGCGTGGGGGGGAGCGATCCTTCACAGTGAGGCGACCCGATCAGTCGAATGGTCAGACCGAAACGGCTCGACTCGAAATGAATGATTCTTTCCGCGGAAGTTCGCAGTCCCACTGCTGACAATCCGGGCTCCGAACCAGAGTTCCATCAACAGACGTCAGCTCTGTCCCTGGGGTGATTCGTCTGCTGTGTAACTCAGCGGGAGGGAATGAATGAGAGCGGCACTCCGTACCGCGCAATCCGATGAACTCGCACCGGGTGATTTCTGAGAGAGTGCCAGAGCTGACCGTCGTCGCCAGACCTTGCGGCCCACGCAGCGAAGCTCCGAACACGTTCTCAGAACGCTGCTCTGCTTTGATCGCGGCCCGCCGGGACGGAAAGCCGAGCCACCATTACGAAAGGCGACGTTCGACCGAGCAGAGATTTGGTTCGCTGGAAACCGTGTGAAGGATGTATCGGCCGACTGGTCCGGTGAGCTGGACCTGGACAGCCAGCGATTCTGCGAAGACAGCGGGGCAGCTTCCGGTTGCGGCACCCGTTACGACTGGCTCGGGCATTCGGGCTGGCGCAATAAAAACGGCCCGTCGAACATTGCGTTCGACGGGCCGCAGAACTCATTCAATCCGACTCAGCCGAATGCTGAGTCAGCGGCTTGTCCGGCCGCTTACTCGGCAGACTCCTCAGAAGCGGAATCTTCCGCAGCTTCGTCAGCCGGAGTTGCGTCTGCTGTTGCCGGAGCGGCTTCTTCAACGGCTGCTTCCGGCACAGCTTTGGCTGCTGCCGCGCCACCGCCAACCGGGAAGTCGATCAGCAGTCCACCGCCACCACCTCCAATACCGCCCTTGAGCGGTTCACGTGGAGCAGTCGCGCGAGCTTCGCCGCCTTCGCCAGCCGCGGCTTCCGGAATCTCGTCAGCTTCCAGCTTGCGGCTCAGGCCGATCTTGCGGTCGTCGATGTCAACTCGCAGCACGCGGACTTCGAGTTCGTCACCAACGTTCACCACGCTTTCCGGGTTGTCGACCTTATGGTCAGCCAGTTCGGAAACGTGGAGCAGACCTTCGAGTTCCGGCTCCAGTTCGACGAAGACACCAAAGTTCGTAATCTTGGTGACTTTGCCTTTGACCACAGCATTGACGCCGTACTTTTCGGGGATGGTCGTTTCCCACGGGTCATTGTCGAGCTGCTTCAGGCCGAGCGCGATGCGCTTTCGCTCTTCGTCAACCGACAGAACCTTGCACTCCAGTTCCATGCCCTTTTTGAGCATCTCGTTGGCGTGCGAAATCTTCCGGGTCCACGACATGTCCGAAACGTGCAGCAGACCGTCGACGCCTTCTTCCAGCTCGATAAACGCACCGTAGTTCGTGAGATTGCGAACGGTGCCTTTGACCTTCGAGCCTTCCGGGTACTTCTCGGAAACGTTGTCCCAGGGGTTCGGCTGGGTCTGCTTCATCCCCAGCGAGATTTCCTGCTTGTCCTTGTTGATGCCAAGCACGACCACTTCAACTTCGTCACCAATCTGCACGAGTTCCGTCGGGTGGTTGATGCGCTTGGTCCAGGACATTTCGGAAATGTGAACCAGCCCTTCGATGCCGTCTTCCAGCTTCACGAAGGCACCGTACGTCATCACGTTGACGACTTCTCCTTTGACCTTCGCACCGACCGGGTACTTGGCTTCGACACCGTCCCACGGGCTTGGTGTGAGCTGTTTCAGACCCAGAGCGATCTTCTCCCGGTCGCGGTCAATGTTCAGGACCTTGACCTCGATGCGGTCGTCGATCTTGACCATGTCCGTCGGGTGGCTGATCCGGCCCCAGCTCATATCAGTGATGTGCAGCAGGCCGTCAATGCCGCCGAGGTCCACGAACGCACCAAAGTCGGCGATGTTCTTGACAACACCCGTGCGGGTATCGCCTTCGACCAGTTCGGCGAGTAGTTCCTTCTTCAGCTTTTCGCGTTTCTCTTCGATCAGTTTGCGGCGTGAAACCACGATGTTGCGGCGCGATTCGTCGATCTTGAGGATCACGCATTCGATGTCCTGATCGATGTATGCTCCAATGTCCGGTGGACGGCGAATGTCGACCTGGCTGGCCGGCAGAAAGACATTGACGCCGATATTGACCAGCAGTCCGCCTTTGATTTTGCGGACGACTTTGCCGGTAACGACATCGCCTTCCTTGTTCTCCGAGATGATTTTTTCCCATTCCCGGATGCGATCGGCCTTGCGCTTGGACAGTAGCAGCAGACCGAACTCGTCCTCGAATTCCTCCATCAGGACTTCGATTTTGTCGCCGGGCTTCGGCGGTTCCGGCTGGTCATCCCACTCATTCAGCGGGACCATGCCTTCGCTTTTGTAGCCAACGTCGACGAGGACATCATCGCCTTCGATCCGAATGACTTTGCCAGGAACGATAGTTCCCGCATCGAATTCCAGAGGCGCATCCGAATACAGCGCTCCCCAGTCGTCGCTGATTTCGATGTCGTCCTCGTCGAATGCCTTGCGGAATTCGGCATCAAGGATTTCGTCGGGGATTTGATACTCACGCAGCAGATTACGATCGACCATTTGACCTGAACTTGACTCAGACGAGCGACGCAGAAACGTCAGTTTTGACAGAGACCAAAAGAAAAACGCGTGTCGCCGAATAGCTGACACACGTTACCGTGGCATTCCGATTCGCTCTGAGGCCAGTGCCTGCTCCGGTCAGAAGACCACGCTCCCGAACCAGCCGCAGCAGACGAAAACTCCGCCGGAAACAGCGGATCGCGAACTATATCAGTATCGCTGGAGTTTGATCTACCCAGCGGGCTTTCGCCGACATTACTCGCGTTGAAGCTCTTTCGGCGAAATCGGGACAACGTCTCCGGTAAACTACGAGCAGTCGCACATCCAATCGCCAATCTCTGATCGGATACCGCGCCGTTGGCTGTGTCTCTGAAGGCAGTCATTCGGCTGATCCTGGAATCATCAGCGCACTCATTCCGGTCTCAGGAAACTAACGAGGATACTGGCCCAATGAATTACAACCGCTGTGGCCTGCTGGTCGGCTTTCTGTTCGTCGCACTGTCCCGCGCCCTCACACCGGGCCTCGCTGCCGATCCGGAACTCCTGCAGCACGCCGACGTTTCCTGGTGGCTCGATGAGCCTGGAAACCGGCAGCCGATCCGAAGTCTGGACGACTGGGCACACCGTCGGCAGAGCATTTTCACTGAGATGCAACGCGTGATGGGACCGCTGCCGCAGCCCCAATCGCCGGTACCGCTCGATGTGCAGACGGTCGAGGAAACCCGACTTGCTGATGACAGACTGATTCGTCGAAAAGTGGCTTATCACACGGACTCGATGCAGCGACGCGTGCGTGCCTGGCTGTTTCTGCCGGAGAAGCTCGCCGCCGCCTCTACTTCAAAGACGGACGACCGGAATCAGTCCGATCGACGGGCGGCGATCCTCTGCCTGCATCAGACAACGCGAATCGGTAAAGACGAGCCGGCCGGCCTGGGCGGCAATCCGAATCTGCATTATGCCCTGCATCTGGCGCGGCGTGGTTACGTGACGCTCGCCCCGGACTATCCGAGCTTCGGCGAGTATCCGTACGATTTCCCGCTCACCGACGGTTACATCAGCGGGACCATGAAAGCCGTTTATGACAACGTGAGGGCGATCGATCTGCTGCAGTCGCTGCCGTTTGTCGACGGCGAGCGGATTGGCTGCATTGGGCACTCGCTGGGCGGCCACAACACGATGTTCACGGCGGCGTTCGAGCCGCGGATCAAGGTGCTGGTCTCGAACTGCGGCTTCACGCGGTTTCACAAATATTACGAAGGCCGGCTGAAAGGCTGGACCAGCGCCCGCTACATGCCTCTGATCGATCGCGACTTTGGCAACGATCCGGACCGAGTCCCGTTCGACTTCCCGGAAATCGTCGCGAGCTTCGCCCCGCGCCCGTTCCTGGCGAGTGCTCCCGTCCGCGACAGCAACTTCGAGGTTTCGGGAGTCCGCGACACAATCGCCGCCGCAAAGCAGATCTACCGTCTGCACGGCGCCGAGCAGAACCTGCAGGAGAACTACCCGGACAGTGCCCACGACTTTCCGGAAGATGCCCGCAAGGTTGCTTACGAGTTCTTCGACCAGCATCTTCGAGACGCCCCGGCGTCCGGGCGCTAACGCAGTTGACGTCTCCGTTTCTGCAGTCGGTCGACGGCAGAACGCATCGAAATCCGCTCGATTCCAGCCGGACGTGCCGCGTCGTAAACTGTCTTGTCTGGCTGGCAGTAAAGTCGCTGATCTCTCAGCGATTGAAGCGTTTCGGTCAAGGCTGCAACGGCCGCCAGGACGGCCGATCCGTCAACCAGACGTCGAATGCTCGAAGGTTCCTTTCGGTCTCGAAGCGATCTCCGGCAGCCCGTTTCGATTGCGGAGCGATCAACGACTTGAAAACCACCAGCGATCCCGCCCCGGCGTTTCGCTGTCGGATCGATGTCAAACCAACTCTCAGTTGAGGCTTCCACCATGTCTGACAAAGGCAAAATCGTGCTCGCTTACTCTGGCGGGCTGGACACGACCGTCATTCTGCACTGGCTGGCGCAGCAGGGGTACGAGGTGATCTGCTACCTGCTCGACATCGGGCAGCAGGTTGAGGATCTCGACGAGATTGGCGAGCGGGCGAAGCGCAACGGTGCGTCGACCTACGTGGCCGTCGATGCCCGCGAGGAGTTTCTCCACGACTATTTCATTCCGATTTTGCACGCAAACTGCGTTTACGAAGGCCGGTACCTGCTGGGCACGTCGATCGCGCGGCCGCTGATCGCGAAGCATCAGGTCCGGATCGCTCACGAAACCGGTGCTCAGACCGTCTGTCACGGAGCAACCGGCAAGGGCAACGATCAGGTTCGGTTTGAACTCGGGTACCAGGCGCTCGATGCCGATCTGAAGATCCTGGCTCCGTGGAAGAACACCGACTTCATCAACCAGTTTTCCGCTGGCCGCAAGACGATGCTCGACTATGTCGAGAAGCACGGTCTGGAAGCGAAGGCCAGTCGTAAGAAACCGTGGTCGTCCGACGACAATCTGTTGCACATCTCGTACGAAGCGGGGGTGCTCGAAGATCCGTGGGTGACGGCGCCGGAAGAAATCTACGAGCGCATGGTTCACCCGACGCAGGCTCCGGACGAAGTCGAGCGCTTCATCATTCGCTGGGAAGCCGGCGTGCCGGTCAAAGTCAGCTCGGTCAAGTCAAAGCCGGGCACGTTCGAGGGCGTCGACATCGAAGTCTGCGAGCCGGACAAAACACTGGCGGAAGGTCTGCTGCCCGTTTTCAAGTACGTCGACGAAGCCGCGGCGCGAAACGGCGTCGGTTCCCTGGGCATGGTCGAGACTCGCTACGTCGGTATGAAGTCGCGCGGCGAGTACCACTCGCCCGGCCACACGACACTGCTGGAAGCGCATCGCGATCTGGAGGGCCTGTGCCTGACGGGCAGCGTGATCGCCGAGAAGGAACGCCGTATGGCCGACTTCGCAGGGCTGGTTTACAACGGCTACTGGTTCGATCCTGTCGCCGAAGCTCACCGGGCCTTTACCGCCGCGACGCAGAAGTTCGTCAGTGGTGAAACCCGCGTTGCGCTTTACAAAGGCAACGTCTTCATCGAAGGCCGCCGCTCGCCGTACAGCCTGTATGATGCTGGAGTCGCGACAATGGATGGTCAGGACGAAAGCTACCGTCAGGAAGACGCGGCCGGTTTCATCCGTCTGCATGGTCTGCCGCTGCGAGTCAAACGCAAAGTGCAGGGCGCTCCGGAAGGCGGCGACGTTTAAGCACGTCTCTGACTCGCGTCCCGGCAGAACGTCGCACGACAGATTGTCTATCCGTCCAGAAAGACGCTCGCCACTGGCGACGCCGTCCGTGCGGACAGACGGCTCGACAATCCGACTGACTCGTCGCGGGAGCGGATCCCCGTTTCCTGGGGCGCCTCTTCAGAATTCGCCGATGTCTTCCTCGCGTGCCCGTGTCGAGAGCCCCTTCAGCGTTTTCAGATCGATGCTGTTCGAGAGAAACCGGACCGAACCGTCAACCAGCGCGAAGTGGGCTCCGCCGTCGTGCCAGCTCCAGAAGCGTTCGACGATGCCTGTCGTCCACGGGGCGCTGGCGCCTGGCGAGAGCCCGCGGTCGGTAGCGATGTACTGCTCGCACTCTTCGCCGCCGCAAAGCAGCCAGCCCCAGATGCGATCGTTCGGAATTCCGCGTTCGCCGACAAACAACGTGTTCGACGTGCCGTCTGTCACGTCGCGCATCTCGGTACTGCTTAACGTGTAGAGCATTCCGTTGCCGTTTTTGTTACTGCCACAGGCGACACTGGCAGGATTGTCTCCGGACACGCCCAGATAATTGCCAGGATACAGATTGCCGCACGGGTACGCGCCCGGCGTCAGATGCTTCAGTCGAAGCTGCCCGTTGGGATCGGACGGGCAGATGAAGAACTCGTAAACGTATGACGCCGGGTCCGGCAATGGCGGCGTCGCGTTCTGCAATCCAATGATTTCCAGACAGCAGTCGGGATTGTTGAAATTGACCTGGTAGTAAGCCTGTTCCTGATCGAGAAACGGCATCAGGTGCATGGCGAAACCCCACCCGCCGCCGATCTTTGTTCGTTCGTTGCCCATTGGAAATGTGGCGTGCGCCCCGTGGTAGTTGTGCAGCGCCAGCGCGATCTGCTTGATGTTGTTCCTGCATTGCGATCGTCGCGCAGCTTCACGAGCCGACTGCACAGCCGGCAGCAGCAGCGCGACCAGGACGGCGATAATCGCGATCACGACCAGCAGTTCGATCAGCGTGAATCCGCGCCGCCGTCCGCCGCCATTCGACCCGTTGTGTTCGCCCATCGTTTGATCATTCCTGCATGAGACTGCCCGACTCATTCCAGAACAAAGTCATGATGAAACACATCTTCGTCGGGAATCTCTAGAGGAAACACCCAGCTCATCTTTGGTTCCTTGCCTTCCGCCTGCAGACGCATCAGTTCGTCTTTGGGAATCAGCGATCGAATCACGATCCGATGCGGGCCGGGCGTCGGTCCATTTGATGAATCAAACACAAACTCGCCGTTTTCAACAGCCCCGTTCGCTGCCGGCCCCGAGTGGTCGCCACTCGGGAGAATTCCCACCGAACCGATTTCGACCGGCGAACCGGCGCGCGTCACCGTTCCGGTGACAGCAACGCGGCGCGGTCCGTCACTCCCGCCGCAGCCGGCCAGGGCCAGAGTCAACATCTGCAAGACCAGCAACGGCTGCACAATCCGCATGACCCGCATTCCTTGAATTCTGACCGCCCGACGCCAACACCATGCGTCACAGATCTCACTCGCGATGCAGAGACTTTTCTCAGCTCGCCGCAAATTCACGATCAGTCATCCGACCACTCCGAATTCAGCGTCCTCGCCTGCCCGGATCATTCGCCACTGTTCGGGTGGCCCTGAAGCTCCAGCAGCAGAGCGAGGTATGACCGCCGTTCCGCCGTTGTCAAACCCAGTTTTTCGCCGAGCTGCACCACAGCCTGCTGCGCGGCATCCAGCTTTTCCTGTTCTGTCACCAGTTCGATTTCGGCAAATGCACCCACCTGATCAACGTCGTCAACGGCAATCTCGAAGTCCCAGCCGTCGAAGTGCAGCGAAAACTGTCGTCGTTGCTTCCTGACCGTCGCCACGGGATGAAACGCCAGAATCTGCAGCACTTCAACAAGCTGTTCGGTCGTCTTCGAACTGTCGCCGAGCGGCAGCTCGATTTCGCGCCGCGTCTTCGTCTTCGCGTCGAGCTTCGGCCCCTTCCAGGTCAGCCAGTTCTGATCCCCAACCGACCGAATCCGCAGAGCCTCGTCCGTCACTGCGAAGTCCCGCACCGGATGGTTGAAGTACCGGTCTACCTGCAGAATCGTCTCCCGCTCCGCCGCACCCAGTTCCAGCAGCTTCCGCACAAAGTCATCGACGCCACCAGACAATGGAAACTTCTGCTCGACTTCAAACTGCTGTATGCCGCTCATCGCTCGCGCTTCTTCCGGTCAGATTTCAGGGGGCGTTCGCGGGCCAGATCAGCAGGCTGCCGCGACGGGAGATTACCTTGCCCACAACGCCGTTCGCAGCCTCTCGGCCAGTCTGAGCAGTTTCGCGCGGCACTCGCCCTCGCAGTCGGCCGCTGTCAGGATGGAACAAACCGGCGTTCCGTTCCGCAGCGGGGAACCAGCGGCTGGAATGTCGACGACCTGAGCACTTGCCGGAAGCACACGCTCCACAACGTGGCTCAGATTCGGCGCCACCATGTCACGTGGCGAGTAAACAACGACTTTCCCTGCGGTCCGCCCGGTCCCGGCGAATGACTTTTCAAGTCGATCAGCGTCTGGCAGCCAGCCCGAGCGGCATGAGTCAATGTGCCAGCGCAGCAGCGGCCAGCCCGTCACAAGTTCGCACTGCTCGGCAGACGCCGGATACCGCGGATTCACTTCAATCGGCCAGAGTTCGCCGCGTTCATCGCGGACAAAGTCAATCCCGAACAGCCCGACGAGACCGGCTGACTGAACGACAGCCTCTCCGGCCATCAGAGCCCGCTCATCGCACTCGCTCGGCCAGATCGATCCGCAATAAGCAAACCCGTTCGCCCCGGTCTCGGGACAGCCGACAAGCTGGCTCGACATGCCAAGCAGTCGGACATCGCGGCTATTCGCGAGAAACAGCCCCGAGACGACGTCACCAGAAACAAACTCCTGCAGCCAGCCATCCTTGACCTGCTCGACGTCACCTGCCAGAGAATCGGCAAACCGAACGCCAATCCCGCCAGCACTGCGCCGCGGCTTCCACAGCCAGACTCGATTGCCCTCCGGCTCAGCGCTTCCTGGCAGCAGCCGCGGCACGTTCAGCCCGGCCTCGTGCCAGCGATTTGCCAACCAGCAGGGATCGCGTACAAGCCTCAACGACTTGACCGAACACCCCAGCAACTCGCGCGACGTCGCAAGTTCTCGAATCAGGTCCGGCCAGTTCTCCAGTCCGCCGCCGAAAACCCACGGAGCATCAGGCAGTGCCGCGACCGCTCCCAGCACGCCTCGCGGCCAGTCCTCAACCACGCAAACTTCCGAAGCAGCTTCGCGCAGGTCCCGATCACCAAACTGGTCAATCGCCAGCACCGAGTACCCAGCCCGCCGCGCCGACCAGGCCGCCGCTCGAGCGCTGGCTGAGATCACGATCAGCGGTTCGCCGACAGATTCGATCAAAGGAGTGTGTACCTTCAGTCGACGTAACGCTGCTTCGGCCAGTCCTTCGCGAGTTCGCACAGCTTGCTGAGAATCTCGCGGTTCGGGCTCGTCGCGACGATGCCCGGCAGACGCAGCATGTCGGCGCGTTCGTCCATCCACAGCTCGTCGAAGTTGACCGACTTGCCGTTGTGAACCCACACCGCGTCACCGCCGAGGATCCGCGCGATCTGCAGCGACGCCGGGTGGTCGTAGATATTCGGCGAGTGAACCAGCGATCCGCCAAACTGTCCGGTCGCCAGCAGCGGATAAATGCTGCCCGGCATGTCATCCGGTGCGACTCCGGTCAGCCCGATCTCCGTGACGTTGCCAGCTCGTTCGACATCGCGATCCTGAAACCCAATCAGGTAGATTCGGTCGCTGCCGCTCCAGTTGCTGACGTCGATCGGCGTCAGCGCATCCAGCACCTGCCGCGCCGGCCGAGAGGTATCGTCAGGTCCGCAGAGAATCCGATCGCCACAGGCTTCGACCCACGTTCCGGTCTCGCCGTCTTCGGGCACGAAGATCAGCGAGTAATGCACGGTCTCGCGAGTCCGCAGCATCAGAATGACGCACCACTGGTCGCCGGTCCGATCACGGAAATACTTCGTCCCGTCGATCGGGTCGAGCGTGATGACGTAATCGGACTCGGACGCAAACGCGGCCAGGTCGCCGTTCTCTTCTTCCGCTTCGATCCGGCAGGCCAGCAGTTCCGGAGCCCGATCCCGCAGCGCCGCAATCGCCAGTTCCTGCACCGTCAGGTCAGCCAGCGTCAGCGCGTCCGTGTTGGAACTGCCCGACGACTTGCCTTCCAGCGAGACATCAAACTGCCGCAACTTCTTCGCAATCGCCCCACACCACCGCAGAATGTCGGGTCCATGAACAGACAGCGCATCGGTCAGCGTCGCCAGGTCAACAGCCATCATCACTCCTCTGCGAATTCCCGGCCTCTTTCTCGTTCCTATGCTCCGCTTTGGAATACATCACACGGACGCTCCACACCCACAAAGCGGCGCGGAGCGTCGCCAACCGCCGTTCTCACGGGGACCGTGGGAACGAGTGATTCCAGCTCAGAGCAATGGAACGAGTAGAAGCTCTTACTTCGTAAACGCTGGATCGTTCGGGTTGCCGCGCGACATCAGGTAGGCCAGCAGGTCGAGCACTTCGTCGGTGTTGAGCTGATCGAGCAGCTTTGCGGGCATCAGAGAAGTCGGTGACACCAGAATCTCGTCAATGTCCGAGCGTTTGATTTCGACAATCTTTGTGGCGTCGACCGGGTCGATCAGCACGGTCAGCGTGCCGTTGGCTTCGTTGAGAATCCGCCCGGTGTAGTTCCTGCCGCTGTTCGTCGTGATGATCGATGCGCGGTACTGATCCGACACGACCTTGCTCGGTTCGATGTTCGACTCGATGACATCCTTTGCTCCGAACCGACCGGCCAGATTTGTCAGGTCCGGCCCTGTGCTGCCCCCTTCGCCGGCAAACCGATGACACGAAATGCAGCGTGCCGCCGAGAACGCCCGCTTGCCGCCTTCAAAGCTGCGGCCGGACAGCCCGTTCTTCGTCAGTTCAAGCAGCTCGTCGGTTGACCAGGTTTTGCCAGGACCAATCGGCTTTGGCAGTTCGTCCTCTTTCGGAGCGATCGCTGCGACTTCACTTTCCAGAGCCTTGCGCTCAGCCTCGGTCGCGTTGTCGAGAAAGTCCTTTTGAATGTTCTGCAGGAAGCCCTTGTAACTGGCGCCGCCACTTTTTGTGGAGGCGTCGGCAATCCATTCGATGTACTGCTGCCGTTGCTCCAGCGTCCAGCCGAACTTCATGTTCCGCAGGCACAGGGCAAAGTGGATCTGATCGAGGTTCGGCATATTGGTCAGCATGTTCGCGACGGTGCCGCCGTATCCAGCGTTCCGAGTCAGAACATCAGGAATCTCGACCTCTGTTGGTTCCGACTGTCCCGGTTCCATGAGCTTCAGCGTTTTCGCGATGACCGTCGGCGAGTTCAAATACACCAGCATCTGACACAGTTCGCGATTCAGCGGCGACGACTTCGACGGATACAGCGGATCGAGTTTCGCGATCAGCGCGGCTGCCTGCTCGTTCGACGGCGGCGTCTGTCGGATAAACAGCAAACCAAACGCGCGCAGCAGATCGAGCTGCTGTTCGGCACTGAGTTCCGCGATGTCGAGTTCCAGCAGCCGATCGATCACTCGTCGAGCGACGGCCTCTCCGGCCTGCGACTGCCGAGCGAACGCGACTGCCGCAACAATCCGGCAGCCCGGCTGATTGATCGTCGTCGCCAGGTCTGCCAGTTCAACCTGGCTGAACGTCTTCTCGATCGCGATCCGTGTCGCGTAACGGATAAACCGATCGGTGCTCGCCAGATTCCGCAGCAGTTCGGCCTTCTGCTCAGCGTTGACCGCGTCCAGCGACTGCATGGCCTCGATGTGATGCCGCAGTTCACGCAGCCGCTTTGCTTCGACGTCGACGACCAGATCGTCAGCGACCGGCTCGCCGGTATACGTCACGCGGAACAGTGCCGAATCCGTGTTACGTCCGCCGATCGTGAAGTAAAGCGCGCCGTCGGGGCCGACGGCGATATCCGTCAGCGGCAGCGGTGTCCGAGCGACGAACTCCTCTTTCTGACCGACGTAAGTCGAGCCCTGCGGCGTCAGATGAATCGCGTAAATGGTGCCGAACGTCCAGTCGCAGCAATACAGCGCCCGCTGATACTTCGGCGGGAACTTCGTGCCTGTTCCGAAGCTGACACCGACCGGAGAACCTGGCCCGATGTTGACCACTGGCGGCAGAGAGTCGACGTAATAAGTCGGCCATTTGCCGGTGCCACTGCGCCAGCCAAACTCGCTGCCGCTGATCGCGTGAACGACGCGCGTCGGGCGGTACCACGAGGTGCCCATGTCCCATTCCATGTCGGCGTCGTACGCGAACAGTTCGCCGTCCGGCGTAAAGTCGAAGTCATACGGATTGCGATAACCGATGCTGACGATCTCCCATGTCTTGCCTTCCGGATCGGTCTTCGCGATCCAGCCGCCGGGAGCCAGCCGGCCGCGTGCATGACCGCGAGCGTCCCACTGCCGCGGCAGCAGATGATCCTCGCCCCAGTTCGTCGGAATGCGACTCGCGTCGAGCTTCTCCGGCGGATCGGTATGGTTGCCCGCGATGACGTAAATCGATTTGCCGTCGGGGCTCAGCCGGAGCGCATGCGGACCGTGCTCACCGCCGCCACGGAAACTGCTCAGCTTGTCAATCTTGTCGAGTTCTCCGTCGCCGTCTGAATCTGTCGCTCGATACAACCCGCTGCCCGGCCCACCGTTGACTGACAGGTACAGCGAATCAAACGCCCACAGCATTCCCTGAGCCGAGGTAATCGGCAGGTCGAGCTTCTCGACCTGTGTTGGTTCTTCACTGCCCAGCGGTGCGGGAGTGATTCGATAAAGCCCCTGTCCGCCCTGGTCGCTCGCGATAATTCTCCCACGATCGTCGAACGTGATGCAGACCCACGAGCCTTGAGTTTCCTTCGGGACCGTGTAGAGCAGTTCGACCTGAAAGCCTGGCTGCGTCTGGAATACGCCATGTGGGACGGCTCCTTTCAACAGGTTGCTGCCGCCGCCGGGATTCGAGAAGACATCGCCCCACGGACCAACGCCCATTTCGCCTTCGGTTTTGACCTCGTAGAGGTCTTTGAATTCGCGGTCCTTCGCCATCGTCCATGACGTGTCGGATACGACGTAAGCCTTCGAACCGTCGGACTTCGTCAGAACCAGTTTCAATGCAAAGCCACCGGTACCGCCTTCGTTCGTCACGTCGGCAGTGATTTCATTGGTGCCCTGCTTCAACGCCTTCGTCACGTCGGCCGTGACCGGCTGCTGCCACTCGCTGCTGCGAGCGATGACTTCGCCGTTCAGCCGCACGGTCATGCCATTGTCACAGGTCGCGATCAGAGCCGCCGACTTTGCATTGGCCTCGAAGGACTTCCGCAGAAACGCCGTCTGCGCCGCCGAGCCCTGATTCCAGATCCAGGTCACGGCAGGCCCGCCAGACACGTCGACCTTCTTTGCCGGAGCGACCGTGCTGACAACGGTTCCGTCCGCTGCCCGCGTCACTGACTCCTGGACTTCCGACTTCTGAGTGGCAACCTGAGCGACAGCAACCGACGAGATTGCGAACCAGGCAAAGGCTGCCGCAACAACGGCGAACGGATTTCGAGCGACCATAGGAAACTCCAGTGTCTGACAAACTCAGGTTGCAGCGAGCAGCAACAGTAGGCCGGATCAAGCGCAGCGCCGCTCCGGCAGGTCGGCCAATTCCTGGACAATGCCGGAACTCGCTGCACTCGGTCCGGCCTACGAGACTGCGGGACTTCAGCCTTCAACTCGCGACTTCATGAATGCCAGTGCGTCTGTCGCGAGAGCGTCTTCGGTGTCGTACATCCGGCGCCAGATTTTCGTCGCGGCGGCCAGATCCGGCAGAGCGAGGCCAAAGGCTTCGACGACCATCCAGCCGTCATAGCCGACTTCTTTCAGAGCGGCGAATGAAGCGTCCCAGTTGACTCCACCCTTGCCCGGCGTCGAACGATCGTTCTCGGAAATATGCACGTGGACCATCTGGTCCTTACAGTCCTGCACTGCAGTGCGAATGCACTTCTCCTCGATGTTCGCATGGAAGGTGTCATACATCATCTTCAGATTTGGATGCCCGACCTCACGGCAGAACCGGGCGGCGTCAGCGGCACAGTTCGCAAAGTAGCATTCGAACCGGTTCAGATACTCGAAGACCAGCGTCACGTCGTTCGTTTGAGCGTGATCTGCGACCTGACCGAGCACGTCCTGGCACCACTTCCATTCGTCTTCCGTACGAGCGACGCCGCGGGCAGCGAACTCGCGGAAGCCGAGCAATTCATCCGACGGCGGGAAGGTTCCCAGAGCCGAGTGCAGCGGTCCGCAGAGATGCGTGGCTCCGGCGGCGGCGGCACAGTCGACAGCGACCTTCAAACGATCGACGGCCTTCTGACGAACAGCCGCATCCGGCGAAATCGGATTCTCTTCGTCCGTACTGACCGTCACCGATGTCCGGCCGAGTCCCAGCTCGTCGCACTTAGCGCCGATCTTCGCGAAGTTGTCGACGTCGAGGTTGAAGATCGGCAGCTCAACACCGTCGTACCCGATCTCCTTGAGCTTCTCGAGTGTTGGGAAGTCAGCTTCCTGGACGTCAGTCGTCCACAGCAGCAGGTTGAATCCGTATTTCATCGCGGTTGTCTCCTCAGTTGAAATGTTGTTTCTGCCCACTCGTTCCAACGCTCTGCGTTGGAACGTTGCCACCGCCGTTGTGCAGCGATTCCGTTGCGGGAGTGGACGCGGATCGTTCAGACGCAGCGTTCCCACGCAGAGCATGGGAACGAGTATCGTGTCAAAACTTAAAATGCTCGCGAGGCAGCAGGCCGTCGAAACGCTCGCGAACGATGTCCCAGCTCTCGGCCAGAGCTGCTTCCAGCGTGTCGGGAAGTTCCGCCAAGCGGACTCGAAGCATGATTTGATTCAGGCGAAATTTCAAGCGGCTCGGATCGACGTAGTCCCGCATGAACTGAGCCTCGCGGAAGCGCTCAATCAGCCACGCCAGCCGGTCAGACGTCTTCGTTGCCATCCGGTTCACCGACTCTTCGATCGCAGCCGCGTCGACTTCGTCCAGTAGTTCGTAATAACGGTCCAGCAGTTCGGGATACTGCTCGATCAGCACTCCGTCGAGCTGCAGTTCCGTGACGATGTGACCAAGAAAGGCGCAGCGGGCTCCGCCGTCTTCATCACCAATTGTTTCGCGAAACAGCCGCGTCAGGTCGGCACAGGTTTCGACAAAGCAACGCGTCGAGTGAAACCACCGATCATCTTCCAGATGCTGCAATGCCCCCGCTGCAACTTCCGCCTCGAACGATCCCGAGCCATCCGCAAAGGGCTCGACCCGCCGGGCTCGCAACCGCATCCGCCGATCCACGACTGACAGCATGTCCGGCAGTCCGGTCGCAATGGCGAAAACCGGCCGGTCGAGGAAACGGATGGCGTGAGCGAAATAGTTCATCAGGACGCGAGGGCCGCGAAAGGGAGTGAGAAGTGGGGGGGGGCGATCGTCCGGGCTGGCCGGCATTTCGGCGGATAGCTGTCTGAATTGCAACGACTTTGACACCCTGCATGGTAACCAGCGTCTTTGCCGCCTGCTGGTGGCGGAGTTCCCGGGGAGTTCGCCGATGCTGTCGGACGCGCCGGCATGAAAGTTTCGCACGGTCATAAGTCGTCGATTGTCTGGCCGCAGGATCGGAACGACTGACACCGCCGATACAGCCGAGTCCGGAAACGGTGAAGTCTCTGTTCGTCCGCGCGAGGAACAGTGACCTAAGCTTGCTTGCGCAGCTTTGTGCGCATTTCACCGGTCGATTCGCCGCGTCTGTCCCGCAGGTTTTCTGCATGTCGCAATCCAGTCAGTCCATGAGTGAGTTTCTCGATGACCTGTGGTCGGAGCTGCGCGAACCAGTCGCCGCGGCATCTACCCAGAGTCGAGCGGCGGTGATTCCTCAGATTCAGTCCGGGAAATGTGATCAGGCAACCGACCCCTTATTGCCTGCTTGCCCTGTGGATTCCGGTGATGCGTCAGCCAGCCTTCTCGACGAACGTGTGGTCAAGCTGTTGAGTCCGTTTGACCAGTCAGTGTGTGCCACGAATTCACCTGGTGCTGATCCGGCGACAAAGCTCACGACCGCTGCCCGAACGCTGTCAGAACGCCCGGTTGTCGCACCGTTTCCGGAAGTTCCGCGGAGCCTGCGGACGATCGGCATTTCATCCGACTGGCTCAGCCGGCTGATTCTCAAACTGCTGGCCGCTCGCGGGGCGTTGCAGGGGCGTCAGATCGCCTCGCATATTCGTCTGCTGTTTCCGCTGGTCGAAGCGCTGCTCAGCGATTTGCGACGCGAACAGCTTGTCGTCCTGAAAGGCGAAGCGGTCGCCGGTGATTACACCTACGTGATTACCGAACGCGGCCTGACACTCGCCCGCGGATTCTCGCGCGAATGCACGTACTTTGGTGCGACCCCCGTCACGATCGATCAGTACAACGCGATGATGAAGCTGCAAAGCGTTATCGATGTGCGGGTACGCGCCGCTGATCTCGAGCGCGCATTCAAGGATCTGCTGGTCGACCCCGCGCTGCTGCGGATTCTCGGTCCAGCAATTAACTCCGGCCGTGGTCTGTTTCTGTTCGGAGAACCGGGTAACGGCAAGACGAGTATTGCCGAGCGTGTGTCGCGGGCGTTTGGCGAGCCGATCTGGATTCCTCGGGCTCTGCTCGCGGACGGAAACGTCATCCGCGTCTTTGATCCGGCGATTCACGAACCGGTCCCGCTAGAGTCACCTGAGTTTCCGAAAATTGATCCGGCTGCGGCCGACCAGCGCTGGATCTGCGTACGACGTCCGACTGTGATCGCGGGCGGTGAGCTGACGATGTCGGAACTGGAAGTCAGCGAAGACGCGGGATCGCACATCAGCGAAGCGCCGCTGCAGCTCAAAAGTAACGGCGGTGTGCTGCTGATCGATGACTTCGGCCGACAGCGAATGCCTGTTGACGAATTGCTCAACCGCTGGATCGTGCCGCTCGAAAAGCGTTACGACCTGCTGAACCTGCCGAGCGGTAAGAAGGTCCGCGTGCCGTTTGACCAGCTCGTCATCTTCTCCACGAATCTGGAGCCACGAGACCTGGTCGACGACGCCTTTCTGCGCCGCATTCCGTACAAAGTCGAAGTTCCGAATCCGACGCCGGAGCAGTTCCACGAACTGTTTCAGATCATGTGCCGCCATCTGGATGTTGAGTATCGTCGCGACGCAGTCGACTATCTGATCCACACGCATTATCAGCGAACCAGCCGCGTGCTGCGGGCCTGCCATCCGCGCGACCTGCTGCTGCAGATCCGCAATTTCTGCCAGTACGAGGACGTCCCGCTGGAACTGACCCGGGACAGCATCGACTTCGCCGTCCGCTGCTACTTCTCCGTGCTGGGCTAGAACGAAGTCACTCTTTTCGCAGCGAAAGTCATGCAGGATTTCGGTATCCGTTC
The DNA here is from genome assembly GCA_016124895.1 of bacterium. Taxonomy (GTDB): domain Bacteria; phylum Planctomycetota; class Planctomycetia; order Planctomycetales; family Planctomycetaceae; genus JAPOLP01. Next base: position 20,519 of record WGMU01000023.1, read on the forward strand.
TGCCCGGAACTCTTTGCGAGTTTCGCTGTAACGGCATTCGATTCCGGTAAACCGCTTCAGCGTCTGCGCTGCTCGCGATCGGCCCTGCTGGTCGCCTCTCTCGACCCCGCTACAATCCGCCGAACACCGGGCCTGCTTAAACAAGGCTCGCCGAATCTGTTCTGAGTGGATCACGTAAAATGGCTGAGATCAAACGCGACGTTCTGGAGACGTTCCAGAATCCGTTTCCGAACCGCGACTACGAAATCGAAACGGTCTGCCCCGAATTCACGTCGATGTGCCCGAAGACCGGCCAGCCAGACTTCGGCACGCTGACGATTACGTGCATTCCGGATCAGAAGTGTTACGAGCTGAAGTCGCTGAAGCTCTATCTGCAGCAGTACCGCAATCACGGAGCCTTTTACGAGAACGTGACGAACGCAATCCTCGACGACCTGGTCGCTGTGACCAAACCGCGGTGGATGAAGATTGTCGCCGAGTTCACTCCCCGCGGCGGGATTCACACGACGGTGACCGTCGAGCATCGTGCCGGCGAATAAGTCGTATTCTCGTTTGGCCGCAAGCCGCAGGCGTGCGAGTACTTCCCCCCAGCGTGAACGCGCACGCCTGCGGCTTGGTCAAACATTTTCTGCAGAGGCCTCAGCGATGACTGATCGACCGAAGACGCTCGGCGAACTGCGGGACAGTGGTTACGCGCCGGTCAGCGTGAAGACCGAGATGCGGCGCAATCTGATCCGCAAGCTGCGTTCCGGCGAGCCGCTGTTTCCGGGCATCGTTGGCTACGACGAGACCGTTCTGCCGCAGATTCAGAATGCGATCCTCTCGCAGCATGACATGCTGTTTCTCGGCCTGCGCGGTCAGGGCAAAACGCGGATGCTGCGGATGCTGACGCAGTTTCTCGACGACGCGATTCCGGTCGTCGCCGGTTCGGAAATCAACGACGACCCACTGGCTCCGCTGTCGAAATACGCACGCGACCGGATCGCCTCAGAAGGTGACGACTGCCCGATTGAGTGGGCTGGACGGGACGCTCGCTATCACGAAAAGCTGGCGACGCCGGACGTCACCATCGCGGACCTGATCGGCGAAGTCGACCTGATCAAACACGCGGAGGGACGGCACCTTTCCAGTGAAGACGTGATGCACTTTGGTCTGATTCCGCGCAGCCATCGCGGCATTTTCTGCATGAACGAACTGCCGGATCTGAGTCCGAAGATTCAGGTGGGACTGTTCAACGTTCTGGAAGAGCGCGATGTTCAGATTCGCGGCTTCACCGTCCGCCTGCCGCTCGATCTGTGCCTCGTCTTCAGTGCCAACCCTGAGGACTACACCAATCGCGGCCGCATCGTTACACCGCTGAAGGACCGCATCGGCTCGGTCGTTCGCACGCACTATCCGTTGTCGCGCGAGTTGGGCATCGAGATCACTTGTGAGAATGCCTGGGAAGATCGCGGCGACGAAATCCGCGTCGTTGTGCCGGGCTTCATGCGCGAGATTCTCGAAGAGACGTCGCGGCTCGCGCGAACGAGCCCGCACGTTAATCAGGCGTCGGGAGTCAGCGTCCGCATGTCGATCGCGAATCTCGAAAATACAATTTCAAACGCCGAACGCCGTGGCCTGCTGCACGGCGAGCCGGTCTGCGTCGCGAGGATCAGCGACCTGAGCCACATTGCCGCCAGTTCGCGCGGCAAGATGGAACTGGCTATGACCGAAGACACGGGCGACGAGGACTACCTCGTGCGACGCCTCGTCGGCGAGGCCGTCAAAACGATCTTCGACGAGTGGTTCAAGCCGAAGCAGTTCCGCGCTCTCGTCGAGCACATCGAGACTGGCGGCTCGATTCAGACGGGCGACGGCATCTCGTCACAGCAACTGCTCCACCAGCTCGGTTCCATTCCCGGCCTGACAGACGAACTGCAACGCGTCACGGAATCACTCGAGCCGGAACTGGCAAACAGCGACGTGTCTACCGGCCTGCTCGCGTCCGTCGCCGAATTCATCCTTGACGGCCTGCACTGTCACAACCGGCTGAACAAGAAACCGTCGACTGGAAACGCCACGACCTACGGGCTTTGAAGCTGAGTCTGTGATGAATAGCCGGTGCCCTCAGCAGGACAGTTCGTCAGTCCGTCCCGCGGGAGACCGCTTCTTACGGGTTCCTGCTGTCTGCGCGAACATGGCTCATGTTGCCTGCAGATTCTTACGACGGCAGCGGTGGCGCCTCGGCTGTCACGGCTCGTAAGTGTTCGAGCCTCTCCAGCGTCTCGGGATCATCCGGTGGATGAAGCACGCGGTGACGTGGAGCCCAGCGGAAGCACACCGGTTCTTTGGAGTCGGTCGGCGCAACCTTGTTAAACAGCCGTACGATGGCCAGGCCACCAATCAACAATGCCCCCAGAATGCAGATCCTCAGCAGTGCTCCCTGAGCGGCCAGGGCGTTTCCGGTCAGAATGGCGGCAGCAAATCCGCAGAACGTGAGCAGGATCAGACGGACAAGGACACTCGGCTTCGCGATGTTGAACGGCCAGAAGAGGATCATGCAGAACCCGACGCCGATGACCGCCTTGTAAACAAAGTCTTCGTACAGCGAGCGGCCGATTTCCTGTTCAAGAGCCACTTTCACGGCCGTGGAATCATCCCAGTCGAGATTCCGCGTAACCGGCTGCGGATCTGTCGGCTCCGGAATCCCAACGCACAGGATGCCGATTGTCCCGACAAGAAGAAACAGCACGACAAACGTCGGCGTGAGAAGCGAACGAGGATCCATGACTATCCCTCGGCGATGTGCAGCGTCAGCCAGTAAGTCTTCTGAATTTATCACTCCAGCAGGTCGAGGCACTGTCCAGTCCCCGTTCGCCGCTGCCCGGTACGTTGCCTTTCGGAAACATGCTGCCGCAAACTGACAATCGCGTTTCGCACGCGTTGCCGAATGGCAACACGACCATTGGGTGATTCGACGAAGCGGAACGAGGTCGCGCCGGACGCTGGTATCAACAGAAACCGCCGGCACATCTCAATGGACGTGCCGGCGGCTGGTTGCCGTGCTGTCTGCAGTTTTGCTCAGAACTGAGTCTGTCAAGCGACGCTCTGTCGCCTTGCGTTACCGCTGCGGTTGAATCACGACGAACCGGGTCGCCCCGGACGAGCGAACCAGCAGCAGCAGACCCTTGCCTGGATCAGACTCCTTGACCGCCGTATTGAACTCTTCGACGGTCGTAACACGGCGGTTGCCGACCTTTTCGATCACGTCGCCGACGCGCAGGGCACGCGCTGCCGCACCGTCATCATCAACAGAGCTGACGACGACACCAGCGTCCGCCGAAATGTCGAGCTGTTCGGCAATTTCCGGTGTCAGATCACGTACCTGGAATCCGAAGCTGTCAACGGTCACAGCATCGTCCGGTTGAGCCTTCTCGCGCTCGCCGCGTTTCCTTGACACGTTGGCCAGCGAGTAATCCTGTGGCATCGGCTTAAGTATGATCGAGACGGTTACGCGTTTGCCGTCACGCAACAGTTCGACGGGATACTGCTTGTCGACTTCAAGCTGTTCGACGATTCCCTGCAGACTGCGCGGGCCGTTCACTGCCTTTCCTGCCAGCGACAGAACGACGTCACCGTCCTGCAGTTTCGCAGTCGAGCCGGGCGAGTTCTCCAGCACCTGAGTAATGATAGCTCCTTCGCCGACCTTTAAACCGAACTGCTCGGCCAGAGCGGCATCAATCGGCTGGATACTGATCCCGATATAGGCACGCTCAACTTCTCCCTTTTCGATGAGTTGCTTCGCGACCCACCATGCCATCCGGCCCGGCACCGCGAAGCCAATCCCGTCGAACCCGCCACTGCGCGACGAGATTGCCGTATTCACACCGATGACGTCACCGTCCAGGTTCAGCAATGGCCCGCCGCTGTTTCCCGGATTGATGGCTGCATCGGTCTGGAGAAAGTCTTCACGTTCGGTAATTCCGGGCCCACGGCCTTTCGCCGAGATAATGCCTGACGTGACAGTCAGCTCGTTGCCGAAGGGATTGCCAATGGCGACGACCCAGTCACCGACCCGTGTCTCGTCGCTGTTGCCAAAGCGGAGCGCCGGCAGATGCTCGCCGGTATTGATTTTCAGAATCGCGATATCCGTCCGCTCATCGCGTTTTACTTCTTCGCCGCGGAATTCGCGCCCGTCATGCAGTCTCACCATGATCTCGTCAGCGTCTGCCACGACGTGATTGTTCGTCACGATGATGCCCGACGGGTCGACGATAAATCCGGAACCCATCCCTTCACGCTCCGGCATTCGGCGCGGTCCCTGGCGGCGGAAGAATTCGCGAAACCGAGGATCGCCGCCAAAGAAATCTTCGAGGGGATCAGGGACGTCCTGGGCGATTTCCCGCGACTTCTGCCGCGTCTCAATCGTGACCGTGCAGGGCAGAGCTTTGCTGGCGACGTTCCGGAACACAGACGACAGTTCATGTGTGTCACGAGCTGTGACCGGCTCCGGCAACACGGTCTTCTGAGCACCGGTTACCGCAGCGGCGACCAGACCAAAGCCAGCGATCAGCGCAATCATCCAGTGAATCTGACTTCGCAACGTTCGCATTGGATTCCTCCAGAAAAGCAGACTGTTCATGCCGAGGGGCGAGAGACAGCGTGTCTGACCGGTTGCATCTGAGTCCGGCCGGCTCGTGACTCCGGTACTGCCAACGGGTGTCAACGTCGCTGTTCATCAACCAGCCCATCACCTTGACGGAGCCTCGGCAGTTCGTGTTCAAACCAGCGGTTGCCATTGTGCCTGGCCCGCGGCAGGAACTTAGCAATCACTGCCAATCGGACAACCAAACCGGGACGCCGCCAGGCAACCGCGGGCTAACCACTACGCCGTCTGGCCTGCGTCTGTTGAGTCGCGCCGCGGGATTTCGATCAGTTTCGAGCGTCAGGCTTCTTCAACAGATCTGTCAGCCGGACGGAAGCAATCTGCCCGTGGTGTCCGGCGACAACCAGTCGCTTTGCCGCATCTTGAGCCGCGATGCAGTACGCCGGTCCGTCGATGACCGGCCGTTCTACCAGGATCTCGGCAGTATCGACGGAAACAATCCGCACCTGTCCGTCGCGGCAGGCAACCGCCAGCAGCTCACCGTGCTCGGTGGCCTGCACATTTTCCGAGAGCCAGATGACGGCCAGCGGTTTCGAGGGCAGCCGGACGAACCGGACCAGGCGGCCGATTCCCGGTTGCCACAGCCGAACGGTGCGATCGTCACCAAATGAAGCGGCCAGTCGCAATTGAGCAGGTTCTCGCGGCGGCCCGATTGTCAGCCCTGTCACCGCTCCTGAGTGATTGGCCAGTGTCCTTTGCAGCTCCCCCGACGTTGCATTCCAGAGTCTGACTGAACCGTCGAGACCCGCTGTCACCAGCCACTGTGGCGAGAGGAAGCCAATCCCCGTCAGCCCGCGCGAATGTCCGCTCAGGCGGGTGCGTTCGTGGCCAGTTGCGACATCGAGAACGCGTCCGAAACCATCCAGTCCAGCGACGGCAATCAGCCCGCCGTCCGGAGACCACGCCGCGGCATACAGACTGTCGCCACCCACTTGAAACGACTGCCGTGCTGTGCCCGTCACATGATCGGATACGGGCCAGCCAAAGATTTCAATCCGACCGGTCTGACCCGGCTCGCCACCGCAAACAAGTACCGATCGTCCATCCGGGGCAAACGCAACTGCGTGTGGATTGACGATCTCTGTTCGCAGCGACAAGGGACTCAATCCTGCCTGCGACGCTGAGACGACGCCTTCTCCGTCGAACTCGACAGCCAGCGCGACAACTGGCGGCAAGGTCGCTCGACGATTCACCGCAGCTTCATCGGCCGCCACTGTCACGGACCGAACAACCTGTGCGCTGAGAACGACGAAAGCAGCCAATCCAGTCAACAGTCGACTCGGCACAGGACACTCCGCCGACGGCCAAAGCTTTGATCAATGTCACGAGGGCAGGGCAGTTGCCCTGGATACCGGGCAGTCGTGCGCACCTCAGGCGCCTTCGCGTGTCTGCGTAATCGACTTATTGGGATGCGACGGCAGCTTCATCACTTCATCCGGATACAGCGAGACGATGAAACCAACAATGTCCCGCATGGAAACAACGGCGACGGGCTCCCCGTTCGCATCGAGCAACGGAACGTGACGGTAGCCGCCGAGCGCCATCTGATGCAGTGCGTAAACCAGTTCGTCATCCTCCTGCAGCGATTCCGGGTTCCGCGTCATCAGTTCGCCCACCGGCGTCGCGTCAATGTCGACGCCAGACGTGACCACCTTTCGCAGAACATCACGTTCACTGAAAACGCCCACCAGGCGGCTGTCTTCAATCACGAGAGCGCAACCAACCCGCCTCTCGACAAGCAGATTGATCACCGTGCGGATCGAATCATGCGGGGACGCTGAAACCACAGGCTGAAGTTCAGGCAACTCGCAGATTGGTCGCTGCAGTGCACCGTCACAGACCACATCCTGCTCGGCTGCAATTTGCTGTTCGTCGTCAAGATAATGGCTCATCATCACTCCTCTGAGATTCGCGGTATTTCCGAACGGACTGTCTGAAAGGGCTTCCAACTGAGCAGCACTGAGTGACTTTTCTGGCAAATACGAAGTAAGAACTCTCCGCATTCGTGCTCAGTGGGCAGGAAGGGACGCTGAGAATACCCTTGCCGTTACGTCTCTGCCATGAAAATGACTCTGCCGGTCGAATTGGTTCTGAGCGATTGAATAGTTGGGCAGCTTCACTTTCGGTTGCCGTGCAAGCACGAAGCGCCAGCGAGTGAGTCATTTACGTCAAATACACTCGCTGGCGCTTCGTGCTTGTCTCCTCGCAGATTTCCCCAAAGTGGAGCGGCCCAGAGAGTTTCCAGTCTCGAAACTGTTCCACCGCCAGCCCGGGTTCACGATTAGGAAATCGTCATGACACGTCACTCCGTTTGTCATCTGCTTCTGTTTCTGACGCTGGTCCCGTTGGCGGGTTTGGGCGAATCAGTTCTGGGCGCCGATTCACTGCCGGAAGTTCGCGTCTCGAACATCCGTCGAATCGAGCACAACGGCGAGCACAATGCCTTTACCGACCTGTGCCACTATCGAGGCCGAATCTGGCTGGCGTTCCGCAGTTGTCCGGACGGCCACGGAGTACATCCAACGTCGTCGATCACCGTGCTCAGCAGCGACGACGGAAGAGAATGGACGCCGGCCTTCCGCTTCAGCGTGCCGAAGCGCGACGTCCGTGACCCGCACTTTCTGGTATTTCGAGACCGGCTGTTCGTCTACACGGGAGCGTGGTATTGCGGCGACTCGTCCCCGACGTCGTACGATATGAATCAGCACCTGGGCTTCGCGGCGTGGACGGCTGACGGCGAGAACTGGCGCGGTCCGGAAATGCTCGAAGGCACGTACGGCCATTATGTCTGGCGAGCCGCCGCGTTCGGCGACAAGGCGTACCTCTGCGGACGCCGTAAGAAACTGTTCGCCGAAACCGCCACGCGAACGGAACGCGATCCGCTTGTCGAATCCGCACTGCTCGAAAGCGATGACGGTATCGTCTGGCGAAAGCGCGGCCTGTTTCAGAAAACCTTTGGCGACGAAACCGCGTTTCTGTTCGAGCCCGACGGATCGATCCTCGCTGTCGCCCGCAGTGGCGGCGGACGCAATGCACAGATCTGTCGTGCGAAGCCGCCTTATTCCGAGTTTCAACGAGTCGACCTCGACCGCTACATCGGCGGTCCGCTCGTCACAAAATGGGGAGGCCGTACCGTCGTCGGAGGCCGCAGGACGTTCGGTGGGCAAGCTCGCTGCTCACTGTACTGGTTGCTCGACGATCAGCTTCACGAGTTCGCAGAACTGCCCAGCGGCGGCGATACGTCGTATCCCGGCTTTCTCGAAACCGGCTCAAACCGAGCCCTCGTGAGCTGGTATTCGTCGCACGAAAAGGATGCCGCCGGAAAGACGATCACTGCGGTTTACCTCGCCGATCTGATGATCGCCGCGCCGGTCGGCGACGATTGAGAACTGGCCACCATTCGTCAATGCTTCGCTCCGCAACACGGTTCAGGTCCAGTTGCGTCCCACCTGCTTTCCCGCCCGGAGCGATTGGCCATTATCCGTAGAGAAAGTCGCGCAGCCTTTCGGCAGCGACGTCGATCCGAAACTCTCCACGAATGTCGCGACGACCACAGATTCTGGAAAGCCGCTCTACTCACCCAACCAAAGGAACCCCTCCGATGCGCTTCTGCCACTCGATCTGCCTGCTGACTGTCCTGGCCGCCAGCCCGCTGTTTGCTGCTGGAGAAAAAGCTTACACAACCGTCGAAGAAGCCGGACCAGACTACCTGCTGCAGGGGGAGTACGCTGGCGAGAAGTTCGGCGTTCAGGTCATCGCACTTGGCGATGGCAAATTCGACGCCGTCGTCCTGACGGGCGGCCTGCCTGGAGCGGGCTGGGATAAGCAGGGCCGCACCGTCATCAACGGCGAAACGAAAGATGGCGGCGTTGCCTTCTCAAAAGACGGCCACTCGCTGACGCTGACCGACGGCCAGATCAACGGCAACCTCGGTGACGCCCGCGTCTCGGCAAAAAAGATCGAACGCAAGTCGCCGACACTCGGCGCGAAGCCGGTAGCAGGTGCGATCGTTCTGTTCGACGGTTCCAGCACGGACGAATGGAAAGAAGGCAGAATCGTCGAGGACAAACTGCTCGGCGTTGCCGCTCGAACGAAGCGCGAGTTTCGTGACTTCCACCTGCACCTCGAATTCCGCACGCCCTTCATGCCGAAGTCACGCGGTCAGTCGCGCGGCAACAGCGGCATGTACCTGCTCGATCAGTACGAGTGTCAGGTGCTCGATTCGTTCGGTCTGGAAGGCCTCGATAACGAGTGCGGCGGCATCTACAAAATCGCCCGCCCCGACCTGAATATGTGCCTGCCACCGTTGACCTGGCAGACGTACGACGTCGACTTCAAAGCCGCACGCTTCGATGAAGATGGCAACAAAACGAGCCCCGCGGTCACGACGATCAAACTGAACGGCGTCGCCATTCACAGCAATCTGGAACTGCCCAAAGCAACGCCCGGCGGCGGACGCAGCGACGAGAAAGCCGGCGGCCTGTTCCTGCAGAACCACGGCGACCCGGTCGTTTATCGCAACATCTGGATCGTCGAGAAATAAGCGGCAACGAACGGCGGCCTGGCGTTTTGCTGCAAACTCTGCCCCGGATTTCCCGCCTCAGGAATCACGCCCCGGCAGAAAGCCGACGGTTGATTCCAGAATGCGATGACGAGCGGACTCGGTCGACGCTTCGGCCGAGTTCAGCTCGTTCGTCAGGTCGTCGAGGTTCGCTGAGCAGAACCGGCAACCGAGTTCGCTCGTGTGAAAAGCGACGTACCGATCCCACTCGTCGGTCAGCGCGCCCAGCACGAACTTCCCCAGCGTCGACCGCTTCGGACACGTTGGTCGAGTCGACTCCCAGACGCGCGTCAGTAGTTCGTCGGATGGAGAGCCGCTGCGATCCGGCACCGCATCGTCGCTCTCTGCCGCTTCAACGCGGCTTGCGACGCGGCGCAGAAACCGGTGCTTCAACACGGCGACCGCGGTTTCCTCAAGTTTAACCAGCGCCGCAATCTCACAGTTACGTCGCCCGGCGAAGAACAGCAGATCGAAGACGACCAGATCGCGAAATTTCTGCTGGGTTTTCAGTTGTCCGGTGACTGCTGCAACCGCCGCGGCCAGCGTCTGCAGATCAGCCGCGTCCTGTTCGGCGCGCCGTACGTACCAGCTCGGCGACTGAGCCGCTGGCTGGTCGAGTTCGCTCGCCTCAATGTCCGCACCGGAACCGCCTCCGGTCACCAGCGTCACTTCGCGGCGGCTTCCGAGCCGTCGATATTGATCCGCAATCCGCCGCCGCAGGATCTGAAACAGCCAGGTCTCCAGACTGGCTTCGCCGCGAAAACCGCTCAACGACTTCAACAGACTGACGAAGGTTTCCTGCACGGCGTCTTCGGCATCGGATTCCTGCCTGAGCTGCGTTCGGGCAAACGCCAGCAGACGACCGTGATACTCGGCGACGAGCTGCGACCACGCCTGCGCATCTCCACCACGAATTGCCTTGATCAAGGGTTCAGAGCAGGTCGGTTCGACTGGCACACATTGCTCTCCAGCAGGCTCGCTCATCGGCCCATTAGATTCGTTGATTGAAAAGCCGCCATCGCAGGGATCAGGAACCAGCGGCTCGTCAAAGTCCGACAGTAAATCAGCGACGGCTCGACATTGAGCACACTCTGCCAGATGCCGTGCGATGGTCGCTGTCCCGGCTGCCGACGCAACCCTTCCACGCAGAATCGTGGCGAGCAGTTCGCCATCGGGACATGGAAGAGGGATCGCCATCGGAATTCTTCATCAGGTTGTCAGGAAGCCTGCCCCAGTTTTCGCCACAGCTTTTCCAGCAACGCCAGATTATCCGGCTGAGCGCGATACCCGGCGTAAGCAACGCGGGCGTAAAGCTGGCTGAGGTCGTTCGCTTCCGCCGCAAACGGCAGCCTGCGTGTCTGGAGTTGCTGGCCGTACTCCATCGGTGTCTGATCCGGCGACCGCGGGCAGCCATGCTCGAAGCCCCACGCCTGCAGGGCCTCAAACGTATATCGCACCAGTTCCGACGGCGAGTGCTTCGCCGCCGCTCCTGACGCAAACGGATTTTGAAACGCAGCGAACGGCCGCGGCGGAGGTTCGGGCTCGGCGGTTTCTTCAACGGTCGAAGTTGCCGGCGTCCGGCGCCCAAACAGACCGAGCAGCTCGCTCCACAGCCGCGTGAAAAAGTTCGCGATCGAATCACGATAGACATACAGCAGCCAGAGCGACGCGATCGCCAGCAGGCCGTACATCACCCACTTGAAGAGACCACCGATCGAGCTGAAGACGGACGTCAGATCTGGAGTGCTGGTCTCCGGCGTCTGCGGAGTATCCATCCCGGCCGAGTCGCTCTCCGAGTCACCTGCCGCGTCCTGCGACTCCTGATTCTGCGCGACCTGGTCGTTTCCCGACTGCTGCGACTGCTCGCCGCTCTCCTGCTGCTGGCCGCTCTGCTGCGAGCCATCCTGTTGCTGCGACTGCTGACCGTTTTGCGACTGGTCTCCCTGCTGACCGCTTTGCTGTTGCTGGCCACCCTCGTTCTGCTGATTACTCTGCTGCTGCGACTGGCCGTCCTGTCTGGACTGCTGAGAATTTGCCGACTGCTGCTGCTGAGACTGCCCCGAAGACTGACCGTCTCCCGGCGACTGCGAATCCGGCTGCCCCTGATCGGTCTGTTGAGCGTTGTCATCGCTCAGATTGCCCTGCTGCTGCCCGCCGGCCTGTCCCTGCTGATCCTGAGCTTCGGCCGCACCCTGTTCGGCTTCGTGCGACGCCGGCCCGGAATGCTGACCGTCGCCCTCTCCGCCTTCGTCATTCAGAAACGCGACGTCGGCTGCTTCCTGCAGTTCGTCGCCGGCTCGATCGATCAGGTCAACCAGCGAGTAGTCGCTCTGCGGACGCGGGATCAGCAGCGCCACGATCAGAATGCCAATCGCAATCGTTGCTCCCATTCCGACCCAGGTCGCAGCCATCGTTGTCGGCATCTGCAGTTGCCGCTGTCGCAGGTAGCGTCGCAGCCCGAGAAAACTCGTCAGCAGCAGCAGCCCGAGTCCCGCCGCCACATAAATCAGCAGCAGCTTGAACGCCGCATCCCGCGATGCCGCGCGGCCTGCGGGAATCATCGTCTGCCCGAAACCGAAGATCGGCAACGCGGCCAGAGAGAAGTAAACAACCCACAACCCCGGAGCGTGCGGTCGGCCTTCCCGCTCGCCCACGTTCAAAAACAGCCGCTTCCACAGCGGCGTACGCTGGCCGTCGCTGTCTGCCGCGGCGCCCCGCTGCTCCGATTCACCGGTCTCTGACGACTGCGTCAAATCCGCGCCGTCGTCGACGCCAGCCACCTGCAGCAGGCCCTCGCCCGACGCGTCTTCGGACTCGTCGATCAGAGTGCAGTCCCAGGTCAGCTTGTCGGTACACCACCAGATGACGGCGAGACACGCGATCGGCAACCACGGAGAATCTGGCACGAATCTGAAGATCGCCAGCGCCGTCGCTCCCGCCAGACCCGCAGTAAACAGGCCCGACTGAGCCCGACCGCTTTCGATCGCGATCCGTGAAATCAGCACCATGCCGAACACGAACCAGAACAGAATCCACCGCACTCGGCTTTCGTAAGTGACGCTCCCCGAAAACAGTTCGAGTAGAAAAAACACGAGACTGCCGACCAGCAGCATGATCAGCACCGGCGTCACCGCGATCGCCAGATAGTCAGCCAGCGTTTTGTCGAGTCGCTTGCGAGCCATGGGCAATCAGAGGCAGGAAACAGGGAACAGCGAACACGGAACTGAAGAGGGCAGACAGACAGAACAGTCACGCGGGAATTCAGACGACGACCGAACCCGGAACGGCAAAGCCACCAACGAACACAGAGAACCAGACTCAACGATTGTTTCCGGGCCGCTGCCCGCTGCTCGCTGCTCCCTGCTTGCCTTCTTCTGCCGCAACCTGCTCGAAGTAAAGCTTAATGATCTCGGCGTACTCGCCGTTTGTCTTGCGGTCCGACGACTGCAGAATTTCGGTCCGCAGCGTAACCGGCAGACGGCCCCAGTCGCGCATGACCTGCTGGCGAAGCTGCAGTTCGAGCGGAGACTCGGCCTCCTCGAAGCCCGCTGCTCCCGTGCCGTCACTGCCGAGTTCCGAAGCAAGCTGCGAATTCTCACCGTTGCTCATCCCGCGTCCCGGTTCTCCCTGAGCCAGGCCGTTCTGCGGAGCGAACTGCTGCGACGCTCCGGAGAGCAAACCGGCGGCCTGCGCCAGCGCCTGTGCCGCGCGCCGCAACGATTCCGCAGCCGGCGACGCTTGCTGACCGGCGGGACCACCCGCGGATGGATCGCCCGCCGAACCGCTCGATGACTCGCTCTTCTGACCCGACTGGCTCGATGAATTCGCGTTCGACGCTTCGCCTGGCTGTCCTGGTGACGACTCTGAGCCGCCCGGTTTTCCGTTAGTCGCGGCACTGTTTGCGGCGGGGTCGTTCTGATTCGACGCGGCAGATGGCGAACTCGACTGCTGACCCGACTGACCTGACTCCGCGCTACCCGGACTTGAAGCCGCCGCTTCACCGGGTGTCGGCTGTCCTGACTGATTTGCCGTCGGACTGCCCGATGCTGGCTGTCCGTTCGCACTCGATGGCTGCGCGGCGACGATTGCGTCGCCAAGCTGCTGCTGTGCCTGCAGCAACTGCTGCGCGGCCGCGACGACCTGAGCTGCCAGTTCGCCAGGCACGTCGTTTGACGGGGTATCACCAGCCGGATTTCCCGAAATAGTCGGACTGCCTGGCGTCGGTTGTTCCTGCGAACTCGCGCTGCCGCTTGATGCCTCCGCACCGCCCACTGGCTGACCGGACTGATCAGTCGGCTGACCGGACCCACTCGCTGACTGCCCTGCATCGCTGGCTGGAGGCTGTCTGGTCTGACTGTCCGACTGCTGTCCGGTCGCGCTTGAGGCTGCCTCGCGCAGTGACTCGGCCGACTGTTGAGCGGCCTGCGCGGCTGCGTCGGGCGAACCGTTCTGCAGATTCTCCACGGCCTGACCTGCGGTCTGAGTTGCCGACTGCGTCGCCTGCTGAGCTGTCGCGGCGTTCTGCCCGGGCTCGTTCAACCCGAGCGGCTCAGCACCGAGTGACTCGGACAATTCGCCGAGCAGTTCGGCAAGCTGGGAAGCAGCATCGGCAATCTGCTGCTGCTGAGCCTGCCGGGCGGCCGAACGTCGCGGCTCGGAATTCTGCAGTGCCTCGAACTCTCGCGCCAGTTCACGCTGCCCGGAGGCAACGTCTTCCGCCCGGCTGGCGAGAGCCGGCTGCTCATTCGCCAGTGCTTCCTGAGCCTGCTGCGCCGCGTCGGCCGCCTGCTGAGCCTGCCTTGCCGCCTCGGCAAACCGGCCTCCTTCCGCCTGCTGCTGCGACTGCAGAGCTGACAGCGCCGAATCGAGTGCCGACGTTGCCGCGGGTGACTCTCTACCCTGCGACTCCGCCGCTGCGAGACCGACTTCCGCCGCTTCCGCCGCCAGTTCCCGCTGGCGTTGAATCAGCTCGTCGAACGACGGTGCCTGTTCAGCTTCCCCGACCTGAGCGGAACTTTCTCCCGCGATTTTCGGAGACGATGCGTTCGACGCATCAGCCGCCTGCTGAGTATCACCTGCTGTTTGCAGGTTCGTCGCCGGGTTCTCTTCCGTCAGCGCCTGAGCGAGCAACCCTTCGCGATCGGCAAGCTGACTCGCCTGTTGTGCAAGTCGGCTCAGACGTTCGAGTTGCTGATCCCGCGCGGCGTCAAGAACTTCAGGGCATTCTGCAAGCAACGAGTTCAGGTAGTCCGCCAGCTCGCGGTACTCCCCTTGTAACTGCTGCTGCGCCGCTGCGAGTTCGTTTTGTGCGGCAGCCAGACGCTCTGTCTCAGCGGTTTGGCCTTCGTTTGAATCCGAATCGTTCGAATCTGAGTTTGACTTTGCTGCCTGCTGTGCCGCGTCAAGTTCCGCGCGCAGCTCACTGAGCCGCTCGGCATCGTCTGCCAGTCGCCCGGCCCGTTCGGCGATCCGATTCAGTTCGAGCAGGTCCTGCTCCAGTTCAGCGAGCCGATCAAAACGCGATTCCAGTTCCCGAAGCTGTTCGGCCGCGAGGTCCGTTGCGTCACCGTTCTGCTTGAGCGTCTTGGCCTGCTGCTGCGCTGGCGCGTCGCGAGCTTCCAGCAGACGATCGGCAAGCGGAGCCAGTTCGTTGCCCGCCGTCCGCTCAGCCGTTGCCGCCACTTTGTCGAACAGCGGCCGTTCTCGAAGCTGCTCAGCCAGCTTCTGCAACCGATCGGTCAGCTCGGCTTCGCGCCGCGCCAGCTCATCGAGCTTCTCTGCTCCGGCCAACGGTTTGTCCGACTCTGCAGCTTCAGTCGCCTGCTTCTGCAACTCGTCGCTCGCTACCGTCGCCTGCTGCAGTCCTTCGCGGATCGCCTGCAACTCGGCATGGAGCTGCTTCTGCTGCGCGAGCAGGTCGTTCGTGCCCGGCGCGTCTCCGGTATCGGATACGGCGACGTACCGGACCGCCGACCAGACTTCATTGGGCCGCGGCACCGGCCGGCCATCGGCCGCTCGCGCCTGCAGCCGCAGAATCGTTCCCGCTTGAACGCCGAGCTTCGCCAGATCGACCCGGAAGCGATGCGTCAGCGTTCGCTTCCCGAGTTCCTCTGTCGGTACTGTCTGCACAACGTCGAGCCCCTCGCGTGACGAAATGCGAAGTTCGAGTTGCTCGACGCCGACGTCGTCACTCACTGCCAGCTCAAACGGATAAACGTCCGACGGCCGGGCCGTGTCCTGCTGCCCGCCGGCCACTTCGAGTTGCGGCGGCTGGTCGCGTTCGATCTTCAGATGTCGGAACGGCTCATCCGGATTCAGCAACCCGTGCGGGTCGGCGAGCCGAAACGCGAGTGTGCCCTGGACCGTCGCGGTCGATTCGAGTGATGCCGATCGACGGTCGTCCGACAACGTCAGCGGCACACGCGGTAATTCGTCAACGGCGGTCAACTCGTTACGAAACCCACCGACGTGGCGCTCAATTGATTCGCGGTTCGCTGCGTCATCGATCGCGGCGCGATCCTCTTTGGGAATGATCAGCGGCCCCAGCCATTCGACTTCCGCCGACTCGACCGGCTTGTTGAATGTCAGCTTGAACCGCAACTGGCTGTGCTCGAATGCCGCCATCTCGCCGGTCACGCCATCGAAGGATTGCCGTGGCAGACCGACATACGCCGGCGGCGTGACTTCCAGCGACGCGGTCACGATCTGTGGAGCGTCTTCAACGGTAACTGCCACTGACTGCGACCGCGTTCGAGCGGCAGCAATCCGAAACTGAAAACTCTCCTGAGCATCCGGGACGACGGCGACAAACGCGTTGGCATCAGCATCAAACCGCAACTCGCGCCGATCCACCTGCCCCGCGGCGTTCTCCCAGACCAGCGTTACCGGCTCGGGGATCGGATCATCGCTTTTGTCCCGCCATGTGATCGACGCCGCGATCGATACGTCGGTTCCGCGGGCAACGACGCAATCCCCTGGAGTGATCTCAAACGTCAATGGACCGGCAGATGCGTAATTGCCCCACGGATTGAAGAGCCTCGCGACAAGCAGTCGCGACGGGTCGGGAAACAGCAACCAGCAGAACAGGCACGCCGCAACGGCGAACATTCCGGTCACCGTACATCGGACGGCGCGGCCCGACGCAACCGCATCGAGCAGATCATTGCGCCGGACGCCCCGAACGGTTTCCCGTTGCAGCATCTCACGCATCAGTGCCGAACCACGTTCCGATTCCGGAAGCCGTTCGTCGGAGAGTTCAACCAGTGACGTCAAACGCTCCCGCAGTTCCGGAAATCGACGCTCTGCCAGCGCCGCGATTTCTTCATCAGGAAGCCGCCGTAAAAACGGTCGCACAACGCCGAAAACGCTGACCACTCCACACAGCAGAACCAGACCACTCAGCAGGAGCGAACGCGTCGACGCTTCAAAGTCGAATAGAAAATCGGACACGGTGACAGCCAGCAGGGCACTGGTTCCAATCAGCAGCAGTCGGCCGAACCCGCGCAGTGCCACCGTCCGCCGCAGATGAGCCCGTAACTCATCCAGTTGCTGCTGCACTTCCGCCGGAAGTTCCAGAACCTGCTCCATACGTCGCCCTCCCCGCTCGCGGCGTCCTCGACGGTCTGAGCCCGCCGCTTCACGCTCGAAGCCATTCGCAGCAGTGTCCTGCCGAATTTCAGACGAATCAAGCACGGCGTTCGATGCGCGACGTCGGATCGGTCCGTTCACTCCCAGGCCACAAAAGAACCGAGGCAGCAGGTTGTCCGTCCTGCTGCCTCGGTTTCAAGCCTGTGGTTCCGCAGCCAGACGACTCCGGAGCCAGTCTTTCACTCGCCGTTCAGATCAGCAGAGCATCAAAGTCGAACGAGAAGGCATCATCAATGACGTCCCCTGTCCCGGCCAGAATCACATCACCAGCCGTCGCGGTTGTCCCGTTGCCGCCTCCCGCAAGATTGTCGCGTCCACCCTGACCTTTGATCAGATCGTCGCCATCTTCACCGAGAATGAGATCGCGACCTGCTCCGCCGAACAGGAAATCGTTGCCGGCGGACCCCAGCAGAGTATCGTCATCGGCATTGCCGATCAGTCGATCGATTCCCGCTCCGCCACGCACCGCATCCGCACCCGCACCCGCGTAGACGATGTCGTTGCCGTCGCGTCCGTCGACAATGTCGTTGCCATCGCCTGCGAAGATCACGTCGGCCCCCAGGCCGCCCAGGATCGTGTCGTCACCGCCCAAAGCATAAACAAACAGTCGACCTGTATAGTCGCCGCCGTTGAAGTGATCCGCTCCGTCACTGAGAGTGACTTCGATCCGCTCAACGCGATTATGAATATCGGTTTCTGCCCCGTGCGAAATGCTGCCGGCATTGACCGTTACAGTGGTGCCGGACGCGATGACGAGCATGACGTCGCCAGTCGCTCCCTGGCCGTCGATGTCGTCGTTGCCCAGACCGCCAGCCATCGTGTCGACGCCGGCTCCGCCAAGTATGCGGTCATTACCGTCATCACCGTTGAGCTGATCGTCGCCGGCATTGCCGATCAGCAGGTCGTTCCCGACGCCGCCGAACACAATGTCGTTGCCACTGCCGGCAGAAACGGAATCGTTTCCGCCAGTCACGATGCTCGTATTGCTGCTGTCGCCAAAGATCACGTCATTCAGCGCGGTACCCGTGATGGAATCATTGCCGTCGCCGCCTTCGATCCGCACGCCGTACTGCGTAAAGCCGCTGGCATTGATATTGTCATCGCCGCTGCCGCCAATCAGAACGATACTCTCAATCCGGTTGAGCGTATTTGATCCCGTGTCCCAGGTGAGCAGGCCGTCGGTCAGAACGACGGTCCCGGTGACGTCTTCCTGAAGCACATCGAACGACGTGCCGTTGCCGTCAACCACATTGTTGCCGGCGCCACCGCTGACCGTGTCGCGTCCAGCACCGCCGAGCACAACATCGTCTCCAGTACCCCCGCGGACGATGTCGTCACCCGCGTTGCCAACGACCTGATCGTTTCCGGATCCGCCAGTCAGGGTGTCGTTGCCGTCGTCGCCGTTGATGATGGCGTTGGTACTGATTCCTGACAAATCGACGACGTCGGCGCCGGCTCCCGCGTTCACCGTCAGTGTGCCATTGAATGTACTGTCGAGGCCGGTTGCCTGCAGTGAATCGTTCCCATCACCGAGATTGACCGTGACGGACGAACCCGAGGTTTCAAACGTGACCGACTCGCTCGTTCCCATGCTGGAAATCATTGAGACGCCATCGCCGTTGCTCGAATCACTGATCAGAACGCTGTCGGCCGCCGGGCCGAAGTTAAAGACTCGGCTGGCTGCACTAAGGTTGTCAGCGATCGGCTCAAGACCCGTGTATGAGATTATCTGGCCATCGACATCGATTGTCCCGGCGCTGCCACTCGTAAACGTGTGCGTGACGCTGGCAAAGGAAGCTGCACCTCCATCTTCGAGCACCAGCGTATCGATGCCGGCACCGGAACCACCGTTATAGCTCAGGCCGCCCGCCGGCAGAGGGTTGCCCGTTGCAAAGTCAACGGTCAGCTTGTCGGAGCCACCAGTCTGCCCGATGAACGAGATGCTCGTGACGTTGGCAAACTCGTGAGCCGGTGCGCCTGGAATGTCAAATCCCGTCACCGAGTTCACAAATCGAACCTTTGTCCCGTCACGCCGGACGGTGACATTCCCCGCGGCTGCAGCAAAGTCCGCCGCGTCGAAGGTGACCGCTTCGGCCTGGTCTGACAGATTGATCGTGACCGTCGCTTCCGAACTGCCCGGTGTGGCTGCGTCGTCGGTCGCTCGAACTGTCAACGTAAATGTCGGAGATGTCTCGAAGTCCAGAGCGGCTGGATTATTCACTGTGATATTGCCGGAGTTGTCGATCGCAAACGCACTTGACGTATTCCCGGCAATGATCGCGAGCGAAACGTTGTCCATGTTGGGATCGCTGACGGATACAGTGCCGACCAGCGTGCCCGATCCCGAGTTTTCAGCAACGGACAGAGTGCCACCGGTGATAACTGGCGCCGCGTTAATGGAAATTGTTACGGTCACCGTGTTGCCAACGGCGTTCAATTCTCCACTGGTGTCCTTAACGGTGTACTGGAATGAATCCGACGTGGCCGTCGTCATCGCGTCCGGTGTGTAAGTGAACTGTCCCGTCACGAAGTCCATATTGACCATGCCATGCGTTGGCAGGCTGACGAGCGGATTGACGACGGCGAGCGCCGGACCGTCGACATCCGTGTCATTGGTCAGCACGTTGCCTGTCACTGAACCGCCCACCAGAACCGAGAAACTGTCGGGGACGGCAACCGGCGTATCGTTTACGCCGCTGACTGAAATCATCAACGTGTCGGTGTCCGTTTTTGCGCCACCGCTGCCGTTCTGGCCGAGATCGTTCGACGTGACCGTCAGCGTGTCGTTGCCGGAGAAGTCTGGAGCTGGCGTATAATCGAGCCCGTCGAGCGCGGCGTTGATATCGGCCAGTGTTCCACGGAACGTCATCGAGGCGTTGCCGCTCCCCGTGCCTGCCCCCGTCCCGTTGGCATCGCTGAATGAGAAACTGAGTCCCGACGTGCCGTTCAGCGACAGCGTGCCGTGATTGACACTTAACATAACCTGCACGAGTTGTGCGGTCAGGACATCGACATCCGAAACAGAAATCAGGTTTGAGTTACCGGTGCTGAACACCAGCGGCCCCATCGGAGCGTCTTCTTCAACTGACGCAGTGGCCATCTGCAGCGAGTTGACCGGCGCGTCGTTGACCGCCGACACGCTAATCGCGATAGCACCGGAAGCCGTTTTCGCTCCACCGCTGCCCGTATTCCCGAGGTCGTTGACAGAGACAGTCAGCGACTCCGCGCCGGCCGAACTGTTGTAGTTCGCAGTCGGAATGTACCGCAGGCCGCTGAGTGCGACGTTGACCGCATTGACCGTCCCGCGGAACGTCATTGCTGCATCAGCGGTTCCGTCTCCAGCACTCGTTCCGTTGACGTCGCTGAACGAGAAACTCAATCCGGACGTCGTGCTCAGCGTCAACGCTCCGTGACTGACTCCCAGCGAAACCTGTACCTGACCACCCATCGTCTCAGATACATCAACGTCGGAGACTGTAATGGAGTTTCCGTTTACCGCCGCGAAGACCAGCGTCGCGTCTTCGTTAATCGACTGAGTCGTAGGCAGGCCCAGGGCCGGGGCGTCGTTGACTGGAGTGACGGTAATGGCGACGTTCTGTGACGTCATCATTGGTCCGCCGTTTCCTGTGCTGCCCTGGTCATCCAGCATGACGGCCAGATTGTCCATGCCGACGTAACCTGGATCCGGCGTATAGATCATTCCGTCGAGGGCCAGATTGACTGCTGTCTGACCTCCACTGAATGTCATCGTCCGATCGCCAATGCCGTCACCGGTCGAGAAGACCAGCCCGGTCGTTCGGAACAGTTGCAGCGTTCCGTGATCAACAGTCAGCGTGACCAGCAGCTTGCCGGATCCGAGGTCGACATCATTCACGGCGACCCGGTTGCCATTTGCTGCGCTGATTGTGACATCCGTATCTTCCGCAACAGTCAGTGGTCCCTGCGTTGTGACGACCGGAGGATCGTTCTCTGGCGTGACCGTAATCCCGACAATGTCGATGTCGCTGAGCGGCGCGTTATTGGGAGCGACGCCCGAGTTTCCGAGATCGTTGGTATTAATCTGAATCTGAGCCGGTCCGGCGAAGTTCATCACCGGCGTAAAGGTCAGGCCTTCCAGTGCTGTATTGATGTTTCCGAGCGTGCCGCGGAACGTCATGGCTGCATCGGCAAAACCATCGCCCTGAGGGCCACCCTGACCATCCGGAGTAAAGGCAAAGTCCACCAGGGCCGGATTTCCAAGCGTCAGCACACCATTCGTCGACGTCAGGGTCACTTGGACCACGCCTCCACCAGCGTCCAGGTCCGTAACAGTGATCGCGTTGCCGTTGCCCGTTGAGAAGATCAACGGATTGTCTTCCGCAACCGTCTGCGCGCCCGGCACAACATTCACTGGAGCATCGTTGTTGCCATCGATCTGAATGGTCACCGTCGAATTCACAATGCCGTCCGTTGCCGCGGTCATACCAGGCAGGCCGACGTTACCCAGGTCGTTCAGTTCAATGTCCAGTGACCGATTCTGACCGTCGACACCAGCCGGCGGCGTATAAATCAGCCCGTTCAGAGCTGCATTGATGTCCGTTTTTGTTCCACGGAACGTCATCGTGACATCGTCAACACCGTCACCTGTTCCCGTTCCGTCAGCGTCGGAGAATACGAAGTTCAGACCAACCGTCGTTGCAAGTGTCAAAGTTCCGTCACCGTCAGTCAGGTTCAGCGTCAACTGATACATGTACATGCCCGCTCCCGTCCCGGTCGGGTCGTCCAGCAGGTCACTGACCGTGATCCCGTTCCCAGCGGATGGCGAAAACGTCAATGGCGTGTCTTCCACAGCCTGAACGAGCGTTGGTGCATTGATCTGCGGATCGTCGTTCACGTCGTTGACCGTGAGCGCGATCGTACCAGTCGCCGTCTTGCTGCCGCCTGCTCCCTGATGGCCAAGATCGTTTACGGTGATTGTCAGCGTGTCCGCGCCGAAGAAGTTCGCATTTGGAGTATAGACCAGTCCATCCAGTGCGGCGTTGATATCGGCCACGTCGCCACGGAACGTCATCGTTGCGTCGGCCGTCCCGTCACCGGTTCCGACACCGTCAGGGTCCATGACAAAGCTGAAGTCCAGTCCGGAAATCCCGGAAAGAGTCAGCGACCCGCTGTTGACGGTGAGTGTGACCTGGAATGTGTCTCCCACGCCGGGCACCGGATCGAGCGGCGAGTCACCGACCGAGAACTCATTCGCTGGCATGTTCATGCTGCTGAAGGTCAGCGTCGTGTCCTCGCTGACGAACTCCTGAGCATCGGGGTCACCGAGGTTGACCGGGGGTGGCATAATCGGATTCGCGAACGTGATCACAGGGGCGTCGTTGACTTCCCGGACGTTGATCTCAAACAGTTCGCTGTCCATCAGCGTTCCGCCGGAACCTGTTCGTCCGCCATCGTTCACGTCGACCTGAACTGTCCCGAACGGTCCCGCCATCGCGTCCGGAGTGACGAACATCATATCCGGTCGGAAGATCATGCCGTCGAGTGCGGCGTTGATGTCAGCGACAAGGCCGTCGAACGTCACTGTCGTTGAACCGTCCGCTCCAGCCGTGATGTTCAGGTTGGCTGTCGACGAGAGAATAATCACGCCATTCGTGGCGGTCAGGGTGACTTCCAGTTTCCCGGAGTCCACCGTCATATCCTCAGCGGTATCGACATCGCTCACACTGATCAGACTACCGTTCGCGTTGTCAAAGACAAAGTTCTGTCGTTCGAGACCGTCGAACTCGGGCCCGGCGACGGCCATGAATTCCGAGCCGTTGAGGCTGACCACCGGCGCGTCATTCACCGGATCAATCGTGATCGTTGTCGTAGACATGCTGGTCAGTGGCGAACCAGCTCCCGTGTTGCCCTGGTCATCGACGGTCAGCGTGAGCGTTGCAGTCCCATTGAAATTCAGATTGCTCATTCCCGGACCGTACGGGTGATAAAGCAGTCCGGTCAGAGCTGCGTTGATATTCGCGACCGTACCGGTAAATGAAATTGACGCTTCGTCGGCGCCTGTTTCCATGTTCTGGAACGTCAGGCCGGTCGTCTGTGAAAGCGTCAGCGTACCCTGATCGACGCTGATCGTGACCAGCATGTCTCCGAGATCGCCATCCACCGCGTCTGAGACACTCACCGTATTGGTAAAGTCGAAGTCGATATCTTCCGTTGCGGTTACCGCCATCGGTGAGGTCGCCACCGGGGCACTGTTGACCGGTGTGACAACAATCAGGACTGAATCTGTATCGAGCATCTCTGTTGGCGGTACTTCCGAACCAAAGTTGCCCAGGTCGCTGGTCGTAATCGTCAGTCCGGCGTTGCCATTGAAGTTGAGCGTCGGGACAAAGACGAGGCCGTCCAGTGCGGTATTCAGAGCAGTGATGGTCCCACGGAACGTCATTACGACATCGTCGACACCATCTCCCTGCGGCGAGCCGTAGCTGTCAGTGGCGAACGCAAAGTCGACCAGCGCCGGATTGGACAGCGAGATTGTCCCGTTTGAAGCCGTCAGTGTGATCTGCAGTTCGTTGGTGCTGATGAATGCATCTGGATCGTCAACCGTAATGGCGTTTCCGTTCGCCGAAGAGAAAGTCACGGACGTCGGAACGGCTGCAGTATTCTCCGGGACACTCTGGCTGGATGGCACCGTATTGACGGGAGGGTCGTTAGCCCCATTGGTCACCAGCAGACTGAACAGGATTGTTCCGTCCAGTTGGTTCCCCAGCAGTTCGTTTCCGGCGAGGTCCCTGATCCCGGACGTGGTCGAATTGTCGACAGTCAGTGTGTAACGGGCGTCCTGCGGGAACGTCGTCACCGACGTCAGAATTGCCTCATTGGTATTGGAGTTATACGCAAACACATAGTCAGTCCCTTCCACAAGCGTAGTGGTACCGGTTCGAAGTGTCTGCGTGAGCACGAACTGTGAGCCGGTCGGATCGACGGTTGCGTCATCGATGCCGATGCCCAGGTCTGTCAGCCTCACGATGATCTGATTGAAGAATGAGGGCTGATCGATATGCACGACCGTATCGGTCGGATCAAGATCGTCGGTTCCGTTGTCTTCCGGAACCACCAGCACAGCCATTCCGCGAATGAAGTCCACACGGTCGATGGCACCACGGTCTTTTACAATGTTGGAGCCCAGGCCGGGGAACGAGTTCTGGCTCGGGTCATCATCGCGAAGCTGGCCGTAAAGGTCGAGTCGCGGCGCGACCACTTCTGAATCCGGAATCCCCAGGGGCGACAGCACGGCGCTGATTGCCGTTCGTTCGCCGAGCGTGTTCAGCGAGCTATCGATCGCCGGGCTGCCGGCTTCCAGGTAGAAGTTAAACGTAGTCGGATCGACAAACAGGGGATCGCCCGGATTGAGGACGATCGATTTATTTCCCTGACGGCCGAGCGCGCCGTTGTTGGAAAACAGCGTTGTTTGAACGACCGTCAGCGGTTGTCCCTGCCCGTCGTTACCGGCCGACGATGCTGCCACCGGAATGGCCGTATTTGTATTCACAATAATATTGTTGATCAGCGTCGGCGCCACATTGTTGTCGACTTCGATTCCGAACGCCGCCCGGCTCGCACCGCCGTAGATAGTGTTGTTAACAACCTTGACAACCGGAATCGCGGCCTGCGGCAGTGCCCCACCGGCGGTTACCTCACCCTGAATCGAAATGCCCCCGTTACCGACTTCAGCCACGACATTATTGGCGATAAACAGGCCCGTCACCAGATTGTCGTTGTTGAGCGTTGGCGTTGCTCGCGGTGCTCCGTACTGTGAGACGTTAGTGCCAGCGTTTCGTGCGCCGGGGCTGACCTGAATTCCGACATCTCCGACATTGCGGATCAGGTTGTTCTCGATGATCACGACGCCCTGCTGGCGATGCAGGTTGGTATCGCCACGGCTTCGTGTGTTGCCTTCCAGGTCGATCGGATTTTCCTGATCGTAGGCGTCAATCGTGACGACGTCGGGCCGGCCGACCTCAAGGTCGATCTGATAGAATCCTGTATCTCCAGGAGCGTAGGTTGTCGGATCCACGCCGGGATCGACGGCTGGGTCGTAGTACCGGTTGGGAGTCTGCGGCAGCATCGAGACGCCGGGGTTCCCGCCGCTGACAGCGATCAGATAAGTGTCCGTCGCTGGAGCGTTGAAGATCAGGAACGGCCCCTGATCTGAGAACAGATCGTTCAAGGACTGGCCGTTATCTGCACTGGCAAGTTCCGTCAGCGTCGACAGATCGAAAATACGAAGGAACAGATCGATGCCGAAGGTGCTGATGTCGACAACCAGACGGTCACCAGCGTTGAGCTGCACCTGGTAGTAGTCGACTTCGATGTCACCGTTGCCACTGTCTCCCAGATTTGCGAAAGCTGTCCAGAAACCCGGCGAGTTGGTCGTCAGCGTGGTGTCGTAAGCGCCGGCCGGAGTATCTCCCGTATCGACCAGAACTCCGTCGTCGATCATGTTCTCGGCGATCGGCGTCAGCGTGCCTGTCACGTGTTGGGCATTCAGGATATTGACCCGGTCGCCCTGAGTGTTGCCGGTGTAGGCTTCTGCGATGACATCGTGCATCCCGGACGCGTTGATCGCAGCAGCGAGTGCTGCAGCCACATCGGCTGCATCGGAATCGAGCGTGTACACAACCGGCGTGTTTGTACCCGAAACGCCGCCTCCATTAAGGTCAAACTCGAACGTGACGGTAATTGGTGATCCGTTGATGCTGACGCCAGCGTCGACGGTGATTGTGTCGCCGTCGTTTATATACGGCCCGTCGGCGGTAAAGATTGTCTGAGCCGGCGTCAGTCGATCGTTCGTATCGATCGTGCTGAAAATGAAGAGGTCCGGCAATGTCGGCATCACCGGATAGGCGAACTGCTCTCCACGCCGAATCTCAAGCTGGTATTCACCATTGAGCTGCTGCTGATCTCCAGCCGGATCCGGATCCTGCGGCACTGCGAAGAATGTCGAAACATTCGTTGTTGCCGGGAACGTCGCTACCTCGCCACGTTCGGCGAAGCCGACGATAATGTCATCGACGTAGAACCCTTCAAAGGCGTTGTTCTGGTCTTTTAATCGGTTGTTGAAGTTACCGAACGCGTCACCGTCGGCGGGGACGTAGCTCGGGTTGTTCGGGTCACCACTGACACCGGACGTGCTGAAATCGAATCGCAGAATCAGATTCTTTTCACCGGCGTAGTCATTGAGATCGACGCGTGCCTGTCGCCAGGTGCCGGTGTTATCAAATAAATCCTGCACCTGTTGGTTCGGTTTGTCTGACGCCAGACGCGACGTTGACAGGAAGGCCGGCAGTTCGGCGTCCGGGGTATCGGGTGCTGACGGAGTCGAGTTGTTCGTCGCCAGCAGTTCCCAGGTCAGGCCGTTGTCGCGTGAGATTTCGACACGGGCGCTGTCCCGCATCAGGTTCGTTTTCGAAGCCGCACCTTCGGTTTCCAGGAAATAGTTGAAGTACAGCGTTGGCTTATCGGTACCTCGATATCCTTCCAGACTGAACGAGTTTGTCTGCAGACTTCCGTAGGCTCCGCCCGGCAGGTTGTAGTTATTACCGATCTGAGAACCGTTCGACGACCCGGCTGTCAGGTCGCGCTGCCACGTACTGTTCAGCACACCAAGCTGCCCGGTCGAAGTCTGGTAGCCGATATAGGCATCATTCGTAATCGGCGAGTTGGTCCACTCTTCCAGACCGAAGTAGAAGCTGATGCCTCCCTGGCCTTCGTCAAGAGCCCGGCCATTGATTGCCAGTGTCTCGGCAGTCGGAGTACGGGTATTGTCATTAAATGCGTTGATCCCGTGGCCTGGATCGGTACCCCGAGTCTCGGTCGGATGCCACAGATTGATATCCAGCGGGCTGAACGCCAGGCCCGTGGCAAATGGCAGGAATGTCGTCAGCACGTCGGTATCGGCAACACCGTCACCATTGCTGTCAAAGATCTGCTTCAGCGTACCCGTCGCCGGATCGATGGCGACCAGCCGCCCGGAGGTCGAGATTGCAAACAGCAGATTGGCATAGGTCCCGTTCTCGACATTCTCGGGAGCATTCGCCAGACCGGCAAACCCTTCCGGGACCTGGGCAGAGAAATCGACAACGTTCGACGCCAGGAACGGCTGAATGCCGTTTCCATTGGAATTGTTTGGCGAGTTTCCTTCAGCAACCTGATAGAACTGTCCGCCCTCGCTCACTCCATAGAGGATGCCATTGAAGAACTCCAGGCCACTGGTGATCGTCGTGATCGTCATGGCCATATCCTGGATGGTTCCGATTGCTCCGTTAGCATTCTGTGTGAACGAGGCGGAACCCGTTGATGTCGCGCGATAGAGCTTCGAGACGCCTGGAGTGCTTCCTGAAATGTCGGCACTCCGCACGGCGTAGTAAACACGGTCATAGCTGGCAAAGTTGTTCCGGCGGAACACGACAGCATCGACCGTGCCGGCATTATTCTGCTGCTGAGTCGGACTGTTCACATTGACGCCGGGGATGCCGTCGGACTGCGATGTAATCGCACCGGCAGTCCCGGTGTTCAATTCGATCAGAGTGCTTTCACTTCCGCCGTTGTTACCCGACCCGTTGACGCTGTAGAGACGCCCGTCACTGCGCATGTCGAGGTCGCCGGTGTTGTTGCCGGGGTTTCCAACAAACGTCTCAAACCCGCCATTAAACGGGTCGATTGTGTATAAGCCGCCGCCAACGGACACGAAGAGTGTCACATCGCTGAGCGTGAACGGTTTTACGTTGGCCTGAAGAGTGATTTCGTCCGTGATGTCAAACAGTGGCAGGTCAGTCGTTGGGGTAACCGGGACGCCATTCGAGGTGTAACCCGTGAAGCCGATATGGTCTTCGACGACACGATCGACTGAATTGACCGGTTCCAGGCGGGTCAACGGTGCCGCCGCGTTTGAGACGAAGTACTGATTCAAAACGGTCGGCAACTGGCCGTTGGACGCGACCGCAACGTAATACCGGGTCTCGGTTGACGGCGGTGTTTGTGAGACACCTTCCACTTCCGGCTGTGTCGTGGTCGCACCAGCGGGCAGCAGAACCGGACCGATGTAGGGGTCCAGTTTGCCGACCGTACCGCGGCTGAGATCGTTCAGGTCGTTGCCCTGGCCGGGCGCTGGCTGGTCGTCCGCGATGTCTGAATCGCGTCCGATATACAGCAACTGGCCGTTCACGTCGTAAACAGCAATCGTAGTGTCAGCACGACCAATTCCGTCGGCCCAGTCGAGATCGAAAATGGTGGCAAATGTCTTGCCGCCGTCACTGAAGCCGCCAATCGCCTGAACCTGCTCGAAGTCGACGGTGAAGGTGTAGAAGTCAATATCGTCAGCCGCGCTCAGATTGCCAGCCACGGAAATCGTATTCTTATCCACGACCAGCAGATGACCGATATCCTGAGCCTGGTCGCGAGCCCCGTTCACCGTGGTGTCTTCGGCGGATTCGCCGAGCAGTGGTGAGTGGTCGGGCAGACCAACCAGATTCACACCAACGGTTGCGTAGCGAATCTCAGCTCCGCGGACCGTCGAGCCCGGTTTTTCGTCGACCTGGTTGACGCGGATCTGCATCTGATACCGGCCGCTCGTCTGACCACCTTCGCTGGTGACGCGTACGAAGTACGTTCCCAGAGCAGCCCCGGAACCATTCAGTACGACGCGCATGCCGGCGTCGAGGTAGTTACTGGTGTAGTAATCGCCACCCAGCCAGTCAGCTTTGGTCAGTGGATACTCGATGAGGAACGTTCCGGCATCATCACCGGTAACGTTGTTCGTAGCCCGCGCCAGGACGTTACCCAGCGAGTCGATTACCTCAATCTGGGTATCCAGCGAGTCCGTCGTCCGGTCGATGTCCAGCCAGACTTCTGTCTGTCCCATGGCCTGGAAGCTGTAGACGTCGGTGTCACCGGGATCGTCGCCACTGATGAAGCCGTGTACTTCAAATCCGAGGCGTCGGTTTTCGTCGCCGCTGTTTTCGTTCGGGGCCAGCACTCCGAGAAACTGAGCTTTTGCCGGATTGTTGTTTTCTTCATTCCCGTTCGTTGCGACTGACTCTTCTTCAAGAATCGTCGCTACGTTGCGGTCATTGCTGTACTGGCGGAGTTCGATGCCACCCCAGTCATTCGGAGCTGGCGTCGCGACGACCCCGTCGGTGTCCGTCTGAGGGAAGCCATTCAGATCGAAGCTGGCTCCCACAGTGTCGTCTGCGAGTGATGTTAAGATGACCGGGAACCCAGGTCGTCCAATGACCTGAACCGTTCCGCCGATCCGGTCGGCAATGTCCAGCGGATCGCCGGTCGCGATGAGCTGAGCGCCGTTGGTCGCCTTGACAACCAGGCTGCCGAACTCGTTGGACTGCAGTCGCAGACCGCCATAGACGTGCAGGTCGCTGACGACGACGTCGCTGCGCAGCACATGGACGATGTCGGTGTCGTCCCACACGCTTTCGATGGTGAGCAGCTCGCCGCGGACATTCATGCCGTTCGTGCCGTTACCGTCCATCAGGTTGAGGCGTACGAGTGGTCCTGAGTTATCGAAGTAACGCGACAGGGCATCAGCAAAGACGAGCGGTGAATCCATCCCGCTGCCCGATGCGTTGACGACGAACGCCGACGTAATGTCCTGATAGCCCGTTGACCGCCCGTAGTCGGGCAACTGATCTGACTTCAGCGAGTTTGCATTGATGCTGATCACGTTTCCGACGTTGCCCCGGAAAGTGTTTCCGACAATGACCGGCTGTGCTCCACGCACGAAAATCGTTGATGAATCATTACCACCGCGGCCATTCCGGTTAGACGTCGCCAGTCCTCCCGCGTTGTTCTCAAACGAGCTGTTCGCGACTCGTACCTGCGCCTGAACGATTTCTACAGCGTTGAAGTTGTCGGAACCGCCGAGGATCGGCGTCGATCCGCCACCGTAGGTGATCGATGTGTAATCAAGACTGCCGCCGGACGTCGGGTTGAACATGAACCCGCCCCAGTCGCCGGGAACCGGAACAGTACCGCCGTCGTTACTGGTGTCGAATGTTCCGCCAGCACCGAACTGGTCGTCTCGCAGAGCCGTGAAGCGGATCAGATCCTGAGGCGTGCCTTCGGCAATGATGTTTGATGCACCCCGTTCGGCCTCCAGGCGAGACCCCTGCAGTTTGACAATCACTCCGGGATCGATCGCCAGTCGTCCGGACAGTCGGGCCACGCCGTCCAGCGGTCCACCGGGCGAACCTTCGACCTGCAGGTTTTCCGTCACGATATGGACGATGTCCGTGTCATCGAACCGCCCCTGAACGGTGAGACGCTCCACCGGCACACCGGACTGAGTCAGAATCCGGACGAACAGACCGTTCAGACTGTTGTTAACAATCAGATTGCCATAAATATCCGGACCGATTCGGTTGAGCGAGTCATCGAAGCTGTCCGGGTTGGCGGACATGGCGGCGTTGGCGCTACGCATAATCGTGTTAAAGGTCGCCGCCGGCCGCGAACTCACCATATGAATCGGATCGAACGTCTGCACGACCGAGTCGACGTTCGCCTGGCCGCCGCCGTATTCCATGGTCGCGTGGTTAACGACGTTCAGAAAGACGCCCGAAGTCGCGGAATCAGAATCCTGACGGAAGACGATCCCGCCCCAGTCGCCAGGAGCCGCCGGTCCATTCACTCCGTCACTGTTTCCGCCCTTGGCGTCGTCACGGTAGGACGAGAAATAGACTTCCTGATGCGGTGTACCGAGAACCTGCACGGCCCCGTGGCTGCGATCCACTCCGACTGCCGACGTGCCCGCGTCGATCACGGCGCCCCGGAGTTTCATCAGGACGCCGGCGTCGATCATCACGGTGACGTCCTGCGGAACCTTGAATTCAGCTCCGTCCTGCAGTGGATTACCCGCGAAGCTCAGTCCGACCAGGTAGGCATCGTTGTCGGCCAGTGTCGTGACGTCGTTGTCAGCGCCGCCGTTGCCGATGATCCGGACAATATCTCCCGGTCCGGCTGCCGCCAGTGCCTTGTCAATTTCGTTGTATGGCTGTGCCGCTGAACCTGTCTCAGCGCCGGTATAAGTACTGTCGACGAAAATTGTATTGTCCGTACGGAACCAGAACTGATTCTTCCCGCCGGCGGCGCCGTCACGGTCTCCGTCGAAACGGGTTCCGGTTTCATCCAGGATGTTGCTGTTCGCAGATGTCGAGAAATTCAGCGACAGTGTGTAAGCACCATCGGTTGTTCCGCCCTGGCCACTGTCTTCAATGGACGGGTTGTAAAGATCATTGCCGTGAGCTGTCACACCGATGTAGTACGTGCCAGCCGGCAGATTGAGATTCAGGAACGAATCGTTCGAGTAGTAGTTATCGTTGCGGGCGATTTCTTTCCGGACCGTCTGGCCTCCGATGATTTCTTCCCGGTAGAGAATGAGATTGGAGTCCAGATTTGAGTTATCCCGCTCAGCGCGGATTTCAGCAGTGACGGTTCCAGCTTCATCGAGCGTAAAACGGTACATGTCGATGTCGCTGGCGTCGGGCCGGTACAGGCTGAGCAGGTGTTCGTAGTCGTATTCCCCCGTGAAAAAGTTTTCGACCGTAAATGCCGATGCGCCACTCGTTGGAGTCTCAGCCCCCCCCTGAGTGGACACAATGTCATACGAGTGGCCAAGTCCCAGTGAGTGGCCGATTTCGTGCAGAGCGGTTCCCATCCAGGCGCCGCCAAATTCGCTCTGTCCCCAGTTGATGTTGGCGTTGATGATGGCGCGACCACCATCCGAGATACCGCCGACGTTATTGGGAGGCAGTGTCGGCTCGACAGCCCGAACGTCGCCGGTGATAACCGCAATCGATGCCGCCCCAAGAACGTTCGAGCTGACTTCCTGAATCTGCAGCCCGGTATACCAGGAGAACAGTTCAAAGATTTCCCGGGCGCGCTGCTTCTGATTTGCAGTGATCACATTGTGCAGAATGTTGCCCTGCACATCGAGCCCGTACACGTCTGGAAAATTGAACGTGATCGTCGCGATCGGCCCCGGCGTGACGGGGTCTGTACCGGTCGATACTCCGTGATTTGTTTCGACGCTGAATTGTCCTGGCGGAAGGTCCCGATGTCCTGGTTCGCCCGCTCCTGGCAACGGTGGCATCAGGATGTGGGTCTGTGGCGTAATGGCACCACTGAATGCCGTCTCGGACAGACCCAGACGTCCAAGCTCGGTTGCCAGATCAAAACTTGAGTTGAAATCGTCGGCGGAAATTGACGGCGTCGTGCTGACAGTCAGCTTATAGGATCCAAATCCGCTGCCCCCGCCGGTACCCGAGCCGTCGACGGGGTCATACATGTCGTTGCCGTTTGAAGACACTCCGACGATGTAATCGCCGGCTGCCAGACTGGAAAACGTGAACGTGTCGGTTGCGCCTGCCGCGCCCGTATTGACGGCCACGCCAACCGGAGTTCCATCGGTCTGAAACAGTCGAATAACGGTGTCGAGGCCAGCCACCGGCGCAACCGTTACCGTTGCATCACCAGTCGACGTGAGGTTGAATGAAAACAGATCGACATCATTGACGTCGGTGCTGACACCATTGATCGCGCCTAGAAACGCGGTGAACTCAAAGCTGCTGTCGGCAAAGATGGTTCCCGCATCGAGAGCATCAGTGATCGTCCCGTTCCCCTCATTTGACGTGCCGGTATCGAGACGGAACTGCACGCCAGTCGGCAAGCTACTGGCGAACTTCAGAACAGCAGTGTTCTCAGTGTTGGAGTACGTGACCGTAGCGGGAAGCAGAATATCCTGGTTCGCCGAGTCGACGTTGACGGCGCGGTAGAACTTCGGATCCTGCGCCCGCGTTCGATCGAGCGTGTCATTGTTAAAGTAGACGATGATCGTATCGTCGATCTGCCGAATGCCTCCGGCGGCCAGAGCGATCGAACTGGCGGAGGCTCTGCTGAGCGTAAGCCGTGGGTCAAAGGCGGCTCCGCTGACAGTGACAACGTTCGCATTGACTGCCGCCGTCACTCCGCGTGATTCCGTGGAGACTGAGTTAATCGCGTTGCGAATCAGCGTGGCAAGGGCAGATGGTGACGTCGATGTCTTGTCGAAATTGATCGCGATGTTTCCGCTGCGGACACCGCCACCGGGAGTCACATCATTCGACGTGTCGTTGAATTCAAATACAAAGACATCGGCGGCACCGCTTGTCACCAGCGACGTCAGCATGGGAGCGGTGGCACCAATTGCGGCAGCGCCGCTGCCGCCGGCCAGGGAGACAGTGACCAGTGCGCTGGCATCGGCACTGGCCGTCACGGCATCGATCAGATCCTGTGCCGTTGACTCGCTCCCGGCCAGTGAGTTGACGGTGATATTGATCGTTCTGCCGTCGACCGTGACGGTCGGAGTCACACCTATGCCCAGGTTGGAGGTGAGCACGTTAATCCGGATGCCGTTACCGCCCGTGCCTCCTTCCACCGCGGTGAACTGCACGGTTGCGGCACCACCGGAACCAAAATCGTCAGCGGCCGCACCAAACGTCGCCGTCTGCGTTCCCGGATCAAGCAGAAACATGTCGCCGTCCGCGACCGCGGCGACAGAATTCACTGTCAGCTTCTGGTCACGCAGGACCGGCTGCGGGACGACACCTTCGACCTGGGCTCCCAGATCAAGTGTGAATGTCAGTCTGCTGTCAGTACCGTTATTGACAATTTCACCATTGGTATTTGTCAGTGGGCTGGCCCCGGCCCCGACGATCTGAATTCGATAGTCATCGTCGGTCAGGTTTTCCGCAAAACGGTAAAAGACTTCATTCTGACTGTCTGGATTAACGCCGCGATAACCAGGAATCATGACCGCATCAGCGCCACTGAGATGCAGCACAGTACCGTCCGGCTGAGCTGCAAGACTGGTGGCCGGATCACCAAACGACACCGCAGCCGTGATCAGTGCATCGGCGGCGGCATTTCCGGAAATCGCCGTGAGCAGATCACCGGCGGTTGTCGGCGTCATCGTGTTGTCGTTCAGTGTGACCTCGATACGATTTCCGACGACGTTGACCAGAGGTGCTGACGAACTGCTGCCCAGATCGCGACGCAGGAACTGCAGCGAAATCAGATTGCCATCAAGACTCGCATTGCGCGCCCGAAACTGCATTGTCAGATCGCTCACGCCGAAACTGTCGTGAGCTGTCGCGGCCCCGGCCCCGGCCAGCGTCAACGTTTGAGCCGCTCCGGAAATGTCCGTGTTCACGTTGCCGCTGAGCAGTTCAATGCTCAGCAGAGACTTCGCAGTGGTGTCGTTTGTAATAAAATCGATCAGGTCGGCCGCGGTCGTTGGCAGGACCATGTTGTTATCGAGTGTCAGGGCGATCATCCCGGGACTCGACGAAATCGTTGGTCCATTGCCGAGATTGTCGACCGAATCAATCACCAGTTGAGTGCCGTTTTCAGCAGCACCCAGCCGGACTGTCCCAATGCGGACGACAACGGCCCCCCCAGTGCCGAAGTCGGTCAGTTCGGAGGCTGGACGAAACTCGCCGTCGTGTCCGGCGGCTGTGATCTGAATCGCTCCCAGCGTCGTGCTGTCGATGGTCTGACCGGGACTGAACTGCAGTACGAGTTCACGCGGAGCTTCACTGCGAACCTGTCCGTCAACAACAAACTCTCCAACGTTCGGGCTGACGGAAACGAACTGAGGCGATGTCAGCAACGTTCGAGCTTCAAGCAGTTCAGACACCTGCGGCAGCCGGACCTGCTGATCGCGACGGGAAAGGTTGCGACGTGATTTGACTGCGTTGCGAAACGTGCTCAGCCAGGGAGTGAACAGCATTTGGACAAGCCCCACGAGTGAAATAGATTGCTGACGTCAGGAGTTCCGTCTGGAAGTCCACAGAAGCTGCGGCGGTGCAGCGTTGGTTTGCCCGAAGTGCGCGCGAGCAGAATGCGACACCC
Organism: bacterium; assembly: GCA_016124895.1. GTDB lineage: Bacteria > Planctomycetota > Planctomycetia > Planctomycetales > Planctomycetaceae > JAPOLP01. Next base: position 55,309 of record WGMU01000023.1, read on the forward strand.
CTGCATTCTGATCCGCCTGCAACGGAAGCCTGGTCAGATTGCCCAGACCGCCGAGAAAGAGAACTCGCCACGGTAATGACTGCGCCAGCGGACTGGCAACGTAAAAGGACTGGCTGGTTTCGATGTCCAGACTCAGACTGCGAGCGAACGGAAATCCTCTCAGTTCTGCTGCAGACAGGGCAGTGTGTCGATTCCTCACCAGCGGTACACAACGTCCCGACTTGCGCCGGAACGCAACCCCATGAATGTGCCACCCGGAGGCGGACACTGCGGAGCAGTTGCAGGAAGTCAGACAATGAATCATTGACAGGAAGGTCGAGTACTGACGGCTGTAACAACGGTCCGAAATAACCGTACCGGGAAATGGCTCAACATAGACTGCCTCGTCCAGTGACGTTGCCTGGTCGCTGCTGCCTGCAGGATCGGCAGCCGGCCATCACGCAGAAGAAGTCAAATCGACAACGGCAACCACTGCCGATTCTTTCCGGGAAAATCCGGCAGTAGACGTCTGGCCGCGACAATCAGTTCCGTGGATTCCGCGACGTCGGTCGATTGAACCTGGTCGGCGTGTCTGCGGTTGTCTGCCGAGTGCTCGGCCTGTAACGGTTTGTCAGGACAAGCGGCGCGGTGGGGTCCCGCGGAGCCGAGTCAGTGTCTCGGCAAAGTCGGCGGTCAGTGGAGCCTTAAACGTCATTGGCAGTTCACTGATCGGATGCTGGATCCGAATTTCTGATGCGTGCAAGGCGTGCCTGCGAAGTGGAAGTTCGGGATCGAAGAATGGCGAGTCTTCGGATTCTGGCTCGTCATCGTCCTCAGCGGAGACGCCTGAGCGGGCCAAGCGAGATGGCCGGGACGCCGCGTCCGCAGCCAGAGCATCCGCCGGAAGTTCGATCGGTGTGCCGTCTTTGATCACGCCAAAGTGGTCATAAAACTGGTCGGCCAGCAGCGCGTGGCCGATCTCGGCGAAGTGGATCCGGATCTGGTGATGCCGTCCCGTCAGCGGTCGGGCTTCGACGAACGTGTATTCATCAAAGCGTTCGAGCACTCGGAACTCGGTCCGCGCCATGCGAGCATCGACAGCGACCGGTTTGCAGCACATCAGCGTGCAGGTCGGGTTCGGCACCTTCCCGATTGGCAGATCGATCGAACCGGTGTCTTGCGTCAGCCGGCCGCGGACAATTGCGGCGTATTTTTTCGAGACGAGGCGTTCTTCAAACTGCTGCGTCAACCTGCGGTGCGAGAGGTGATCCTTCGGAACGATCATGACGCCACTGGTCTGCCGATCGATGCGATGCACGATGCCAGGCCGGATCATGCCGGGCAGCGGCGACTGCTGGTCGATATGCCGCTGCAACCCGTTGATCAGAGTCCGGCCAGTGAAATCGCCGCCGGGATGCGCGATCTGGCCGGGCGGCTTGTTAACGACGACCAGCCACGGATCCTCGTACAGAATTTCGACCGGCAGGTCTTCCGCCACTGGAGCCCGGTCCGGCGGGCTGAACAGTCGAATTCTAATCCGCTCTCCCGGCTGCACCCGATGGTCGCAGCCGATCGGAGCGTCGTTCGCCGTCGCGCAGCCCTGCTGAATCATCCGCTGCAGCCGCCATGGCGACCAGTTCCGCAGATGCTTGCCGAGAAACGTTTCGATCCGCTTACCGCGAAAGAACGACTCGACAATGAACTCGCAGACGAGCGGCTGAGCGGACATTCGTCAGAACAAACCTGATACAGAACTGTTTGACCCGAAGCCAGGGCCATCCTGCGACGCGATTGCTAACTCAACGGATTGAACACCAGCCCGGACAGCAGTTTCGGATAGAAGAACGTACTCTTGGGCGGCATTCGTTCGAGGTGCTCGGAGATTGCCTGCACGTGACCGATCTCAGCCGGCATGACGAGAATCGCGAGCTGACACGACTTCTGCTTCATCGCATCGTTCACTTCGTCCATCAGATGCACGAACTTGAAAGCCGGCCTGGCGTCCGGGTGTTTTCCCTTCAGCAGATGGTCCACGATCATTCGATGCAGAATGCTGACGCCCAGGCTTCGCCAGACATTGCTCTGTTCCGGGGCGAGTTCCTTCATCGGACTCGTGTCAGTTGCGCGAGCCAGCAGCCACTTGCCGTCGGCCGGGGTCCCGAAGCCGAAGACACTCTGATCGCCTTCCGCGTCCATCGTCGCCCACGCTGTCTCGGCGCTGTCGACTTCCTCAATGCTGAAGTGACCATCGACGGCTGCTCTCACGTCGTCCGCCGTGAGTTCCGGGAAGCCGGAGACCAGCCGGTGCGTCGGCAGAATCGCCAGGCCCGGATCGTCCATCCCGCAGAACATCATCAGCGTGAAATTGGCCGCTGAGGTGTCGTCGAGTCTGCCGGCTTCGGCCTGCTGTGCCTTGTAGTTGCACGACGTTTCGTAGCGGTGGTGGCCGTCGGCAATGAAGATCGGCTTGTCAGCCAGAGTCTGCTGCACCTGAGCGATGACGGACGGATCAGTCACCGGCCACATGCGGTGCGTCACACCGAGATGATCGATCGCGACGAGCGGCGTCACCGAACGAGCCGCGTCTTCCAGTGCGTTTTGAGCCGCCTGGTCGGCATCCGGATACAGACCGAAGATCGGCGAGAGGTTTGCTTCGCAGGCGGTCATCAGAGCCAGTCGGTCTTTCTTCGGACCGGGCATTGTCTGCTCGTGCGGAAAGACGTTGCCCTTGCCGAACTCTTCGAGCCGGAGCCGGCCGAGGAAACCTTTCCGGACGAATGTCTGACCTTCCCACTCGAACTCCTGGTGGTAGACGTACAGCGCGGCTTCGTGCTCACGGATCAGGACGCAGTCCTCCTGCCACTGTCGGAAGAACTTTGACGCACGGGCATAACGGTCGTCCGTGCTTTCGTCGGTCGGCTCGTCGCGGTTGAGGATCAGCCGGACGCAGTTGCACGGATGCTTTTTGTAAAGCTCGTCCTGCTGCGCGGTGTCGATTACGTCATACGGAGGCGCGACGACGTCCGAAAGATCGCCGACCTGACCCACGTCATACCGCCACGCCTGAAATGCCTGCACTTCCGCCATGATTAAAATTCCCGTATCAGGGTGCGTGCAACGCACCTTCACCAGCATAGTCTCGGTGCGTTTCACGCACCCTGCGATGGCACGGCCTTCAACTCGCGTCACTCGACATGCGACGCAGCTCTCGCCGCGACGATGAACTTGCGAACGAGGTCGAGGTCCTTGACGCCGCGGGCTGACTCGACGCCGCTGGCGACATCGACTCCAAACGGCCGAGTGACGCGAATGGCCTCGGCGACGTTCGCCGGGGTCAGTCCGCCGGCAACGATCAGTCGTGGCCAGCGCGCGGCATCATACTGATCCGCCAGCAGATCCCAAGGCGCCGTCTTCCCGGTGCCTCCATACTCGCCGCTGACGTGTGCATCAATCAGACACCCGCCCAGGCGAACGTTGAGTCGCTCGCATTCGACGAGGTACTCCGCGACCGCCCCGCATCCGGACTCGTCGATGCGAAACGCCCGCAACAGTCGGAGGTCCGGTCGCTGGCTCGTCAGTTCGGCGAGATACTCGGGAGTTTCGTTGCCGTGTAGCTGCACTGTCCTGAATCTGCAGTCAGCGACCGTCGCGAGCACGTCGGTCAGGTCGTGGTTGACGAACAGTCCGACCAGCTCGACGGAATTGCCAATCGCCTGCGCAATTTCGTGTGCGACCGATCGGTCCACACACCGCGGGCTCGGCGCAAAGAAATTGAGCCCGATCGCGTCCGCACCGAGATCGCAGACGCGCTGCGCCGTCACTAAGTCGCGGATGCCGCAGACCTTAACCCACATCGCCACTGACTCCCTCCGGCTGGCAGGCATCGAAATCCACCGATCCGGCACGACAAATGTTTCAGCTTAAAGAAGAAGCGTCTCCAGATTCGCAATGACACATCCGGAATTCACCTGAGCTGCTGGAAGATGTCACGCAAAAAGGGCATCATCCTGAAAGTGTGCCGAGTCGCAAGCACCCCTCTCACAGCCATTGGCAAACTCCCATGCGAAAGAACATCGTCTGCCTGATTCTCGGTGGTGGCCGCGGAACCCGTCTCTTCCCGCTGACCGAGTACCGATCGAAACCCGCCGTACCGCTCGCCGGGAATTACCGCCTGATCGACATCCCGATTTCCAACTGCCTGAACTGCGACATCAACCGCATTTACGTGCTGACCCAGTTCAACTCGGTGAGCCTGCACCGCCACATCCGACAGACGTACCGCTTCGACCGCTTCAGCAATGGATTCATCGAAATCCTTGCCGCCCAGCAGACGATGGAAGGCGACAACTGGTACCAGGGCACGGCGGACGCCGTTCGCAAGCAGATCCGGTATATCCAGCAGCCCGATATCGATTACGTGCTCGTGCTGTCCGGCGACCAGCTTTACCGGATGGACTTTGAGGCGATGCTCGAAAACCACCTGGCCGCAGGAGCCGACGCGTCCATCGCCGCGCTTCCCGTCACCGACGAAGACGCCAAAGCCTTCGGCGTGATGCGAATCGACGAATCCGGCCGGGTCCACGGTTTTCTGGAGAAGCCGCAGACGACCAAAGAGATGGACATGGTTCGGATGGATCCGGCCTGGATCGATCACCAGGGCATTCCGAGCAAAGGGCGCAGCCTGCTGGCCAGCATGGGCATCTACCTGTTCAACCGCGACTGCCTTGTCGAACTGCTGCAGAAGAACGACTACACCGACTTCGGCAAGGAAGTCTTCCCGATGTCGATCCGGGCGCGCAACGTCCACGTCAACCTGTTCGACGGCTACTGGGAGGACATCGGAACCATCCGAGCGTTTTACGATGCCAATCTCGCGCTGGCCGGTGAGCATCCGCCGTTTGATCTGATCGACGAACGGAACCCGATCTTCACGCGAGCCCGTGCGCTGGCTCCGGCCCGCATCCTCGACGCGACCGTCCGCCGCAGCCTGATCGCGCCGGGGGCGTTTATCGAAACGAACGCCGTGATCGAGAATTCGATCGTCGGCCTGCGCTGCCATGTCGGTAACAGCGCGAGCATCCGCAGCTCGATTATCATGGGAGATGACTTCTACGAAAGTGCCGACGGCAGCTTTTCCAGCGAACTGCCGGCGCTCGGTATTGGCGAAGGCTCAATTGTCGAAGGCGCGATCGTCGATAAGAACGTCCGAATCGGCCGAAACTGCAAGGTCCGCCTGCGTCCCGGAATCGAAGCAGACTGCGACATTAACGGCGTCAACGTCCGCGACGGCATCATCGTCGTGCCGAAGGGAGCCGTTCTGCCGGATGGTTGGGAACTGTGACCTGCCCGGAATGAGGCGAAACGCCGGGCTGACGAACCGGTCGCGTTTCAGCATGATCAAACGACGCTGAGAAATCTTTCGCGGCGAGCGCGTGGTGGTCGAAGAGAGAAGTGGATCTGTTTCTGCGTCTCTGAATCACTGAAGCCGCCTGCCGTGATTGCCCCGCACATTTTCGAACCGTCTTCTGGCGACACCGCGACCGGCCCGCTTCACGACAATCCGCCGTCGCGGATTTCCTCAACAGACGAGCCAGCCACTTTGTCGGTCTGGTCGCGATGGGTTCGATCGGTCGTCTCGATCATCCTCGTCCTGCACCTGCTGGCAATTGTCTCTGCCCCGTGGGCAATGGCGCCATCGTCGGTGCTTGCTCAGCGAGTGTTCTCATTTTTTCAGCCGTACGTTGATCTGGCGTTTCTCAATCATGGTTACCACTTCTTCGCTCCAGAGCCGGGTCCGAGCCACATCATCCGGTACGAACTGCAGCTCGACGACGGCCGGCAGGTCACCGGCAAGTTTCCCGACCCACAACAACACTCACCGCGGCTGCTGTATCACCGCCACTTTATGCTCAGCGAAACAGCCAACCGCCTCGCTGTCGATCCAGCTCAACAGGCCGCGCTGGATGAACTGACGCGATCGTTCGCCAAGCACCTGATGACTCAGTATTCAGCGAGCCGGGCGACGCTCTTTCTGAGACGCCACTACATCCCGACGCCCGAGCAGGTCGCGTCCGGCCTGCCGCTCGACGCCCCGGAACTCTTCGCGGAACGACCGCTCGGCACGTTCGATCGAAACTCGCTGTACACCTCGGGAGAAAAACGAGTTGCCTTTGGCCAGCAAGGAGCCGTCCGATGATCCGCGACTGGTTCCGTTCGCTGTTCAGTGCCTCCGTCGACGGCTGGAACCGCTTCTGGTTTACGCCGAGCCACCCGGCGGCACTTTCCATCATCCGTATCGCGACCGGCACGCTGCTGTTCTATTCCCACCTGATCTGGGCGCTGAACTCATCGAACTTCTTCGGTCCGGAAAGCTGGCTGAACGGACCGGCGGCCGACGCCCTGCGCGGCGGCAGCTATTCCTGCAGCCTGCTGTCACTGATCGACGGGCACCCCGCCGCGCTGTTCGCCGTTCACGCTCTGGCGCTGACGGCGTCGCTGTGCCTGACCGTCGGCTGCTTCTCGCGAGTCGCTGCGTTAGCGACGTTCGTTCTGACAGTCTCTTTTGCGAACCGGAATCCCGCGGCGCTGTATGGCTTCGACCAGATACTCGGCTTCGTGACGCTGTACCTGAGCGTCAACCCCGGTCACGGCTGGCTGTCAATTGACGCCTGGCGAACCCACCGAAAGAGTGCCACTGCCGGCTTGCCCGGCAGTGCTTCAGTCCAGACGAAACTCACTGCTGGACAAGCCGGCAGTGGCACCCGGCCAACCGGCCGTCGGTCCTCAGCCGTCGGCCGTCAGCCGTCCGTCACCATCGCGACGCGGCTGATCCAGCTCCACCTGTGCCTGCTCTATTTCGTGGCGGGAATCTCGAAGCTGAAAGGGGCGACGTGGTGGAGCGGCGTGGCGTTCTGGGGAGCAATCGGCAATCAGGAATACCAGACCGTCAACCTGACAAGCCTCGTCCACTGGCCGGTGATCATCAACCTACTGACCCACGTGACGCTGGCCTGGGAGCTCTCGTACGTCTTCGTCGTCTGGAACCGCTGGCTGCGCCCGTTCGTCCTGGCAATGGCCGTCGCTGTCCACGCCGGCATCGGCCTCTGCTTCGGTATGATGACCTTTGGAATGATCATGATCACTGCCAACGTCGCCTTCGTGAGTCCACAGTTGATCCTGCAACTGGCCGGAGTACCGACTCTCGATCCGACCCGTTCCGAGCCGTCCACGAATCGAGCCTCCCGCCTGCACACTCCGGGTCGAACCGGTACTCTGGAAAAAACGCGACCGGCGTAACACGAGAGGCAGTGCCCGGCTGACGCTGTCGGTTCTGATCCGGATAAACCAGCCTGTTGTTCTGCATTGTCATTAGTAAACCGGCTGGCCGATCTGAGCATTTCAGATGAAGAAGTATGTTCTTGGCACTGTTTCGTTGGAGGTGCCGTTTCGGCCTGCTGAGTCGGGTGGTGCGTAAAGACGTACCCTGACATGGCTGTTCAGTGAACGACCGCCATGCAGGACGGAGGCTCACAGTAAAACGAAACACCCCGGCTCCGTGAGGAACCGGGGTGCTTTCAGGACAGGTCTGCCAATCCGTCAGCAGAGACCTGACTGTCTGACGGGCGAGTCCGGCCGGGGAGCGGACGAACGGACTCGTCATTCGGGCTGAGTTAGCTGCAGCCCATGCTGTTGCCGCAGTTGTGGCACAGGTAGCAGTTGCCGTTGCGGACGGTGATCGATCCGCAGTTGTCGCACGCCGGGGCGTCCGACTGGAAACCCGAGAACTGCTGGCTGCGAGCGGCCGGGCTGTCCCATTCTGGCAGACCGGCACTCGCCGACGTTCCGTCCGGCTGGGTCGCTGCGGCCCGCAGATGCGAATCGATCAGTGAGGCGACTTCGTCCGAGAGCTTCTCGGTCGAGTTAACACCTGCCGGCTTTGCTTCGGCAACAGTCGCAACCGGTACCAATTCCTCAGTTGTTTGATGAGCCGTTCCGTTCGGCGTGTTCGCTTCACGGTAGCCCGGCAGGAACTCGATACCCAGCCAGCGGAAGATGTAATCAACAACGCTCTTCGCGTTCGGGATGTCCGGGTTGCCGGTCCAGCCCGACGGTTCAAACCGCATGTGCGTGAACTTGTTGACCAGGTCGGCCAGCGGCACTCCGTACTGCAGTGCCATCGAGGTCAGCGTCCCGATCGTGTCCATCAGACCGCCGACGGTCGAGCCTTCTTTGGCCATCGTGATGAACAGTTCGCCGGGAGTGCCGTCTTCAAACAGACCAACGGTGATATAGCCGTCGTGATTAGCGACCGAGAACTTGTGCGTCAGCGACTGACGCGTCCGCGGCAGACGACGCCGAACCGGACCGGTCTGAATGATGACTTCGTCCTTCTTCTTCCGGTCGCCTTCCTTCTTCGTCGCCAGCGGCTGACTCTGTTTTGAACCATCGCGGTAAATCGCGAGTGCCTTCAGGCCAAGCTTCCAGCCCTCGACGTAAGCTTCGCGGACATCCTGAACGGTCGACTCTTCCGGCATGTTGACCGTCTTCGAGATCGCTCCCGAGAGGAACGGCTGAGCGGCGGCCATCATGGTGATGTGCGCACGCCACGGGATTGTTCGCGTTCCGTGCGCCGGCTTGAACGCACAGTCGAAGACCGGCAGATGTTCGTCCTTCAGCCCCGGAGCACCTTCGATCGTCTCCTTCTGGTCGATGTACTCGATGATGGCGTTGATCTGAGCTTCGCTGTAGCCCAGCGAGGCCAGAGCCAGCGGTACCGTACGGTTGACGATTTTCATCATGCCACCGCCAGCGAGCTGCTTGTACTTGACCAGAGCGATGTCCGGCTCGATGCCCGTCGTGTCGCAATCCATCATGAACGCGATCGTTCCGGTTGGAGCAAGCACGGTTGCCTGAGCGTTGCGGTAGCCGAACCGGCGGCCGGACTCGACGCACTCGTCCCACACTTCGCGAGCAGCTTTGCGGAGATATTCCGGGCACGCTTCGTCGATCCGGTTCGTGGCGTCGCGGTGCATCTCCATGACTTCGAGCATCGGCTCTTCGTTCTCGCGGTAGCCGGCAAACGGTCCGAGGTAGCTCGAAATCCGGCTCGACGTACGGTACGCCTCGCCGCAGAGCAGAGCCGTCATGGCTCCCGCGATACCGCGGCCAGCGTCGCTGTCGTATGGAATGCCCATCGACATCAGCAGGCTGCCGAGATTCGCGAAGCCCAGCCCCAGCGGACGGAACAGGTGCGAGTTCTCAGCGATCGATGGCGTCGGATAGCTCGCGTGGTCGACGAGAATTTCCTGAGCCGTGATGAAGATACTGGCCGCTTTGCGGAACTGGGCGACATCAAACGTGCCGTCTTCCTTCGTGAACTTCCGCAGGTTGATGCTCGACAGGTTGCAGGCAGTATCGTCGAGGAACATGTACTCCGAGCACGGATTCGACGCATTGATCGGTCCCGTGTTCTTGCATGTGTGCCAGCGGTTGATTGTCGATTCGTACTGAACGCCGGGATCGCCGCAGAACCAGGTTCCCTCGGCCATTTCATTGATCAGCATTTCGGCGTCGTATTCGGGGCCGTTCTTCGATGGATCGGTCACCCATTTCGTTTGCCACTTGCCGCCATTTTCGGCTGCCTGCATGAACTCGTCGGAAACACGAACGGACAGGTTCGCATTCTGGAACATGATCGAGCTGTACGCTTCGCCGTTGAAGTTGGCGTCGTACTCGCCGGATTCAATCAGCGTGCGGGCCTTTCGCTCTTCTTTGGCCTTGCACTGGATGAATTCGAGGATGTCCGGGTGCCAGTCCTTGAGGCTCTGCATCTTCGCCGCACGACGGGTCTTGCCGCCCGACTTAACGACAGCGGCAATCTGGTCATAAACCCGCATGAAGGAGAGCGGCCCCGAGGGCGAGCCACCACCAGAGAGCTTCTCTTTCGAGCTGCGGATCGTCGACAGGTCGGTGCCGGTGCCTGAGCCGAACTTGAAGAGCATCGCCTCGCTGCGAGCCAGACGCATGATGTCCTCCATGTTGTCCTCGACGGACTGAATGAAACATGCGGACGCCTGCGGGTACTCGTAAGGCGTTTCGGGACGGCGAATCGATCGCGTCTGGACGTCGTAGCGATAATTGCCGCGTGAGCCCTTCACACCGTACTGGTGATACAGGCCGACGTTGAACCATACCGGCGAGTTAAACGAGCCGTGCTGATGCAGACACAGCCACGCCAGGTCGCGGTAAAAGTTCTCTCCGTCTTTTTCACTGGCAAAGTAGCCATCCTGCGTGCCCCAGTCAGAGATGGTACGAGCGACGCGATGAATAACCTGCTGGACGCTGTGTTCGCGTTCCGGAGTGCCTGGCTCGCCATAGAAGTACTTGCTGACGACGACGTTAGTAGCGAGCGGGCTCCAGCCCTTCGGGACGAGGCAATTGGTCTGCTCGAACAGAACGCCGCCGTTTTCGTCTTTGATCTGAGCCGTACGAGGTTCCCAGTCGACTGTGTCGAACGGGTCGACATCGACCGGGCAGAAGCTCGGCTCAATTTCCATTGGGATAGCCTCGGTCACAACCGCACTCCGGCGTCCATCCTGGGTATCGACATCGTAGTCATCATCAAAGAACTCCTTGTCGCGGTGCATCCAGCACTCCTCCTCAAACAGGCGTCAGGAAATGAGAGTCCGTTCTGAGTTCGTGACAGACTTACGGTTCGTTGATGATTCAACCGTTCCTTCCACGCTCGCTGCGGCCAATGGATTCATGCTTCTGAGAGTGTCGACGGCGATCCAGCAACGTCAATCGTGAATCTGAGCTGAGCGACCGCTCAGTCACGATTGTCGCCGATGTCGGCGCGTAACATCTCCGCAGAAATTGACGAGAGTTTTCAAATCCCGACATGCAAGCTTCCCTGCATGCCAATCCATTGATGCCGAGAGAGGAGCAGAAGAACGAGCTGGCCGGGGTGATTCCGGTGGCTCTGAGGTGCTCAAGAACTCCGTGAGTTCAGTTCCGAACTGAGAAACGAGATGATCGAGCTCCGACCGGCACATCCAGGGGTGATTATGAGTAAAATCACCTGCCAGACACTATCGGTTGTGGTGCTGGCAAAACTGAACCCAAGATGTGGTGGGTCACGAGCGAGGCGGGATGATAAATCTCGCGCCCAGACTGTCAAGCTGAGATGAAGAACGACGCTAAGCCATAGCGTTCCAGGCGATCCCAAAGTCTGAAGCTGCCAGCGAGTTAGAGAAATTCAAAAATCAGAAAAATGACGTCGGGCCGTCGACGGCGGCATGCCTGCAGGCTCGGCCAGCGGATTGCTGCAGCCTGCAGAGTAGAGGCCATAACCCCTTTTAAAAAAACAGGTTACGCTAGAATAACTCATCTCGGTCCAGAAAATATCACAGCACTGTTCCGGTCAGCGCAATAAAAACGCCCGATCCGTTCAGGCGAAATCGGGCGATCACAGGTCCGCTCAGCGCGCACACTCTTCGCCAGTCAGCCTGACGCAGGGCACGATACTGCGAGATGTGGGCTCAGGCGGCTCGACTGATTGAGTCGGTTCCTGAATCTGTCACGAGCTGGCGCTTTGGAAGCGACTCCTGAATCTTGAACATCTGCCACGCAAATATTCCGGACGTAATGGCCTGCAGGCCAACGTAGGCCAGGATCACTGGACCATGCATCAGGAAGCAGGTAACTGCCCACGCCAGCAGGGCGCTACCGAGAAGCATTCCCAGTTTTGGTGCAGTCTTGGGGTCTTTCATGACTTGTCCCGGAAGAATTCAGAGCGATTGGGTGAAGAAGGCAAAGGGTTCAAGCAGACAACCAGCATGAATCAGTCGGTCATGGCACAGATTGTCCGATACTCAACGAAGTGTCCGATTCCAGTCGCAGATCGCATTCCCAGGTTCGATCAACAGCGTCGACGAACGGCCATCGGGGATCGGACAGCCGACCAGAGCGGACGATTCAATATGGAGTGGAGGGAGATCGGGTGCGGGCGAGATGCGGAATGTCGAGTCATTCCGTTTCGCGCTCCGTTTGAAGGTATCGGTCAGTAATGGAGTGAGGATTCGGCGGGTTGGAACAACCGAGGCGGGATTCAGCGGATTTCTATCACGAGTTCGCCGGCTTCCCTGCTTCAAACTCGCCATTCGGCAACATCGAAAACATGGCCCATCGACGTACCGCAACGAACTGATACAGACGGACGTCGAACCGGGGAAATAGCAATCTGCCTGTTTTTGGCGGGCTCACCGGATTTATGGCAATCCCTGCGAGGTTTGCAACTCTCGCAACCGGAGGATGCTGTAACGACGGCTGAAATCAGACGCCGTCTAACGGCCAGCGGGGGAAGCTGTGAGATCGCGGCAGCGCTGCGCGAAAGCATCGCGCGAGCGCCTAAAGCTCGAACAGTGACTGAGTTTTGACGATCGCACAGTCTTCCGGAAATGTATGGAAGGCGTGGATCAGCAGGCTGTGCGCCCAGACGTCAGTCTGCACAAAGCTCAGAGCTGCCGGGGCGAGTCGATTCGCCGATCCGAACGAGTGAGCAATCGGTGCGTGCTGGCAGTCGATCAGAAGTTCCTCATGCAGCGTGAGGAACACTTCCGGCGGCAGTTTTTCGACCTGAAAACTGACGTGATAGTCGATCGAGCCGGCGAGCTTGACGGACTCATCGCGGCATCCTTTCAATGCCCGGTGCAACCGTTCGTTCCGTTCGGGAAGCGGCTGCCCACGTCGCGTCACCAGCTCTGACAGCACCGTCCGTCCCGTCTGAAAGGTTACCAGGTGGCCGCTGTCACAGATTCGGATCTGAGCGGAATACCCTGGCTGGACCACCTTGTCTTCACGACAGACTTCGAACAGCTCCGGGTGCAACGGACGCTCAAACAGGTGGAGCATCAGGTCAGAAACACTCGGGCGGACGAAGTCAACATTCATATCAACGATCCAGTGAAATTCGGTGGTGAGTGACAATCTCGACCGTGCCATGTGATCAAGGCTTCAAGTGCCGCTTTCAGTCTCAGGGAATTCGGCGAAAGTCTCGCCGGAAACTTTTTCGCAACGGTGACGCAACTGATCCCTGAAGCGTTCCCGATTGTAGTGAGCGTATTCCGCCGGCCGGAAGCGCCGACATTCGCAAATTGACGGCTCGATTGAGCGAGCGGAAATCCCCGCGACCTGCTCACTGGCAGCCCAGTAAACTACTGAGTCGAACCGGAAAAGTTCGACGGAACCGATCTCGCTCAGTCAGCACCCGATTCCATGTCGAGCAGCCGCTGCTTGAGATCTGTCCCTTGCGGCGATGTGAAACCGCCGAGCCCGCCTCCTGACCCCACGACGCGATGACATGGAATGACGATCGGAAACCGGTTACTGGACATCGCCGTACCGACCGCCCGAGCTGCTCCCGGTGACCCGGCCTGCGCGGCAACAACTGCATAGGTGCGCGTCGACCCGCGTGGAATCCGTCGCGTTATGTTGAGCACTTGCCGACGAAACTTCGTCAACGGCTTCGGCCACGACAGTTCTATTTCCTCGAAGTCAACAACCTCGCCGTCTGTGTACGCAGTCAGCCGTTCGCGTAACGCCGGAAACCAGTCAGCAACTTCGACTTCAAACCGTGGGATTTCTTCCGCTGCGGTCAGATGACCGAGTGCATCGTCGGGCGTCGCGTCACCGATGCTGATACGCAGCAGCGTTCCGTCGTGTCCAAGCAGACCAAACCAGCCGAATCGAGTCTCGAAAATGTCAGCTTCCAGAGTCGATATCAGCGGATTTCCTGAAATCGTTCCATACGTCGCCATGTACTCGTCCTTTCATGCTGAAGAGAAGTCGTCCGCTATCGCCGCGTTCTGGCCGCTGAGCCCCTTTTGACCGGACTGATCGACAGGGATAGAATCCGCCGCGCCGCCGAGGACTGTAGCGGACGTGCCTGTTCCGGAGTATCTGTTCGCGAGCGATCTTTGACACGTCGCGGCACTGAATCACGAGGCCCTGGATGTTCTACTCGCAGCTCGCGGACGACTATTACTGCAACATGAATCTCAGCACCGAGATGCAGTTGCCGAGTGGCCGCGACACCGTGCTCAGCTTTCTCGAACGCTTCCAGAAGAGCTTTCCGTCCATGCGGAATTTCTTTCAGCGCGAGAACGGCGACTTCGTCCTCGAAGAGGACAAGGAAGATGGCCAGCAGCGCTGGGTCTCGATCGAACCGCGACGCATCTGCTCGGGGCACCTGAATCCGCACTCCGCCGACGACTCAATGCAGCAGCACGAACTCGTCCTCGAACTCGTCCCGTACATGCTCTCAGTCAGCCAGCTTGACTGTGAAGCGCTCGATTATCTGGTCGGCTTCGATTTTATCTATCGAGGCAATCACGATCAGCTCGTCGCGGAGGCACTCGGCGTCAGTCCGTCGAACGAGTCGTTCGTCAATATCCCCGGTGCTCAGGTGCTTAACTTTGAGCCCTGTGTCACCATCGCTCTTGAAGAGTCGTGCCGGCGGCAGGCGAGACTGATGGTCGAAACCCGGACGAATGCCTATCAGGTCAGGCGCGGCGACTTCCCCGAAGATCAGATCAGCGTTTATTTCACGGTCCGGCAGTACGGCAGCCTCGGCCCGGACACGACGTTCATCGATACGCTGCGGTCGCTGCGGGCTCACAGCGAAGAGCTGATCGAACAATGCGTCGTCGATCAGGTTCTGCGACCAATCGCCCAGGCAATCTCGACGCAGTAGCAAGGCCCAGGCTGGTTGGACCCGCAGCCGCAGGCGACGGTGTCTCGAAGCGCCGTCGCCTGCGGCTGCGGGTCAAACGATTCTCACATGCCATGTTCACGGAGCCGCAACCGTGTCTGACCGTATCCGTATCGGCGTCCTCGGACTCTCACACGATCACGTGTGGAGTAACCTGGAAACTCTGGTCACTCGCGACGATGCCGAACTCGTCGCGGCTGCGGACTTCGACGAAGAGCTGTGCAGCAAATTCGCCGCCGAGTTCGATCGGCCAGTGCTCAGCGATCCGTTTGAGTTACTCAATTCCGTCGAAGTCGACGCCGTCTACGTTTTTTCGAGTAACTCTGAAGGTGCGCAGTATGCGGCCGAAGCAGCCGCGTCCGGTCGGCATGTGCTGATCGAAAAGCCGATGGCCAGCACACTCAACGAAGCTGACGAGCTTCTTGCCGAGGCCCGTCGACAAAACGTCCGCGTGATGGTCAACTGGCCGTTTGCCTGGTGGCCGCAGTTGCAACACGCGTTGCGACTGGCGGCAAACGGCTCGATCGGCGATGTCTGGCAGGTTAAGTACCGGGCTGCTCATGCAGGCCCCGCGGAACTTGGCTGCTCAAGACAATTCTGCGAGTGGCTGTTTGACGAGTCGCTCAATGGCGGCGGCGCTCTGATGGATTACTGCTGTTACGGAGCGTGCCTCGCCCGAGCGGTGATGGGAATGCCGAGCCGCGTGACGGGTATCACCGGCCGATTCTGCAAGGAAAATATCACCGTCGAAGACAACGCTCTGCTCGTGATGACTTACCCGCGCGGCATGGCAACGGCCGAAGGTTCGTGGACGCAGATCGGCAAACTGACGGCCTACACCACGGCGTTCTACGGAACCCGAGGCACGCTGCTGCTCGAACCCCGCGTCGGCGGCCGGCTGTTTCTCGCCACCGAGGAACACCCGGACGGCCAGGAGGTCGAGGTACCGCCTGCAGCGTCTCACCTGACCGACTCCGCCGCGCACTTTCTGCACGGCATCCGAACCGGCGAGCCCTTCCTGTCGATGTGCCAGGACCGCGTCTGCCGCGACGTCCAGGAGATCCTCGAAGCCGGTCAGATCTCAGTCGCTTCGGGCTCTGAAGTCAGCCTGCCACTGCCGGTCTGAAACGCTCTGGTTGCGCCACTCGAAAGGTGGTACCTGCGACGAATTGAGCGATCGAATCTGGCAGAAGCCCAAATGACGGAGAGGTTCCTTCAATGAGTAAGTCCACTGTTCGACTCGCCGTCGTCCTCGTTCTGCTGAGTTGCCGCCTTGCCCGGTCACTGGCCGCCGAACAACCTCGTGAGGGGCGACCGAACATCCTCTTCATTATGACGGACCAGCATCGCTGGGACTGTCTGGGAGCGAACGGCAACTCGCTGATCAAAACGCCGGAACTTGATCGCCTCGCAGAATCCGGCGCGAACTTCACGCACTGCTTCGTGCAGGCTCCCGTCTGTGTGCCGTCGCGAGTCAGCTTCTTCACCGGACGCTATCCGCATTCGCACCGCAACCGAGTGAATTACACGCCGCTCGACCGCGGTGAGGTGCTGATGCAGGCTCGTTTGCAACAGGCCGGCTACGCGACAGCGTCGGTCGGAAAACTACACTACTACCCGCCGACGGCTCAGGAAGCGAAGCGGACCGGTTTTGATTTCGTCGAGCTGCACGACGCCGTTGGGCCGCTCGATCAGTACTCAGACTACGTAGCGTGGCGGAAAGCGAACGATCCACAGAACGACGTCTACTACCGGGCTCTGGCGAAAGACATTCCACCCGGCAAAAACCCCTTCCGCCAGGCAATCGATCAGAAGTATTCCGAGACCACCTGGGTCGGAGAACGAACCCGCCACTACATTCGCCAGCTTGCCGCCGGAGACAGGCCATTCTTCCTGTTCAGTTCGTTCTGGAAGCCGCACTCGCCATTTGAAGTGCCGCAGCCCTTTGACTCGATGTACGACAACGTCGACATTCCACTGCCGAAGGCCGCAACGCTCGACGAGATCCAGAAGCTCCCACTTCCGCTGCGGCTGCTGATCCTGCGCGGTCGCCCGGTTTACGACACGGACCGCACGCGGCTGCAGTGGATGTACCGTTCGTATTACGGAGCCATCTCGCACATTGACCGCGAAGTCGGTCTCATCATGCAGACGCTGAAGGAAGCCGGCGTCACCGAAAACACCATCGTCGTCTTCAGCTCAGATCACGGCGACCAGCTCCTCGAACACGGCCTGCAGGGCAAGAACTGCTTCTTCGAGGCCTCTGTCCGCGTCCCGCTGATTGTCTGGTATCCGCGTGCTGTCCGCGCCGCACGATACGACGAACTGGTCGAGTCCGTCGACGTCCTGCCGACGCTGTTTGAACTCGCGGGACTTGACGAGCCGTACGAAAATCAGGGCCGCAGCCTGGTTCCGCTGATCACCGAATCCGACCGACGCTATTCACCGCGCGAATGCGTCTTCAGTGAAAACGTCATCCCGGAAGTCATCACCAGCGGCAGCCTCGATTTTGAATTCATCAAAGGCCAGGGCATCAAGGGCGTACGTCACCCCGACGCCAAAATGGTTCGCACGCAACGCTGGAAGCTCAACTATTACCCCGGCAACGGCGCGGAACTTTACGACCTGCAGAACGACCCCGACGAAGAGACCAATCTCGCCGAGAGTCCCACTCACCAGGAAATCGTCCACGAACTGAAAGGCCGCCTGCTGCACTGGCTGAGCACCGCCGACGAACCCGACCAGATCGCCCCTCGCTGGTTAAGGTGACGGTCTTCCCTGACGCGTCAAACACGTGTCCCTGCCAGTGCGTTCGGGCTATTCATTCACGGCTGCGCCGATGCAGAACAGATGCTCGGCCGAGCGGATATAGAAGTGGCCGTGCGAGACCGCCATCGACGCCAGGCAGGTTTCGCCGAGTTCATTGGCGGCGATCTCGTCGTACTTCGGGCCGGGGTTCAGAACCAGCGTCACGCCGTCTTCGGACAGGATGTAAACCCGGCCGTCCGCGTAAACCGGTGACGCCGAGTGGACGCCTTCGAGACGCTTCATCCAGACGATCTCACCGGTTTCGGCCTCAAGGCAGTGCAGGATGTTGTCACGCGTGATTGTGTAGAGGTACGGCTTGACGTAGAGCAGCGACGGGAGCGCGGGCACGCCTTTCTTCTGTTCCCAGGCGATATGAGTCTTCGTGATGTCGCCCTTCCCGCCGAGCCGGATCGCGCGGATCGTCGGGTCCTCGAAACCGGACGACGTGTAGATCAGGCCGCCGCCGACAACCGGTGACGGCGTGACCCCCTCGCCCTGGCTGTAGATCGACCAGACCCGCTCGCCCGTCTTCAAATCGTGGCCCTGAACGCGGTCTCCGCCGGCGCTGACAACTTGAGTGCCATCGTTAACCAGGATCGGAGTGACGTGCCCGACGCGCGACTCACCACGTTTGCCTTTCCAGCGGATCGACCCGTTCTTCGCGTCGAACGAAACCACGAGAGCGTTTTCCCACGGTTCTTTCCAACCGACTTTCTGCTCGTCACGGCTACTGCCATCGAACGGCATGATAAGCTGGCCGTCGACCAGAACCGGCGACGCTCCCAGACCGTGCAGGCTGAAGAACTTGATCTCGCTGTTCGTCCAGACCAGTTTGCCCGAGAAGTCAACGGCGACCGCGGTGCCGTCATAAAAGACCGCGTAAACCTTTTCGCCGTCAGTGACGGGCGTCGGTGTCGCGTACGAGTTCTGCTTCCGCATTGGTCCCTGCTCCTGCCGATGCACCTCGCGGTCCCAGAGGATCTTTCCCTCGTCCCGGCTGACGCAGATGACGCGGCACGAGACGCCTTCTTCAGTCGCCGACGTCAGGAAGATTCGGTCGCCAAAGATGATCGGCGACGACCAGCCCTTGCCGGGGATGCTCGCCTTCCAGACAACGTTCCTCTCGCCGGACCAGGAGATCGGGAGGTTGGTCTCGCTGGAGACGCCCTGTCCGTTGGGGCCACGGAACCGCGTCCAGTTTTCGGCACGGAGCGAACCGCTGACGGACAGGCCAATCGTCAGGCACAGGAAGAATCGCATCGTCATCATGGAGAAGCCTCGGAACTGCTGGGCGGGTACTGGCTGTTTTCGAGAACGCCGGTCAGAATCGCTGTCCGGAACCGGCGTCCGGCAAGTGCCAGAGTGTCTCGACTGACGCCCGGATTCACAATCGGCAGCAAGCTGGAGAAGCAGCGTGGCGAACCTGACGCGACTGACAGTCCTCGGTTTGATTCTTGCGACAGGCGGGCAAACGGCCGTCGGCGACGACATCGGGCCGTTCCTCAAGCAGCACTGTGTGAAGTGCCACGGAGCGTCGACGCCGAAGGGCGATTTGCGCCTCGACAAGATCGCACCACCGAGTGCTCAGTCGAGCGACGTCTGGGGAACGATCGCGGACATGATCGAATCGGGCGACATGCCGCCGAGCAAGCAGCCTCGCCCGGACGCCGCCGAAGTCAAACGCGTCGTCGCGTGGATCAATGCCGAGCTGGCTCGTGCCGCGCAGCCCGAACCGGCACTGCGGCGGCTCAACCGCAGCGAATACGAGCACACGGTTCAGGATCTGCTGGGCATCGACACGTCACTGTCCGAACTGCTGCCGGAAGACACCAGCGTGCAGGGCTTCGATAACGTCGCGACGGGACTCGGCATCTCGTCGATCCTGCTCGAAAAATATCTCGACGCGGCCAACGTCGCGTTCGAGGGAACCATCCGCCGCATCAAACCGCTCGAACCCGCAACACGACACATCAAGCTGATGGACCTCAAGGAGAATGTCGAGTCCGTCAAGCAGAAACGCGGCGGCGTGATCGAACGCGACGGCGCGTTCGTTGATTTCACCGCAGGCTGGCCGCCGGCACGGATCGATCCCGCTCACCCGATCGAAGACGGCGTTTATCGCTGCCGTGTCGCCGTCTTCCCGCACGAACCGAACGACCATCGCACGTTGTCCGTCGCGGTCTTCACCGGCCCGCTGTTCGGCGATGGCAAACGCATCTTTCAGGGCATGTTCGACGTCACGGGCTCGGCGAAGGAACCGCGGATCATCGAGTTCACGACGCGCATGGCCGAGTCGCATGCGATGCACATCCTGCCGTGGATTTACCCCGAGCACGTCACCTGGCGGGATAAGGAAGAAGAGCGTCCCGGCGTCGCGATCCTCTGGGCCGAAACGTACGGTCCGCTCGATCAGGACTTCCCGAGCCTGGCGACACAGCGTCTGTTCGGACCATTTGGCGAGGGCTCGACGCTGGAGATCAAGGAAGGTGCCGGCGTCTACATCCGACATCGTCGCGGAGTGAAGTCGCACTACGTCGACTCGACCGCCCCGCGCGAGGACGCTGCGCGGATCATTCGCCGTTTTGTTCCGCGAGCGTTCCGCCGACCAGTCGACGACAGTCTCGCCGAACAGTTCGTCGCCCTGACGCTCGCCCGGCTGGAAGAAGGCAGCTCGTTCGAGCAGGCAGTGCAGGCCGGCGTCGCGGCGGTCCTGTGCTCGCCGCATTTCCTGCTGCTCAATGCTGTGCCCACCGTTGACGATTACGCCATCGCGTCGCGGCTGTCCTGCTTCCTCTGGTCGTCGATGCCTGACGATGAACTGCTCGCACAGGCTGCGGCTGGCAAGCTCAGTGATCCGGACGTCCTGCACGCTCAGGTCGACCGGATGATCGACGATCCGAAGATCGAGCGGTTTATCGAGAACTTCACCGGCCAGTGGCTCGACCTGCGGGACATCGAATTCACAACGCCCGACGCGAAGCTGTATCCCGAGTTCAGCGAACTGCTGCAGAGATCGATGCTCGCCGAAACGCGCGGCTTCTTCCGGCACATTCTCAAAAACGACTTGAGTGTCCTGAATTTCGTCGACTCCGACTTCGCGATTCTCAACCAGCGAATGGCAACGCATTACGGCATCGAAGGCGTGCTCGGGCACGAGGAATTTCGCGTCGTGCCGCTGCCCGAAGACAGCGTCCGCGGCGGCGTGCTGACTCACGCCAGCGTCCTCAAAGTCACGGCGAATGGCACGACGACCTCGCCAGTCATCCGAGGCAACTGGGTGCTCGACCGGATTCTCGGCCAGCCCGCTCCGCCACCACCGCCTGGCGTTCCGGCCGTCGAACCGGACATCCGCGGCGCGACGACGATCCGCGAGCAGCTCGACAAGCACCGCGCGATCGAATCCTGCGCCCGCTGCCACAACCGCATCGACCCGCCAGGCTTCGCGATGGAGGAGTTCGACGTCATCGGCGGCCACCGCAACCGCTACCGGTCACTCGGCGACAAAGGCGACCGCATCGAGAAAACGAACTACCGCCTGAACCTGCCCGTTCAGAGCAATGGCGTCCTCGCCGACGGCCACGAGTTCGCCGACTTCCGCGAATTCCGCAGCCAGCTCCTCGAGCACCCCGACACGATCGCGCGAGCCCTCGCCACCAAACTCCTCATCTACGGCTGCGGCCGCCCCGTCACCAGCACCGACCGAGCCATCATTGAGTCTGTCACGACTTCAACTCGAACCAGCAACTTCGGCCTGCGATCCATGATCCACGCTGTCGTCGATAGTGAGCTGTTTCGGCGACCATGACTTGCCCGGTAAACTCTTGAATTCCCGCTGCCAGAAAAACGGAGCCCAGCCATGCAGGCCATTTCGCTGAAAGACGCTAACGACCGGCTGTCCGACCTCGTCGCCGAAGTCCTCGACCAGGCAGAAGCACGCATCGTCGTGACTGAATCCGGCGAGCAGGTCGTGCTGATGCCGATCGACCAGTTCAATGCCTGGCAGGAGACGATGTACCTCCTGTCGAGCCCCGCCAACGCCCGACACCTGCGACAGAGCATCACCGAAGCAGAATCTGGTCAGGCGGAGCCGCAGGAACTTTCTGCGGAATGAATCTCAAATTCACTCCATCTGCCTGGGATGACTACCTGTGGTTTCAGCAGCAGGATCGGAAGCTGTTGAAACGGATCAACCAGCTACTGGCCGACGCCTGTCGGTCACCGTTCGAGGGGATCGGCAAACCTGAAGCCCTGCGAGGCGACTTGTCGGGATACTGGTCCCGAAGAATCAACCACGAGCACCGACTCATCTACTCCGTTAAAGCAAATGACCTGATCATTATCGCCTGCCGCTATCACTACGGTGATTGAACTCCATTAACCTATGTCAGTCCTGAGTTGCTCATCCCCACAACGCATTCCAACTTCATTCACGCTTTCGTTGAGTTCACTCAAATGTCATTACGAAATCTTTCCCGTCGATCTTTTCTGCGTGCTACCGGAGTCACTGTGTCTCTGCCCGTGCTGCAGTGCATGACAGCGAAGGCAGCCGGTGAACCCTCAACGCGGGAGGCTCGGCGGATGATTGCGATTTGTGCTCCGTTGGGGATTCATACGCCGCATCTGTTTCCGCAGACCGCCGGGCCGGATTATGAGGTGACGAAGTATCTCGAACCGCTGCAGGAGACGCGGGGGAAGGTGACGGTCATCTCGGGGCTGATGCACCCGATGGTCGATGGCGGACACTCGGCAGAGAAGAGTTACCTGACCGGGGCTCCGCATCCGGGGCAGCCGAGTTTTCGCAATACGATCTCGGTCGACCAGTTCGCGGCCGAGCGGATCGGGCATCAGACGCGGTTTCCGTTTCTGTCGCTCTCGGCGGGCAACGGCGGGATTTCCTACACGCGGTCGGGCGTGCAGATTCCGTCCGAGTCGCGACCGTCACGCGTGTTCGCCACGCTGTTTCTGGAAGGTTCGGCCCAGCAGAAGGCCGATCAGATGCGGCGGATCAAGGACGGCCAGAGCATCCTCGATCTGGTCAACAGCCAGGTGAAGTCGATTCAGAAGAAGTCGGGCCGCGCCGATTCCGAGACGCTGGACCAGTACTTCACCAGCGTCCGGGAACTCGAACAGCGAATGGTTGCTGCCGAACAATGGGCGAAGCGCCCGAAACCCGTTGTTGATCAGAAGCCGCCGAAGGACATTGAGGACCGTGCCGATTTCACCGGTCGGATGGAGCTGCTGTTCGACCTGATGGCTCTGGCGATTCAGACGGACTCGACGCGGCTGATCACGCTGAAGGGGGCCGGTGGTGCTGAGGTCGTCAATCTGAAGGGCGTCGATGACGGCTGGCACAACCTCAGCCATCACGGCAAAGACCCGGCGAAGATCGAGCAACTCGGCATCATCGAACGCGAAGAGTTCCGTCTGTTCGGTGAGTTTCTCAAGAAGCTCGACGCGATCAAAGACGGCGACGCGACGCTGCTCGACCAGACCGCGATTCTGCTCGGCTCGAATCTCGGCAACGCATCGAGCCACAACAATTCGAACCTGCCGATCGTCGTCGCTGGCGGCCGCTTCCAGCACGGCCAGCATCTGGCCTTCGAGGAACAGAAGGCTCCGCCGCTGGCCAACGTACTCGTCTCGTTCCTGCAGCACCTGAATCTGGAAGTCGACCAATTCTCGACCGGAACGGGTACACTGACCGGCCTGTCCTAGTCAGGCGACACATGCGTCTGAACGACAAACCGAAGAGGAGAAGCCCATGAGCACCGCTGATGTGGAAACCCGGCACACCGCCGACGGATTGCTGGAGATGCCGAACAGCAAATCGTTTGAACTGGTGGATGGACTTCTTGTGGAGAGAAACATGGGCGGGCTGTCGAGCTGGATCAACAATCGGATTGGCAAGCTTCTGGCGACGTTTGTTGATGATAATTCACTCGGATGGGTGCTGGACTATGAGGCGGGATATACGTGTTTCGGCGGGCACGGCGACACGGTTCGAAAACCGGACGTCTCCTTCGTTCGCTATGGTCGACTTCCAGACGAAGAACTGCCCAATGGGCACATCACAATTACGCCGGACCTGGCTGTCGAAGTCGTCTCTCCCAACGACCGCGTCTACGAGTTGCAGTCGAAGGTTGCTGACTACCTTGCCGCAGGCGTCGCGCTGATCTGGGTCGTCAACCCGGCCGATCGATCGGTCACGGTCTACTCGCAGGCATCTGATCAGCCGGTCGTTGTTCGCAATGGCGGCGAGTTGACCGGTGGCGATGTTCTACCCGGTTTCCAGTGCCAGGTGAGCAGTCTGTTTCCACCCGTCAAAGAGTAAACTGTTTGCCGGAACGCGCTGCGCTCGGTCCGAGCCTGCTCGGGTGCCAGACTGAAACCCCGTTGTCTGGGCAACCCGTCGACGAACTTCAACAGGACGAACAACCTTGCTGACTCGACTTCTCTTACTGGCCGCGACCACGGCGTGTCTCGCTTCGACTTCCGCTGCTCTCGCCGCTGACGGTGACTACTCACTTGCCGAGGACATTCAGTACCGCGACGGCGACGATCTGACGGATTATCAGAAGGAACGCTGCCGGCTCGATGTTTACTACCCAGCGAAGCAGAAGCAGTTTGCGACGGTCGTCTGGTTTCATGGCGGCGGCTTGAAAGCGGGGAACCGGTCGGTGCCGAAGGGGCTTAAGGA
This sequence comes from bacterium, assembly GCA_016124895.1. Lineage (GTDB taxonomy): Bacteria > Planctomycetota > Planctomycetia > Planctomycetales > Planctomycetaceae > JAPOLP01. Next base: position 79,563 of record WGMU01000023.1, read on the forward strand.
GCAGGGCATTGCCGTTGTCGCGGTTAACTACCGACTGCATCCGAAGGTCACAGCGCCGGCGTATATCGAAGACGCGGCGGCCGCGGTCGCCTGGACGTTTCGGAATATCGAGCAGTACGGAGGGGCTCGCGATCGTATTTTCGTGAGCGGGCACTCGGCGGGCGGGTATCTGACGAGTATGGTCGGGCTCGATAAACGCTGGCTTGCGGCGCACCAGATTGACGCGGATAAAATCGCCGGGCTGATTCCTTACAGCGGGCACACGATTACGCACTTCACTGTGCGGGCCGAGCGCGGTATTGATGGAAAGCAGCCGATCGTCGATGAGCTGGCTCCGCTGTTCCATGTGCGGAAAGACGCGCCGCCGCTGCTACTGATCACCGGAGACCGCGAACTCGAAATGCTGGGCCGGTATGAGGAAAACGCGTATCTGTGGCGAATGATGCAGGTTGTCGAGCATCCCGACACGACGCTGTACGAACTCGACGGCTACAACCACGGGCAGATGGCCGAACCGGCGCACCCTTTGCTGCTGCGATTCGTCAAGCGGGTTCTCGCACAGTAAACCGCTTCTCGAACGGTCGGCTCGCATCGCAAGGACAGGAGTTCATTCATGAAGATTCTCGTCGCGGCGGATGGATCGGCACACTCGAACGAAGCGATTGATCTGCTTGGCCGTCTGCGGTTGCCGGAGCACACTCAGATTGAAGTGCTTTCGGTGCTTGAGCATCCGGCCGTGTATGCCGGCAGTCACGGAATCCGCGACCGCGTCACGTCGGTCATTGAAGGTCAGCAGCGGCAGGCTGCCGAGACGGCGGTTGCGGAAACCCGACAGCGGCTGGCGGAGAGTCACGTCGACGTGGCGTCGACGATTCGTGACGGCCACCCGGCGGAAGAGATTCTGAAGCGAGCGGAATCCATTGCGGCAGACCTGATCATCGCGGGTTCGCGCGGGCTTTCGGCGCTCGATCGGTTTCTGCTGGGAAGTACGACCGAGAGGCTGCTCAAACATGCGCACTGCGACGTGCTGATCAGCCGGCCCGTGACGCCGTCTGCGACCGTGTCGCCGAGCGACCGACTGCGAGTCATGGTGGCCTACGATGGTTCGCCAGGCGCCGACGCTGCCATTGATGCACTGACCCGACTGCCGATTGGACCGCAGGCTGAGGTGCGGCTGGTGACCGTACTCTCGGTGCTCAAGTCGTTCCGCATGGACATCCTGCAGCATCTCAGTGCCGAATGGGCTCTCGAAAAAGAAACGGCCGGCAAGGTGGCGCTCGATGCGGCGGCGAAGCTTGAAGAGGCCGGCTATGACCGCGTGCAGGTGCGGATCGAAGAGTCCGACGATGTCGCCGATCATCTGATTCATCTCTCCGAGACCTGGCCCGCGGACATTCTTATGACGGGGGCGAACGGGCATTCAAAGATCGAACAGTTTCTGCTGGGCAGCGTCTCGACCCGGCTGACCCGACACGCACCGTGTGCTGTCTGGCTGACGCGGACACGGGACAGTCAGAACTGACCCCCGCCGGGCGCCACTGCCGGCTTGTCCGGCAGTGGATGGTGAGGCTTCAGCGCACTGCTGGTACCCGACAGACGTGGGAATGGCGGAATCGAACGTCACTGACGAGTCGGCGGAGAAGTACTGTGCTCGAACCCACCCGGATTCTGGTTCTGGCGTCAGCCGTCGTCATTCTGTTCGTCGGGCGGCAACCGCCGATGTTTGCTGATCAAGACGCAGAGTTAACAGACCCGACCGTCGCTGCAGCGATCGCCGCTGTGCGCGAGAAGCCGACGCGCGAAACCGTGGCCGCGCTGATTGCGGTCGATGAAGAGGTCGCAAGGCGCAATGACACAGCTTCGCAGAAGACGCAGGCCCAGACGTTACAGGTCCTCGCCGTGTCAGAAGATCCGGGAGCGCTCGACTATGTGCGCGCGGTGTTCGAGTCCAGAACCGAACGTCGCGACGAAGCTGCTCATGCCCTGAGTCTCTACTGCCTCAAACGACCTCGAAACCCGCAGGACTGGCGCTACCTGGTCCGCTCGCTGCCGGTTGTTGAGGGCGAACAGTCACGGTCCGTGTTGCGGGCACTGGCGCGATTCCGCATACGAGCAACCAAAGCCGACTGGCTGCGGCAGGTCATTCTTGCGGGCCTGCCACTCGACGCTGACGGTCAGGCTGCCGCTGTGACGCTGCTGTCTCAGTGGGCGGGTAACGAGCCAAAGACTGACGAGACGTCGCTTCAAACCCTTGCCGACTGGCAGCAGTGGTTTCGCCAGAAGTATCCACGCGCCCCCGAACCAGTGCTCCCGCAGGATCCGCAGAATGCACAGTGGAAGTTCGCCGACCTGGTTCAGCGTCTGGCCGGGGAAACGGAAACGCCCGAGCGGTTGCAGCATGGTCGGGCGGTTTATGAAAAGGCGACGTGCTCGCGCTGTCATCGAAAAGACGAATTCGGCGAACGCTGGGGTCCTGACTTAAGCTCGGTCGGTTGGCGACTGCAGAAGAAACAGCAGTTTGAAGCAACACTGTTCCCTTCGCATCGGCTGAACGACGAATACCCGACGTTTACTGTCGTCACGACGTCCGGCCGCGTGCTGACCGGAATGATGCTGGCTGCCGGCGCGAGCGAAATCCGCATCGTCGCGTCGGACGGAAAAGTGACGCTTCTGCCGCGATCCGAAATTGACGAGGCCGTGGAATCAAACCGCTCTTCGATGCCCGACGGCCTGCTGGAGCCGCTGTCGTATGAGGAAATCCGGGATCTGTTTTTGTATCTGGATCACCTCGGCCCGAATGCCGACAGGACTCCGCAAGTGGACGAGTAGCTGCTCATTGCGGTTCGATTACGAAGATTCTGGCTCGCGGGTTTTCGATCCCGGCGACTCTCTGTGATCTCTTCGAGATCCGTCACGCGGTCGAATCACCGAGCTTCCAGCGAGGCACGAATCCAGATTCTGCCAATCCGCGCCTCCAGCACGGGAGGCAAATCATCCCTCAGCGTCGGGCGATGCCCTGTCAAAGCGGGCAAGTCAGTGAAGTGGCATCTGTCATCCGGGAAAAGCGGGATCGGCCGGTTGTACGGCGTCGAAAGACGATCAGATTCGACGCAGCAGCCTTCGGCACTCGGAACGGACGGTTCCGCCGCCTGCTGCAGACCGTTCTGCTGGAGCCGCCGCGCATGTCAGTCACCCTGTTTCGAGAAATTGTCCGCTTCCTCGCCGTTCTGGAGCCCATTCAGCAGGAGCTGGAGACGGTTTATGCCAACCGGCTGCTGGCACTCGCGAGTGCTGACGCGCAGCAACTGAACGCTCTGGCTGAGGTCGAAGTCGACATCCAGGGAAAACTGCGACGCCATTTGATGCTGCGGGCTCAGATTCTGAAACGGGCTCAACGTCAGGGATTCAAAGCCGAAAGTCTGAAGCGGCTTCTCACCGATCTGCAGCCGACCAGTCGCGCAGATTCGACCGGCATCGTTCCCGAACAGCACCGTCAGGCCGTTGCCTGGATGAAACAGATTGAGCAGCGGAGCTGGAAGCTGCGCCGCGACAGTTGGGTGAACTGGACCGTGGTGTCTCGCGCTTCGCGTCAGTGCCAGGAGCTGCGGCAGATCATCGCGACGGCGGGCGAACGGCGCGCTGCGGACAACCACGACGACAGGCAGCCCGCAGGAGGCGGCACGTTACTGGACGCAAAGGTTTAAGGAGCAATTAGCAGAAAAGGATTAGCGACTGGCGCGAAAACGCAGATCGCGAATTCAACAGCGAACAGCTTCACAACGGATTTTCCCGCATGGCACTCAACGCAACACTGGCGACCGCATCGCGAGCCCTGGAACTGTTCAGCACCGGTGTCCAGGTCAGTGCGAACAATATCGCCAACGCGAACAGTCCGGGGTATATCCGCGAGCAACTGAAGATCGATCCGTCGCATCCGTTTCAGCGGGGTTCGCTGATCATTGGCTCTGGCGCGCAAGCCACGTCGATCAAGCAGGTCATTGATCAGTATCTCGAAAAACGGATTCAGACAGCCGGCTCCAATGCGTCTGCCTCTCAGGCCCGGCAGGACATCTATGCGCAACTGGAAGCGCAGTTGAGAGAGCTGGGCGATACCGACCTGTCGACTCAGTTCAGCCAGTTTGCAGATGCGGTCAATGAGGTCGTCAACCAGCCGGAACTGGGACCTCTGCGCAGCGGCGTGATTGAACAGGGAACTCTGCTGGCCAGTTCGATCACTGACCTGCGGTCACGCGTCGATGATCTGCGAAAGTCTCAGACCAATCAGATCAATGACATGGTCACGGAAGCCAACGGCCTGATCGATCAGATTCAGACGCTGAACCAGCAGATCAGCCAGCAGGAATCGAATGGGCTGCGGTCAAGCGACGCCGGCGCCCTGCGATCCAATCGCTATGCCGCGTTGAATAGGCTCTCGGAGATCATCCCGGTCCGGTACGAAGAACGCGACAATGGAACGATCGACCTCTTCAGCGGGTCGGACTATGTCATCCTCGGCAGCGAGAAGCAGCATCTGGAAACCACCGTTTCCACAGACCGCAACGTTCCCGTTCAGGCCGTTCGCTTTGACAGAACGCGCACCAGGGTGTCGCAGTCGGGCGGTGAACTGCAGGGAATTATCGACGGCCGCGACAGCATTCTGGGCGGCTTTGTCGATCAGCTCGACCAGCTCACGGCCGGCGTCATCAGTGCCGTGAACCGAATCCATTCGTCTGGTGAAGGCGTTGCCGGCTATACCTCAGTCACTGCGAACAACGCGGTCACGGATGCCAACAAAGTGCTGACTGATGCCGGGCTGGCGTTCTCACCGGAAAACGGCAGCTTCACGCTGAAAGTGCAGAATCTGCAGTCCGGAATCACAACGTCGCACGAGATCAGAGTCGACCTCGACGGACTCGGCGGAAACGACACGACGCTCGATGATCTGCGATCCGCCATCGACGCGGTTGACGGCGTGTCCGCGTCGATTACCACTGATGGCCGACTGCAGTTGGCGGCCGACTCCAACACTGAGCTGCGTTTCAGCAACGACAGCAGCGGCGTGCTGGCTTCGCTGGGAATCAACACGTTCTTCACCGGTTCCGATTCACGGAACATCGGCGTGAACCAGGTGATCGCCGCGAATCGCGATCTGCTGGCAACCGGCCAGGGTGGCGGACCGGCCGACAATCGCAATGCGCTGCAACTCGCCAGCGCACTCGACACTGCGCAGGACTCACTGGGCGGCCTGAGCGTCAACGACTTTTACAACTCGGTCGTGTCCGGGGTTTCTCAAGGGTCGGCAGCAGAACAGGCAACTGCCCAGGGGCTGCAGACCTATCGCGACTCACTCAAAGCTCAGCGGGAACAATACTCCGGAGTCAGCCTCGACGAGGAAGCTGTCCACATGGTCGAGTTCCAGCAGGCGTTCGCAGCCTCCGCGCGCGTGATTCAGACGGTCGATCAACTGTTTCAGATTCTGGTAGGACTCTGATGTCTCTTGGTCCGATTCTTCCCGGCCGGCTTCCGAATTCGTTCGCGGCATCGCGGCTGACGACGCAGATCCAGTCGGCGCAGACCGAGATGCAGCGTCTGCAGGACCAGCTCACCACCGGGCAGAAATATCTGGTCGGCAGTGAGGATCCGGCATCGGCACTGCGAACGATCATCCTGCAGAAACGCATCGAGCAGAATCAGCAGTTCACGGCAAACGTGCAGACCGACCAGTCATTGCTGAGTGCGACGGACAACGCGTACTCGGTCGTCTCCGACTCGATCAATCAGGTCAAGTCGCTCGTTCTGCAGGGCATTGGCAATACCGTCTCGGTCGACGCAAGACAGGGACTTGCCACTGAAGTCGACGGTGTCATCGAACAGTTACTCAACACCGCGAACACGACGTTTCGTGGTCGGTATCTGTTTGGCGGAAGCCAGTCCGGCACGACGCCTTTTGAGCTGCTGGGCAACGGACAGGTCCGCTACAACGGAGACACGCAGACGCTGAATTCGCTGACCGGCACCGGCCAGCTTGTGGCGAATAATCTTGATGGAGTGACGGCATTCAACGCGTTGACGACGATCGACAGCGGTGACCTCAACGTGGCTCTGACGTCAAATACGCGTCTGAGCGATCTGCACGCGGGCCGCGGGCTCGATCTCGGTTCAATCAAAGTGACGGTCGATGACGGCACCACATCGGAGACAAAGAACGTTGATCTGACATCGGCGCACACCATCGGGGACGTCAAAGTGATTCTTGAGGACGCGTTTTCCGGCTCGTCGGTCAATCTGACCGTCGATGTTGATCCCGCTTCGCAGTCCGGCCTGCGAGTGGCGGCGTCGACCGGCACCGTCGCCATCAGTAACGTCGAGGGCTCACGAGTTGCGTCGGACCTCGGCATCGCTTCATCCGCAACGGCAACGATCAATGGAAGTGATCTCGATCCGCGCGTCACACTGAACTCAAAGCTCTCCGACCTCAACGGTGGAACCGGCATCGGCGCGACGACCGACAACGGATTACTCATCACGAACGGATCGAAGTCCGGTGTCGTTGATCTCTCGTCCGTGGTGACGGTCGAGGATCTGTTCAATCAGTTGCAGCTTTCGGGACTCGACGTCGCCGGAGACATCAACGCAAGCGGTCGCGGAATTGCTGTCTCCAGCCGTGTCAGCGGAGCAGAGTTTTCAATCGGCGAGAACAACGGCAGTAACGCGACACTGCTCGGACTCCGGACGCTGACCGGGGACACAAAGCTGGCGGATCTCAATCTCGGCCAGGGCGTACCGCTGTCAAGCAGCAGCAGTCTGTCGATCACGCGGCGGGATGGCAGCAATGCGCAGGTCGATCTCTCATCGGCGACGACAATTCAGGACGTGCTGGACGCGATCAACTCCGTCGATCCCGGCAACCTGACGGCCAGTCTGAACCGCGTCGGCAACGGCATTTCACTGCTGGATAATTCGGGTACAGGTCCGCTGAGCGTCGCCTCCGACGCAACGTCTCAGGCACTCGGAATCGCAGGCACGGAATCCGGTTCGGACAACACGGTGCCGCTGGTCGGCCAGGATGTGGCCCCGCACGAATCGCAGGGCATTCTGGGGCTCCTGAGTTCACTCTCCGTTGCACTGCGGAACGGAGACGATCTGGCACTGACGCGGCTGAACGGTCTGCTGGATCAGGAGTCCTCACGGACGCTGCAGGTGCGCGGTGATCTCGGGACGCGTCTGAAGTCTCTCGACAACCTCAGCAACCGACTCGCTGACGAAAACGTGAGGCTCAACGATGACCTGTCCAACGAGTTTGACGCGGACCTCAGCCAGACGCTGACGTCATACCTTGCCTGGCAGCAGAGCCTGCAGGGCACTTATCAGGTCGCATCGAAAAGCTTCAGCCTGAGCCTGCTGGCGTATCTGTGACTGCCGCGCGTCAGTCAATTGGACAGCGCCACTTGCGGTTGCCGCACAAGCACGAAGCGCAAGCGAGTGAGTCATTGACGTCAAACTCACTCGCTTGCGCTTCGTGCTTGTCTCCTCGCAGATTTGGCCAAAGTGGCGCTGTCCAATTAATCGTCTTGCGGTAACGCAGTCTGAATTCCGTCGAGGATTGATTCGAGCAGTTGCACGAAGCCGAGCTGCGCTTCGTACGGGATCGTGTGCATCCCGGAAAACTCGATGAACTCAATCTCGAAGCCGGAATCGCGAAACAGATCGCGGAGCCAGAGTGACGCCTCGAACGGCAGGATCGGATCCATGCGGCCGTGACTTTGCAGCACGCGCAGCGGACCACGTTTCGCCGCAAGTTCGCGCCACGAGTCCTCGCACAGTAGCGTCCCAGACCAGACGCAGAGTGCCGCTGGCGGTTCGTCGAGCCGCAGGGCGACATCCGTGCTCAGCATGGAACCCTGAGAAAAGCCGCCGAGCACGATGCGCGACATCGGCAGCCCGGTCCGACCGCGAATCTCGTCGATCAGAGCGATCAGCTTCTCCCGCGCAGCCGGCAACTCATCCGGATGATCGTTCCGCAGATCGCGAAACTCGCCTCGTTCGGCCGCTCCGATCAGACGCTCCATATCAATGTGCCACCAGGCCCGGCCGCCCGGCATCCCGAGGTCGGCGAGTGACAGCGGGGCTTCGGGAAAAATGAACCGAGTCGTCTCGGCGATGCGTTCACTGCTGCGGAGGATTTCCGGACCGATCGGCACCAGGTCTGTGCCCGGTGCTCCGAAACCGTGACACAGAATGACAACCAGTTCCGGAGTGTCGCCGTCGGCGAGCTGCTGAATCGTGCGGCACGTCAGACCGCCCAGGTGTTCGAGTTTCTGCATCGCTGATTCTGCCTGCTGAGAAATAGACCGTCATGTTGCCGAGCCGCGCATGAGGCATCGTAGGTCTGGATGAACGAAGTGAAACCGTCGAAGCCTCGGATCAGGCGGTGCAACCGCGCTGGTTGACGGAGCCAGGGACGAGCCCCATACTTCTGCCCCTTGCGACGGCAGGCCTCTGCTCAGAATTTCACGGGAGCACGAGCCTGCCTCCGAGTGCGGTGGCAACTCCGTGAACCGGGTCAGGCGGGAAACCGAGCAGCCCTAAGCGAAAGTGTCAGGTGCATGAGGAGGCAGGTTCGTGCTCCCGTTCTGCTGCGCGGCCCTGGAATTCCTCGTGGGATGCAGAGCCGCGAAGCAGCGAGTTCAACCAGCCGTTCTGACGCGCTGCCTTGATACGACAGCCCTCTGCCCGTTGCTCAGAAGCCAGCGGCAGCGGCGTTTGGATCGGCTGCCGCACCTGCGTCTGGTGCCTCGGCATCGCCTTCCGGATTGTCTGCTGCAAACTCGGGAAGAATCGGCTGCCGTTCCGGATGAGCGTGGAAGATGGGGAACTCCTGCCCGTCTTCATGGATACAGACTGTCAGGCCGGAGGGAGTCGCCAGAAAGAGCCGGTCAGTCAGTTCGTTGCCGTAGCGGATGGTGAAGCTCTTCAGCGGCATCGAGCCGACGACGTATCCAGACGAGCGATTCACGGCGACCAGATTGTTCGTCTGGTCGGTCAGGAACGCGAGACTGCGGGTCGCTCCGACGAAGTCTTCCATGCCGGGCAGCCACCACTGTCGAACACCCGTCCGCTTGTCGACGCAGAAGACACCTTCACCGTGCGGGAAGATATAAACACTGTCGCCGATATTGCGCACGGCTTTGCGAATCGGCAGTCCCGCGACGAATTGCCAGAGGATGTTGCCCGTCAGGCGGTTGATGCAGAAAACGTTGAAGTCCTGAGATGCCAGGAAGACGACGTCAAACGAGTCAAGCTTTTTGTCGTCATTGAGATCCTCACCGGCGTCGAGTTCACCGTTGTGATTGACGTCCTCGTCGATCGTGCCGGTGCCGAGCGGAGCGGACACGGGGCGGTCCGTTTCAAACTGCCAGAGCAGCTTCCGCTCTGTCGCCGTGAGGGAATACAGCGAGTTATCCTGGCTGGCAAAGTTGACGATCAGATTATTCGTCACTGGAGGAGCAGTGATAATCTTCGCCGACTTGTAGCGCCACTTCAGAGCCGTACCGCTCCACTGAGGCAGCCGGTCTTCCTCGTGCAGCTCGCGAATCTTTTTCAGATCGTAGGCGAAGACGCTGCCGTCCAGCGTGCCCAGGTAGACGTGATCGCGATCAATCGCCGGACTGGTTGACGGAGCGTTCTGCAGCAGCAGCGTCCATTCGACATTGCCATCGAATTTGTCGAGGGCGTAAATCGTCAGGCCGGCAATCACGAGAACGATGTCGTCATTGGCCACCGCCTCGTAGCTGGGGTCATCCTGCCGACCGAGCTGTCGAGCCCAGCGTTTCTGTCCGGTCGCGGCGTCGAAGGCCGTCACCGTGCCGCCAGACGACTGAACGTAAACGTTGTCCTCGCCGAGCGACAGATAGCGGACATGGTCGCGATGGATGTCCATCGTTGCCTGACTCCACCACGCGCGCGTGAGACCAAAGCGTGAGAGCATCCGCGCCGTGGGCAACTGGCCCTGCGTTGGCAACTGAGCTGAAAGGTCGCTTGTCAGACCACCAAACAGTATGGCGAAACAGATCGCGAGTTCCCGACGGAACATGGCTGCCTCCTGGAAGTGCGGGCAAAGCCCGATGTGAATTGCCGACGCTCGATCCCGGCCCTCGAGGGTTTGTGGATCAGTCGCCGTCCGAATGTGCGGCCTCGTGCCGGATGACCCCTCATCCGCCGCTGCCGCTGGAAGTAACCGGCAGCAGCGTCGAAACGACAAGCTCTAAGAAATTCCGGAGGGCAATACTACTGCGAAGATCCCTGTCGCGCGACTTTCCCACCCGAATCATCCCGCAAAGGTCGGCTTCGGGCGACCGTGACGACCCTCCCGCAACAAACGCCACTCCCGGCAGAACTGCCAGAACTTCCGCACAACGGAATCTCTGCGTCAATAAACCTGCTGATTGCCTGGTCCGGACGAGTGGTGCTTGGACTGAGGATTCTACGAGGCAGGTTCCGCACGACTCCAGAACCGCATGACATGAAACGCCTGGCGTGTTCTGAGCACCGCCGTACAACTGGAACGACGGCACTATTGTGACAGACAACCGGATGCTGAGTGGCTCGTGATTCGGCGTCGGACTGGTATCCTCTCGGACTTTCGTGCCGGAAGGTCTGTCCCGCAGCGGCGTGGCAGCAGTCAGACCGTGCTGCTCACCACTCGCGACCAGAGTGAGGTCACTTCAACGATGACGAGCGAAAACTCAATCCGTGTCGGCTTTATCGGCGCGGGGAAAATGGCGACGGCATTGGCGCGAGGACTGATCTCGTCGGGGTTTGTCTCGGCCGACGGCGTGGTCGCCAGCGACGTTTACGCGACGGCTCGCGAGAGCTTTCAGACGGAGACGAGGACGCAGACCGTCGAATCGAACGCGGATGTCGTTGCCAGCAGCGACGTCGTGATCCTCGCCGTCAAGCCGCAGCAGATGGGCGACGTGCTCGACGGAATTTCGTCGCTGCTCGAAGATCGGCATCTGGTGATCTCGATCGCCGCCGGCCTGCCGCTGTCGTTTTACGAAGCGAAGCTCGGCGCGACGCGGCGAGTCATCCGCGTGATGCCGAACACGCCCTGCCTGGTCGGCGAGACGGCCGCTGGATTTGCCGTTGGCGCTTCCGCAACGGCAAAGGACGCGGAACTGGTTGCGTCGCTGCTCGGGACGGTCGGCCTCGCTGTGCAGGTCGATGAGAAACTGCTCGACGCCGTGACGGGGCTGTCCGGCAGCGGGCCGGCTTACGTTTATCAGATGATTGAAGCTCTCAGCGACGGTGGCGTGCGAGTCGGCCTGCCTCGCGATGTCGCAACAAAACTGGCTGCTCAGACGTTGCTCGGAGCGGCAAAGATGGTGCTCGAAACCGGCGAGCATCCGGGGACTCTCAAAGACGCTGTCACCAGTCCCGGCGGGACAACGATCGCCGGCATCCACGCCCTCGAACGCGGCGGCCTGCGAGCAACCCTGATGAACGCTGTCGAAGCCGCAACCAACCGCTCGAAGGAACTGGGACAGTAACTGCCAGCGTGACGCTGACGCAAAGCCGCTAAGACGCAAAGGATCGCCAAGAACCGGCGGTCTTCAGCGCAAAGCTTTGCGGCCCTTTGCGTCTTCGCGACTTTGCGTCAGACGACAGCATCATATGACTGTTCAATCACCAGCACTCGACCTGCCTCGTCTGCGATCCGCCTACGCGACCGCGCGGGATCTGTTGCTGGCGGAATGCCGATCAGACGGCGACGGGCCGGCGCACTGGACGGGGGAGTTGTCGACGTCGGCACTCTCGACGGCGACGGCGGTGATGGCGCTGCAGATGGTGCGTCAAGGCAGGCGGGACGCGAGTGATTACGGGATCGGCGGCAGCTTTGACGACCTGATTCGCGGCGGGCTCGACTGGCTGAAGTCGCATCAGAATGAAGACGGTGGCTGGGGCGACACGGTTAAGAGCCTCAGCAATATCTCGACGACGATGCTGGCTCACGCCGTCTTTCACGCGACGGGCTCGACGGACGGCGAGGCATTCCGCGAGACCGTCGCGAAGGCGAAGCAGTACATCGACGACGCGGGCGGCGTGCCGGCGGTCGTCAAGCGGTACGGCAAGGACAAGACGTTCTCGGTTCCGATTCTGACGCACTGTGCTCTGGCCGGGCTGGTCGACTGGCACGAGGTCACTCAGTTGCCGTTCGAGCTGTCCTGCGTGCCGGCCCGGTTTTACGCGGCGGTGAAGATGCCCGTCGTCAGTTACGCGCTGCCGGCTCTGATCGCGATCGGACAGGTGCGGCATCACTTTCTGTCGACCTGGAACCCGATCACGCTGCTGCTCCGCAAGCTCGTGATCCGGCCGAGTCTCCGCGTGCTGGAGCGGATTCAGCCGCCCAACGGCGGGTTCCTCGAAGCCGCGCCGCTGACGAGTTTCGTCACGATGAGCCTCGCCGGCATGGGCCTCGTCGATCACATCGTCGTGCAGCGAGCCGTCCGGTTTCTCGCCGACTCGGTCCGTCCCGACGGAAGCTGGCCGATCGACACGAACCTCGCGACGTGGGTGACGACGCTGTCGATCAACGCGTTGAAGGACGACGTGCCCGAGGACCTGGTCGACGGCCTCGCCGACTGGCTGCTCGACCAGCAGTACAAAGAGACGCACCCTTACACGAATGCCGCGCCCGGCGGCTGGGCCTGGACCAACCTCCCCGGCGGAGTCCCCGACGCCGACGACACGCCTGGAGCGGTGCTGGCACTGCAGCAGCTTGGAGAGCGGAGCGGTAGGCCGGACCAAGCGGAGCGCCGTTCCGGCAGCGACGCCCCGAACGCTACCAATGCTCTGCCGGAACGGCGCTCCGCTTGGTCCGGCCTACAGGATGCTCAACAGAATGCTGTCCGCTGGCTGCTCGACCTGCAGAACCGCGACGGCGGCTTTCCAACGTTCTGCCGAGGCTGGGGCACGCTGCCGTTTGACCGAAGCTCGCCGGATATCACGGCTCACTGTCTGCGCGCTTTGCTATCGGCGCAAGGGGCGTTGTTCCGATCCAACGTCGAATCGGCTCTAAAGCGGCTCAAACCGGACGACATTCCGGCCGAGGATGCGTCGGACGAGATTCTGGCGGAATTCGGTTTTCAGTTCGCCGCATCGGTTGGTACTCCGCCGATCTGGAATCGCATGCTGGAGTCGGTAGAAGCGGGTTTGGAATTCATCCGAAAACGTCAACAGCCCGACGGCTCCTGGCTGCCGTTGTGGTTTGGGAATCAGTACGGGCACGATGACGGGAATCCGGTTTACGGGACGTCTCGGGTGCTGATGGCGTATCGGGATCTCGGGCTGATGGACGCTCCCGAAGCACAGCGTGCGGCGGCGTGGCTGGCGTCGTTGCAGGAAGGCAGTGACGTAGGCGGCAGCGGTGGTGGTGGGCCTCGCGGAGTTCGCCCCACCCTACGGAAGGGTGGCACTGCTGGCTTGCCCAGCAGTGAGTGCGAGCCTGAAACCGAGCACTGCCGGACAAGCCGGCAGTGGAACCCGACGGACAGCCCCCTCACCCCGGCCCTCTCCCCCAAGGGGGGAGAGGGAGCCGGTGATCCGGACTCTTCGCCTCTCTCCTGCTCCCCTGCTCCCCTCGGCTCTCAGCCCTCGGCTCTCAGCCTTCCTCGCGGCTGGGGTGGCGACGCGGGGATCTCCCCGAGCGTCGAAGAAACGGCCCTCGCGGCAGAGGTGTTGCTCGACTATCCGGCCTTCCGGGAAAACGCATTCGCCGGGATTCGCTGGTTAATCGAGCGGGTTGAGGACGGTTCGGTGTGCGAGCCGTCGCCGATCGGTTTCTATTTCGCTCGATTGTGGTATTTTGAATCGCTGTATCCGCTGATTTTCGCGGTTTCGGCGTTACGCCGGGCTCTCGAAATTGCGGATCCCCCCGCAGGTGCGTAGTGTCAGCATGCTGGCCAGTGACTGCGGGCCGGCAACAGGATGCCACCTTCCGACGGAATCGATCGGCGTACCTCATTTCGGCGCCGGACCGATCCGACGAAACCCTCATAACAGCCTGCCTTTACGGGACAAGCCGGCGCCTCAGCCGGTGGCACGGATGCACTACCCGTAACAGCTTCAGACCAACTCAACAGGAACGCCACGTGACGATCGCACCTGCCGACTCATACGTTGCGGAGCCTGCCAGCGTCGCAACGGGCCGGATCTCGACGCTGTCGGACGACGATGCTCCAGTGAAGCGCCGCCGCCGTCGACAGAGCACCACGCACCTGAAGTTCGTTCCGGAAACGCTCGAGCAGCGGGAAGCCGTCAAGGCCGCTGCCGAAAAGTTCGCCGAAACACTTGACCGCAGCCGCAACTTCAGCAAGGCGGAACTCGAAGACTGGTCACGTGACCTGCTGAAGTCGATGAACCTGCCCGAGAAGTTCGTCGGATTCACTGCAGTCCTGATCGGTAATTTCTTCTGGAAGCGGCAGTTCCTGGCGATCCCGTTCGAGAAGCGTCTGCTGCTGCTGCCCCACTGCCTGAAGCACGCGGAAGGCTGCCCGGCCGATTACGATGAATTCGGGCTCGACTGCGAGACCTGCGGCGCGTGCTCGATCGCCGACTACAAGGTCAAAGCTGAAAAGCTCGGGTACAAGGTGCTCGTCGCGGAAGGCTCACCGATTGTCCTGAAAATCATCGTCAGCGGCTACGTTGACGGGATTCTGGGCGTCGCCTGCCTGAACGTTTTGGAAAAGGCGATCGACAAGGTGCTGATCGCAGGCGTGCCGAGTTACGCCGTGCCGCTGCACTCGGGCGACTGCAAGAATACGACGCTCGATCAAAGCTGGATCTGGGAAGTGATCGATAAGTACGAGCCCATACCTGAACCGGAAACACCCAGCTATCTGCCGCTGATTCGCGCGTCCAATTTTCTGTTCGAGAAGAACTTCGATCACCTGCTGCCGCGCGTTCGCACGAAGGATCCCGCGAAGGCCGAATCGCCGATCGCGTTTACCGAACAGATTTCCTACGACTGGCTGCAGAACGGCGGCAAGCGGTTTCGCCCGTTCATCACACTCGCCGCTTACGACGCGATGACCGGTGGCGCACTCCAGAAGCTGAGTCTTGATGGCCTCGACAAACTGCCAATTCCGGACTCCGTCAGCCGCGTCGCGATGTCGATCGAAGCGTTCCACAAAGCGTCGCTGGTGCATGACGACATTGAGGACGACGACCAGTTCCGCTATGGCCGCCAGACGGTGCATCGCGAGTTCGATATCAGCACGGCGATCAACGTTGGCGATCATCTGATCGGACTCGGGTACAAGCTGCTGACATCCTGCCGCAACGATTTCGGAGCCGAAGTCGCCTGCGATGTGCTCGACAGAATGAGCCAGGCTCACCTGAAGCTCTGCGACGGCCAGGGCGCCGAAATGGCCTGGGAACGCCGACCGACGCTCGAACTGACACCGCTCGACGCCCTGCAGATTTACGCGCTCAAGACTTCGCCAGCGTTCGAGGCGGCACTGTACTCCGGCCTGCGAATGGCCGGGCCGATGGACGAATACGAGGAACTCGTCCCGTTGTTCTGTCGGCACCTGGGCGTTGGTTTCCAGATCCTCAACGACCTGAAGGACTGGAAAGGCGACAGCAACAACAAGCTCGTCGCTGGCCAGGACGCCGAAGCTCTCCGCCCGACACTGCTGCTGGCTCTGGCCATTGAGGCCGCGACAGACGAGCAGAAGGTCGAACTGCAGAGCGTGCTCTCGCCCGACGTGGACGGAGCTGATCGCGTCGAGACTCTCGGTCGCATTTACGAAGCGACTGGCGTGTTCGACAAAGCGGAAGCACTTGTCGAAAAGTCACGGGCTCGTGCCGAGTCACTCGCCGACGATGTCAGCAACGAACGGCTGCGATACCTGCTCTACTTCCTGGTCGACACAGTCCTCGCCCCGGAAGACGACACGCCAAAGCCAACAATCCCGACCGGCCCGGAACTGCTGATGTCGCTGCCGATTGCTTGATCGTCCGCTGGTAACATAGTGGTACTGCGCGAGCCGTCCGGCCGAATCACCAATGGTCTGCAGAAACCGGATGGCTCGCGTCGTTCCACAACTACAAACGCTTCTCCATCAGGTAACCCATCGTGAGTCAGGAAACCGAAAGCCACCTTGTCTCTCTGTGCCAGCAGGTGCTGGACTCCATTCACACCCAGGACTGGGAGACCTACGCCAGCCTGTGCCATCCGACGCTGTCCGCGTTCGAGCCGGAAGGTCGTGGACACCTGATCGAGGGGTTGCCGTTCCACAAATTCTATTTCGAGCTGGAGTCGAATGGTCGGGCGGTCCGGTCGACGATCTCCTCACCGAAAGTCCGGATGCTCGGCGACGACGCAGCGGTTGTCACCTACACGCGGCTGACGCAGCGAGTCCAGGCGGACGGTTCTGTTCCGACCGGCGTCGCCGAAGAGACTCGGATCTGGCAGAAGATTGACGGGGAATGGCGACACGTCCATTTCCACCGGTCGATTCCGGGGGCGTAGCAGGCTGTCCGGACGCGGGATAGGCCCTGGCTGGCCAGTGCTCGGGTTGCTCGCAGGTAAGCCGTACCGGACACGCGACGTCTGGTTTGAACCGTGATATCATGCGACCTGTCCTGCAGGGCGAAGATGTGGCGCAGTGGTCTCCCGTTGAAGTTTCGTTTCTGGAGACATGCAATTCTGTTCGCATCGGCCCGGACTGACGCGGAAAAAGAGCGATGAGAGAGTTTGTCGGCTGCAAGCTGCACGGCTTGCGAATCACAGATAAAAGCCTCGATTACGAGGGGTCCGCGGCGATTCCGCCCAGCCTGATGCGGGCGGCGGATATTCATCCGTATGAACGCGTTTATATCGTCAACAAGGCGACGGGCATTCGCTGGGACACGTACGCGATTCCCGGCACTGAAGGCGAATTCAGCCTCAATGGGGCCGCTGCCCGGCTCGGTGAAATCGGCGACGAAGTCCTGCTCTGGACATTCCGCCGCGAAGAACGTTTCACCGGAGCCACCGTCCTGTTCCTCGACGAAAACAATCAGATCGAGCGCATGAAGACTTACGCCGACGAGGAACCCAGCCCGGCCAGCTTCTGAAACGGACCTATGAACCAGCCCGTCGAACCTGAGGTCGTTGTCCTGTGCAGCGACCTCTTTTTTTCATCCTCGATCGAAGGCACGGCGAGCCTGCAGTCCGTGTCCTGCCGAGTTGTCGGCTCAGTCGATCAGTTGTCAGAACTGATTTCCAACGGAAGTGTCCGTCGAGTGATCGTCGACCTCGAATTCCCCGAACTCGATCCAATGATCGTTGTCAGTCTACTGCCGGCATCACATCGCCCGGAGACCTTCGCCTTCGGGCCACACGTCAAAGTCGAACAGCTGCGAGCCGCCCGCGAAGCCGGCATCGACCACGTTTTGCCCCGCAGCCAGTTCTCTGAACAACTGGCTGCAATCCTTTCCGGGAATCTGTAGAAAGCGAATCAGAGAGTCTCGGCAGCGCAAAGGCACGAAGTCGCAAACGACGCAAAGTCTTTGCGAATCTTTGTGCCTTAGCGACTTTGCGCTGCTGACCGCATGGCTGCTTCATCTGCGAACGAATTCAGGAACTCATCATGCCTCGCGTCGCCGTTCTGGGAGCCACTGGCTATACCGCTTTTGAACTGATCCGGATTCTGCTACGGAATCCCGAGGTGCAGATCACCGCGGCCACAACGCGACAGGAAGGCTCGCCGCCGATCAGCTCGATCCATCCCGCACTGACCGGACAATTCGATCTGGCCTGCGAAGACCTGACGCCGCAGCAGATCGCCGAGCGGGCCGACTTCGCGTTCTGCTGCCTGCCACACGCGGCCAGTGCGGCCGTCATTTCCGAACTGCTTGACGGCGGCGTCCGTGTCGTCGACCTCAGCGCCGATTACCGGCTCAATGATCCGCAGGTTTACCAGCAGTGGTACAAGGTCGAGCACCCCGATCCGGAGCGGCTTGGCAAAACGGTTTACGGTCTGCCGGAACTTTACCGTGACCGGATCGCCGATCAGGATTTGATTGCCAACCCTGGTTGCTACACCAGCACGTCGATCCTTGCGCTGGCTCCGTTTCTCAAGGCCGGACTGATCGAACCGACCGGAATCATCATCGACGCCAAAAGCGGCGTCTCCGGAGCCGGACGCAGCCCGAAACTCGGAACGCTGTATGCCGAGTGCAACGAATCAATCTCGGCCTACGGCGTCGGCAGCCATCGTCATCAGCCCGAAATCGAGCAGGTACTGACCGACGTTAGCGGCAAGCAAGTCGACGTCGTCTTCACTCCGCACCTGACGCCGATGGATCGCGGCATCCTGGCGACGATCTACGCGAAACCGCTCGGCGACCTGCCCGAAGCCGACGCCCTGGCCGTTCTGCGTGAGTTCTACGCCGGTGAGCCCTTCATCAGCGTCGTCAAAGACCTGCCGTCAACAAAACACGTCACCGGCACAAACAACTTCCATGTCACAGTTCGTCGGACGAAAGGCTACCTGACAATCCTCGCCGTCCTGGACAACCTGATTAAGGGCGCTTCCGGTGTCGCCGTCCAGAACTTCAACCTGATGGCCGGTTACAACGAAACGCTGGGGCTGCTGCCTGTCTGATTTGAGCTGGTTGTCGCAAGAAACCGCGAGGGTGCAGGGTATCGCAAAACAGAACTTCGCGTTTCTTTGCACCTTCACGTCTTTGCGCTGAACCCAAGCGCATCTAAAAACGCCCGGAGAAGTCTGTTCTCTCCGGGCGTTTTGATTTTCAGATTGAGGCTACTCAGCCAACAGCTTAGTAGATGTCCTCGTCGTGGCCGTGGCCCTTCTTGTCGTCCTTCGGCTTTTCAGCGATCAGAGCGTCGCTGGTCAGCAGCAGGGTGGCGACAGATGCGGCGTTTTGCAGAGCGGTCCGCGTGACCTTGGTCGGGTCGATGATGCCGCCCTTGACGAGATCCTCGAACTTGTCTGTCGCGGCGTTGTAGCCCTTGTTGCCGTCCAGTTCGAGAACCTTCTCACAGATCACGCTGCCGTCTTTACCGGCGTTGTTGGCGATCTGTGTGATCGGAGCACGGCAGGCACGCAGGATGATGTTGTATCCAACTTCTTCATCGTGACCGAGCTTGCCGGACTTGACGGCTCCGGATGCACGCAGCAGAGCCACGCCACCGCCGGGCAGGATGCCTTCTTCGACGGCGGCACGAGTCGCGTGCAGAGCGTCTTCGACGCGAGCCTTCTTTTCCTTCATTTCGGATTCGGTCGCCGCTCCGACGTTGACCTGAGCCACGCCGCCGGACAGCTTTGCAATCCGCTCGTTGAGCTTTTCCTTGTCGTAGTCGCTCGTCGAGTTTTCCAGCTCGCGACGAATCTGATCGATGCGGGCCTTGATGTCGGCCGTCTTGCCGCCACCTTCAATGATCGTCGTGTTGTCCTTGTCGACGATGACCTTCTTGGCCGTGCCGAGATCACTGAGCTGTACGTTTTCCAGCTTGATCCCCAGGTCTTCAAAGATCGCCGTACCACCGCACATAATGGCGATGTCCTGCAGCATGGCCTTACGACGATCGCCGTAGCCCGGAGCTTTGACGGCAGCGATCTTGAAGGTGCCACGCAGCTTGTTGATGACCAGCGTCGCCAGAGCTTCGCCTTCGACATCTTCGGCAATGATCAGCAACGGCTTGCCGCTCTGAACCACCTTTTCGAGGACCGGAACCAGGTCCTTGATGTTGGTGACCTTCTTTTCGTGGATCAGCACGTAGGCGTCTTCGAAGACGGTCTCCATGCTCTGCGGATCGGTCACGAAATACGGCGACAGGTAACCGCGGTCGAACTGCAGGCCTTCCTTCTTTTCGTAGTCAGTCGTCAGGCTCTTACCTTCTTCGACCGTGATGACGCCGTCCTTACCGACTTCTTCCATCGCCTGAGCGAGGATGTCACCGATTTCGGTATCACCGTTCGCGGCAACCGTACCAACCTGAGCGACCGATTTCTTGTTGCGGCACTCGGTCGACATTCCAGCGAGCTGCTCGACGATGTCGTTGACGGCTTTGTCCATGCCACGCTTCATATCGATCGGGCTGACGCCAGCGACGACGGCTTTCAGGCCTTCGTTGAAGATCGCTTCAGCCATCACTGTTGCGGTGGTCGTGCCGTCACCGGCGTTGTCGGACGTCTTACTGGCGACTTCTTTGACCAGCTTGGCGCCCATGTCTTCAAACTTGTCGGGCAGTTCGATTTCACGTGCGACTGTGACGCCGTCCTTCGTGACGGTCGGCGAGCCGAAGCTCTTTTCGAGGATCACGTTACGGCCGCGTGGGCCCAGCGTGACTTTGACGGCTCGTGCCAGCTTGCTGACACCGCGCCGCATGGCTTCCTGAGCTTCCTGATCGAAGGCAATGATCTTTGCCATGTTGGGTTTCTCCTGAGAGATTCAAGCGAGGCTCTTTGCCTCTGCAAAAGGACCGAGAAGAGTTTGGAACTAAAACGTCGCGAGGATGTCGCTCTCGCGAAGCAGCAGATATTCGGCGTCGTCGACTTTGATTTCGTCGCCGGCGTACGAGCTGAACAGCACTTTGTCGCCAGCTTTAACCGTCAGGGCGATCTTCGTTCCGTCGTTGCGGGTGTGGCCTTCGCCAACGGCGATGATCGTGCCACGCTGAGGTTTGTCCCGAGCTGAATCCGGGAGCACGATTCCGCCCGCCGTGGTGTCTTCGGCAGCGTCCCGCTGCAGCACGACGCGGTCCCCGAGAGGAATCAGATTCGTCTTGTTCTTCGCCATTCCGCACTCCTCAAAACTTTATCGTGATGTGTTCTCTGTGCCTCAGCTCGCCCGAGCAAGGACGCAGGTCAGTCAGCGCCGCTCTCACCGGATACCGAGTGGCACTCCCTTTTCGTGATTTGCCTGTCTTCCTGATCAGGCCCCGAAAATCTGGTGTCGCCTGCCGGGCGGGCAGACGATTCCGCACTTCCCTGTCGAGCAATCACGACGCACCGATAGCCGGGATGGTAGCGTCCTCCGGCGGGAAGCGAACGGCGTGCCAGGCACTCAGTCAGGCCGCAACTCGCTATTCTCAAACAGGTTGCGGCAATTTCAGAAAATCGAGAGCTGCCAGAAGCAGCCGATTGGCCGACGATCAGCGAACGACGCTGTCAGAGTGGCAGGGCGCTACGGGCGACGGTGGCGCTCCTGCGAAGCTGTTTTGGAGCAAGTTCTTCAATCCAGCGAAACTCGCGCGGAGTTTCGCTTCCGGCAGCCGAACGTCTCAGCGACTTTCGCGACTGCAAACTCAGCACGAAACGCTCTAGTTCCCCGTGGTCGGAATGGCCGGGTCGGGAAGACTCTGCAGCAGTTCGGTCACGCGGGTTGGCGTTGGACCGAACGAGCCGACTACGGCGGCTAAAGCGGTCTTAACGGCTGGGTCGGACGCGTTCTGCCAAGCCGTTCGAACATCCAGAACTCCCTGCTTCGATAGCAGCACACCGTACTTCTGAATGTGAAACGCAAGCTGCAGCGTGGCAGTTTCACGCAGACGTGGCTCACGAACGTCACTGATGGCAATCTCCATCAGTCGCTGCTGCGACGATGTGGTCGGAATCGCTCCGAGCACGATTGCCGCATTGCCCGCCAGTTCCGAGTCCGCTGTCGCATTAAAGATCGCGTCCTCAGATGGTGCGAGGTTGTAAATCGATGTGCGAGCCCCGCCGGCAATATGAGCGAGCCAGTAAACCGCGGCGCTCATCCTCGCCGCGCGCTGAGCTTCCGTGACCGGGGGCGTCTGAAGCTGTCCAAGAAACTGCCGGATGCCCAGCTTGAAGCTTGTTTCGCCATTCAGGGCAAAGCCGACCAGCGGATACCGGTCGATCAGCCGCTGAGCGTCGACAAGCACGGATTCCGGCCCATAGATCACGACGGGAATTCCGGCTGTCCGTGCATCCGCTCGCAGATTGGCAATTGTCTGATCGAGCCCCCAGCGGATACAGGCCGCGTGAATCACGATCAGTTCGACGTCGCCCCGTTCGGCCGCGATGCGGAAGCCGTCCTGCCCCGTCACAGCGATCTGCGGGTCGTACGCCATCTGTCCGAGCAGGCTGGCCATCGTGGCCCCTCGATCCTGATTCGGATCAATGGCCAGGCCGACCGAAGATCCGACATCATTGAGCGCACGCGTCAGTATCGAAACGACACGTGCCGCCCCGCGAAAGTCCCGTTGCGGATCAAGCTGCAGAACAGTCGATGCAGCCGCAAACTGCACACGAAAGTCCGGGTAGTTGAGTGCCTGCAGAATCGGCGAGGCCTGACCTTCTCGCCCGGAAAGCTGACCGCGATTTCCAATTTGTGACAGCACCTGCAGCGAAGCCAGCGTCGCCGCCGGATGCGAATGTTTCAGCGAATACTTCAGCGTGTCGAGCGCCATATCCGGGCCGGCCAGCAGTGCGAGATTGAACGCGGTTCCGGTTCCGGTCGGCAGCGGCTTGTCCCAGCCGGCAACGTGTGCATCGAATGCGAGCCGCAGCGCCAGAAACAAGGCTTTCACGTCAGTCCGGTCCGGTGACAGATTGAGGGCCTGCTTCGCGAACCGGCTACCGACGATCAGCGACGCCGTCTCCGGGGCAAGTTTCCAGGCGGTCAATTGATTCACATCCCGGTTCCACGCCCACAGCTCGACATTGCCGTCGGCGTCGAGCGTCCAGGGATACTCGCGACGGAAGTGAGCTTCGGCAATTTTCTGCAGTTCGGCGACGGCTCCGTAACCTGACACGTCGGCGGCGAACCGTTCGTCCCCGCGCAGGATGCGGGCCAGCGCCCGGCGAGCCGACTGTCGCACTCCCGGTGATGAATCTTCGGCAAAAGCCGGATACCACAGCCAGGGCGTGACCGTCTTGTCCCCGAGTAGACCGAGGGCGTCGATCGCGACAGTTCGGGCGTTTTCGTCCGGCGAATCAACCGCCCCCAGCAGAGCAGGAATAACCGGACGGCCCATCCTCGAGATCGCGTACAGGATCACGTCGCGCTGTTTCGCTGCTCCAGCCGCCCCGACGACCGCCAGCATTCGAGGAATCGCCACCGGGCCGGTTGCTCGCAGCGAGAAAATGGCGACCTGCCGTTCCTGCGGATCGCCACTCAGGGCAGCAATCAGTTGATCGACCCGCGCCGGATCAGTCGCGTACTTCCGAAAGGCTGCGTTCATCCGATCCAGAAGCTGCGTCGCGTAGGGCTGCAGCCGCTTGTCGTTCGAGAGTTCCAGAAACGCCGCCGCTCCGTGCTTGTCCCGCATTCTGAGGATTGCCGCGTCAGGCGGATCCTGCTGAATGAGCTGCTTCAGGTAGCCAAGCGCCAGGTTCGGCCGCTCCAGATCGATCATCAGCACGACAGCGTCGAACAGGGCTTCCGGGGCAGTCGGTTCGGTCAGCAGGGGGGACGGCTCCTCGTTTGGAATCTTTTGAGCTGCCGCATTTTGCGCGACGTCGAGGGAGTCGTCCTGCGCACGAAGGGACTCCGGCACGCACAGGAGTGCCCATCCCAGCATTACGATCAGCCCAGCAGGCAGGCGGTGCATTCAGTCAGCTCCGTCGGTCTCAGCAGTCGTCACACGGCAATTCAGGTTCGCGCCTGCGACGACTCGACGAGCTGCCGCCAGCGGCGAACATCGTGCGGCAGAACCGGGCTGGAAAACAATCGTAATTCCCCAGACTGCCACGATTTCCGATCTTCTGAATCGGTGTCCTTTCCTGTCGTGTGCAGTGTGTTCGGAACGCCGCGTTGCAGCGGAAAGTCCGAGCGCACCAGTTCTACTGATTGTTCCCGCGTCGTCAGTTATCGGACGGTGTCCGCAGGCTGATCCACTGCGTTCCGCGCACGACCCGCAAATCCGGGCGAGCGAGACTGCTCTTGAGGCAGAACGGCAAAAAAAGCTATTCAGACAGTCCCTTCACAAGCGACTGAGCGGCTCTGCGCCGCACGCTGCCCCACCCCGCAATCTGCGGACATCTCAACTCCCCTCAGACTTCCCAGCCTGTTCATTCCGCGACACGTCAACTGATTTCAGTGGCGGCGGCTGAACAATGAGGACTCTGCTATGCGACCTGCCTGTTCGATCTCTTTTACGAGACACGGCCGCCCGCGCCGACTTCATCCAACCGCGGCAGCACTCTGCCTCCTGACACTTCTACTGCTCGCTCCCCGGACTTCTGAGGCGGACGACACGCCGTTCGAAGCCATCGTCAATCAGGATCAGGCCTTCGTGCTCAGTGGTTACGGCGGCGACGGACACGTCCAGACGGCGAAACTGAAACGCGGAGAACGAGTGACGGTTGTCCGGCAGGATTTCAGCGGCTGGTACATGATCGAACCGCCGGAAGGCAGCTTCAGTTGGATTCGGCAGGATTTTGTCGAGCGACGCGGCAGCAACACGGCGATCGTCAATTCCGATGAGGCCATCGACTGGATCGGCAGCAGTGTCGAGCAGTCCGGGCTGAAAATCTTCCACAAACTGTCGCGTGGCGAACGTGTCGACATTCTTGGCGAGCGGGAGTTTCACAAGGGCAGCGATGCCGTCCCGATGTTCAAAATCCGACCGCCGCGAGGCGAGTATCGATACATCAACCGCCGTGACGTCGTCAAAGCGTCCGAGTACCGCGGCCAGCCCGACCTGTTGGCCTCCTCGCAGGCGGACCGCCCGGCCGGCATCTCACTGGCCGCGCCGGAAATTGATCCATTTGCAGAGACGACGCGAACAGCGACCGAACCGTCGACGTCTGCGTCGAACCCCGGGGGGACGAAACCGGCAGGCTCAGCCGTCGCGGCATCCGAATCACTGATTCCGCAACCACGGGACGGAGGCTTCGGAGATTCGTCATCAAGGCCAGGCCAGGGCAGCCATGTCGGGCCGGATGTCGCCTTCGAGAAGCTGGCGCCAATCAGCGAAACACCGCTCGATCCCGCCGAACGTCAGGTCATCGAAAACGCCTGGGAGGAACTCGAACGAATCGACGTCGAGTTTCGCGAGATGGTCAAACGGGATTCCGCAAGCTGGAGCCTCGATCGAGTCCGCAGTCGCTATACAGCCCTTCGCAGCCAGGCGGACTCGGCCAGCCTGGACCGGATGCTCGATCAGCGACTGGCGGCCATCGATCGTTATCAGAAGATCCAGACGCTCGACAACGAAATCCGCTCGATCATGTCGCAGACCGAAGCCCGCGATGAAGAGATTCGCAAGTCGTACTCCGCGATGTGGCACTCGGCGTCGACAGTCAATCCGCCGCAGACAATGGTCCGTTCTCCCTACCTGACGACAACGCAGCCGACAGCTCCGCAACCGGGGCTGCCTTCGAACGCGAATCCGCAACTCGCTGCGAATCAGCCACCGCTGGTCGTTCCTTCCGGCCAACCCGCCCCGGCGCAGCAGCTCGTTCCACAGCCGCAGCCGGTTCCACAGTCGGCTCCTGCCCCGCGGCCTTCGCAGCCACAGACGTTCGCGCCGACGCAGACACCGACGCCCGTCAATCCTGCCCCGCCGAAGTTTGACGGTGCCGGCATCATACAGCGATCGGCGTCGACGCAGGCCAATGGTGCGACGCACGTTCTGCTGGCTCCCAACGGTCGAGTCCTCACGTATCTGCAGGCGGGACCGGGTCTCAATCTCGACGCATACCTCGGCCGGGCAATGGGTCTGACCGGCCCGCGCAGCTTCCGTCACGAACTCAACGCCGACTTCATGGTCGTCCGCCGCCTGACCCCGGTGCGTCTGCTGCCTTGACGCCAGACGCAGCCGTCTCGCTCCCCCTGAAATGAGTCGTCGCCCGACATCGAGGTAGCAGAACGGCGCAAGCCGTCCGGTGTCCGCCCCTGGCCAACTTCACGGAGCCTCCTCCCGACCCGTGTGCCACTGGTTCTGGCAGTGCGAAACTCCGGGACACAGCATTCGGTCAGCACCGACAGAGCCCGTGCGACACAATTCCAACTCCCTGCCACACGTGCTGCTGCGCTTTCAACGAACTGCCTGGCCCGTTCCGCATCCCCGGCAGCGTTCCGCCGCGGCAACGTGTTGCGTTTCCGCAACGGCCGCTTAACGCTCGTTCTGAGCGGGACTTGCGGCATCACCCCGGCCTGAACGGCACTCCCGCGTTGCTGCGGCTCAACATCTGGCTCAGCATCCGGCCGGACACGGCGGCAGATTTCCGAACGCTACTGAATGACAATAACTCCTGAAGCAGAAACAGGTTGCGGCCAGTTTCTGAGTCATTCTGCCAGGTTTTCTTTGCGCCAACGGGCATCTCTGGCATTCAGCCTGCTTTACACCCCGGCACAAGCGACGCGAGACGGCACGACAGAAAGAAACGCCGGGTGACTCGCACAACACCAGCCAGCAAGCAGCAACCTGCCAGACCAAACGCCAGAGAGGAACAAGCCATGAGCAACCTGATCAACACCCTGTGGAACGACGAAAACGGCTTTGTGGTTTCCGCCGAGCTGGTTCTGATCACGACGATCGCTGTTCTGGGACTCGTCGTCGGACTCAGCGAAGTTTCGCACGCCATCAACAACGAACTTGAAGATGTCGCCTCGGCCTTCGGATCACTGAATCAGTCGTACTCGGCCAGTGGCCTGCGATCCTGTCACAAGAGTTCCAAAGCCGGCTCCAGCTTCACCGACCACGCCGACCTCTGCGACAGCGAGTATGACATCGTTACGATCGGTGCTCAGAGCGAGAACTGATCAGAACACAACGGCGCGCTGCAGATCGGCGATCGCGGCCCTCTGCAGTACACCTGCCCTCGCGATACCGAACAAAGACAACTTCAACACCGAACACTGATAATTGCAGGCGTGGCGCAGGTTTGGCTCGTGGCACACGGGCAGCCGGATTCAGCCTCTCTCTGATCCGGCTGTCCGCCACGACTGCCAGCAGTGACCGCTCCGCGGACCGGAATAAGCTGTCTGCTCTGACGACGCCCCGCTTCCCCCTTCGATACCACCCAGAAGCCCGGCGTCACCAACCGTGAAGTGAGTGAACACCCGATCCACCTCAGCGAGTTCGGTTAGCCAGAACGCCCACAACATCCTCGGCGATGCTGCGGGCGTTTTCTTTGTGAGGTCGGAAGTCGGAATGCGAAAGTCAGAAATCAGGACGACAGCCCGTGACAGCTTCACGGGTTGACTCGGAAAACGAGGATCGCGGTTTCGTTGAGCGTTGCTTCAGCCAGCCGTTGACTCACCCTGCTGCTCCTGGTCGCTCCACTTCATGGCGCGGTCGATCGGTTCGATGCGCAGCACGACCATGCCGTCTTTGAAGATGCGGACGGTGCCCGTCGATTCCGAGACGGCAATGGCAATGGCGTCGGTCGTTTTCGAGATCGCCGCCGCCGCCCAGTGCCGGGCTCCCAGGCCTTTCGACAGCGTCAGCCCTTCGGCAGGAGCGTCCAGAATCCGACCGGCCGCCTCAACGACGCCGTCAGCCGAAATGACGAACGCCCCGTCAATCTGCGCCAACTCTTTGACGCTCTCACGCACGCGTGCCTGCCGCAGACTGCACTCTTTGCGCGGATAACCTTTAAACGGATCGTGAATCTGTTCGTGCGACTGCGCCAGCACTCTGCGGTGATTGCCGACGACAAACAGTGCTCCAACCGGCTTGCCTTCGCGACCCTCTTTTCCAATATCGACCGCGAGGTTCACAACCAGCCGCAGCGTTTCCAGCGGGACAGTGGTTTCCAGCCGCTGCAGATCGCGCGATGTCAGCTTCGTCAGATGCTCGGACAGATCGAGGATGCTGATCGAATCGAGTTCCTCGCGGTCGTACGCCGCGTACAGCGCGACGACGGTATCTCCACTCTTCAGTAACTCGTCGGCGATCGCTTCAAGCAGTGCCGAGACAAGCTGCATCTGCCGTGTCTCGGGCTCTTCGATCACCGGAACGTGATTGACGTCGTCCTTCTCAGCCGCCTCAACCACGTCACCCCGGTCCGAAGCCACAATGATTGGTGTCGGCCCAACGCGGGTCTGAATCTCGGCGAAGTTGTAAGCCCGCTCGGCCAGCAGCACGATCGCGGCTGCTTTGTGGCTGTCCGCCAGCGTTTTCGCTGCGTTAAGCAATCCTTCGGAATGTGGCGTGAGCTGTGCCCGGGCCATTGAGTGGGACTCTGTGGTGCGAAAATCATGGATCGAAAGTGAACGGCGAGCGAAGTCTAGTGCCGGTTTTTCAGGTTTGCATGGACGCTCTGCTGGAATTTATCGGCAATTGCTCGATCGCCCGGACAACGCCAACCACAAAACGCAGTCACAATGCTGTCGCGTGATTACTCGTCCGCTGACGCTTGATCGGCAGCGAGTTCGGCCGCCTGGAAATCGATCTTCCGGTGTGTCCCGTCGCAGAACGGCCGCCGTCCACTGGCTCCGCAGCGGCACAGAGCCACGTTCTCTCGCGCGGAAATGTCGAACGGCTGCAGTTCGTGATCGACCACGCGAACTGGCCCCGTCACAACCAGAGGCCCGTTCAACCGGCAGCGGATCACAACTTCTGCGTCACTCATGTCCGATTCTCTCCCTCTTCACGCAGTCAAACGGTCCATGCCCACGGCGGCGAGCCCGTTTGCGACTTACTGACAACTGATCGTTCCACTGCCGGCAACGTAAGGCGTTTCCGTGTTTGCGAGCCGGTTCAACAATGCCAACAGGCCGATGTCCAGCATCATTCTGCCTGACTCCCGGCAGAATGATGCACTGACCATCCTGTCGACGGTTGGCGGCGTGACGATTCAATGCCGCCGCCAGCGGCTGGCCACGCAACGACTCGCCGCCGCCGACAGCGCAGATTTGATGGCTCATCCGGTAAGTCGGGGCTGTTGGTTGCGAAGAGTGGACATGCTGGGTTGCACTGGGGTGGTTGCGACACCTTCCTCAGAGCGGAGTTTCCAGCATGTCCACGAGTCTGTTGTATCACGCATTTGGCATTCGGGGC
>WGMU01000134.1 GCA_016124895.1 bacterium
AACGGAGCGCCGGCATCGAAGACGTCGTAGCAGTTCACCCAGACGGTGCCGGCTCGGACAGACTTCGCGTACTGGTGAGCCTTCGCGACGTCGCGTGTCCAGACGGCCGCAGCCAGTCCGTAAAACGTGTTATTCGCGCGGGCGATGATCTCGTCTTCGTCTTTGAACGACAGGATGCTCATCACCGGGCCAAAGATTTCATCCGTGGCGATGGGCATGTCGTCAGTCACGTCGGCGAAGATCGTCGGCTCGATGAAGTAGCCCTTGTCGCCGAAGCGGTTGCCGCCGGTCAGACATGCGGCGCCAGCGTTCCGTCCCTTGTCGATGTAGGACAGGATCTTGTCGAACTGGGCCTGATCGACCTGCGGGCCCTGCATCGTCGACGTGTCAAACGGATTGCCGAGCTTGCGGTCGGCGGCGCGAGACACGATCCGTTCGACGAATTCGTCGCGGACCGATTCCTGCACAAAGACGCGGCTGCCGGCACAGCAGCACTGGCCCTGATTGAAGAACAGTCCGAACTCAGTCCCCGCAACGGCCGCTTCGAGATCAGCGTCGGCGAAGATCACGTTAGGGCTCTTGCCGCCGAGTTCAAACGTCAGACGTTTCAGCGTCTGCGCGGCGTCAGCCATGATGATCTGCGCCGTACGATGCTCACCGGTAAACGCGATCTTGTCGACACCGGGATGCTTCACGAGTGCCGCTCCGGCCGTCGGTCCGTAGCCAGGGACAACGTTGATCACGCCGTCCGGAATGCCGGCTTCCTGAGCGAGTTCCGCCATGCGGAGGCACGTCAGCGGAGTCTGTTCGGCTGGCTTCATCACGATCGTGCAGCCAGCGGCCAGAGCCGGTCCCCACTTCCAGGCAACCATCAGCATCGGGAAGTTCCACGGGATGATCTGCCCGCAGACGCCGACCGGTTCGCGCCGCGTATAGGTGAAGTAGTTGCCGCGGACCGGGATTGTTTCGCCGTGAATCTTGTCCGCCCAGCCGGCGTAATACCGCAGACAGTCAATCACCAGCGGCAGGTCGGCCGCGCGGGCATCGCTGATCGGCTTGCCGTTGTCGAGCGTTTCCAGAGCCGACAGTTCGTCAAAGTTCTCTTCAATCAGATCAGCGAGTCGATTCATCAGACGGCCGCGATCGCGTGCGTCCATGCGCGACCACGGACCGTTTTCCAAAGCGTCGCGAGCGGCTTTCGCAGCGAGATCGATGTCCGCGGCGTCGCCTTCCGCCACGTCGGCGATCACTTCTTCCGTCGCCGGGTTGATTGTTTGAAACGTCTTGCCGCTGACTGCATCCCGCCACTCGCCACCAATCAGCATTTGTGTCTGGCGGACTTCCGGAACGGCAACAACAGACTGCTCAAGGGTGGTCGACATGACGGGCTCCTTCAGATCGAGTTAGGTCAGATGTTGCGCGTCGTGCGCGAGTCGCCAGCCCGCAACTCTTCGAGCCGGGACAGAATCGATTTCGTGTTCCAACGACGAAGATCCGCGTCAGAACGGGACGTCTTCCTCATCGGCGGCGGCCTCTGAAAACGCCGCATTCGCTGCATCATAGTCGATGTCGTCACCGCCGGACGAACCGCCACCGAGCACTCGGAAGCTCGACGCTTCGGCACTCAGAAAGTATTTGACTTCGCTCTGCGGATCACGCTGCCACTTGCGTCCCGTCAGGCGGTAACTGACTTCAACTTCGTCGCCGACGTTCATGCCGTCGACGGTGTCGCAGCCATCCTGGATAAATTCGAGCGGGATGTAAGCCGGGAAGCGTCCATTGTCCTGTTCGAGCACGACGACTCGCTTGCGGAAGCCCTTCTGGCCGAACGTTTTCGTTTCCTCAATCACGTGGACCTTGCCGGTCACCTTCGCTTCGCTCATCGCACTGGCTCTTTTCTGCAGAACTCAATCACTCGGACGAGGCTGGCGCGGATGACTTCAGGCGCCAGCCAACAGCACCGGGGATTGTCGCGACCGAGTCGGCGTGCGTCCACGCAGTGGCGTTCACGAGTGACTCGGCAAAGCAAACAAGCCGTCTCAAACGGTCGGGCCTCAGACGCGGGCATCGTGGATTGTGATATTCCACCGTTAACCATGCACACGTTTGGGGCTCACGCAAAGGAGCAGGGTCGCAAAGTCAGACGATGAATTCAGAGCTTTGCGTCTCAGCGACTTTGCGTGAGCCTCTGTTTGACTGCAGTTCTGCCACTCGAACCAGACGGCTGCCTACGCGCTCTGTCCGTGAGCCTGCAGATCTTCGAGCCCCTTGCGATGGCAGAAGTCGCCGAACGATTCGCCTTCTGATCGCTCGGCCTTGAAATAGCCGAGCAGCGGTGAGACGCGCGAGGCGATTTCTTCGAGCGGCACCAGATCGGCATAGATGAAGCCAACGCGCGAGCCCAGCGTATTTCCGCCCAGGTACAGCGTGTACTTGCCCTTCGCTTTACCGACGAGGCCGATGTCCGGCGTGTAGGGCCGGGCGCAACCGTTCGGGCAGCCGGTCATATGCACGGCGAGACGTTCACCTTCGAGGCCGTTGCGTTCGAGTTCGACTTCCAGTGCATCAATCACGCCCGGCATCACGCGTTCGGATTCGGTCACGGACAGGCCGCAGGTCGGCAGCGCAGGGCAGGCCATCGAGAACCGTCGCAGCAGCGTCAGTTCGTCAGCCGTCTTAACGCCATGCTCGGCGAGAATTCGATCGACTTCGTCGCGGTTCGCCGGATCGATATCGCACAGCAGAATGCTCTGCAGCGCGGTGAGGCGGACGTTCGGCACCCGACCGGGAATCACGGCTCGCAGCGCACTCTTCAGACGCAGATCGCCCTCGTCCTTGATGCGGCCGTTCTCGACATTGACGCCCAGAAAGCACTTGCCGTCACCCTGCTCGTGCCAGCCCAGATGATCGTCGACATCGGCAACCTCTTCGGGACGCGGCTCGGCCAGCGGACTGCCGTAATACTGCGCGACCTCTTCGCGGAATTTATCGAGCCCCCAGTCGCGCAGCAGGTACTTGATGCGCGCCTGCTTGCGGTCTTCGCGGTTGCCGTGGTCACGCCAGCAGCCGATGACAGCTTCGATGATCGGAATCGCCTGCTCGGGCGCAACGAAGGTCACCTTCTGAGCGACGGCGGCGTACGTCTTTTTATTGGCCGGCGTCGTCCCCTGACCGCCACCCACGAAGACGTTGTATCCGATGATCTGATCGTTCTCGACAATCGCCAGCAGGCCCAGGTCGTACGTCAGAATGTCAACGCAGTTGTCTTCAGGCAGCGCGAGCCCGATCTTGAATTTGCGCGGCAGGTACCGCGTTCCGTAAATCGGCTCTTCCACCGGGAC
Source organism: bacterium (assembly GCA_016124895.1). Lineage (GTDB taxonomy): Bacteria > Planctomycetota > Planctomycetia > Planctomycetales > Planctomycetaceae > JAPOLP01. Next base: position 3,342 of record WGMU01000134.1, read on the forward strand.
AAACTCAGAGACCTTTTCCCGCTCGCCTGCCTCGTCCTGCAGCCAGATTTCCTGATACGCGGTTGTGTGCGGCCGGAAGTGGTGAGCGATCTGTCCGGCCAGTTCCTGCATCTGATCGTTGACCGGGCTATTGCGGTGCGGAGCCGGGCAGCACATGACGTTGCGGTTGACGTCGCCGCAGGCACCCAGAGTCGTCAGTGTCGTTTTCTCGTTGATCGCGCGGATTGTCGCCTTCAGGTCGTTCTTCAGCACGCCATGAAGCTGCAGGCCCTGACGGCTGGTGATGCGCAGCGTGCCGTTGCCAAACTCGTCGCACAGATCGAGTTCGGTCAGCAGGTCATCGCCGGTCAGCGTGCCGCCGGGAATCCGCGAACGGACCATCATGATGAACTGTTTCTGCGACTTCCCACCGTCCTGCTTCGTGCGCCCGTCGCGGTCGTCCTGTTGATACGTTCCGTGATGCTTCAGATAGCCGACGTTCGCTCCGGAGAATGACTCGACGTCGGGACTGAGTTCCTCAGCAATCGTCCCGCGAAGCTGCCGGCTCTCTGCTTTCTGAATCTCGACCTTGCTGAGTTTCACTTCGTCAGACATGCGTCAATCGGCTCCCTGAGTCGAATAAAGGCGTCGCGGAAATCCTGAGTCTCGACACGCGATCCCGCGGAGAAGCTCAGTGCAGCCTGGATTGTAGGAGAGTCCCGCGAATCAGTGCAGCGTCGCCTTGAACTGCCAGAGATTTGCCTGCTGATCGCCTCATTGCTCGCTGACTCCTGTACAAAACACTTCTCTTTCCACACCATTCCCTCCTTCGTTGCCTTCTTCCCTTCTGTTCAGATTCCGGAGTTCTGTCATGCACCGCCACTATGAGCGAGCAGATGAACTCAGCCGCAAGGTCATTGGGGCCGCCATTGAGGTTCACCGCACACTCGGCCCCGGCCTGCTGAAGAGCATTTACGAGAAGTGCCTGATGCGGGAACTCGAACTGCGCGGCCTGAACGCCGCACGCCAGCAGCAGGTGACGATCGAGTACAAGGGCATCGAGTTCGAGGAGATTCTGAAGTGTGACGTCCTCGTCGAAGGCTGCCTGCTGCTGGAACTGAAAGCCGTCGAGGAGATCGCTCCGATCCACAAGGCTCAGGTCATCAGCTACCTGAAACTGCTCGACATCCCGCTGGGCCTGCTGATCAACTTCCACGAAACTCGTCTGGTCGACGGCGTCTCCCGCCTCTACCTGCCGGGAGCGAATCAGTGACTCTGCGTGCGGTCTCTGGACAGAAAGAACTTCGCATAAATAATGCTCCTGCATCGCAAACAGGACTTCTGACAGATCAAACTATCGAGTTCGAGGCATTCATGGCTAACTGGCGTCGCATCGTAAACGTAGTGGTCGCGAGTCCTTCGGATATTCCAGAGATTCGTGGACAGATCCCATTCATGTTCATGCGATGGTCAGCTCGTCGCTCTGATGTGCAGCTGATGCCGATCATGTCGGAGTCGCATGCGTCGCCCAGATTTGGTGGTGAGCCCCAATCTCTTCTTAATTCAGATCTGCTGCCGCAGGCGGACCTGCTGATTGCACTCTTCTGGTCGAAAGTCGGGACGCCAACGGAGAACTATCCTTCAGGAACAATCGAGGAGGTAGAACGCTTTTGTGCCATGAAGGGAGATGACAGAGCGATGGTCTACTTCTATTCAAAGCCAATTCTTGAAGCTCCGACGGCTCTCAACCTTGACGAGCTGACTCGATTGAAGGAGTTCAAAGCCAGTATTCAAAAACGGTCGATCTACCACGAGTTTTCGTCGGAAGACGGCTTGGAGGCGGATCTGCATCGCCACTTGGACATGAAGGTCAAGAACCTTAAGCAGGACCGTTACGGGCTCGAAGTAACTGAAGCCAATCTGGAAGCTACGAATGACGAAAAGTTCTTGAATCTGAATCTCAAGGGAACGATTCCCGAAGACGTCGACGGAGTTCGTTTCCACTTTGGCGTCCAGTCACCTGTTCACGTTTGGATTGGGAAACGCATCGAGATCGCTGGTGGCGAATGGCGAACGAACATTTGGGTTGCGAAGGGAGCCCCAACGACTCTTGTCTGCTTCGTTGTCGGAGATTGTGGAGAGAAGCAGATTTTGTATTACCGCCGGGTTCAGCAGTTACTGAAAGACGTCGAGAAGATGGAAGAAGTCAAGAAGAAGCTTGCAATGCTTCTGGACGAGCAGTCGCCCGACATCACGCCTATCTGGACTCGTCCGATCGAGGGCGACGAGGTTGCCGGGGTTGGGCCGTTATCGGTCTGAGAATTCTCCTTCGTGAACGCGGCAGATGAGTTCAACCCAGCGAATAACGCACTTCACCGCCGACGAGGACTTTTTCGGCGCGGCCTCGGACTGTTCGTCCGGCGAAGGGGGTGTTGCGGCTTTTGGAGCGGAATTTCTCCGGGTCGATCGTCCATTCGACATCGGGGTCGATGATTGTGACGTCGGCGTCGGCTCCCGGAGACAGGGTGCCTTTCTGGATGCCCAGCAGTTTTGCGGGACCCGTCGTCAGTTTGGCGAGCAGCTCCAGCCAGGTCAGGTGCTCGGGTTCGATCAGCGTCTGGATGCAGATCGGCAGCAGCGTCTCCAGGCCGACGATGCCGAACGGGGCGTAATCGAGTTCGCAGGTTTTCTTCTCGACCGCCCACGGCTGATGGTCGGCGCTGATGACGTCGATCGTGCCGTCCTTCAGGCCCTCGATCATCGCGTTGACGTGACCCTGTGGACGCAGCGGCGGGTCGACTTTGAAGTTCGGGTCGAAGGTCTTCAGGGCATCGTCGGTCAGGGCGATGTGATGCGGAGTCACGTCGCAGCTCACGGCGACGCCTCGTTCGCGCGCCCGGCGGATCAGATCGATGCTGACGCTCGTTGAAACGCACATCAGATGCAGCCGGCCTTCGGTACGCGCAGCCAGGGCGATGTCGCGGCTGACCATGATGTTCTCAGCCGCCGACGGGATACCGGTCAGGCCCAGCAGCGTCGAGTTGAAGCCTTCGTGCATGACGCCCTTGGCCACCAGCTCGGGCACCTGCGGCATGTTGAACACCGGGGTGTCGAACATCCGAGCGTACTCGAGCGCCCGCCACATGATCTCGGCGTTGGCGATCGGCCGCTTGCCGTCCGTCAGCGCGACCGCGCCACCTTCGACAAGCTGTCCGATCTCGGCGAGTTCCTCGCCCTTGTTGCCTTTGGTGACAGCTCCCAGCGGAAAGACGTTGCAGTTCCGTGCGCGGCCGGCCATCAGGTAAACGAATTCGGCGGCGCCGCGGTTGTCGATGGCCGGGTTCGTATCCGGCAGACAGGCGATGCTGGTAAATCCGCCGGCCAGAGCGGCGGCGGTGCCAGTGACGGTGGTCTCGTCTTCCTCGTTGCCGGGTTCGCGCAGCGCAACGTGCGCGTCGATCAGGCCGGGGCAGACGATCTTTCCCGATGCGTCGATGACCTGATCGGCGACCGCCGTTCCGGTATCGATGCCGACGATGCGGCCGTCACGGAGCAGCAGGTTGCCGACGCGGTCGATGCTCTGGCTGGGGTCGATGATTCTCCCACCGCGGATCAGTGTTGTGGTCACAGCGAGCCCTCCGTGTTCGCGGCCGTCTGAAGTCCGGCGGTCTTCTCGCGGTACTGCTGCAGCAGAAACAGCACGGACATCCTGACCAGCAATCCGTTGGTCACCTGGTCCAGAATCACCGAGTGCGGCCCGTCGGCGACGTCCGGTGTGAGTTCGACGCCGCGGTTGATCGGCCCGGGCGCGAGGATCAGGACGTCCTTTTTCGCCTTCCGAATCCGCTCGCCGTTCATTCCGAAGAAGTGAGCGTACTCACGGATCGACGGGAAGAACGCGCTCCGCTGCCGCTCGAACTGAATCCGCAACAGGTTGATGACGTCGGTTTCCGAGAGCACTTCGTCCAGGCTGTTCGACACTTCGACGCCGTGTTCGCCAAGCCGTTCGACGTGCGGCGGGATCAGCGTCGACGGCCCGCAGACGATCACGCGGGCACCGAGTTTCGTCAGGCCCCAGATGTTCGACCGGGCGACGCGGCTGTGCAGGATGTCGCCAACCAGCGTCACCGTCAGGCCCTTCAGTGAACCGCGGTGTTCGCGAATCGTGAACAGGTCCAGCAGCGCCTGCGTGGGGTGTTCGTGCATCCCGTCGCCGGCGTTGATCACGCTGGCATCGAGGTGCTGAGCCAGCAGGTGCGGGGCTCCGGACGAACTGTGCCTGACCACAACCTGATCGACACCCATCGCCTCAATGTTCCGGGCGGTGTCGATGAATGTCTCGCCCTTCGTCAGGCTGCTGCTGGCCGCGGTGAAGTCGACCGTGTCGGCACTCAACCGTTTGGCTGCCAGACTGAAGCTCGTCCGCGTTCGCGTCGACGGCTCGAAGAACAGATTCGCGACCGTCGTTCCGGCGAGCCCTGACAGCTTCGTCTCGCCTTCCCCCGCCAGCCGTTTGAACTCGGCGGCCTGATCGAGAATCAATGTGATTTCCTCTGCCGTCAGGTCCTGCAACCCCAGCAGATGCTTCCTCGACCACCGTTCGGCGAACGTTCCCGCGTCGCCATTGTCGTCCGTCATCGCACGCCTCGCCCCGAGAATGCGGAAACCGTCCCTGCGATCCGACCAATCCTCGGGCAGGCTCGGTCAGCGAGCCCAACTACCCGACGTCCGGCCAAATCCCGCGGACAATATCAAGGCGGGGCCGGGGCTTCAAATCGGCCCGGTTGTCACGTCAAGCAGGACGATGACGGCGTCCCGTCGCGGCACGTACTGTCAGGCGACTGAACTTATGCGTGCAGTTCGACCATGTCGCCGTCCGCGAGAACGTGGTCCCGGCCAGCCGTGTCCGGAGACTCTGCGTTTTGCGGCCAGACTCGCGCAAAGTTCAATCGCGTCGCGAGGTCGTGATGAACACGCGCGGCGAGGTCTTCCACCGTGCTGCCTTCTGTGAGGCAGTACGGGGCGGCGTAAACGGCGGGCTGTCCGGGAGCTTTCGTGTAGACGCGGATGACGTTCAGTGCGTCGAAGATGGCGTCGCGTAACGCTTCGCGCGACTCGGAGCGGTCTAACTCGACGCGGTGGACTGGAAGTTCGTGCGGCGCGAACTCTTGCCACAGTTCGAGGCGTGTCTCGACGTCCGGATCGTCCGCGTGCGTCACGATCAGCCGCGATCGGACGTGCAGGGACGACAGATCGCCCTCGACGAAACCGGTTTCAGTGGCGAGGACAGTTTTTCTCGCGGCGAACTGCTGCAGCACGGCGATGGTCTGTTCGGGCGCGTCGTCGGAGCTGCCATCAAAGCACAGCAGGACGAGGTCGGCCGTGCGGGCATAGCTGACCAGATACGGTGGAAAGTGAGCGTCAGTGATCGGCGGGGTGTCGACAATCTGTACGAATGCGTCCTGCCAGGGCATCATGGCGGGTAGCGGTTCGCGCGTTGTGAACGGGTAGTCGGCGACGTTGGGCTCGGCTTTCGTCAGCTCGGCCACGAGCCGTGACTTTCCCGAGTTCGGGGCGCCAAGCACGATGACCGTACCGGCTCCCTGTCGCGGAATGCGGTAACTGAGGCCGCTCTTCGGTGCCGACTTCTCCCGCTGGACCTCGGCCCGCGCTTCCTTGAGACGCGTCTTCAGATCCGCCTGCAGATGATCCGTGCCTTTGTGCTTCGGGATCAGTTGCAGCATCTTTTCGAGACAGGCCACCTGCTCGGTCGCCGACTGCGCCCGTCGGTAGTCTTCCTCAGCCCGGTAGTATTGCGGAGTCAGGTTCGCAGGCATGAGAGGCTCGGTGGAAGGCGGAAATCAGAAGGCAAAAGGCAGAAGTTGATTTGGAGTTCGGAATGCGGAATGAAAACAGCCGGCAGAACCTGATTGGCGGATTAACGATTACCGGTAGCCGCGTCTGATAGAACGCGGGAAGTCCTGTGTTGCCCGGATTGAGGCGGATGCGGCGACACATGAAGACGCTACGTTCAATCTGCTGCTCAGCGGTCGATCTGCTGCTCAGTCACTGTGTTGTCCGCCGCGAGGAGACGTCGGCAGGACGTCGTCAACTGCACCACTCCGCGTCTGACATGCGTTCACACGCCAGCATCCGCTCCAGCGAGGTCCGGGGCCAACACCCTGCTCACCAACTCCGAGTGCCAACCACCTTCAGCCCTCACCCGACATCCAGCCCGACCATCCGCATCAATTCCAGCGCGTTACTCTTCTTCACCACGCCAGGCCGCACCCGGTAGTCGAAATACATCTGCCCGTTGATCAGGTGATCTTCCAGATGCACGTTCCGGGCAACTCCGTCGAAGGTATCGACAATCTCCGTCAGCGCAAGGTCGTGTGTCGTGACCAGACCGATGGCTCCCTGGCTGACGAGCTGGCGGATGATGCCTTCCGCTCCGACACGGCGGTCGTGCGAGTTTGTGCCCTGCAGCAGTTCGTCCAGCAGAAACAGCAGCGGCGGCGTCGAGTCGGCAAATTCCACGACGCGTTTGATGCGGGAAATCACTGAATAAAACAACGATGCGCCGTCCTGCAGTGAATCGTGGACGCGCATCGCCGTGCCAACCTGCAGGGGAGTCAGTCGCAGCCGGATCGCTCGAACCGGAGCGCCGCACATCGCCATCACTGAGTTGATTCCGACCGTGCGCAGCAGCGTGCTTTTGCCTGACATGTTCGAGCCGCTGATCATGATCAGCCGCATTTCGCTGCCGACCGTCACGCTGTTGCGGATGCAGCGGTCGGCGGGAATCAGCGGATGTCCGATCTCTTCACCCTCGAACGCGGGCGTCGACGCGTCGGCAACGATTTCGGGGAACGGATCGGCAGGATGCTCGAACGCGTAACCGGCCAGAGAACTGAGTGCTTCGGTCTGCCCCACGGCGGCCAGCCAGTCGGGAATGTGCGGCCCCACCTGTTCGCGCCACTGTTCGACCCGATGCACGACGTGAACCGGGATGCCCAGTACGAATGCCACCGGTCCGAAGAACTGATTCTGCAGGCAGTTGTTGAGCGACTGAATCAGGTTCCGCAGCCGGGCGATCTGCCACGAGGGCGGGTGCCCGTTGGTGTCGAGCGACGTGCGCAACTGAGCGAGCAGCGGCGACGAAAACTGCTGCCGTTCGAGCAGTTCGAGTACCTGGCTGAGGATCGCCAGTCCCGAGCCCGCTTCGTCAGCGGCCGTCGCAACTTCGCGAATCTGTCCAAGCAGCCCGGCATAGAACAGCGTTTCGATCGCCACGATGACGAGAAACGGCCATAGCCCGAAGCCAGCAATCCAGCCGACGCAGGTCACGATCGCCAGAAAGCCGAGGACGGCTGCCGCTGTCCGCTGCCATTTCGGAACTGGTCGCGGTTCGGCCGCTGTCCAGATTCGCAGACGGTTCTGATCGATCTCGCCATGCACCTCAGCGTCGAGCAGCGATTGTTCTTCGCGGAAATCAATCTGACCGCGCAACTCGTCGACAGACTGCTGCCGCTCGCGAATGACCTCCGGAACCGCGGCGTGCGACAGCCAGTCAGCCAGTGTGTCTTCGCCGATTCGTGTTCTGCCGCCGCAAAGCAACTGAAACAACGACCCTCGACCGAAGATATCCAGGTCGCCCGAATACGGGTGATTGGAATCGATGTACCGCTCTCCGGAGACGCCGATTCCGTGCCAGCGATCGGCCAGTCGTTCGAGCGCCCGGTCGTAATAGCCAACCGCCCGTTTCGCTCGATCAAGCCGCCGGACGACTCCTGCATGGGCCGCGACCAGACCGGCAAATACAGCGGCCGGGACAGCCAGCCACGCCACGGAAACGCCTTCGCCAAACAACGAGAACCCCAGCAGGATCAGCGCTGAGAGGAACACGCCGCCGCGCAGCGTCGCCAGCCGGTCGTCCTGGGCTTCAAGCAACCTCTGCTCTGCCAGCCGCGCGTTGCGGCGAACGTCGTATACATCGCGCGGCTCGGTCGGCAGTCCTTCGGCGGTTTTATCGGAACCGGCGGCGTCGGGGGCGGAGGTGTCAGGCATCGAATCGGCAGTTCAGTTCGCGGCCGGGCCGCACTCAGTCAACGCCCGTCCGGGCCGGAAAGTCGACGGACTTTAGCCGCCGCTCTGAGACGCGGCAATCAGCCCTGCGGACACTGATTGCGTCGCTTTCAGGCATCGACTCTACTACTGCGGTCGACGTCGATGGACGGAAACCTGACCACGGAGCAGCGGGAGCCGTCCGGTGAATCAGGTGGCGAAGCGAACGGCTTTCAGCGTGTCGAAAATGTGTGCCACTGGCTCTGCCAGTGCCTTCTGACTGCAGAATCCCAGGAGATTCGCACTGACAGAGCCAGTAGCACACGTATCGGATCGATATTCTCAATAGCCTGCGTGCGCTCGACCGCCCCATTGCGTCGTCCACTTTTACAGAACATCTTCAGGCTTACAGAACTTCAACCGATCCGACATCTCATGCAGCCGATTCTTGTCACGGGCGGAGCCGGGTTCCTCGGCAGTCATCTCTGTGATCGACTCGTCGAGCGCGGACACGATGTGATCTGCGTCGATAACTTTTTTACCGGCCGCAAGGAAAACATCGCTCACCTGATGGGCAATCCGCAGTTCGAGGTCATACGGCACGACATCGTGCAGCCACTGACCGTCGAAGTGTCGCAGATTTTCAACCTTGCCTGCCCGGCGTCGCCCGTCGCGTACCAGTACAACCCGATCAAGACCATCAAGACCTCGTCCGTCGGTATGGTCAATATGCTCGGCCTGGCCAAACGCTGCCGGGCTCGCGTGCTGCAGGCGTCAACGTCCGAAATCTACGGCGACCCGAAAATTCATCCGCAGCGTGAAGACGACTGGGGCAACGTCAACCCGATCGGTCCGCGAAGCTGTTATGACGAGGGCAAACGCATCGCCGAATCGCTCTGCGTGAATTACTCGCACGCGCACGGAGTCGAAACGCGGATCATTCGCATCTTCAACACGTACGGGCCGCGGATGGATCCGGACGATGGCCGAGTCATCTCGAACTTCATCACGCAGGCACTGCGGGGCGAACCGCTGACCGTGTACGGCGACGGCTCACAGACGCGGTCGTTCTGCTTCGTTGACGATCTCATCGAAGGGATGCTGCGGCTGATGGCTCACCCGGACAACGAGATCGGTCCGGTCAACGTCGGCAATCCCGCCGAGATGACGATGCTGGAACTCGCCGAGGCGATCATCGGGATCATCGGCTCCAGCTCGCACGTCGACTTTCAACCGCTGCCCAAAGACGACCCGACCCGTCGCTGCCCGGACATTTCGAAGGCACAGGCCCTGCTCAACTGGGAACCGCTGGTTGACCTGAAAACCGGCCTGGCGAAAACCATCGACTATTACCGCGAAGAGCTGCGTCGAGCGGGGCAGATTTGACTTGGCAGCACGCTGCAAGGAGCGTTCTCATGACTGAAGATTCCAACGACCTGTTGCGTCAAGCCGTGCAACTGCTGCGCGGCATCAAGACCAGCCTCGACGAAGCCGAACGAGCCCGCTCGGAAGCCCTCGAAAACTTTCAGGCGCAGACCGATGCAATGCTCAGCGGCGATTACGACGACTTCGACGACGAACCACCGTTCGGTGATGGCCCGGAGTTTGACGGTGGTGTGTACGGTGACACCGGACCGTTCGACGTCGACGACCTCGAAGCGGAATTCCAGGAATGCCAGGAAGAAGCCCGCCGGTTTGAAGAAGAAACGCGTGACTTCCGGGAAATCGTCACACTCGAACTGCGACGGCAGAGCGCGATTCTCGAACGGATTGCTGAGGCTTTAGGAGCTACTCGAAAGGATAAGGAACAGGGATGAGCAGGTATCTGGTCACGGGAGCGGCCGGCTTTATTGGATTTCACCTGACGCAACGGCTGCTGGACCGCGGTGACGAAGTCGTCGGGCTCGACAATCTCAACGACTACTACCGCGTCCAGTTGAAGCTCGACCGGCTGGGGCATCTGACCGGCCGTGACGGGTTCTCGTTTCTTGAACTGAACCTCGCCGACCGTGACGCCATGAAGAAGCTGTTCGAGACCGAGCAGTTCGACCATGTTGTGAATCTGGCCGCGCAGGCTGGCGTGCGGTACTCACTGACGAACCCGCACGCGTACGTCGACGCGAATCTGACCGGCTTCGTCAACGTGCTCGAAGGCTGTCGCCACTCGGGCGTCAAACACCTGACGTATGCGTCGTCGAGTTCGGTTTACGGCGGCAATACAACGATGCCGTTTTCGATTCACCACAACGTCGACCACCCGATCAGCCTGTACGCCGCGACGAAAAAGGCCAACGAACTGATGGCTCATACCTACAGCCATCTGTACGGCCTGCCGACGACCGGCCTGCGGTTTTTCACGGTGTATGGTCCCTGGGGTCGACCGGACATGGCTCTGTTCCTGTTCACCGAAGCCATCCTCGCCGGCAAGCCGATCAACGTCTTCAACAACGGGAAGATGCGTCGCGACTTCACCTACGTGGACGACATCGTCGAAGGCGTGATCCGAGTCTCCGACAACATCCCGACTGGCAATCCCGACTGGAGCAGCGACAAGCCCGACCCGGCGACGAGTGCCGCTCCGTACCGTGTTTACAACATCGGCAACAACCAGCCCGTCGAACTGATGCACCTGATCGAGGTCCTCGAACGCTGCCTCGGGAAGAAGGCCGAGAAGAACTTCATGGAAATGCAGCCCGGCGACGTCCCGGCCACGTACGCCGACGTCGACGACCTGATCCGCGACGTCGGCTTCAAACCGTCCACGTCGATCGAAGACGGCGTCGCCCGCTTCGTCGACTGGTACCAGAGTTATCACAGTTGATTCGCGGGCCGGACCGAGCGCAGCGAGTTCCGGCAGACCTCATTTCCTTTTTCAGACTGACGGCAGCGCAAAGACGCAAAGGCTCAAAGAAACGCAAAGTCTTTGCGAATCTCAGCGACTTCGCGTCTTTGCGCTGCAATGACTGTCGGCAAATTGATTTTGTATTACTCCCGATCTGAGCCCCCCATGTCCGAAACCTACTCCGACTACTCCAAAATGATCGACCACTCCCTCCTGATGCCGACGATGACCGTCGCGGATCTGGAAGCGGGATGCCGGTTGGCGGTGGCTTATGATGTCGCCAGCGTCTGCATCATGCCGTACTACCTGAAACGCTGCGCCGAAATTCTCGCCGGCAGCACGGTCAAAGCGAGCACCACGATCGGCTTCCCTCACGGCGGTCACACGACGGCGATCAAGATTGCCGAAGCGAAACAGGCACTCGCGGACGGCTGCGAGGAACTCGACATGGTCGTCAACATCAGCCAGGTGCTCAGCGGCAACTGGGACTACGTGGGCGGCGAGGTCAAATCGATCGTCGACCTCGCTCACGACGCCGGCCAGAAGGTCAAAGTCATCTTCGAGAACTGCTACCTGAACGACGACCAGAAGATCCGCCTGTGCGAAATCTGCTCGGAAGCCGGTGCCGACTGGGTGAAGACCTCGACTGGCTACGGCACCGGCGGAGCGACGATCGAGGATCTGAAACTGATGGGCGCCCACACGCCTGACCATGTGCAGGTCAAAGCCGCCGGCGGCGTCCGCGACTTCGAGACCCTCAAACAGGTCCGAGCCCTCGGCGTCACCCGCTGCGGCGCCAGCCGAACGAAACAGATGATGGACGAATGCCGGGCGGCCCTGGGCCTCGCCCCGATCGAAGGCAATTTCGAAGCAACATCAGGCGGCTACTGATCGGACTGAATCTGACGCAAAGCCGCGAAGACGCAGAGGAACGCAAAGAAACACTGCCTGAATGCAGTGAGAGGATTTTTGTGAGATGAATGCTTCGCAAGAAAATCCTTGTCTTCTCTTTGCGAACCTTTGCGACTCTGCGCCTTTGCGTCAGGACATCCCTGGCGAGTCCATGTGAGGGAGTGAAATGAAATCACACACCGAATACCTGACGTTCAACGTGCCCGAGCGGATGGGGTTTCTGAACATCACGCCGCGGCTGGAATCGATCGTGGCCGAGAGCGGCGTGCAGGAAGGGCTGCTGCTGTGCAACGCGATGCACATCACGGCCAGCGTATTCATCAACGACGACGAACCGGGCCTGCTGCGGGACTACGGAAAGTGGCTCGAAGAACTGGCCCCGTTTGATCCCTCGCCCGAGCGTTACCATCACAACCGCACCGGCGAAGACAACGCCGACGCCCACCACAAACGCCAGATCATGGGCCGCGAGGTCGTCGTCGCGATTACCGAGGGCAAGCTCGACTTCGGCCCCTGGGAGCAGGTCTTTTACGGCGAGTTCGACGGACGACGAGCGAAGCGGGTTCTGGTCAAGGTGATTGGGGAGTAGGGAGTAGGGCCGGTTCCCACCGGCCGAGTCTGACGCATTCACATGTTCCGTGCGAGACGAACTGGAAACGACAGGACATGGCCACAGAAGAATCGAACTCGTCACACGAAGTTGGCGACGGACTCACTGACAAAGATCATGAAGCTGTGGATTGGAGGCTTTTCGTGTTCCTCGCCCTTGCGAGTACAGGACTCTTGCTGCCACACGTTTTAGTGCCATTCGTTGGGTTGTACTGGGCGGCGGGTGTCTCCATCGTCGCATTTGTTATTTGGTTCAAAGTAATGCCGACAACATGCATGAGCGGTGGATTTGTTAGTTCTATCGTTGCAATGGCAATCCTCTTCAACACCATCGGAATCATCCTGGGAACAGTCATACGATTCGTACGCAACTAGGGCAGGCCTCGACCGGCCAATCTGAAGGCAAATCAAATCTGGCCGGTGGGAACCGGCCCTACGGAGGGCAATATCATGTCGCGAGTGTTGTGGTCTCTCTCGATTATTCTGATGGCAACCGCGGCTCAGGCTGCCTTGCCGGAGGCTGTTCCGCTGTGGGCGGACGGGGCTCCTCATGCGGTGGGCAGTGAGGAATCGGATACGCCGTCAATTCGCGTTTATCTGCCTGATGACGGCAAGGCGACCGGGTGCGGCGTCGTGATCTGTCCGGGGGGCGGGTACGGAATTCTCGCGACCGACCATGAAGGGCATCAGGTGGCGAAGTGGCTGGCTCGGCAGGGTGTCGCGGGCTTTGTGCTGCGGTATCGGCACTCGCCGAAGTACAGGCATCCGGTGCCGCTGGAGGATGCTCAGCGGGCGATCCGCTTCGTCCGCCACAACGCGAAGCAGTACGGCGTTGATCCGGGACGAGTCGGCATTCTGGGCTTCTCGGCGGGCGGGCATCTGACGTCGACCGTCGCCACTCACTACGACCGAGGCAAGCCGGACGCGGCGGATCCGGTCGACCGGCAGAGCTGCCGACCGGACTTTGCCGTCCTGTGTTACGCCGTCGTCAACTTTGTCGAGGACTGGGCGCACAAGGGCTCGTCGCGAAACCTGCTGGGGCCGGACCCGGATCCGGAACTGCTGAACTCGCTGTGCAACGACACACAGGTCACCAGCGACACGCCGCCGACGTTCCTCTTCCACACGGCCGAGGATCCCGGCGTCCCGGTCCAGAACGCCGTCGCCTTTTTCTCCGCGCTGAAGAAAGCCGGCGTCCCGGCAGAGATGCACATTTACCAGGACGGCCAGCACGGCGTCGGCCTTTCACCGGCCGACCCCGATGTCTTCGGCTGGAAGGACCGTCTGCTCGCCTGGTTGAAATCATCCGGCTTCCTGGCGGCGGTCAAGCGATCGGAAGTCTCCGGCGTGCTGACACTCAACGGTGAGCCGCTGCGTTGGGGGATGATCGCCTTCGTCCCGGAGAATCCGAACGCTCCGCGAGCGTGGGCGATGGTCTCGCGGGGTAAGTATCGGATTCCCGCCTCGCGCGGCGCCGTGGTCGGCGTCAACAAGGTCGAGGTCTATAACCTCGGCGATGTCGCTCCGTATCCGACTCAGGAGGACTACGAGATAATTTACTCGGCTGAGACGTCGCCGCTGGTCGTCGACGTAGCGAAAAGTGATAACACGTTCGACTTTAACATCCGGAAGTGAACTGCAGGGAAAACTGGCTGACGGCAACTGATGGGTGGCCGGGGCTGGACTGAGCCTGCGAAGGAAGCCCCGGCTGCAGCAGACCGGGGTTTCGCCCGTTCCTCGCTCCAACCCCGGCCACCCTGGCCTGGTCCGCCTTCAATCCTTATGACATCGATATTCAGTTTGAGGAAGCAACCATGAGTCAGCCAGAAACTGGTAAGAACGCTCCGGCATTCACACTGCCCGCGTATCCGGAAGGCAAGGTCCGTCTCAGTCAGTTCAAGGACGAGAAGAACGTCGTTCTGTACTTCTATCCGAAGGACGACACGCCGGGCTGTACGACAGAAGCGTGCGGTTTTCGAGATTCTTTCTCAAGCCTGCAGAGTGCCGACACCGTCGTTCTGGGTGTCAGTCCGGACAGCGTCAAAAAGCACGAGAAGTTCGCCACAAAGTACGAGCTGCCGTTTGTCCTGCTGGCTGATGAAGATCACTCGGTGTGCGAGAAGTACGGTGTCTGGGTCGAAAAGAGCATGTACGGCCGGACGTACTGGGGCGTGCAGCGGGCAACGTTTCTGATCGGCAAGGACGGGAAGATCGCCCGAGTCTGGCCGCAGGTCAAAGTCGCCGGGCATGTTGAGGAAGTTGCAGCGGCCGTCGCAGAACTCAACGGCTGATCGGAATCACTTGTGGCTGCACGCGTCGACAAAGACTGGCTGAAGCAGAAGCTGGCAAAGGTCGGTGTCGACGGCGCAGTCTTCTTCGCCGTCGTCGCGCGTTTCTGGCAACTGCTGTCCGGTCCAGTGACGCTGGTTCTGCTGAGCCGCTACTTCTCGCCGGAAGAACGTGGCTACTTCTACACGTTCGCCAGCGTGCTCGCCCTGCAGACGTTCTTTGAACTCAGCCTGCACGTCGTGCTGATCAACGTCGCCAGTCACGAATGGGCTGGCCTGCGGCTTGAAGCGGACGGCTCCATCAACGGTGACACGTCAAATCTCTCACGGCTCGCCAGTTTGCTGCGGGCGGCCGCTCGCTGGTACGGAGTGGCCAGCGTACTGTTCGTCGTCGGAGTCGGGACCGGCGGAGCGTACTTTCTGAACGATCGCGCACTGCCCCCGGCTGACTGGCTGCCACAGTGGATCGGGCTGACGCTGCTGACGTCCCTGCTGCTGGCAGTCCTGCCGCTGACGTCCCTGCTGGAAGGCTGCGATCAGTTGACGATCGTTAATCGCTATCGGCTGCGGCAGGCGGTAACGGGCAGCGTGTTTGTGTGGACGCTGATCGTTCTCCGCGCCGGCCTGTGGGTCAGCGTAGTCGCGGCGGGAGTGCGACTCTTCTGGGATTTGTACCTGGTCGCGGTGCGGTATCGCGGCTTCTTCCGCTCGCTGTGGGCGGCGCCGCGCGAACAGACGTTCGACTGGTGGGGCCAGGTCTGGCCGCTGCAGTGGCGGCTGGCGGTCGGCGGCATTTTTGGCTGGCTGTCGATGTACCTGATCACCCCGCTCATCTTTCATTATCACGGCAGCGTTGCCGCCGGCCGGATGGGCATGACCTGGACGGTGCTGACGTCACTGCAGGCCGCCGCGTTCGCGTGGGTCGAAACCCGCCGCCCGCGCTTCGGTCAGATGATTGCCCGCCGTGAGTTTATCGCGCTCGATCATCTGTTCTATCGCGTCTCCGCGATGTCAGTCGGCCTGCTGACGGCTGGCTCGCTGACGTTCTGCGGAGTGGTCGCTCTGCTGCCGAGCATTGAAATCCGGCTCGTTCAGCTTCTGGCCGATGCCCTGCTGCCGGCACAGCCAACACTGCTGCTGGCACTCGCAGTCAGCCTGCTGCAGATCGCCCGTTGCGCGAACATTTATGTGAGGGCTCACCAGCGCGAGCCGTTCCTGGTGCCCGGCATTATTTCGAGCCTGCTGATCGGCGGACTGGTCTTCGTGTTCGGTCGCCAGTACGGAGTGACCGGAGCCGCGGCCGGCTATCTGGCCGTGATCACCGTATTCCAGGTGCCGGTGTGGCTGTGGATCTGGCAGCGTTTCCGTGCGGAACGCGATGCCCGTTCATAGCTCACGCGTTGTTCTCTGACCCTGTTGAGCGACGCCACAGTGTCGACTTCAACGGATGAATCTGAAGCTGATTGTTTGAAGCTTGTGTGCCACGGGAATCCCGGCCTCATCGCAACTCCCGACAAATTCTCAGGCGTCTCTGTTCCAATGCCGAAGATCGCGATGAGCGACAGGAAGTGTCCCGTGCCTGACGGCTCAATCCCTTCCCTTGACAACGAGCGGCTCGTCGACATCGGAGAACTGGTGAAGCTGACAGGTCTCAGTAAGCCAACTCTGTGGCGTCATCGTGACGCTGGGCTTATTCCCGCTGGCGTCAAAACTGGCCGAGCAGTTCGCTGGAGATTGAGAACCGGCGACGCTCGTAAGCGCTCACGAGGGCCAGTGTTGACGGGGTGGTTAGGTTTTCTGGTTTCCGGTTCAGGCAGAGGAGACCAGAGGGATGGGGCGTTCGATCGATGCGGGGTTGTGGCGGCAGTGGCAGGCTCGGCTGACGCGGTATTCG
>WGMU01000073.1 GCA_016124895.1 bacterium
CGAGCGTCCCCTGACGCCCTGACAGAAAAACCTGGCACACCCTCAGCAACTGGCCCCCAACAACTCAGCCGGATAAACTCCACGCACGCACACCAAATCCGCAACCAACAACACGCCGCGACAGCGGCTTACTTGAACCAGACCGGAATCCACGGGCACCGGGACGGAGTGGCTCGTCCGGGGTAAGCAATTTGCGCGAGTAACCGGCACGAGAGGTCACGGAGCATGGCCATTCACCGCCTGAACAATCAGGCGCGCCGTTGAAAGCTGGCGAACTCCAGGGTCCTCGGCAAAACGGTATCGCAATTGACCGGTCGGCCTGTGGCGGTCAAGCGAACAAGTCCTTGATCGCACGACCGGTGCCTTCTTCAGTGGCGTAGAAGGGGCGGCGCTCGACCTCGAAGGCGGTTTTCGGACTGATACCCATTGCCGTGAAAATCGTGGCGTGCAGATCGGCGATGCTGACCGGGTTCTCGATGGCGACCAGCGGACGT
The DNA here is from genome assembly GCA_016124895.1 of bacterium. Classification (GTDB taxonomy): domain Bacteria; phylum Planctomycetota; class Planctomycetia; order Planctomycetales; family Planctomycetaceae; genus JAPOLP01. The sequence continues at coordinate 495 of WGMU01000073.1, forward strand.
TCCGGGGCCGTGGCTCCGTAGAGGAAGCCTTTCTTCATGCCACCGCCGAACATCACTACTGACGTGCCGCCGGTGAAGTGGCGATGCTGGCCGTAGTGCTTGCGTTCCTCGATCGTGTCGACCTTGAAGGTCGCCTGGTCCTGCGCGTTCGAGCCTGGGACACCTTCGATCAGCATGTCGCGGCTGAATTCACTGGCAATGACGATCAGCGTGCGGTCGAGCAGGCCGCTGGCTTCCAGGTCCAGGACAAGCTGCGCAATCGGGCCGTCGATCTCCTGATGCAGCCGGTCGACCGTGTCGTGCCCGTCCTTGTGAGTGTCCCAGTGGACGAACGGAATGTACTCGGTCGTGACCTCGACAAACCGGGCACCGGCTTCGACCAGTCGCTTCGCCAGCAGACAGCCCTGACCGAAGCGACCGGTGTCATACTTCCTGAAGCTCTCTTCGGGTTCGAGCGAAATGTCGAACGCGTCGCGGTCTTTGGAACTCAGCAGCCGGTACGCGTTGTCGAGTGAGCGGAGCATCGACTCCTGGTGAAATTCAGACATGAACTCGCGCTGCGGTGTCTGGTCGACAAGCTTTCTGAAGAATCGGTAGCGGTTCTCGAAGCGACCGGGAGTCATGTCGCGCGGCGGACGGACGGCCTTCGCGGCCTGATCGGGATACGGCAGGTTCATCGGACCGAACTCGTTGCCAAAGAAACCAGCCTGTGTGAACGCCTTGATTTCCTCGTTCTCGCCGAGACCTTCGAGTCGCTGGCCGATGTTGATGAACGGCGGGATGACAGGGTTGTTCGGACCGAGCACTTTCGCCATCCATGCTCCGATGTGCGGGCAGGCGACAGTCTGCGGAGGGACGTAGCCGGTGTGCCAGTGGTACTGGTGCCGCGAGTGCAGAATGTGGCCGAGGTCTGGCTGCACGGCCGAGCGGATCAGCGTGGCGCGGTCCATGACCGAACCGATCTTCTCCAGCCCTTCGCAGATTTTGATATTGTCGACCGCGGTGTCGATCGCCGGGAACGTGCTCAGCACCTTCTCGACCGGTGTGCCGGGTTCAAACGGCAGATACCGTTTCGGATCGAACGTGTCCGGAGCCGCCATGCCTCCGGCCATCCAGAGCACAATGCAGGCGTCGGCCGTTGGCTGTGGATGCTCGATCGCGTCTCCGTCAAACGCAGACAGTGCCCGCGGCGCAGCGGCCATCAGAGTCGCCGTCGACGCGGCTGCCAGCTTGCCGAGGAACTCGCGGCGTGTCTGAACTTCGACGAGGGCGTCGTGTTGCAATGAATGGTTCATGACGAGACTCTTCAGCGCGGAATCGAAGATTTGAACTGCAGGATTGGAAGCTGAGTGGCAACCTACCGGACAAGTTGAAACTCGGGCAGCATCACAACGGACCAGAGTACGTCCTCCACGCGGGTCGGCTCGGACATCTGGCCGAGATAGTCAATGGCGAGTGTTCGTTCTTCTTTCGTCGGGCGTCTTGAGAGAGCGTACGCGTACAGCCAGTCGATCAGCTCGTCGGGGGCTCCCTGATAACGCGAGGCAGCCGAACTGGCCCCGGAAACAATTGCATCGGCGAGTCGCTGACCATTGGCAAGGTCGATGGCTTCCAGCGTTGTCAGGTCGGTCGGCCGCGAGGTCACTATCTGGTCCCGGTTCGGGCGACCGAGCGCCCGCATCAGTTCGTCAGCTTTCAGCAGCGAGGCCCGCACCATGTGAATTTCGCCGGTCGTTGCCCGGGTCAGCAGCGACTGCAGTTGAGGATTCGCGCGACTGGCCCAGACCTGCGGCTGCGCGATCAGCACCGCCGGTTGCCATTCGGGCTTCGGGTCACGGAACCGACCGCGGGCGTCGGGAATCTGCGGAGCCCACTGCCACTGTTCGTCGCTGGCAATTGTCACCATCGCTGGTGCGGCCCCTGACAGCACGGGCAGAGCGATCCTCGCTTCAAAGATCAGCCCCGCGGGATTGGGGCCGCTGCCGCCGTTCTTCGCGACGACCAGGATCTCATTCTTCCCGGCTCGCAGTCGCGACTGGATGCCGACCAGTTCGACGCTCTCCCAGTTCGTATCAGCGGCGACCTGCTGGCCGTTGATGTACAGCACGTACTCGTTGTCGCAGGTGGTCGCGGCAGCGGCACGAACGGGAACGGCCGGCAGGTCAAACGTCCGTCGCAGCGAAAGCTGCTGGCCGCCTGGCGGTCCGGGCGAGGCGGCGTCGGCGGTTGACCAGATCCACCTGGCCGTCAGCGTTGCCTCCTCAGCCGGACCGCTGATCTCGTCTGACGAAATTACGGCCCGAACGACCTGCGCGTCGAACTGCGTTGGCGCAGCCCCAGTCAATTGCCAGACAGAATCGACAAACTGCTCGGCCGTCATCCGCCGGGGCAGAGGTCCGCGAAAGACAAACGAGCCTTCATCGGGCGCGTGTTCGATCGGCGGCGTCGCTGCCTGATAAGTCTGCGATGTACAGATCAGTTCGAGCGCCTGCTTCAGATCGAAGCCGCGGTCGAGCAGGTCAGCAGCGAGGTAGTCCAGCAGGTCGACACTCCACGGTTGGGTGTGCATCGCATCCACTGGATGCACGATGCCTCGTCCCATCAGGCGATGCCACAGCCGGTTGACGATCGTCCGCGTGAAGCGACCGTTGTCCGGGTGAGTGACAAGAGCAGCGAGTTGCTTCATCCGCTCGGGCTGTGCGGCCTGCGGATCGACGTTACCGATCTCAGGGAACAGCCAGCCCGGGCCAACCGTCCTGTCGACCGGCTTGTCGCAGCGATGCAGCGTCAGTTGCTCGGTCGCGTAAATCTGAGCAAGGCCGTATGTCTCTTCGAGCGTCCAGCGGTCGATAAAGCTGTCATGGCACGAAGCGCACTTCAGGTTAATCCCCAGGAGTGCCTGCCCGACGTTCTGCGCAAACTGGATTTCCTGCCGCTGTCCGGCACTGACGTTGCCGCGCCAACGGATCCCCTGCACGAAGCCCTCGGCACCTGAGACCGGCGTCAGCAGTTCACGGACCATCTGGTCATACGGTTTGTTCTCAACCAGCGAGCGATACAGCCAGTTCGTGATCTGCTTCCGGCCGCCGGTGATAAAACCCGTGCCGGAATAGTCGTTCCGCAGCAGGTCGTTCCAGAACGTCAGCCAGTGCTCGGCATACGCGATGTCGTCGTCGAGCAACCTGCGGACCAGCAGCGTGCGTTTTTCAGGATTCTGATCCGCCAGAAATTCGTCTCGAACTTCCGGGGGCGGCAGCAGTCCGGTCAAATCGAGCGAAACACGCCGCAGAAAAGCCTCGTCGTCAACAACGACCGGCCGTGCAATATCGTGCTCAGCGAAGTACGCATCGACGATTCGATCAACGGGGTGAGTCCGTCCGTCGACGGCAGGGGGCAATTCGGGACGCTGCGGCAGCAGTGGCGGCTCGTACGTGCGCGGCCCGAAGGCAAAGCCGTTTTCCCATTTCAGCCCCTCGTCAATCCAGCGTTTCAGAACGGCAACCTCGTCGCCATTGAGCCCCGGCTTCTCGATCGGCGGCATCCGCATTTCCGGATCCGTCGAGGTGATCAGCTCGATCATGTACGACTCGGCCGAGTTGCCGGGCTTGGCACCGCCGGCATCGAGCAGCAGTTCCCGCGTGCTGATTGAGAACCCGCCCTTCGCGTCCGGTCCACTGTGACATCCGACGCAGTGCTTCTTGAGCAGCGGCACGACGTCGTGTGAAAAGTCGACGGGCTTTGCCTGCGCCTTGTCATCAGCCGACCGAGCGACGTTTGCAGAGTTGAGCAGAACGCAGAAGGAAGTCAGCCAGCTCAAAAGCCGCAGAGTGTCACGTCGCATGTTGAAACTCTTAAAACGTATCGGAAATCGCAGCGATAACGGCTGGTTTAAAAGCGTCCCGCAAACGTGTCAACGGCGTCCGCACCGAGCATGAAAGCCAGCTCAGAAATGAGAAACGCCGGGCGGGAATCAGATCCCGTCCGGCGTTGTGAATGACTCAGTGAGGGTCGGCCATCAGTTGTTGAAGCGAGCCACTTCGATCTTGAGAGCCTTGAGATCGGTCACCTTGTTTGCCGAGATGGTGACCGGAAGTTCTTTCTCAAGATAGCCGACCTTCTCGTGCCAGATCGTGAATTCGTGATCGCCGGCCGGAAGTTTCGGAATCGTGAACTTGCCGTCCTTGTCCGTGATTGCCGTGTAGGGATGATCGGTCACCAGCCAGTAAGCCTTCATCCACGGATGGATGTCGCATTTCACTTCAAACGGCAGCCGCTCCTTGAGCGAGAACTTCGGCATCGTCACACCCTTGCGGTCGTTCGCTCCGACGATGAAGTTCTGGCCGGGGTTGAAAATCGAATACGTGTGGAGATTATGAGCGACGTTGTCGTCCGACTTGGCGACGACCTGCTGGTCCGTGCGGACAATCAGCGTGTGTGGAAGGAAATGGCAGCGGTGCTGATCGAATTCGACGGTCGGTTCTTTCGACTTCTGCAGATCAGGATGGATATCACCTTTCCCGATCTTCGATCGCAGGAACACAAAGACATGCTGAATGCCCTTGTTCTCGGGATTCACAACCAGCTCTTCGCTGTAAAGATCCTCGACAGCACAGACGGCAGGGTCTTTGACGGTCGGATCGTTCTTTTTATGAATCAGCTTGACTGCGGGAATGTCGCCATCGAGAACAACCTGACCGGTCAGGTCGCCAAAGTCGGCAGCATGTGCAGACTGCGGCGTCAGAACAGCGGCGGCGAGCAGGCTGGCAAGCAGGCATGGAATCGGGAAAAGCATCTTCATCGGGAGGTCTCCTCGAATCTGGTCTGTGGACGGAAGCCGGAGCGGCGTTGCAGAAGCGCCGCAGTCTGACCGGCGGAAGGGCCGTCCGTCGTCAAAGAACACATCAAACGGGATCGAATACGCACCCGAACGCAATCGAGCTGGTTCTGAGGCGGGAAGCGGGGAAATCGTTTCCGCCGCCTGGTCAGAGGTGGGACTCGGTAAGTGCGATTCGAGGCAGGAATCCCGACAGAGTCGCCGGAATCGCGTGTCAGAGTACCGCCAGCGAATCAGAATTGCGAGCTACGCGCACGTCCATACGCGGAGCGTGGCGAACCACGTCCGGGCGGCTCGCCGCTCTGCGGTTTCTGACTGGACCAGGAGGGTCGAGTGAGCGGCTGCGTATGACTGGCATCCAGACTCGTCAAACCACTCCCGTCGGCCTATTTCACCGGGACGTTGAAGTCGCCGTCCATGTTGCGCCAGATCGAGTGGACGTGGTTGGCGCTGTTCTGAGTATTGTTGTACTCGATCAGAAACGTCGGTCCCTGGACGCGGTACGCGTGCCGCTCGTTGCGTTCGCTGCTGCCCCACCAGGCGAAGTAGATATTGTCCATGCCGGCTTTGCGGATCCGTTCGCGACGTTCGGCGACAACATCTTCAGGCATATTCTTCAGGTACTCGTTGAGCAGTTCGGCCATCAGTTTCTTCTGGTCGGCCGACATCGCGCTGACCGCCAGGCCGACGGCGGCGTCGGTGCTCGGCTGTTTTGTTCCCACGCTGCGAATGTCGTCGGCGGCTTCCTTCGCGAGCCAGCACTTGGCGACCTGCGATTCGGAGCACTGCTTCAGGATCTGCCGGGCGATGTCTTCTTCGGCTCCGAGAACCCGGATCTCACGGCCCGGTCCGGCGTCGATGAAGCCGGGATTCGCGCCAAAGAACTCTGGCGTCGTCGAAACGAGTTCGCCGTCAACGATCGTGTAGTTCAACGACAGGTGGTGGCCTTCGACCCGCCAGCCCCAGGTGCCGTCGGCCGACGGAGTTCCAAACACGCTGAAGTAGTACTTTTTCGGATCGCGTTTCTCACGCCGCTCCTCACGGGCTCCGCCTTCCAGCAGGTAGAGGACTTCTTCAAGGCTCATCACATTGAGTGCCTGATCGTAGCCGGCTTCCGAAAGGCCGGTTCGCAGGAGGGCCAAAGCGTTCTGAAGTGGAGCACCTTCCAGCGACCGCAGCGGCAGTCCCTTCCGTTCCCGCGGGATGTAGTGCCAGTTGAGCCGCTCTTCAGAATCGAACTCAAACGTGGCCTGATCGCGTTGCGCGTCAGAGAGCGACGCCAGAAACGTGCTGGCAGCAGCGGTCATCTGCTGGCTCGACCGCGGGGCGTTCGCCAGATTAGCCGAGAGCAGTGCTCCCATCGCGAGCACAACGACAAATGAGGAAATCAGTCTGCGGGTATTCACGGAAGGAAGCTCCTGAAGGTTGATCCTGCGGGATGATGCGGGAACGCGGTCTGACGGGAACGTTCGTCTTTTTCGCCGCGTGTTGCAACGACGCGACGTTGCGTCGCGACATCCCCGGTGTTGATTTCCGGCAACGCGACACGACTCGCCGCGCATGATTCTCCTCGATCGAACCGGCGGAGAAGGCCGACACCAGACGAACGCAAATCCGCTGGTTTCAACAACCTGCGTTAACCCGGCGGCCAGCTCAGCTCACGGCCGCCGAGCAGATGAATGTGGATGTGGTCCACCGTTTGCCCCCCGTCTGCCCCGCAGTTGATCACTGTCCGGTAACCGCCCGTCAGCTCCAGCTGCGCGGCGACCTGGCGGACAACAGAAAACAGGTGCGCCATCACGGCCTGGTTCTCAGCCGTGATCTCATTCAGCGACGCGATCTCCTGCTTCGGGATGATCAGCACGTGAACGGGGGCCTGAGGATTGATATCACGGAACGCGAGTGCGTGATCGTCTTCGTAGACGATGTCGGCCGGAATCTCCCGATCGATGATCTTCGTGAAGATGGTGGCCACGGCGTCTCCTTTTCTGACATGCCAGATGCCCGGTGACGACCTGAGCTTCGCCACCGACGGCTGACGGTACCAGATCACTTCAGCGAAACAAGGCACGCTCAACAGCAGAAAAACCTCGCCGCGCGTCATGGCAGAAACCCCTGAACGATCACCCGGCGATGCTTTCAGCTCTGTGCGTTCCGTGCCGCCGATCCGCCAACTTCCCGGTACACCCGACGTCACCGCATTCTGGTGAGGACGAATGATGACTCCGAATCTCTCGCTGAAACCGTCGCTTCGCCGACTGGTGCCACATCATGGCCGCCAGCGTCGCGGAAACATCATTCTGATGTCCGCCTGGGTGATCATGCTCGCGTTTGCCTTCGCGGCCTTCACGATTGACATCGGCTACATCTCAGTCTGCAAGGCGCAGCTTCAGGCAGCAGTCGATGCGGCCACACTGGCCGGCGCCATGGAACTCGATTCAAACGCCAGTCAGGCCGACATCGCGACCGCAGTCAAAGACGCGGTTGAGGAAATCGCCGGGTTAAACCCGGTCGCCACCTGGCCCGGCCTGCTGCTCGACCGCGATGCCGACATCGAACTCGGCCGACGTGAGTGGGACGCAGCCAATGGAACCTACACATTCCGATTCGGCCCCGACGCGACTCCCTACAACATCGTTCGCGTCACCGGGCGATACGGTTTCGTCTCGACGAGTGACGGAAGCGGCAGCGCCGACCGCCGCATCCCCGTGTTCTTCTCTCCGGCCATCGGCCAGGACAAAGTGTCGATGAACGTCTCTTCTGTCGCGACGTTTCAGCCCCGCGATGTCATGCTCGTTCAAGACTATTCCGGCTCGATGAACGACGACACGGAATTCAAATCGGTCGGCAGTCTCGGTCTGCAGTCCGTCACTGATGCTATCACGCAAATGTGGCACGCACTGGACGATCCGACGTATGGAGATCTGCCATTTGAGCCACAGTACCTGACCGTTGAGATTCCATCGACGGGCACTGGATACCCCGCACTGAATCTGACATATCGAGGGACCGCTGCTGATGTCACTTCGACACTGGCCCTCTCAAAAGTGAAACTCGACTTCGATGGAGGAGGAAGTCAGGAGTTTACAGGCCTGACCGACACCGTGGGGACCTTCACTGGTACCGGAGGTAACTCCGGACGAAGGATTGACCAGGTTCGTATCTGGTCTGGAAAGGCTTCAGACAAAAAAGTGCCGTTCGACGACGCGGCAATCGCACAGTGGCTGAACCTGAATAACGTCGGCTATCCCTATCCATCCGGTTCCTGGCTCAACCTGATTAACTACGTCAACACGTCGAGTTACGTCAATCAGGCTGGATTCCGCTACCAGTACAGCACCATGTGCCTGATCAATTACTGGAATGAGCAGAAAGCTGAGTACACGCAGACGCCGGTACTCTGGAAGTGCCCGACCCAGCCGCTGGAAGCCGCGAAGAACGCAGCCGACGTCATGATCGACTATATCCAGGAAGTGTCGGCGGACGACCGTGTCGGACTGAGCATTTACACGCATCCGAATTCCGCCGGAGCGATTCTCGAAAGCGGACTGACCAGCGACCTCGACTCGGTCAAATCGCTCTATCGCCACCGTCAGGCATCGCATTACGACGCGATGACCAACATCGGCGCCGGTATGAAAATCGCCCGCGAGGAACTCGAATCGAACGCCCGCCCCGAAGCCTTCCGCATGGTGGTGCTGATGACTGACGGCGTCGCCAATCGGCCAGGCGGCTATGCCGACTGGTACGCGCTCAATCAGGCCAGCCTGTGCCAGGCTGCCGACATCCGCGTCATGACGGTCAGCCTGGGACTGAGTGCTGACACCTCGCTGATGCAGCAGATTGCCGACATCACCGGCGGCAAACACTTCAACGTGCCCGGCGGTGGCACCATTGCCGAATACGAGGCCCAACTGAAAGACGTATTCCGCGAGATCGCCGCGGATCGCCCGCTGCGTCTGTTGCCCGCCGTCAATGGTAACTGAACAGGAGCGCCGACCGTCCTCATTCAGGTCACGGCGGCGGCCTTCAGAGCTAAACGCGTTTCAGGTCGAGTTTGACCGAAGGTTCGGCGCCCGTCGGCCGGTATTCCAGCGTCAGCCGTCCCTGATCGATCGTCGCGAGCGTGTAGCCAGGGCGGAATTCCACGGGATGAAACCCCGGTGCCTGCTTCTCTTCCAGCCCGCGGTTCTGATTATACAGAGCCGACGGAAAGCAGATTTCGTGCAACGGAGCCCGGTCGCTCCAGCCGCGAATCCCGTTGTGAAAATGTCCGTGACAGACCGCGATCAGTTCGTCCCGATGCGCTGACGCCAGTTCGTAAAACCGCTGCTGGCCGTGTTCAGGCTTGACATACCAGCCGCGATCAGGATGCCGGTTCTGATGCACCGGCACATGGCAGCAGATGATCGCCAGCCGATCGTCGCGTTTTGTCGCGTCGAGCTGAGCAGCGAGCCAGTCAAGCTGGGACTCGGTGAAAAAACCATCGTGGGAATCCCGGTGCGCGTTGTTGCACAGGATGCACCGCAGCCAGCCGTGGTCAACGACTGTGTCGACTGGTTGCCGGATGTGCTGAGCGAACGCGTCCGCCGGATCATGGTTGCCGGGAATCTCGTAAACCGGCTTTATGATCCGGTCGCGAATCTCACGGTAAACCGGATACAGCTCGACGCGACCGCCGTCGACGACGTCACCCAGATGCAGCACAAAGCTGACGTCAAGTTGTGCCAGTTCGTCAGCCGTTTTCACCCACTGCCTCTGTGCCGAATCGCTGCCGCGATAACCAACATGCGTGTCCGTCACGACGGCAAACGACAACCGCTCGCGACCTTCCGCCTGGGACACACTGACGCCGCCGGCAATGAGCCCGCCTGCCAGCGCTCCGGTCCGGGCCAGACAGTCACGACGGGAAATCGGCGACGATGACATAACGACCACTCCTGTTGAGTAAGCCTCTCGCGGCGAATATCCCGCACGGCTGCATGGACCTCTGAGTTGCATTGCGAACTGACTGCAACACTACCATGTTGACGTTGAAGTGCCGAGCCCGTCGCTGACTGGAGCCTCCCTCATGCCGCCCTGTCTTCGCTGTCTGATTCATTGCCGGCGGCCGATTGCCGCAGCAGCCATCGCCTTCCTGACGGTCGTCGGTGCCATCATTTTCGACCAGGCAAACGCTGCCGACACGCCGCCGAACATTCTGATCATCACCGCCGACAATCTCGGTTACGGTGACCTGCCCTGCTTCCGTTCTGACTCGCCGATCAAGGCCCCGAACTTTGATCGCCTGGCGCGCGACGGCGCAATGCTCACCGATTTCTATACGCCGTCGTCGACCTGCACGGTCTCGCGTGCGTGCCTGCTGACAGGCCGGATTCCGCAGCGACACGGATTGCAGATTCAGTTGCCGGGGCTCGAAGGCAACTACGGTCCGGGACTGCGTTCCAGCGAGATTCTGATTCCGCAGATGCTCAAACCGGCCGGCTACGCAACGGGCTGCTTCGGCAAATGGAACATTGGCTTTGCACCGGGATCACGTCCGACCGAACGCGGCTTCGACGACTTCTTCGGCCACGCGTCTGGCAACATCGACTATTACTCGCACATCTATAACGGGAAGCACGACCTGTTTGACGGCATTAAGGAAACTCACACAGAGGGATACTCGACGGACCTGTTCGCCGACGCGGCCATCCGCTTTATCCGTCGAAACCGCGAACGTCCCTGGTTCTGCTATCTGCCGTTCAATGCGCCGCACTTTCCCAATGCGCGCAACAAGGCCCCCGGACAGGAGGCCATCTGGCAGGCTCCTGACGAAGCGTTCGCGGCATACGGATACGATCCGGCAACGCGCGATCCTCAGCAGCGTTACCGCGCTGTCGTAACGGCACTCGATGCGGCGCTGGGCCGAATGCTCGACGCCCTGGACAATCTGCAGCAGACCCACCGGACGTTCGTCTTCTTCTACTCGGACAATGGCGCCTTCATGCTGAAAGACCGCGGCCTGGAAGTCGCGTCGAATGCACCGCTCCGTGACGGCGGGGTCACCTGCTGGGAAGGTGGCATCCGCGTCGCCGCGATCGCCCGCTGGCCCGGACACATCGCCACGGGCCGCGTCATCCGCGAACCACTCTGGTCGCCCGATCTGATGATTGCCTGCGCGAAGCTGGCCAACGCTTCACTGCCGCCGAACCACCGCCTCGACGGACTCGACCCGCTTCCGGTACTGACGAGCGAGACAGCATCACCGCACCGCTCACTCTTCTTCACTTACGGACGACATGCCGCGCTGCGTTTCGGCGACTGGAAAATCGTTCGCGAGAGGCCCGCGACCCCGTGGCAACTCTTCAACCTGAAGAACGATCTCGCCGAGACAACCGATCTGGCGGCGCAGCATCCCGAGCAGCTCGCCCGGCTGGTCAGCGAATTCAACCGCTGGTCCGCTTCCGCGACGCAGCAGACGACAACCGAGCCACGCTGAAGAACGTGTCGGAAATCACTTCCTGATTCACCAGCAGCCAGATCAGCCGAAAAGCCCTGACGCTCCTGGATCGCGAAACTTGCCGAAAAGGTGGCACACCGCTCTTGACGCCCCGACCGATTGTATTATTGTCTTAGAACAATTCACTCAGTCAGGAGCGGACCGGGATGCAGATTCACGTTTCCGATTCCAACGGCACACCCTTCTATCAGCAGGTGGTCAGCCAGATCAAACTGCTGGCGGCGTCTGGGCGGCTCGAACCGGGCGAGCAGTTGCCGCCGGTCAGAAAGCTCGCCGAGCAGTTGCTGATCAACCCGAACACGGTCGCGCGAGCGTACCGCGAACTCGAAGCCGAGGGCGTCGTCACAGCGCGGCGCGGCGCGGGCGTCTTTATCGCAGACGGCGGTTCGCCGTTGTCGCGACGCGAGAAGAACAAGCGGCTGAACGACCGCATTGACGGATTGCTCGCCGAAGCGACGCAGCTTGGCTTTGACCTCGATGCCCTTCTCCGGCTCGTCGAACAGCGCGGCCGGACGTTTACTTCTCAGCAGGGAGAATGACGATGAGCACGCCTGTCATTGAGATTCAGCATCTGACGCGTCGCTTCGGCAAACAGACCGCGTTAAACGACGTCACGCTGACGGTTCCAGCCAGCGGCGTCTTCGGCCTTGTCGGTGAAAACGGAGCCGGCAAGTCCACGCTGCTGAAGCACGTGCTCGGTCTGCTGCGAGCCGAACAGGGCAGCGTTCGCGTCTTTGGTCTCGACCCGGTGGCTGATCCTGCCAGTGTGCTGGGGCAGATCGGTTACCTGTCGGAAGACCGTGACATGCCAGACTGGATGCGCGTCGGGGCACTGATGTCGTACACCAGTGCCTTCTTCCCGGCCTGGGATCAGTCGTTTGCGGATGAGCTGCGACAGATGTTCGATCTCGATCCGAAACAGAAAGTCGGTTCGCTGTCACGCGGCCAGCGGGCACGAATCGGACTGCTGCTCGCCCTGGCTCACCGACCGCCACTGCTGCTGCTGGACGAGCCGTCGTCGGGACTCGATCCGGTCGTCCGCCGCGACATTCTGGGAGCGATTATCCGGACGGTCGCTGACGAAGGCCGGACGGTACTGTTTTCGTCGCATCTGCTCGACGAAGTGCAGCGGGTCTCGGACCACGTCGCAATGCTGCATCGCGGTCAACTCGTCCTGTCGCAGCCGCTCGACGACGTACTGCAGGCTCATCATCGACTGGTCGTTCGATTTTCTGAGCCTCGCGACACCGCGCCGCAACTGGCCGGAGCTTTGCGCTGCGAAGGTTCCGGGCGGGAGTGGACCGTTATCTGCAACGGGCATCGCGACGAGATCGAAGCTCAAATCGCGGCGGGCAACGGCGAGGTTATTGAACGCTCGGCGCCGTCACTCGATGAGATCTTCGTCGCCCGAGTCAACGGTTGAAGGGAGCTGTTCCGCCATGAAATCAATCCTGCTGGGACTGACGAGGCAATATCTCAATGCGTTTCGGACGGTGGCTGCCCCGCTGTGGTTGTGCGTGCTGCTGCTGCTGATTGGTGGGCCGTGGCTCGGGCAGACACTGATGGTGGCAGCCAGCCGTGGTGAACTTGATCTGGAAGGGTTGCCGCGCGACGAGCTGAGGCTGGTGTGTCACTTGCTGGCGACGCTGTTTTTCGGATTCGGCACAGTCGTCGGGTTGTTTCAGAAGCCGACGTATGTGTTCCGGCTGCCGATCAGTTCCCGGCTGCTGGCGACATGGCAGTTCGCGATGACCGCGGTGACGATCGCCGTGTGCAACGGCGCGATGACGATTGCCTATCAAGTCCTGTTCGGAGCGACGCTCTCGTACGCGACGACGCTGCCGATGATCACTATGGGGCATCTGTTGACCTGGCTGGTCTGGATGTTCGTGCCAGCGACGTTGGCCGAGCGTCAGGAGAGGGCCGGCTTGCTTGGGTCGTCACTGCGTCGACAGTTCGCGTTTACGCTGGCCCGAATGGCGAAGTGGCTTCTGGCCGTGATCGCATTCGACTCGTATGCCGTTTTTCGAACGGTAAAGGCTGAGGAAGAGATTTTCTGGCAACGCTTGACGGCACTTGATGTTGCGGTGCTGCTACTGATGTCCGGACTGGTCTGGAAGCTTGTCGCAAATGAGATCGAGCGGCAGCGTCACGGTGACGTGAACTACCGGATGGTGATAGAAGGGGAGAGCGAGTCACTGCTAGGGCGGTTTGCCCATCAGAACGTTCCGGCGCCAGGTGAGTGGCAGCTGGAAGCGGCGCATCGCTGGTATCACTGGCAGTCGGGGCGGACGCTGTTGCTGATGGGGACGATTTTTGTCGTACCCTTGTTGCTGATGATTTTCCTCGGGATTCACGGCAATCATGGCAACAGGAAGATCGAAAGCGTTGTTGCGATGCTGACCGTGATGCCGATGCTCGTCTCGCTGCTGGTCGGGGCGGCGCTGGGGCTTGGTACGGTAAATGCGACCGGCCGGCGTGAGATGAAGAAGCACCTGGCCGTTCTGCCGGTTTCCGATCGAGACCTCTCGCGAACGATGCTGGCGACGTTTGTGAAGACGCTGAGCGGACTGTGGGGCGTCGTATTCGTAATATGCGCCGTCGCGCTTGCCCTTTTCTGTGCAGCGATGGGGCCTGCGAGTGCGTTGAAGGAACTGCAGCGCATGAAGCTGTTTCAGGAACTTGGATTCTGGGCGGCGCCGCTGCAGTTGCTGGTCTCGATCCAGATCATGTGGACGGTTGGAGGCCTGACGGTCGCGTTGGCCTGGACGGGACGCGAACAGTTCTTCACGAAAGTTTACCTGGCCTTTGTAACCTGCGCGCTGCCGACGTTTGTTGTCATTAAGGTTTTCGTGCTGGAGACTCATCAGGAAGCCGTATTCACTGTAATTCTGTCAGCAATGGCCCTGGCGACGGTGGGGTTGATCGTCTGGAGTTACCAGCGAGCGATGCAGCGGAATCTGCTTGAACCGCTGCTGCCTCACGGAGCCTTTGCCGCCTGGGCGGCCGAGGCCGGGCTGTGTCTGATCCTGCTGCCAGCTCCGTTGCCGATGCGTCTGGCCGCTGCCGCTTTGATCGGCTTGGGCGTCCTGCCGATCACCCTGGGTCCGCTCGCTGTCGCCTGGAACCGGCATCGCTGAAGGCGTTCTGTAAGCCGCTGTTGCTGTTGTCGCGGGACGACGGGTATGACTCGTCCGTTCGGTTTTTCAACGTTTGGCAGCTTCAACAGAAATTAGTGGCGGAGTTTTCAGTGGCGGCGGCGGGCATCCGATTTGAAGGCACAGCATTCTGGGTGCGGCATCGCCACCGGGAATACGGCCCGTTCGACTACGAATGGGCACGTGATCTGAGCGGCATTGAACTGCTTTACGGCCGCTCGAAGTTCGGCGAGTTCTGCAGCGAGGACGAAGTCTGTGCTGACCTGCGGGAATTCAAGCTGCCCATGCGCGTCGTCGAGGTGACATCGATCGTCTGCGGCTCGATCATCGTCGGAATTTTAAGCGGAATGCCGACCGACGATCGTTACGAACTCGTGCGGCAGCACCTGAACGACCGCGGCCTCGACCGTTTTGCAGACAATATCGAAGGCTGGGTTCGGTAACCGAGGACGGCCTCAGCGGCAGTCACTCATGCTGGATCCCGCTCCGGCGTCACGCTCCAGCGACTTTCTGACGAACGTCCCGGGCGATTCGGCGGTTCAGACAGGCGGCCAGGAACCGGCAGAGCCCGGTTTCGAGGACTCGCCGCGCGGGCTATACTCGCCGCCGAATCTGGACAGGTCCGTCGCCTGGCGGCCTTCCGAACTCAGTCTCAGGACCGTTCTAACGCAGCCTCCCGAAATCAGCCGCACGTGCTGGCGTGACAATTCGGGAAGCTGTTCCGGAGCCGGCCCTGCCCCGCTCAATCACGAAGTTTCTGACAGTTAATGAGGACCGGAATCGTGATAATTCCCCGCCGATTTCTGACCTGCCGAATTCTGAGCGGCGTCGTGACCTTCCTGCTGCTGACGTCTCCGGCCGGTGCAGCCCCAACTCCCGAACAACGCAAGGAACTGGGCGAGATCTCCCGCGAGGTCGGCAGCATCTCAACGTTGATCCGCAAAAAGGAATGGGAAGAAGCCGAGACAAAGCTCGGAGAGCTGCTGGCCAAAGCGAACAAGATCATCGAAGAGGGCGAATTTCCGGACGACGATCGGACGGCGGCGTCAGTGCTGCGGGCGATCAACATCAAACGGCAGGCCGTCGCGAAAGGGCTGGGCAAACCCGATCCAACGCTGATCAGTTTCTCAAAGGAAATCGCACCGATCCTTAACGCGAAGTGCTGCAGTTGCCACTCGGGCGATTCGCCGCGCGGCCGGCTCGACATTTCATCGTACGCCGGAATGAGCCGCGGCGGTCAGAATGGTCCGCTGCTCGTGCCGAAATCTCCACAGCGCAGTGCGCTGATGCTGCGCATCACGACTCAGAATGCTCAGCTTCGAATGCCGAAAAACGGCAACGCGCTGGACCGCGACGAAGTAAAGAAGCTCTACATGTGGATCGAGCAGGGCGCTCTGTTCGACGGCGACGACCCGGCAACACTGGTCGCGGATCTCGGAAAAGCCGCGGCAGATGACGGCAAAAAAC
Source organism: bacterium (assembly GCA_016124895.1). GTDB lineage: Bacteria > Planctomycetota > Planctomycetia > Planctomycetales > Planctomycetaceae > JAPOLP01. The sequence goes on from WGMU01000073.1 coordinate 16,456, forward strand.
CGACGCCACTGCCTCCCGTTGACATCCCCAAAGCAACCGGCAACGAAACTGTTTCGTTCGTCAAGGACATCGCTCCGACGTTCGTCAATATCTGTACCGGCTGTCACGGCCCGAACCGGCAGAACAGTGGATTCTCACTGGCGACTTTTGAAGCGCTGATGCGCGGCGGTGACAGCGGGCGTGTCATCATCCCCGGCAACCTCGACGGCAGCCGGCTGTGGCAACTGGTCGGCGTCGATGGCGTCACACCGCGAATGCCGCAGGGACAGGCACGCATCACGCGCAAGTTTCACGCGGACCTGCGGAAGTGGATTGAAGAAGGCGCAAAATTCGATGGCAACGATGCGAAGGCTCCCCTGCGATCGCTGGTCCCTACGGAAGCAGATCTGGCGATGGAAAAACTGACGTCGCTGACCGAAGAACAGTTTCGCGAGCATCGAATGCAGCGGACCGAGGAACAATGGAAGCGCGTCTCGCCGCGCAGCCGGGCGAGCTACGTCGTCTCGGATGAGTTCCTCGTCTACGGAGACGCTTCTAAAGAGCGACTGACGGAGGTCAGCCAGTGGGCCGATGCGCAGGCCAGCCGGCTGAGGGAAACCTTCGGTATCAATCAGAAACCAATCTGGAAGGGTCGACTGACAATCTTCGTAATGCGCGACCGGTATGGTTACACCGAGTTCAATCAGGTGATCCATCAGCGCAGCACGGCACGCGAGGTTCACAGCCACTCGCAGGTCACCGCGGGATTTGAAGACGCGTTTGCTGCCGTCGAAGACGTCGGCGACGAGCCGACCGACACGCACGGCGGGCTGCAACTGAACGTCAGGGATGTGATCACCGAAGCGTGGCTGCGGCAGCCGGGCAATAATCTCCCCGAATGGCTGATTCGCGGCGCGAGTCTGACGCTGGCCGCTCAGGGCGTGCAGGACAACAGTTTTGTCACGTCGTTGACTCCGCGCGCGATTGGAGCACTTGAAGGCGTCGCACCAGGAGAAATCTTCGACAACGGACGCTTCGGCCCCAGCGAAATCGGCCCGGTCGGCTACACGCTGGTTTCGTTCATGCTGAAGAACGGCGGGGCACAGAAGTTCGGCCGCTTTGTCGCGCAGCTTCGTGGTGGCAGCGCCGTTGCTGCCGCAGTGCGGACCGTTTACCCGCCCGCCGATCTCAACGCACTTGGCACGGCGTACCTGCAGTCGCTCGCGGATGGCAGTAAGGGACGCGGGAAATAAAATGGCTGCTGGCCGCTTTGGACGAACGCTCGACAACGTCTGCTCTATACTACGCCTCCCGATAATCGGCCGTGCTATGACTTTCCGACTGTGGCCTGCAGCACTGACAATGCTCCTTCTGCTCGTTTCAGCTTCGTTGGCTGCGTCTGCCGAGCCAGAGCCTCAAGCGGCAAATCTGCCCGCAAAGAAGTTCCCGTGGGGACACATCGTCCAACACAAGCAGTTGCTCGAACTTCACGTGACGGCTCTGCCGGACAACCGGGAGATCCGCATCCCGCGGCTTAATAATCGGATGAAGTCGCTCACGCTTCTGGGACAGCCGAAGACCGAACTGAATTTCACACCACTGCTGACGGAATGGAAGATTACGCTGCCAAAGCCGGTCGCTGCCGAACCAGTTCCAGTCATCCTGTTGGAGACGCTGGAACCAGTTCATGTACCTGTCAACCCGTTCGTCGTGTCGCAGTCGAAGAGTGGTGATGTCGACCTGCCGGCTCATCACGTCATCACTCACGGCGAGCTGCTGCGATACGAACCGCAGCCGCACAAGAACACGCTGGGCTACTGGGCCAACGCCAAAGACTGGGCCGAGTGGCAGTTCGCAGTCGACACACCAGGCAAATTCGACGTCGAAGTGCATCAGGGCTGCGGCAAAGGACAGGGGGGCAGCGACGTCCAGATCGACGTCGCCGGGCAGAAGCTCGATTTCGTCGTCGAAGACACTGGTCACTTTCAGAACTTTAAACCGCGACGCATCGGTCGCATCACAATTTTGCAATCCGGTAATCAGACGCTGCAGATTCACGCCGTCAAAAAAGCGAAGAACGCCGTCTGCGACATCCGGCTGATCCGCTTGATCAGAATCGCCGACTGATCCAGAGCCTGCTCCGCGAATAGCCCGCGCGCTGTCCGCGACGGCGCACGCCGAATTCCTGCTGGACGTTCCGTAAGACGGACATCTTTGCCCGTCGAAACGGCTTCGACATGACTGCAGCGACGAACTGAGGTCCGTCGGACGGTCGTGATCCTGAGAATCCGAGTCGGGCCGAATCTGCGCACGCTCAGGTGCCCCAGCATGCAAGGCGACTTGCTCTCAGTACGGTCATACGATCGTTCATGGCCATCAATTCCGTTTTTGTCGCAGAACTGCGAGTCTCATTGAATTCCGCCTGCAGAGACCGTCCGACGCGTCTGCAGTGAATTCGATCTGCCGCAACTGGCCGGCATTGCGGGCATGGCCTGCCCCAGGTTTTTGGTCCGGTTGTTATGAGA
>WGMU01000115.1 GCA_016124895.1 bacterium
ACTGTCGCCGTGAAAGTCACCGAAGTCGTACTCGTTGGTGAATTCCCGCCGGGAAACCTGCGCCCGCGTCGACTGCCGCCGCATGAACTCAAGCTGCGAGTCATCCAGCGCCCGATCAACAGCCTGAAAATAGACGTACTGGTATTCGCTCATGATTGCTTCCTGATGCAATTCTCAACACAGACTCAAAGACCGGGCAGACATCGAGCCATTCCGAGTTCTGGGCACTCCGCAATCATCACACAAACCGTCTCCACGAAAGATATGCGGCGAGAAACAGATGCCCGTCCGGCAGTGGTTCGAGCAGTTCAACCGATCGAGCATCAACGCGGTACCGTTCCCCCTTGTGTTCCACCATCAGATCGAGCCCCAGTTCACAATCATCCGGCCACTCCATCCCGACGATGGTGACGTTCTCACCAATCACACGAGCCGGAAACGGAAACTGCAGTTCTTCGCCCACCATCGTCAGCAACCCGGAGTGCTGCTCATGCTCGTCATAACAGTCCACAGTCGCCTCGTCCCGAGCTTCACGAACCGCATCCTCATCCAGCTTTTCCATCCACGCCGTCGCGTGTCTCAGTCGTTTGGATGCTGGCATTGTGATTCGCTCCATTGCAGTAAAACGTGATCAGGATCGTTGAATGTCGGGAATAAACTGCCCGAGTCCAAAATGACAGCCGTAACCCAGCGTCAAGGGTCCGCTGATCGGTCGTGAAAGTTTCAGTCGAAACATCGCTGCGGGGCGCCACGCTTCGCGGCCTCCGTCTTTCCTGCGAGCGCGACGAAACTCGAAAGGTTCTGGCAATCCCAGTTCCTGAATCTGATCCGAATTCAGCAAGTCGATCTCGATCAGCTCGACATCCTGAAGTTCCTGGTGTTGTTCCGCAAACCGCCGCCACTCACGACGGAGTCCTTTTCGCAGGTATCGGGTTCTTCCTTTCAAACCAATCAATTTGTGACCGAGGAACGGCGTCTGCGAGATCCACTTGTCCGATGTGCCAAACAGTGGCAAGTCACGTTGTAAGAATGAACCCAGCCCAATCAGGGCAACGGTGAGATCGTCGGACTTTCTCTTTGATTTCGTATTCGTATGAGTTGAGTTCTGATGGGCTTCTGTGTCCTCGCGTGAGGATCTGTTCTGGCTCTCCTTGTTGAGCGTGGGAATGTTCAACCAGGAAAGTCCGCTGAGGGCAGCGACTTCTTCATGGTTGAACCCGTCCCTGGCAATCACCAGCACGGAGCCAATACGGCGAAAGTCGGACTCCAGCGGCAATGGGACATAATAGGCATGACCGGGACCGGGAAGCCGGGTGCTGTTCAGTTCCTTGCCCGACAGAACGCGCGACGAGTAGCGGGTTGGATTGTCAGATCGTCGATATTCTGAAGCAATCTGCTTGTGTTGCTTGCAATACCACTCGAAGCGACTCATGGCCGCCTGGCGAAAGACCTCACCGACTAACAGCGTGTCGGTGACGAGCGGCAGGACTGGCCCATCGATCAGAAAATGAGCAACCGTTGGCGTCTGTTGAGTCGCACGACGCGATGAACGCTGAGGTCTGTCTGTTGCTTCGCCGGAATGTTCGTAATTCACCCACTTCGAGCCGGGTACGATCGGCCAACGATTCGAGTGGATTGTTTCCGTGTCCAGACACAGGTGCCAGGGCGGACAGTCGAAAAGAAAGTCGGCAGGTTTGACTTTACCTTTTTCCAGTTTCTTTGCGTCATGCTTTGGATAATGGTCGCCGGTGAAGCATGTACCAGGTTCGGGACAGATCACGGGAACGGGATTGGACTCTGTCGTGCTCGGACGACAGTTCCAATCGATGTCTTCATGGTCGCGGCTTGAATCCGTAGCCTCTGCGTCGACCCAGCTCTCAGCCCGTCCCAGCGAGGTCAGGTTGCCAACAAGCAGGTTCAGGACCGCCAGTTGTTCCGCGTTGAGTTCACCATCCGGCCAGCCCATGAGCAGTTCATCGTTCCGGTCGACGCTCACGAATGTGTCGAATACGAGCGTGCGGTCGTCGGGGCCTTTCTTTTCCCAGGGCATGTAGTGGCGCGTGTGAGCGACCCGGTGAGCAGGCAAGCGAAACACTGGCGGCGAAGCAAGTTGTTCCAGCACAGGTCGCACCTGCTCTTCGGTGAGTTCGGGAAGAGTCCGTTTCCAGACTGCAACGAGCGACCGCAGCAGGCGCCACGGTGATGGCGGCCATTCGGGGACTCCCTCGTTAACATGCCGGCCCCACGGGGTCGCGTGGTAACGCCCCGCCGGAAACCGGGCTTTAATGACAATTGACATGGCAGATTCTCTCCGGCGACTCAGTTGTTCCAGGTGAGTTCAGTCACGACAGGGTCTGCGAACTGCGGCCGGCACTTGCTAAGCAGTGATTTCAATTCGGCAGACAGATCATCCGCACCTGGCAGCGTGAAACTACTGTCCGGTCGTTTGACGGCAATCGACGCATCGCCTTCTTCCAGTTCCAGCTCGCAGGCCGTGCGCAGGCGCATGGATGAGTCAAGGAACTGCCGGACTTTCCATAGAGACAACGCGGTCAGAAACTTCGTGGCGTCGTCACCCAGGCCGTAGCCGCGAATCTGACCAAGATCGATCGAGAAATAGGCGGTGATCGACTTCGCGGTGAACTCAGTGCGATGGAAGGGCACGTTCCCGAAACCACCTTTGGCATCGACTCCTGCAACACTGGGCTTCGGAAGTGCGCGATCGAACTTCACTCCACCACTGTCTGCCCGTCCCACATGGCTCGCTTCGATGAACGCCGACAGAGCCCTCGGGTGACGCAAACGACCAGCGATCTTCTCAAGGAAGATGCCGTGGACCAGCGAGTTCGGGTCATACTTGAAGCACACTGCCGCGAGCTTTCGGAGATTGACCACGCCAGCCACATCGTTTGGTTCGCCGTCTGTATCGCCTTTCTCCGCAGACGATTTCTTATCCTTTTTCTTCGCAGCCACAGCGACCATACCGAGTTCCGGCTTGAGGACATCGGCGAAAGACTGACCGTCGGCATTGACGCCGCTCATGATGTACGGTGAGTTGAGTCGGTGGAATTCGAGCAGGCTGCAGGTTGTTTGCCCCTCACCAAGTCCTGCCAGCATCACATTAATGTATGGCAGCCCTTTGAGAGCTTCGACGACATCTTCAGCCCCCTCGTCCCAGCAGACGGCTTCCAAGCGATTGGCCATCGATTGAGCGGACTCGACGAGCAGTGTTGGAACAAGCTCGCCATTGACCGGCGCGTCGTACTGAGCCGCTCCAAGATCCGGAAAGCCTGTCGGCTGGATGCGCGTTCCGGCAACGGGTTTCAGTCGGGCCTCGATCAGAATTCGGGGCGATGCCTTGAGTGCTTCGAAATCAATCGTCATGGATCAATCCTCGTTTTCAGGGGGTGACAGAACAGTATTTGCAATCCGAGTGAGATCACGGTTCGAGAGGGGAAACAGCATGGCGGCCAGCAGTCGTTCTGGTGGAATCTCTGAGGCGACCGGGATCTTCAGACCGGATCTCCGGCGATTGCGATAACCGACGACAAGTCGCCCGTCGGACTTGTGTCGCCGAGCGGCGCGTGTGACCGACTCCGCGATCCGACCAACGGCGAGGTCGTGAAACACGGTCGGATCCGTTTTCGAGAGTTCGCCGGTCTGCCTTTTTTCGACACTCGCCGAGGCGGACTGTCCGGGTGAGTCGTCCGACGTGGCATCGTGGTTTACTGAGTTGCTGCTCGAATCAATTCGCCACCAGCCTTTCGCTGTTGTGAACGGCAAAGGTTCGACAAGCAGACGCGTGACTCCGAATTCGAAGGGAACAAGTTCCCGTTCTTCGTCAGCCTGAGCGACGAGTTCCGGTTTCGGTTGAGATTTGACAGCCTCGTAATCGGACCAGTTGATCCCGATCAGTCCCCACAGCAAATCAGCGAGCTTCTCGTCATCAATGTCGCCCCGCAAAAACAGAATGACGTCATCCAGCGGTGCGTGCCGAGCGGACTTCAGCGGCACGCCACCGTCGTGCGAGCCACTTCGAAATGCCTCGATCAATCGCCGTCGAAAGACCGCAGCGAGATTGTGCTCCAGTGAGCCGGTAGTCCACACGGTCGAGCAACTTCCCGGTGACCAGTCAGTGCGCGAGCCTTGTGTCTGAACCTCTTCGAGAAACATCCTCAGCGCGCCGGTACCGTCCTTCTTGCCACGAATACCGGCCAGAGCGGCAGCGAGTCTGAATTCCGGGCTGTTGTCGTCCGCCTGAGTCAGCCACTCGGGCGACAGTTGCTGCAATGGCCGCAGGAATTTGTCGCTGGCAAAGGCCAATCCTCTGGCCAGAGTTTGTTCTGCACGACCGAGCGCCCGTAGGATCTGAACCAACCACTTCGGATTGCTCTGTTCGCTGTCGCCGTCGCTGCGACAGGCGAATTCAAACATCGCTCGGTCAATGGCTCGCAGCGCCGACTGATAACGCATTGGTGTGCGGGACTTGTCGGACGTCGCTCGCCGCCAGCGGTCAAGCCAGCCGCTCAGTACAGGATCGTCGAGCAGCCGGGCCTGCGGTCGCAGTCGTACCGGAACGCGACCAAGCGGAGCGGCAAGAAACGCCAGACCGTTGCGTTTTAGAAATCCGTAGCGACTGAAAGAGCCGATACCGCGATTAACACCTAGCAGATTGACAGCCAGTGCAAATTCGACAGAGTTCTTCGCCTGTCGCTTGCCCAACTGTGCCCGGCCTTCTGCAAACAAGTGGCGTGTCTCGGGCAACGTCGTCGGTTGTGACCAGAGTGGAAGCCAGAGTTCCGCCCGAGAGCCGTCTGTCGTCTCTTCGGAAGCGGTACTCGATCCGTACCCCACGGCGACCGATTCAACGCTGAAAGGAAACACGGCCCGGCCTTTCGATGTCGGCCCCTGCCGTCGAGCGAGCGAGCCCGCAAACAGCAGAGCGCCCTCGATCATTAGCACGAAATCCCAGGGATTAACCTGTGAGCTCGCTTCGAACCGTCCCTGCGTTCCGTTGGCACCGCCGATCCCGCCGGGATTGAACTGACCAATGGCCGACTTTCCGAGTGTGATCAGTGCGTCGGCGAACAGTGCGGAATTCAACCAGGCTCGTGAGTCACTCGGCGGCGCCGAGCCGGAATCGAACGCGATCACCTCGGCGACGCGTTGCATGAAATTGTTTGTGAAGTCCAGCCGTCCGTCGTTGCCACCCGTTCCAAGCAATGGAAAGAACCGGACACTGTCCTCACCCAGCACAAAGCAGACATCGAGCCAGTTAACGACTTCGTCTGCCAGGCATGCCCGACTCTGCACCAGCAGTGACTGCTTGTCATTGTCTTTCGGTTTCTGCTTCGGCACAAAACTCCGAACACGCTGAATGGTGTCACGGAAGAGGCGCAAGCGTTCGACGTTCGACGCTGCGATGGCTTCGACGGGAGCTGTTCCGCCATCGTAAAAGCCGCTGCCACCATTCCACGGTGCGATTATCGGCGTCGGGCAATAATCATTGAGGAAGAATTTGATGAGCGTATCGCGATTAAGCTGGCAATTGAGCAACGCAGAGCCGTTCTGCCAGAAGAGCTGCGCCGATGGATCCGCCTGCTCGGCGACCAGTCGGAATGCGCCGAGCGTCTTCAGGTAGTTCATCAGTGGTTCCGGCGTGCAGCCGGCAAGCGGAAGCTGATGTCGATCAGTCGTCATGGCTGGTCTCCCGGAGGCGGGACAGTTGCTCGAAGCGTTGGTCGGTGAGTGCGGTCTGGTACGTCGCAACTTCGACCTGTTCGGCCACGGCGGTCAGGGCCAGTCGCATCTGAACGCGGTCGGCGGAGCGGCACAGGACGAGGCCGATCGATGGCGTTTCATGCGGGAGCGAGCATGAAGTCGTGATCTGCGTCCGGTGCGACCAGGATAATCCCGTCATCAGCAGGGAAAGTTCGGGGGAATCAATTCCTCTCGACACTGTCGCGACAATTGCGTCTCTGTGGTTGGAGGCCGAGGCGTCGCTGGCAACTTCTCTCGACACTGTCGAGAGTTTTTCGGTCTGCCCGAGCCAAGCATCGATCTCACGGCAGGCCAGGCAGAACTGATAGCCGCTCGGCAACGCGAAGTCGGCTCGTTCTGGCGATGACGTTGTCGAACTGCTGACAGCCGGATGTTTCCGGTCAGCCTGATTCCGGATGGTGCGTTTTCCTGCGGTACGTTTATCAGTCACGGGCGGCCTCCTTCGCGGACGCTCGCCGGTCCGCGACGATCAGCAACGCTTCGAGATACGCCAGACGGAACGGACCGACGTCTGCCAGTAGCTGCAGGGCACGACTCGTCCAGCTTGCGTCGCCGCCAAGCTGCATCGGTGATAGGTCGAGCGTCGTTGCAGGCGAAGTCGTGCCCTCTGCGAGGTCGACTTTCGGGAGTGGATCGCCGTCGTGAACCCCCAGAGCGAACAGCGTCTCGGGAGTCTGCAGATCGTCGCTTGGCTCGTCCGGCATCGCGCGAATTGACAGCCGCACGCGTCCGTGATGCGCGGCAATCAGGTACGCGACTTCGAACGGAAAGCCACGCTGCAGTGTCACCAGAGCGGATGCCAGTTCGTGCCGAAAGTGTTTGCGACCGTGTGTCAGGCGTCCATTGGATCCGGACTTCGCCCACAATTGATCCATCGCCAGTTCGGCGTTGGCGTTTCGCATCCCCGTTTGAAACGCTGCGTGAGCCTTGCCAACGTCGTGCCATCGCGCAGCCTGCCGCAATCGGCCCGACCACTCGCTGATGAACGGCGTTACTTTCAGTGATTCCAGAAGTTCATCGAGTTCTTCGCAGACGTGCTGTGTGTGCTCAGTAATCGTCAGTGCGGTCTTGATTGCCGAAAGACTGTCGGACCCTGTTGCCTCTTCGGGTTGTGGCTGCGCTGGAGGGAGTGGTGTTACGGGTTCGGTGCAGGTCGGATCCCAGCCGTACTTTTGCGAATAACTCAGTGCTGTCACCGGAAGCAACACGGTCAGGCCAGGTCTCAGATCACGATCCGCGTCGCGGACGCGTTGCCATTCGTCGTCGATGTGATCCCAGACGAAGGCAAGAACGCCGGGCTTGTCCTTCTTCGATTTAAGGAAGTCACGGAAGTCTCCGATCGGGACGCTGCACAGCTCTCGTCGCTCGGCAGCTGGCTCCCTTTTCAGTCGCTCCGCGGTGGGCGCGGCCTTTGAGTCGCGATCCGACAGGTCACGCCAGAATACGCTCAGGTCGGTGTCTGGATCGTCGCCCCGGACAAAACGCTGCACGTCGATGTCATTGCCTGAAAGATCGGGAGCGGTGTCGAACAGGTCCAGCAGGTCGCGACGGCGCAGTACATGCCGATGCTCAAACGGCAGCCGAATGTTGTTCTTCTGCTTGAATTCAGTCAGCGACAACGGCGAGACACTTTGTCCCTCAAGTTGTTGCAGAAATCTCCGTGCCAGCGCAAGTTCCTCTGCGGAGTACGGCAGTGCCTGACGGTCGGTCAAATCAATCCAGAACACCTGTCCTGGTCCGTCGTCGCCCGTTCGATTACAACGTCCGATCCGCTGCACGGTGCTTGACCACGGCGCGAGTTCAGTAATCAGCGTGCGAGCGGAAAGATCGACACCCGCTTCCACAACCTGTGTTGCGACAATGATTCGGTCCACTGCTGTTTCGCGGTCCTGAAGCTGAGCGTTCAGAGCATCCCGTTCCGCCGATCGAAACCGCGAATGGGCCAGTAGCGTGTGAGTGTGCTCTTTTTTCTCACGCTTCTTCGCATTCTCGATCGCCAGGCAGGCAGCCTTTGCCCGTGAGACAGTATTCACGATCAACAACGTTTGCGTGCCGTTAACGTGTTTTGCGAGAACGGCTTTCGCAACGGCCTTCATGTCGTTTGCCGAAGCTGCGTCGAGCTCGTTGAGCGTCTTGTCAGCCGACAACCTCCGATGCAGCGGCAACGACGGATTCAGATCGTCGCCGGTCACGTGTTTCCCCAGCGTCAGTGCCGGTTCGGTGATCTGACCTGTGAAATCGACAGTGTTGAGCCACTCAGATTCCAGCGTCGCGGACATCCACACTGTTCGACAGTTGTCAGTCGTTACGAGCAACCGTCGCAAGCCGGCGAGTTGAGCCGACGTGGCCACACCAGTGCCCATGAGCTGCGGTTCGTCGAAAACCCACAGGCAGTCGCTGTTGAGCAGCCCGAAATCGACCGGCCACTGAAAACGAGTCGCTGAGTATCCCCGATTGAGCGCACGAGACAGCAGCATGTCCTGCGTTCCAATCAGGATGGCCTCTCGCTCGGGATACAGAAACCATTTCTCGGCATCGACGCCTCCCATCAGGAGATGGACACCGATCTCACCGTCTCCGAACTGCTGATTTGCCACGAGGTTTGCGAGCCATCTGCAACATTCCGCCCGAGTCTGCTCGACGAGCGTTCGCATTGGCAGGCAGTAAACCAGACGGCGGGGTGTTGACCACCTGGTGTTCTGATTGTCTGACCGACGGCGATAGAGCCAGGCAAGCACGACTGCAGCGGTCTTCCCGGTTCCCGTCGGCACGTTCAGCAACTCCGGCCACTCGTCGCACGTCGCCAGTTCGACCTGATACGGATAGGGGCGATGACCTGACGAACCAGTGTTAGTCATGGCCTGCTCGAAAAAGTCTTCATAGGTCATTGGGTATTCTCAATCGTTGTTCACGCGAGGACTTTTTCTTGTGAGCACATTGGGCAATGACATTCCCACAATTCGCCCTGCCACGGGAAAGGAAGGTTTCCCGTGAGTTGTTCAAACAAGTCGTCGAAATTCATTGGGAGTTTTCCTCACGTCCATCGAGACGGGCTGACCTGGCCGTAAAGTGTCCACTGGAACTTGTGAACTCTACAGAGGCTCCACATTGAAACAACTGTCACGCTGTCGCCGACCTGTATGACGCGTCGGCCTGTTCGCTCACCAGCCGCAGGATGCCGATCGCTTTGAGATACAGAGCCAGCGGGGCCGGTGAGCAGCCTCGGAGATGATGCAGGTGGTGTGTCATGTTTCAGCCATTTGGTCAGTCAGTGTCCGAGTTGCAGTGCGTCGCTACGCGACGCAACCTGGAGGTGTTCGACCGGTTTCCGGTGTTAAAACACCGGGCTACCGGCGTATTGTCGCTCCGTGACAGGTTCCGTGATGTGCAGGTGCCACATCGCAGAGAGGCACCGCGAACAATCGCGGCGTTGATCCGCCGACAGCCGCGTCAGGTCGCGGAGCGACCAACCGCTGGTAGCCCTGCGTTTCAACGCTGGGTAGCGTGGGCGACATGAAATCCGGGCGTCGCGTCGCGACGCATTGCCATGAAGGTGTGGAGGTTTCATACGAAGATGTCTCAGTCCCAAAGGTATCGCTCATCGAATTCGACTCCGTGTCGCTGCAGCAGCGCGAGGAACTCACTCTGAAACGTGAGTTCCCGATGATGCTCGCGCTGTCCGGCCACATACGAGATGACCTGGTCAAGGCTGGATCGGCTGACGGAGAAGGCCCCGTAGCCGTCCTGCCACCGGAAGTCACCGAGATCGGGAAACGTCTCGTGAATCCACTTTGACGAGCCGCCCTTGATCAATTGTGCGATCCGGCTGACCGCGAGAGTGGGCGGTGCTCCCAGAACGACATGCACGTGGTCCTCGATGCCGCCCACACGCAGCGGCTTCATCCCGTTCTCGCGGGCAATCCCACCGATGTATTCCCAGACCCGGTGCTCGATCTCCTGCCGGATCCAGCCCCGGCGCTGTCTGGTACTGAAGACGATGTGGTAATGCAGACACGTGTATGTGTTGGCCATGCGTGGTTTCCGTGCTGTTGCAGTGCGTCGCTACGCGACGCAACCTGGGGTGTTGGACCGATGCCCGGCGTTGGACCGATGCCCGGCGTTGGACCGATGCCCGGCGTTGAAACAGATCCCGGCGTTGAAACGCCGGGCTACCGGCGTGATGTCGCTCCGCGACACGTTCCGTCGGGATCCCGACCACAACATGAACGTGGTCTTCAATTCCGCCGATCTGCAGGGCCTTCATGTTGTTTTCGCGGGCGATTCCACCGAGGTATTCCCAGATGCGCTGTTCGTGATCTGCGTGGATCCACGGACGACGTTCCTTCGTGCTGAAGACGATGTGGTAATGGAGGCTGGTGCAGGCATTGGTCATGAACTCGCTCACTTCAATACGCTCGGCAGCGACTTCTTCTTGCGGAGGTTGACGGTATCCCAGAGGATCATTTCTTCGTCGTCGCAATCGCAGACAGCACGTGCAGCAGTGAGGAACTCCTGCCTCAAAATCGGACGGCACAACATGCGATCAATCGAGCAGCGGTGTTCACGCTGAAACATCAGCCAGGTATCTCGGAGGGCGGTCAAGTTCATGTCAGAACTTTCTGCTGAGGAATGTGCGCGGTTGAAAGTGGCCTTGCCGATGAGGGACACAGGGAAGTCAGCCGATGAGTCGCTCCCGGAGTACCGGATTTGCCGCGAGTCGTGCGCGAATTCGAGACCAGCGCACCCGCACATCACCAACCGAAATCCCAAAGCGTTCTGCCAGTCGTTCGTGCGGAACACCGTCAATCACACGACACACCAGAATCTCCTTCTCGCCTGGTTTCAGAAACCGAGTAATCTCTGCAAGCATGTCCTCAAAATCGGGCATCTCCAACTGCTCAAGTCGAGAGGGCGACGGGACGAGTTTGCGATAACCTGTGAGCACTTCCGCCTCGCGGCGAGACTTCCGCCGCATGTCGGCGAGGCGATTTCTGGCAATACGAAGAACGAGACGGTTGATGTCATCTCGCTCCCAGTCGTAGCAGCCCACCCGCTGCAGGCATGCGAGCTGGACTTCGCCGACCAGGTCTTCACCAAATCGCCGATCCATACGACTGATGCTCGGAGCGAGCTTCTGGACAACTTGTGCGATCTGGTTCTGTGTTCTGGTCGGGGGCGACATCGGATCGTTCTCCGGCAAAGGAAAAGACACTCTTTCCCTGGAACTCGCTTGAGCCCCGGCCAGCGTTACAACAAAACTGTTAGAATGCCGCGGAGCGGCCTATTCTTGAAGAATCAAAGTCCGGAGGATACTCTCACCGCTCGCAGGGGTCAAAGTCACGCCGGAAATCGAAACTATTCGCATGGACAGATTCCTTCGGATTGCTGTCATCTCCGTGGCGATTGTTGCCACGGCCCAATTGAAGCGAATGGCGCGGCGGGGCTGAGAACTGGCTCCTGCGAGCGTTCCGCGGCTGTAAGGGCCGCGGCCCCATTGAAGGCCGGGGACTGCTGACGCGGTCCCCGGCTCTTTTTCCAACTGGATCGCCAATGCCACTCCTGTTAGCATTTATGTGAACGACATGCCGAACGTGCTCTTTGTCTGGAATGACGAGATTGTCGAGTACATCGCCCAGCACGGCGTGAGTCAGGATGAGTTTGAAGAAGTTGTGCTGAATGCCCGGCATATCGAACGGAGCCGGTCGTCCGGGAGACCTGTCGTGTTCGGGCCGACGAGTTCGGGGAAGTTCATCGCATGCGTGTTCGAGTACCTGGACGATGGTGAGGTTGAAGTGGTCCCGGTCACGGCGTATGAAATTGACTGACTCGGTTGCATTGAAGACTGCTCGTTCCCATATCACCGCGAGTGGGCGACACGCGATCGAGGGCCGCCAGGCGTTCGCCAGAAAATCCATACGAACTCTGCCATGACAAAAGCTCGCTCCCGGAGAGCCGAACGAAAGCTGACGAAGCGCGAGGCAGCGGTGCTGAGGGCAGCGCGGCAGGACGCGGAAGCGGAACGTGACGACATCATTGCTCAGGGGCGTGCGGCAAAAGAGGCGTACGTTGCCATGCGGCGCGAAGTCGATGCGGCGATCGCTGCACTGAAGGCCGAACGCGAGCGGCTGGGCCTGTCGCTGACCGACGTTGAGGAACGCAGCGGTATTCGCCGGTCTGTGCTCAGCCGCCTGGAAAACGATGCGCGGTCGAATCCCACAATGCTGACTCTCCAGCGCTACGCTGCGGCGCTTGGAATGGAACTGCTCTGTCAGCTTCAGCCAGGCCGGTAGACGGCATCGTTGCATTGTGTCGTGCTGCTCGAAGGTACTTCTTCGGCAGCTACCGGACTTGCGGGTAGCAATCCAATGCTCAGCGGCGGATGAGCAGGCGGTCGGGGTGTTCGGGATCGGGGCCGAGGACTTCGATCTGGCGGTGGACCGGGGATCTGCCTTCCGATCTAATCGTGAGTTCAGCCTCGCCCGGTTTCGGCGGATCGTCTGGACGATCCAGAATGACGAAGTCCGGCGCAATCTGCGCGACACGGTAAGTTCTGCCGCCAGCGGCAAGATCGAAATAAGCGACGGTCGAATGCCGGTCGACTGAGAGATCAAGAGACATGGTGGGCATTCCCGATTCAGTGATCGATGTGCGTGATAGATACTGCCAGGAGCGGGGAGAACACATCCCCTCGAACGGTGAGTTCTGGTGGGGGCTGGATGCGTTTCTCTGGCAGACCGCGTCGGACAGCATTCTGAAAGTTCATCGGTACAAGGACCGCTTTGCGAAAGAACTCGCCGCCTATCAGCGACTTGCAGACCGACACATCGTCCGCCTGCAGGGATTTCGTTTTCCGCAACTGCTCGATTATGACCCAGAGCTGCACATTCTGGAACTCTCGTTTGTGAGTCCGCCGTATATTCTCGACTTCGTTGAAGTTTATCTGGGAGATCGTCCGGCCAGCTTTGACCTCGACCGGATTGAAACTGAATCCCGCCAGCAGTTTGGTCGAGACTGGCTGGAAGTGCGGCGGCTGCTGGAGGCTCTGATGCATTTCGGGATCTACTACGACGATGTTCACAATCAGAACATCCGGCTGCGGTGATGCTCGGAGCTGTGTCTTCGAGTCGGCGTCCGTCGTCTGGCGGTGCGATCGTCGCTCGGGCTGCCGAATCACGGCAACCGCGGCGCAACTGACGGAGGTGGCTCAACAGCAGTCGGTTACGCATGACTTGAGTCCTCCTGGATGGGCGAGGAATTCGCGTAGGCGTCACGCAGGGCATCGATCTCGTCGCGGATCGTGTTGACGAGGTCCGGCGGCGCGAGGACGCGGGCCTCGGCGCCGAAACCCAGCACCCAGCTTTTCACTTCGGTCAGGTCGCCGAGCCGCAGCGTGACGATCAGGCTGCCGTCGGGTTGTGTTTCGATCTGCTGACTGTGGTGCCAGCGGTGTTCGGTGACGTAGCGGGCAACTTCCGACGAAAACCGGATGCGCACTTCGGTCAGTGGGGCGTTTGACTGATAGACGCCCAGCGAGTGCTCCAGATGCTGCTGCAGGTCGAAGTCGGGCGGGCGGGTGAATGGCTCGGGAAGCAGCTCGACGTCGCGGATGCGGTCGACTTTGAAGTGGCGCAGCTCGGGACGATCGGCAGACGCTGCGACCAGGTACAGTGTGCGATGATTAAAAATCAGGCCGAGCGGCTGCAGCTCGTACTCTTCCGGGGTTTCGCTGCGGAGCGGGTGATACAGCAGTCGCGTGACGCGCGATTCGTTGACGCCCAGCATCAGCGCGTCGATGACGTCGGCTCGTTCGGAGTAGTCGCTCTGGCCGAACGTGGTTTCGTGCAGCGTGCCAGCCAGCGATTCCAGATACTTCAGCGCGTCCGGGCTGAACTGCTGCCGCAGTTTGACGAACGCGGACTGAGCAGCCTCCCACAGCGTTGTCCCGGCCAGCGGCTCCAGCAGTCGCCGGCCGAGATACAGCGCAGCGGTCTCGGAGATGTCCAGCTCCGGCAGCGGGAGCGACGGGTCGTGGTCAATGCGCCAGCGCTTGCGGCCGCGATCTTCGGTGATTTCTTCCGGCCGGAAACCAGCGGCGTTCAGCGCATCCAGATCGCGGCGGATCGACTTTTCAGAGACAGAGAACTCTTCGGCGAGGTCGCGGACCAGCCGCCCGCTCCGGGATGCGCACAGCGCCCGCAGCAGCAACCACTGCCGGATCAACGCCGGTCGATCTGCCATCTCTGTTCCCTGCGTGCTGTCCACCTTGTGAACGTGTGTCTGAGCAAGGATGGAAGCGTAGCGAGCAGGCAGGACAAACTCTGACCAACCGGGAGACGAATTCTGACTTTTTCGGAGAACACGGTGTCGCGAAATCTCATCGCCAGGGCAGTGCGCAGGAGATGGGAGAGGACTGACTTGCGAGTGGAATCGCGGTCGTCAGACTGATCGACGGGACGCTGTCCCGCCGTGCTTGAGACTATGATGACTGTGCATGACAGCCAGCGACGGGACGACATCGAACCTGACCGGTGTCTCGTTCCTGAATCAAACCGCGAGATAACAGAAGAGAAGCGACGACATGAGCACCGGCCAAAACCTGCTGAACAACCTCCGGGCAATAGCGTTACTGATTGTTGTATTTGCCACTGGTCACGTCGGCTTTGCGCAGGCAACGGCTTCCGGCGAATCAAAGGCGGCTCCATCGCGGCGGATCATGCTGGTCGCGGGTGAAACCGCGAAAGTCGATGCTGTCGGACATCACGATTACCTGGCGGGATGCCAGTGCCTGGCCGTGCTGCTCCACAAGTCACCGGGCATCGAGACAATCCGGGTGAGCGATGGCTGGCCGAGCGACGAACAGGCATTCGATGGTGTGAGCTGCGTCGTGTTCTATACAGACGGCGGCGGGAAGCAGGCGTTTCTCGCATCACCGCAGCGTGTCGCCCGAATGCAGTCGCTGGTGGATGCGGGAGTCGGCCTGGTGATGATTCATCAGGCCGTCGATTTCCCGGATGAATTCGCCGAGCAGGCAAAGAGCTGGATCGGCGGCATCTATCAGAAGGGCAGGTCGGGACGCGGGCACTGGCCGAGCAGGCACGAGGAATTCCCGCAGCATCCGATCACGCACGGAGTGACTCCGTGGCAGATCAAAGACGGCTGGCTCAATGGTCTGCAGTTCGTCAACGGCAAGCAGGGCATCACGCCGCTCGTCTGGTCCGGCAAGGAGTATGAGGTCAGCCGCGCCGGGATCGATCAGGACGTCGTCTCATGGGCGTATGAACGGCCTCGCGGTGGTCGGTCGTTCTGCTTCACGGGGCTCGATGCGCACTCGGCCTGGTCGCTGCCGGGCATGCGTCAGTTGGTCGTCAACGGCGTGCTGTGGGCTGCCGGTGCCGATATCGCCGCGAATGGAGCGGACTGCAGCATCGAGGAAACACAGCTCGAAGCAATGCTCACCCCGCGGCAGCCGAAAGGCAAATAGCCCGGAGGAATGCGGCGCCGGAAACCCGCGGAAGAAGAACGGGAATACGACGATGAGTTGCCGAAGTGTGTTGCTGATGGCGTTAAGCCTGCTCGCCGTCGAGTCTGTCGGCGTGGCAAGGGCGGAACTCCAGGTTTCGTCCGACTTTCCTGGTGGCTCCGCGGTAGTCCTGGCGATCGATCAAACTTCCGCCACGGTCGAATTCACTCCGTCCGTGCAGCAGGATCGAGGCTGGCCGTGCTGGTGGTTTCTGCGGCTGGACGGCCTGAGTGTCGGCCAAACGGTCACGCTGAAAGTCAGCGCGAGTCAGCAGCCGTACCGCGCGTCGTCGGTGCTCGCTGCTGCCTGGATGCAGCCGGATCAGGCCGTGGTCAGCGACGCGGAGTCCGACCGTTCAAGCTGGCGTCAGACCGCGACCTGCCAGCGCGCGAACGACGTCGCGACTTATCGCTTCGCAGCGACCGGCTCGACGATGTGGGCGGCCTGGGGCGTTCCATTTCTGCCAACCGATGCCGAACGACTGCTCGATGACATCGCGGGGCGCGTTCCCGGAGCCGAACGGTTTGTGCTGGCTCGGACGCGTGGCGGGCGACCGGTGCCGGGCATTCGCATCGGCGGCGGGACCGAACAGCAGCCGGCTCGGTTCGGCGTCTGGGTGCAGGCTCGGCAGCATGCCTGGGAGGCCGGTGGAAGCTGGGTGGGCCGCGGCTTCATCGAGTGGGTGGCGAGCGATGATCCATACGCTGTCGAACTGAGGCGCATCGCGACGATTCATTACATCCCGATCATGGATATCGACAGTGTGGCGATCGGAGCCGGTGGTAAAGATGCGGTGCCCCGCGATCACAATCGCGACTGGTCCGATGAGCCCGTCCATCCGGAGGTCGCGGCAGCTCAGGCGAAGATTCAAGCACTCGACCAGGCTGGCCGGTTTGACGTGTTCCTCGATCTGCACAACCCCGGCCCGAGCGAACGCCGTCCGTACTTCTTCGGGCCGATCAACCTCAGCGAACTCCCGGCGCGGCAGCAGCAGAATCATGCCCGCTGGCAGGCGATCGCTCACGCAGAGATCTCCGGGCCACTGCCACTGCTGGACTCGTACAGATTTGCAACCTACGTGAAGACGCAGGAAGAGCGGAACCGGATGAGTGCCAACTGGGTCCGCGACCACACAGCCAGCCACGTGCTCGCGACAACGCTGGAAACCGCGTGGAACACACCCGTGAGCCAGCCGGACGGTTATCAGTCCGTCGGCCGGCAACTCGCCCGCACCGCGCTGCGGTATCTGTCCGGGCCGACGCGGGAATAACGCGACACCGGGTGTCTCACGCCTGAGCCTGTTCGTGCTGATGCCGGCGGTACAGCCTGGCGATCCCCCTTTGCCGCAGAAGAACCATCTCAGGCAGACTGACGGGGACAGACGCAAAAAGCTACCGGTCGATTGACGAGATAGAGGCGGCGGTGTCGGGACACGTTCCGTTCGACCATCGACAGGCAGGAGTCCCACGTGCTGTCCGCGGCCGGCCATCAGCAGTTTCCGCTAACAGAACATGATCTGTGCTTCTGCAGCCATCAAACAGGCCATCTCACTGCGACTGCGGCTTTTCGAGATACTTCCGAGCGATGGTTGCACCGAGCCACACGATGCCACGCGTGTCGATGACCAGTTTTTTCTCCTGCGGCGGCAGGTCGAATACTTTGAGATGGACGACATGATCATCGGCGGCGAGAGTTTCTTCCAGCGCGGCAGTGACGTCGATGCCGTTCACTCGTTCGTCGTCGGTTGGCTGCTGCTGGCTGACGTACCACGTCAGTGTCGGCAGCTTGAGGTCTTTTCGGCTCTGCGTCACTAAGGACATCAGACGCTGCGAAGCATCCTTGCGAAACGGCCCCCACGACATGTCGTTTTCACCGACGTGATAGAAAACGCCTGCCAGCTCGACGGTGTGACCTTTCCTTTCCAGATCAGTGATCGACTCCCGAACGAACGCCAGGAACGCCGGATACAGATTGCGCGACTCGGCGACGCTGCCTTCCGGAGTCCAGTCAATGATCTGGGACCCACTGTGTGTGAACTTCGCAATCGCGACGTCCGCAATGCCGGCATCCTGCAGTGCGGCGCCGAAGCTCAGTTCCGGTCCAAACGTGTCGTAGAAGCCCGCCGGTCCGAGCGGCTCCCAGCCGTCCGAGACCTTGTAACCGCCGCCGATGCTGTACCGGTACGCGATCTGGTGATTGTCTTTGAGCAACCGCTGGCCACCGTCGAGCTTCATGAGTTCCTGCACGAAGGCTCGTTCGCCTTCCATGTTCCGATGCCCCGCCAGGACGAACAGTTTGACCGTCGAGCCCGCCGCGTACGGCCACTGCTTCAGCGGTCGCGGCTGCGACTTCAGCTTCCCGATGTTCCGCAGGTAAGCGGTCGCGTAGTTGACTCCGTGTTCGAGCTGCCCGAGCGTGCCGTAGTGGTAGTGCAACCCGACTCCGCCACCGATCTCGACACCAACGTGCGACGTCGGGACGTACTCGGCGAGCGGGTCATTCCGTGCGACTTCCATCTGGCCGAGACTGATCGCGTACATCCGCGGCCGCAGGTCCATGCCCCAGATCGTCTTCGTGCAGAGTTCGCCGATGTAGAACCGCAGTTCCGGAGCCTTCAGATCGCGCCGCCAGCGCGCCAGAAAGTTGGCGAGATTCTTCCCGTAGCTCGCCATGTAGTCCGGGTTGAACATGTCGTTCTCACCCTGATGCCACATGAAGCCTTCCAGCCGGTACTTCACTCCCTGCCGGTCGAGATCGGCCAGAGCATCGCGCACCCGCTGCAGCGCGAGTGGGTACATCATGAATCCGCTCGGCTCGTCGGGATTCCAGTCACCACCGAGATGCGTGCCTCCGGCTGCGACTTTGATGATCGCGATCGGCGCGTCGATGTTCCGCGTGACCTCGCGAGCGAAGCTCAGCTCCGGCCCGACAACGTTGTTGACCGGCTGCAGGTCGACCCAGCCGTCCGAGGTCGTCTTGTTTTCACGACCGAGGCAGTAAGAAAACCGAACGCTCTCCTGCGGAGCCTCAAGCCTCGCGAATGGTGGGAAACGTTTGATGTCCTGCACCTTCGAGTCCGACCCGACCATGTTCGACTGCCCGGCGAAGATAAATACGCGGACGGTCGAGTTGTCGTCGACCGCCAATCTGTCACCCTGCGGAGCAATCGTGTCATCGTCGGCCTGTCCAGTGCGAAGCCCCGCGCACAACACGATGACAGCCAGCAGGCAACGAACGGCGGAGCAGGTCAGCGTCATCTGAAATCAGTCCTGGTGTGTCGAGTCGTGAATCACTGACTGCAATTGAAGATGAATTCGGGTCGCACCCGCTGTGTGAAGCACTCGTCAGGCTCTTGAATGCACCGAGGTCTGCCCATTTTAGTTTCTCCGAGGCGAAACCTGAAATCAGTGAGTGTTCGGCGGAACATTTGCCCGGACGCTGTAAACTGGCAGCCACTGGAGCAGTCATTCACAGTGGGACAGGCAATGGCATCCGAGCAGCACATCTGTGACCTTTCCGAATCACGTTTCTTTCAGCGTCTGCAGCAGTGCGAGAAGCGCACCGGCGTCGGCGCGCTGGTCGAGACCGTCAAGGCGACGTGGGAGCAGGCCGACGCCGTCACGAAGCGAGTCAGTGTCGACTTCCGGGATTACACGCTGCACGACATGCGGCATCTCGGCAACGTCCTGTGGCTGATGGAGCAACTGGTTCCGCCGGACTTCTGGGAGACGCCGTGGCAGCCCGGCCAGCCGGTCGGGCCGTTGCAGTGTGCGGTCAGCATTCTGGCCGTGCTGGTGCATGACCTGGGAATGGCGATGCCGGACGACAAACGCTCGCAGCTCAAGTCCGTCGAAGACCCGCAGCAGTCGCTGAGTGATGCCGGTTCCGACCTGGACAGGGACGTAATCGCTTACCGCCGGCACTTCATGTCGCAGGAGCACGACGTGCGGGCCATCCAGGCTCTGGAGCGCGAGAAACCGAAGGGTTACAAGAAACGCGTCGAGCACATTCGCCAGCAGATCCGGACCGAGTACCTGCGGCAGACGCACGCCGACGACGCCATCGGCTGCGAGCATCGCATCGGGTCGTGGCTGGAGCACTTCGAGCAGCAGGAAAAGCAGATCTCGTTCGAGTACGCCGGCCAGCCGTTCCGGGAGAAGCTGGCTCAGGTGGCGTTGAGTCACGGGCAGTCGCTGGCCTGGCTGGAGAAGACGTTCGCAGGCAACGCCATCGAGACCTGGCGGACGGATGAGACGATCGACTGGCTCTGGACTGGCTGGCTGCTGCGGCTGGGCGACATTCTGGACTTCGACGCGTCGCGTGCTCCGAAGGTGCTGTTCCGCCAGTTCCGGCCCGGCAACGACACCAGCATCAAGCACTGGTATCAGCACCTGTGCATCGGCGAGCGGGTTTTCAACAGCGACTTCTCGCGCGTCGAGTTCCGGGCGAGTTCCACCGGCTGCCCCAATCCCGACATTCTGGCCGGCGTGGACAGCTACTGCGGCTGGATTCGCGACGAACTCAAGGGCGTCCGGGAGCAGCGGGAGAAACGAGGCGACTCGTCAGTCGCCTGCCCGCTGCGTCTGCCGGGCCACGGTGAGCAGGATGTCTCGCACACGCTGCAGATCGCAGGCGGCTGGAATTCGCAGCCGGTGAAGTTCGAACTGTCGCAGGATCAGGTCGTCAACATCCTGATGGGCGAGGAGTTGTACGGCGAGCCGTCGCTGTGTCTCCGCGAGCTGATTCAGAACGCGCTGGACGCGCTGCACCTGCGGTGGATGCGCACCGAACTCCGCCGCAAGCTGGAAGAGAAGCACAATATCACACCCGGTCCAGGCACGCCGGAGCCGCCTGAACTGCACGGGCTGGAACCGGTCGATCGCGTGCGGGACAAGTCCGAACTGGAGGTCAAGGTGCGCTGGGACCGCGATACGCTGCCCGACGACCGCTGGCCGACCGAGGCGGGTCGGCATCCCAGGGAAGAGCGGTCGTTCATCGAGATCGAAGACAACGGCGTGGGCATGACGTTCGACGTGGTCACGCGCTATTTCACGCAGATCGGCTGCAGTTACTACAAGTCGCCCGAGTATTCGCGCGAGCGGGCGTTGATGCGGGACTTCAAGCTGCCAGTCAGTGAGATCTCG
Source organism: bacterium (assembly GCA_016124895.1). Lineage (GTDB taxonomy): Bacteria > Planctomycetota > Planctomycetia > Planctomycetales > Planctomycetaceae > JAPOLP01. Next base: position 20,446 of record WGMU01000115.1, read on the forward strand.
CAGTTCGGCATCGGCATCCTGTCGTGCTTCATGCTGGCCGATCTGGTGGAAGTGTGGACGGTCCCCAGCCGAGCCGACGGCGACTCACGCCAGCCCCACCACCTGAAAGTCTGGGGCCCGGATGGCCTCTTCTGGCACAAAGCCCTGTCGCCACACGACCGGCCCTGCGGCACGAGCATCCGCATGTGGCTGCGGTCGGATGTCGACGCGATTTGTGATCCTGAGCGACTGTTGGAAGACCTGAAGTCGTACCATTTCGGCGATTATGAAGTCGAAACTTATTCGACATCGACGAGCGACGGTCGCACGAGTGTCGATCCGTTACGGGCGATCTGGTCGACCGTTGTCTGGCCGCGCTACCCGATCAGTCTCCAGCCGCCTGCGACTTCGGAACGAGAGTCAATTCCCTCGGACGCTTGCCACTTGGACGACACCGCCGTTCTGCGAGTTCTCCTGCCAATCTCGGAAGACGCCATCCACCAGACACTGCAGAAGCTCTGCGAGGAGACTGACAGTGCGGTCCAGGACGTGGGGCCTCTGACTTGGCGTGTATGGGACCAGGAAGACTTGGCCACGGCCAGCCGATTGCGCTTCGCCGTAGCTGTTCCTGGAAGCGATCTTCAACGAGTACAGACGGCCCAAGACCTGTTCGAAATCGAGGACGAAGACTTTCCGCTGGCGACGTTACGGCGGGGTCTGGCCGCGGCTGTCCTGCCCGATTACGGACTAACACGCTGGATCGTGCGAGGCATGTCGGTTCCGGAGACAGACGAGCTTAATGTTTTCCACGTGTTCACACACGGTTCAGGAGCCTATTACATAGTGGATCTGGGTGGTCACGCGGCACCAGGACTGACCAGCGACCGGATTCGAATCAAACGTACACGTCGCGACGGCTGGGCTCCGGAAGTCCAAAGTCTCATTCAGCGATGGGCGGCACAGTTGGCTGCCGGTGTCAACGGGCTTTCGGCACTTCGCAGTCGGCAACACGCAATTGACAGCAATCTGCCGCACCCCAAGTCATTGTTCCCAGTGGCTGACTGGAGTCTGCCAGATGGTCAATTGAGTCTTCGTGGTCACATTCGATTGCTTCAATGGAAACTAATTGGACAGCGCCATTTTGGGATATCGCTGCGACTGTAAGTGCTGGCTTCCGAGGGAGTTATCGACGAACGAGAATCCGTGTTCCCTTCGTTCGTGAAATTGACGATCCCCCGTGTGTCTCAAGGTGTCACGCAGACCCTTCACGGAGGATCGTCAGGGATGACATTCAA
>WGMU01000174.1 GCA_016124895.1 bacterium
AAATCGTCCACCGTCAGCATCCTTCGGCTCCGAAACCCCAGGCCAAATTAGCTCAAAGATTCCAGAGACCCCGGCAGCGGGTCCATTTTCGACGCCGATCAGTCCCCCGATGTGGGTCCGTTTTGAACGCCTATCTCCAGTCGCCGGAAAGAAGACTGGCGGCAACGCCGCAGTCGATGTCTGGCCCTCGTCTGATTCGGCACCAGCGGCTCGGACAGAGTACGAGTCGAGTCAGTGGACGGAACGGGCGCTCGCTGGACTCGTAGGTCGGCAATGGCCTCGGCGGCCTGTTACGTCAAACCGACTCGGACGGACCGCAAGGTCTCTTCTTGATACCGAGTACAGAACCCGGAACTGAAACCGGGGAAACCCCGGCCAACTTATTGACCAGTAAGACGGCGTCGATGAGCGACTGCCGACAGATTCCTGCCCCCGCCCGCAGAATCAGCAATACCGACAGAGGCGAAAACTCTTAACAGGCGACTCTGCTCGACCCGGTTTTGAGGACCAGCAATTACCACGGCCCGCGTAAGTCTGGCCTACGTTCAAACTGCCGTCGAGTCACTGCCGAGCACATCTGGCTCGGAGCTTCGCGACCTTGACGAAGGCTCTCTCCGGAGTAGTACGCTGTGTCCCTCACTGAGCTGACGGTCGATGAAGTTGAGGCGATCGAATCGAATTCGATGTGGCCGCGGTTTCTGATTGGTCCGGTCGGTCTGGGGGCTCAGGCGGCGCTGGCCTTCTACTGGCCCACAGAAGGCTTAGTCTGGCAGATCCTCTGGACCGCAATTGCTGCCTATGTCTTTCTCTGCTGGACAAGTTGCTTTCACGAAGCAGCACACCAGACGATCAGCAGTTCGCGACAATTCAGCATCGCGGTTGGCCGGGTCATCGGAACATTGATCTTCGTGCCTTACTCGATCTATCGAGAGAGCCACATCCGACATCACGCCTATCTCAACAAGCCAACCGACTGGGAAATGTGGCCATACTCCGATCCTCACACGTCTCTGTGGTTTCGACGGGTCTTCTGCTGGCTTGAGTTCCCTCTGGGAGTGTTCACAACTCCTTTCGCCTATGGGCGTCTTTACTTCCATTCCGGATCACCGCTAACTGACTCGCGACTTCGCCGCCAGATCGGCTGGGAGTACGTGGCCATGTTCCTCACATGGCTGTCTATCCTGTCTGCGGTCGCTGTCACCGGAAGCTGGGCTCTCTTTCTGCGAGCGTGGGTGATACCTCACTGGGTAGCCGGAGTTCTGCAGGCCTTCCGCAAGTTCACCGAACATCTGGGGATGAAGAGCTATGACCCGCTCCTGGGGGCTCGCACAGTGATCGGCCGAAGCTGGCTGACCAGGATCACCTGTTATTTCAATTTTGACATTTTCATCCACGGTCCCCACCATCGACACCCACGAGCATCGACAAATCAGCTTCGCGATAAAATGATCTGCTACCAGCAAGGCAATCCGGAAATCAAATACCCGGTCTTCCCGACATACCGCTCGGCGATTCTGGACATGCTGCCGGCCATCTGGAATCCAGGCGTCGGAATGAACGCCGGGGCACCGCCTCCAATTGCCGGGAAAGTCCACGTTGACAACTTCGTCATCGACGTCTCCCGGGACATCCTCGCCGACTCGGAAAACGAAACCAGAGACAATGGGCCGGCATAGTTTCTTATACTGGCCCCGGGCGGAATGAGACGTTTCACTGAGCGGGGATTTTGACGAGAGTGTCACGCTGTTAGTTCTGCCGTAGTACTCCCCGAACCTCATTGATCGGTTGTGGAAATTCACGAAACGGCGGTCTTCCGGACGAATGCACTGATCACGTGCGACCCGCTGCACTTCGTTGTACTCACGCTTCCATGCCGACGTCAGAAGCCTCGCCTCGTGCAGGCTCGTGAACTCTTTCGCACGCCAGGAACTCATCACGCAGCTTCGAGTGGCAGCTCTCGGCATATGCCATGCGGTTTCGACATGGAACGGACGAAGCAGGAGCTGCACCTGCTCACCGACGATCCGCACTGGTCACAGTTGCGGGCCGTGCAGAATCAAAGCGTCTACCTGACCGACGGCAACCAGTTCTTCAACCGCCCAGGCACACGAATGGTTGAGTCAGCAGAAATCCTGTTCGAGCTGCTGCACGGAAAATCCAGGTGGGGCCACTGCAGAGACTCATGGGCCAGCCGCGATGAGCCGTGTCGACCTCCCGAAACCGGACCGCCGCGACTTCCTGATTTCAATCGACGAGTTCCAGCACTTCGCGACGCAGTCGTTCGCGTCACTGCTCTCCAAGTCCCGCAAGTACCGCGTCTCGCTCACCCTCGCGAACCAGTACCTCGACCAGATCGATCCCGTCACGCTGGCCGCCGTGTTCGGCAACGTCGGCTCCCTGCTCAGCTTCCAGGTCGGCCCCGCCGATGCCGAAACCCTCGCCCTCCAGTTCGGCTTCCGAATCACTCCCGACATCCTCCTCAACCTCCCCCGCTACCACACCTGCACGCGACTGCTCATCGACGGTCAGCCCACTCGCCCGTTCCTCCTGACGACGCTCCCGCCAACACACGTCTCCGACGCCCAGGCTGAAGTCGTTCGACGGGTTTCACGACACCGCTTCGCGGCACCAGTCACATAGCCGCCAGATGCCGGTTTCCCCCCGAAACTCGCCGACATTTCCGCAGCAGCAAGCCAATCGAGTCCAAAACACAAGCCAGAGTCCAAATACCCGAACTGCCCCCGGTCGCGATCACCGGGAGCACGAACGAAATCGTAAATATGTCTTTCTGGCCGCGTTCGGCGAGCGGCCTGCAGTGACCTTTTGTGCCGCGATTGGCGACCAATTCGACAACAAATGCGACCTGAACTGTAAACGTCGACCAACGCTACGGTTATTTCACTCGAAACGGCCTTCATGCCAAGTGCTGCAAAGTCATCTCAATCAGAGGAGCCGATCGCATCGACGGGCACCGCAAGCTGCCAACATTTCTATAGTAAGTCAAATGAACCAGTTGCCGGATGGTCAGAATGCAGGCCAGGAAGACTGAAGTTGCCTGAGATCTCCTCCGTACGGCCAGAATTTCAGCTACCCATCGCAGCTTCTCGGGGAGAGATCAAGCCGTCCTGGTTCTCATCAAGCCGATTGAAAGTGTCGGGTGAACCAGTGAATTCCCGGCGTGACACATCTCCGTCGGCGTTGCGGTCCATCAGGCGGAACCACTCCACCTCTGGCATAGAGGTTCTGGCGATGCTGCCGGGATATCCCTGGCTCACGACAACGAGCACAACCTCCGGAATCTGGCTTATAGTGACCTGACCGCCTGACGTGCAGGATGCGGATTCCAGGGTTTGCCAGACAGCCCGCAATTCACGAATGGACAGGCCAGCGTCGTGATTGACGTCCAACAGTTCAAAAAGCCCGCCGCCGTAGTAGACGCTGATGAGCAATTGGCCGTGAATCAACTGACGCTGAAGTGCCAACCATCGATCGATTTCCTGCTGAGACGCCTTACCGTCCCGGTCACGATCAACAAGAGGAGTCAACCACGCACGATATGGATGTCTGTCTCGCACTGGTTTGCCTGACTCTTCATTCAATAGCCCCGACTCTGCATTGGCAATCTCTTCGCACAATATGCCATAAAGTTCCGATAACGGACCGGGGACACTCCAGCCCTCACATCGAGCATTCGTCGCGAGCTTCAGAGGCAGATCGTGAACCTGATCAGAAACAACGACCTTCCAGGTCGCTCTCTCGATGGGGACACCTGATGCAGGTTCCGTCTGGTCGTCTGCATGTGCGGCAACGAAAGAGTGTACGTCGGCATGTGCCTGAAGCCGTTGGAGCATGAGACTGGCGTTGCCTGCCTGTGACAGATCGACATCTCTCGACGTTCGCAACGACGTGCCAGCCGAACTTCCCGGGTACACAGCATTGGGAACCAGCTCGCCGACACCGATGAGTTCATCGTCGTTTGCGTCAAAGCGTCGCAAAGTAGCTTCCGCGTTCTGAAATTCCATCCGCGAGAGCCTGCCATCCTGATCCTCATCGAGCGTCTGAATCAGTGCGTTGGTGAGCGCTGACGTATTGGGCAGTTGACCACACCCAATCTGGAGACGTCCGGCACCGTGGCGACGATAATATTGCCGCAGTTCTTCCCTGGAGCACGCCTGTGACTGATCTGTCACTAACTCATCAAGAGACTGAATGGAAGCCACCGGCGGTGTGAATGCACTGCCCAGCGATAGCCGAACTGCTCGTGCTGAGGGCACCAGAGCGAGTTCCTCTTTATTCAAAACACCATCAGAGTTGCAATCAGCGAATTCAAAGATGGCGTCAAAGGTCTTCGTCCAGTATGTATCAAAGGGCAGAGTATCCACGGTCACCTGAATGTCAATCACATGGGCACGATGGCCATTATACAATGCCAGCAATGCTGTAGAAGCCTGGTGCCCATTAAGATCTTCACCACGCGCTATCATGCCCGTGGCAAAGATGGTCAGTATCAGAATCAAGACATTTTTCACAGCAGTTCCTCAACCGCATTGCCATCCGGATCTGCCAGTCGAATTGGTCGACCGACGTTTGAAATGTTCTGCTTTCTGGGGTCGAGTCCAATACCGCGAAAGATTGTGGCCATCAGATCCGCTGTGCGCGTGGGCTCTGATTCGATTTCTGTCCCATCGTCGCTCGTACGTCCGACTACCTGGCCACCACGGATCCCAGCCCCTGCCAGCATCACGGCCCACGACGATGGCCAGTGATCTCGACCGACCTGGCCGTTGATGCGGGGTGTTCGACCAAACTCGCCCTGGCAGACAACCAGCGTATCCTGAAGCAAGCCGCGCTGGCCAAGATCCTTCAGCAGAGACGAACAGCCGTGGTCCAGTTGCAGAGACAGTTCAGTAACACGCTCGAAGTTATTTGAGTGGGTATCCCAGCCATCGAGTGACACTTCAACAAAGCTGACTCCCCGTTCGACAAGCCGACGCGCCATCAGGCATCCCTGGCCGAATGCGCCGATTCCATAGGCTTCCCGCAGAGACCGATCTTCTTCTTCTTCGAGATTAAATGCCGATGCGGCTTTGGGATTCATCAGTCGCAGAGCACGGTTACGGGCCGAATCCAGTGCGTCGACTACCGGTGAAACGGTGATATTGGAGAGTGCTCGCAGTTCTGCCTGCAACTGAAGCCGTTCTGCCTGCTGTTCTTCGGATGGCGGAGTGAGATCGGCGACAGCAAGACCAGAGTTATTCGGATCGGGATCTCCTCGACGGCTTCTGCCGCCGACCACAAACGGAGCAAACTGCGGCCCTAGAAAGCCTCCTCCGCTGACCGTCGGTCGGCCTCCGATATGCACATACGAAGGAATGTCGTTCTCCACGTTGAACTCGTGAGCTACCAGGGAACCGATCGCTGGAAACCTGATCGCGCCCTGTGGCGTGTACCCGGTTAGTGATACTACTCTGGCTCGTGAATGGTCCCCTTCGCGTGTTGACATGGACCGGATAATGGAGAAGTCATCCGCCATCGTTGCGAGAGACGGCAGATACTCGCTGATCCGCATCCCTGGCACGCTTGTGGGAATTTCCCGAAATGGGCCGCCGTTGTCGTGCTGTGGCTTCAGATCCCACAAGTCGATTGTTGCCGGGCCTCCGTTCAGCCAGATCAGGATCACTGATCTGGGTTTGCTGCCGGTGTTTGCCGCAACGTCGGCCAGTGCCGGCAACCAGCTTGACGTCGACCAGCCACAGAATCCCAGCGTCAGTCCCTTTAACGCCGTGCGCCGGGAAAGATGTCTGCCTGTCATATGTGTCTTCCCATCAGTCAGTGATTCGTGTTGAACTCAGAAGAATTCACCAGTGTCCAGAACAGATTGCCCAGATGCTCTTCATGGCTTGAGTCATGATGTGAACCGAACGTCCGCTTCACCACCTGTAATTCAGCCTCCCGCGCATGGCGTCCGAGAACAGCAATGAAGACAGTGTCAATCTGCTCATCGGAATTCATAAACGGTGAACTCAGCACAGATGCCAGTACTCGATTGCCTTCTGCTGATGCCAGATCACTGACAAAAGTTCCATTCATCAGTGTGAGGGCCTGTGAAATGGATCGTTCCGCATTGTGCGTACGCTCAACGTAGAAACGCGAAGAGAATTCTCTACGCTGGCTGCGATCTGAGCCTCTGCCGATGTCAGAACGCTCCGCGGGGAGACCCGCAGCCGTTTGCAGGCTGTCATACAACTGCTCCCCTGTCAGACCGCGCGTGACTTGAAGCCGAATCGGATCGACTGCAATGGAAGCAGACTGACGGCCAGTTTCCTCCGGACTCTCTGACGAGGCTGTCGCGATGGATTCAACAGTTTCTGTTGAAGAAGTCGTCAGGCGGTATCCATTCGAGCCAACAATCCCCTTTACCAGCATGTCCAGATCATAGCCGCTTGCGACGAATGCTGTGGTCAGGTCATGCAACAGACTGGCACGGTTCCCAGACTGGGATTCGACACGGCTGAGATCATCGATTGGCTCGATGATGGCTTCTCCGAAAAAGTGTGACCAGAGGCGATTGATGGCGTTCTTTGCCAGCAACTGTTCCGGATCATGCCGCATCCAGTCAACCAGAGTGCGACGCAACGACACGGAATTAAGATCCTGCGGCCACTGAATTTCCGCCTGGGTCAACAACCCTGGTCCGTATTCCAGCTCGGTATCCGGAATGCGCACTTTGGGGAGACGCTGCTCGGTTGCCCCCTCTGCTTCAGGGGGTGCGAAGAAAGCGGCTGTCTGCCAGAACTGCCCGCGAGTCCAACGTGCAAAGGGGTGATCGTGACACTGGGCACAGTCGAGATTGATGCCCAGAAACGCGCGGGACGAGCTGGCCGCAAGATTTTCCGGCTTTGACTGATTTGCGTCATAGAAGCCAATCGGAGTCGTGCTCGTCGGGACAACCGTCGAGGAATCCAGAGTCATGACCTCAACAACAAGTTCGTCATACCGGACTCCCTCATTAAGCCGGAGAGCCAGCCACAGCTCAAACCCGTCTGAGACTGATGCGAACTCCGGAGTGTCAGCCTGCGGAACCCACGAACGTCGCCAGAATGTCGCCATATTCCTGTAATACACTCCAAGACTCATCAGCCGATCGATCGTTCTGATGCGTCCAGAATCCGAAGTGCTGCCGAGATACTCATGCACTTCGGAAATCGTCGGGATGCGCCCGGCAAGATCCAGCGTCACCCGCCGGAGGAATTCCGGACCATTCGAGAATTGCGACTTGTCGATATTGTCCGTCTGCAGGCGTTGATCAATCAGGCGGGAGATCTTGATCGGGCTGATGTCCTCAGCTCGACACGCGCCGGAAACAGTAACAACACACAGAAGCAGCCAGACAGACAGCAAAGGTTTCATGATTCGTGCTCTTGTCTTTCTGTTGCCCGTGGAAGCTTCCTGAGTCCGCTGGTGAGCCACCGACAAGTGCGGCACCCGCTGCTCGCAACCATTCGACGTTATCTGGCGGCGATTATTCATCTCAGAATTCATCGTGCTGAATCAGATGCCCGTCGTCTCGAACAGTCATGTATGCAAATGTCAGCGGATCGAGTTTCTTGCCGGCAAAGCGCACACTTCCATCGCAGAACAGTATGTTGGCTCCATCTTCGTGAAAGCCATAAATGCCGAACCAGTTATTGCAGTTGACACTGCAATCGGTGCCATCGCCGCGCCCAGGTCTTTCACCTGTTTCGGAGTTCACTGCGCCGAACGCGATAGACCCCCAGCCAGCCCAGGCCCCGCGAGCATTGGGGCTCATTCCGAACTGCCCATCGCCCGGTTGCTCCACTCCATTTCGCCAGGCCGCAGGTCGTCCGGCCTGTTCAATCAGCAACAGCGTGTTTGCCAGACCATCTGTGATCTTCGATAGAGGAAGTATTTCATCATCAGTCATTGGCTGACGCTGATTCCCAATTCCACGGTCTCCGCTCATGGCGTTAATGCCGTAACCGTCGCGGGTCATCAAAACCCCATTCGAGGTAATGAAATCGGTAACGGCTGCTTTGCAGGTGAATACCGTGTCCTTATCAGGATTGAGGGACTTCGTGGAAGTCTGTGACTGAATCTGAACAACTCTTCCAGAAGGGCTTGAGGGACATAGAAACGCGGGTAACTGCGACTCAACAATCGTCCTGTTCCTGGGATCGAAGAAGTCGTAGCGGAAGTCGTATTCCGACTTCAAATCAGCCTGCTCAAGATACGGAAGGATCTTGCCGCCCCAGCCGCCAAAGGGGGCTCCGTTATTGAAACCGGTCCGTCGCGGTGGCAATCCATGATGAACAGATTCATAGGTGAGTAGAGCGGAACCTAGGTCACGCAGTCTACCCTGACACGACTGCTCCCGCGCCGTCTCTCGGGCTGCGAGCACACCGGGTACCACTACGGCACAAAGCCCAGTCAGGCAAACGGCTACTACGATGATGTCAACTGAGTTCAACCGTTCTCGCATAGGTTCTCTCGATATTCAAGTCAGTAGGTGACGGGACTTTGGGAAGGGGCATGGCAGTCGTCAGAAGCCACTCTCAACAGTTTCTTCTCCATTAATTGTGACCAGTCCAAACAATACATTTGCGTCGATTGACTCGGACAGCGTATGCACAGAACCGTCGACAAATGCGGCATTGGCTCCCCCCGGATGAAAACTGTAGACACCTTGACTGTTGTTGCAGTTGATTGTGCATGCCCCCCCCAGACCATCTCTGGTGATTCCGTCGCTGCCGAAGACCTGCATCTGAAACACCTGGTAAGATGGCCACGAACCCCAACTGGTGGCCTGGCTCAGTCCGGCATTGGAATCCTGTCTCTGGCCGAGGATATAAAAGTCTGCCCGTCCTGCCTGTTCGGTGATGAACATCGTATTGACCAGCCCATCCGTGATATCCTGAAAGCGCCGAGTTCGCGGCAGGTCGTCCATGGCTGTGATCCTGTTGTTTCCACTCAATGTGGATTCACCGTAAAGTGAGGACCGAAAACTGTTCGGACCGAAATAGTCGCCGGCAATACCTTCAGAAGTCACTCCGCTCTGTATCACTGTCACCAGTCGAGGGCCAGGGGCAGACGGACACATGAAGATTTGCAGTGGCTTCCGGATGACTTCTGCGTTTTCGGGAGCATAGAAATCCCGGTCAAAGTTGTACTCTGCCTGCAGCGAATCCTGATCGACAAATGGCAGAATCGATGGACCCCAGCCTCGTCGATTTCCTCTCGACAGAATTCTGCGGGGCGGTAGAACGGTGTATGCGGACTCGTAGTTATGGGCTGCCAGCACGATCTGCTTCAGATTGTTACGACAACTCATTCGTCTGGCTGCTTCACGGACCTGCTGTACGGCAGGTAACAGCAAGGCGACGAGAACTGCTATGACAGCAATCACGACAAGCAGTTCAATCAGTGTGAAGCCAGCTCGCAGATTCTCTGTGGAGTGCCTGTTCACTGGTGGATTCTCCCAAAGTATGCGCCACGGTCTTGCCTGCGGCGCTAACAGCAGCGCCGAATGTCGACACTGCGAATGTATGCGAACACAACGGACGAGTTGACGGAGTGGGGCGGCGTTTGTTTCGCCTTTGCCGTCGAAGTTTTCGCCAGACAGGATGATCTGAGCCCTGCTCGCCTGATGATGACCCAACCGCATGACGATGCCGCTTACTGACTGACAGATTGGTAATTGCGCGTTTTTGCTGGATTTGTTCTGATACGCGGATGGGCAGGCAAGGAAGCACTCCATTTTGTGGAGCTGAGTGTTTAAGGGCAGTCCGTCTGGTTGTTCGTGACGGCTGGAAGCCGTCTGACGTAGCCAGGACGATGAGCTGTGCCACACGCAGCGTCCAGCTCAGGGTCGGCAAATCCAATCGCGGGCGGAAGGCCTCGGCTCTACGCACCGTCAACCTGGTCCTGGCCGCCGCCGGCTCCAACCTGAGAAAGCTGCTGGGCGCGATTGCGTCTGCGCTGCTCTGCTGCCTGTGGAGCCGCCTCACCACAACTCGGCCAGCCAGAACCTGCCGCTCAACCCGCTTCCTCACCGCCTGACCCGACCTGCACCCACTCCCGAAAACCACCGGAAACCCGAATTTCTGGCCGCCTGCTTTTTCAGGGACGACTACTGAGGCCGGCATGTGTGCCAGGCGAGCAGGGCGTCGCGGGTCGAACGGACGTCGTGAATGCGGAGCAGGTCGGCGTGCTGGTCAGCGGCGGCGATGGCGACTCCGAGTGTGCCGGCCGAACGTTCCTCGACCGGACGGCCGAGAACTTTCGCGAGGAACCGTTTGCGCGAGTGGCCGATCAGGACCGGGCGGCCCAGTGATCGCAGCGTTGAAATATGGGCGAGCAACTCGACGTTGTGTTCGGCGGTTTTGCCGAAGCCGATACCAGGGTCGAGAGCGACTCGCTCGGCCGCGATGCCTTGCCGGGTGAGGTCGTCCAGCCGTTGCTGCAGCCAGGCGGTCACGTCGACGACGACGTTGTCATACTGCGGATCGTTCTGCATGGTCTGCGGCGTGCCGAGAATATGCATCGCGATCACTCCGCAGTCAGAGCCGGCACAGACGTCGGTCATGGCGAGGTCGAACGTCAGTCCGGAAATGTCGTTGACAATGTCTGCTCCCGCGGCAAGTGCCTCGCGAGCGACTTCGGCCCTGGTCGTGTCGATCGAAATCAGACGCTCGGTCTGAGGCCGCAGTTCTGCAATGACGCCGACGACGCGGCGCAGTTCTTCGTCGATGGAGACGCGTTCGGCACCGGGGCGAGTCGACTCACCGCCGATATCGAGAATGTCGGCGCCGTCCGCGACCAGTTGCAGCGCGTGACGAACGGCGGCTCCCTGCGCGAGGAACTGGCCACCGTCAGAGAAGCTGTCGGGCGTCACATTGACAATGCCCATCAGCAGCGGAAACCGGCCGGTTTTGAGCAGGCGATCACCGACCTGCCAGGTTCGCAGTTTTGCTTCGGAGCTTCGTTCAGGAACAGTCACGCGAGCCGCCTTAGCCGTTCTTGAATACGGAATGGCACTGCGTACATTGCTGGCCAGCGGCGGACCGGAGTTCGTCGTACTTCGCGAAATCCTTTTCCTCGACGGCCTTCCGCATGCCGAGTCCGGCGTCCCGCAGCTTGTTGAGGTATCCGAGGAATTCCTCGTCGTCCGCGTAGCCGTAACCGGGGGCATAGTATGCCTGCGTCAGGGCGACCATGACGGCCACCTCGCGGGCGAGCGTCGCTGCCTTGTCGTTGAAGCCGCTTTCGCTGCCGGTGTTGGTCTGCATCCACTGCTGGCCGCGTTCCATCCGCTTCATCAGGTAAAACATGTCGGCGACTTCGGAGAAGTCGGGGGCCTCGTCTTCGACCTCGGGCAGTTCAGCCGGCGTGTTGTTGTTGAGGATTTCGTTGATCGTCAGGTAAGCGTTGTTGACTTCCTCGTACGAGTTTTTGGTCTGAGCGTCTGAGCCGCTGGTGACGACAGCAATCTTTGATCCCAGTGCGCGGATGTACTTTGCATTCGCTTTCCAGGAAATGTCGCCGTCATGCCGCGACGCGATTTCGGCGAAGTAGGCGAGGGCCGAGCCGAAGACCGGCAGTTCGAGCACAGATTTCTTGTAGGCTCCCATATTTGTCAGCCGCGACTGGATTTCGTTGCGGAGGAAACGCACTTCCTCATTCAGCATTTCCGCAGGGATCAGCTTCGACCAGGAAACGTCTTCGGCTTCTGGTTTTGCGGCGTTGTCGGCGGCCGGTTCGGTGGCTGCGGCTGCAGGAGTGCCGCCGGTTGTGGTGGCCGCGATGGCGGGAGCGGTGCCTCCGGTGCGCGAATCGGCCGCGACTTCAAGTGGACGGTCGAAGAAAACGTCGTACGGGATGCCATCGATCGTTTTCGGGCCGGACCTGCCAGAGCCTGAGTCCGAAGTCGCCCCCCCGGATTTCGACGATGTCGACGACGACTTGCCACTTGTTGCGGCGGTCGCTGAGTCCCCGTTACTGGAGACAGCTTCGTCGGTCGAACCGCCTCCGCCACAACCGCTCGCGAAGAGCAGAGCGGCAGCCGACAACAACGCACAGACAGTTGCGGCCCAGTTCGAAACAATGCGGAGAGGCATGGTTCTTCTCGATCGATCGGTGAGCAAATTAGGCTGCCGGCCGGCTCACGGTCGTGCGCCGTCGGTTGCAAAACGGGCAGCAGAACCGGCCCACTGCCCGAAGCGAGGGCTCAGTATGTGCGGCGTCCTGGCAGCTTGCAATGCGTTGACGCAGGCGACGAGTCGGCGCTTGGAGACCTGCGCGTGTTTGTCGACTCAGCGGCGCATCTGGTACTCTCCGCCCGCGCGGCGGAACCGAATCCCGCCGCCGGACTGGTCACCAGACACGGACTTCAGGCGGGAATGATGACGGCAGCAGACGCAACGACTCAGGAACTGACATCGCTGATCAACGACGCCATTTCGGCGGAACAGATTACTGAAACGACCGGGCGGCTGATGTCGAAATGGGTGACTGAGCCGCAGTTTGGTGAGTATCGCGAGGCGATTACGGCGAAGATTCGCGCCGGAGGCTGGGAAGAGCTGGAAGCCTGCTTCTGGGAAGAAATTCCGTTTGGCACGGGTGGTCGGCGCGGGCCAATGTCCGAGTTCGGCTCGGCGACAATTAACACGCGGACGATTGCCGAGTCGGCTCACGGACTGGCGGCCTACTACAAGGAAGCGAGCGGCAAAACGACCGGGCGAGCGGCGGTCTCGCACGATTCCCGTAACCGGTCGCGCGAGTTTGCCGAACTGACCGCCTGTGTGCTGGCGGGGCACGGACTGAAGGTGTTCCTGTTCGAGGATATTCGCTCGACGCCTGAGTTGTCGTTTGCCGTGCGGCATCTGAACGCGGATGTCGGCGTCATGATTTCGGCCTCGCACAATCCGCCAGCCGATAACGGCTTCAAGGCCTACTGGAACACCGGCGGCCAGGTGACGGCTCCGCACGACAAGGGGATTATCAACTGCGTTTACGAGGCGAAAGAGATTCCGACGGCCGATCTGGCGAAGGCAATTGAGGCCGGGCAGATTGAGATCATCGGTGACGAGGTCGACGCGGCTTATACGGACGCACTGTTGAAGCTGAGTCTGTCGACCAACCGCGACCTGCGGGCGATCTACTCGCCGCTGCACGGAGTCGGTGAGACGTCCTGCTATCGCGTCCTGCGGGCCGCAGGCTTTGACGGGATCTCGATCTTCGAGCCGCATCGTGCTCCCGACGGCAACTTCCCGAACGTGCCGAACCATCTGCCGAACCCGGAAAATCCGCAGGTCTTCGAGCCAATCATTGTGCAGGCGAAGCAGGACGACGTCGGGCTGATTCTCGCGTCCGATCCCGACGCCGACCGCATTGCCGCCGTCGTGCGTCCGACGGGTGGAACGGAGTATGTTCCGCTGACCGGGAACCAGATCGGAGCCCTCATCGCGGACTACGTGATTCGCAAACGCAGCGAGGCGCGGCCGCCGATCGACGGGGCTCAGGGGAGTCCGTTTACGGCGCCGCTGACGTCGGAGCACTACGTCGTCGAGACGCTGGTCACGACGCAGCTCACCGCAGAAATCGCTCGCGCGAAGGGGCTGCAGGTCGTCGACAATCTGCTCGTCGGCTTCAAATATATCGGCGAGACGATGGACGCCCGCGGGGCCGAGCACTTCGTCTTCGGGACGGAAGAATCGCTCGGCTATCTGGCTGGCGATTACGCGCGCGATAAAGACGCGGCGATCGCGGCGCTCTACCTGTCGGAACTGGCGGCCGAACTCGCTACGGACGGTCGCACGCTGCTCGACCAGCTCGACGAGCTGTATGCCGAGCATGGCTACTACGCCGAGCGGCAGATGAATCAGTACGCATACGGTCCGGCCGGCAAGGCACTGATCACCGGTCTGATGGAAGAACTGCGGAGCAATCCGCCGGAAGAAGTGGGTGGAGTCGTGCTGACGTCGGTCGAGGATTACGGCGCGCACGAAGTCCGCGAACTGCCAGCGAATTCAAAGACGACCGACCTGCCGTCGCCGCAGGGTAATCTACTGATCTTCCGCGGCACGCACGAAGACTGCCGCATCCGCTTTGCCGCTCGACCATCGGGCACCGAACCGAAGATCAAGTTCTACCTGTTCGCAGAGCCGCACGGTCCGGCCGGCGACGGCCTGGCCGCTCAACGCGCCGCGACAGATGCCCGTCTCGACGAATTTGAGCAGGCTCTGGCAGCGTGGATTGAGCCGAAGCTGAAATAGTTGTTTTCGCCGTCTCGGTTCCGGATATGCTCGGTCTGAATCGTCAGGCAACTGGAGAGTTCTGGAATCGGATTTGGACGGGAAATCATGACAGCGTCTCTGACATTCCGAGTCAGGCTCGGCGATCTGTACGAGATGATGCCACGGTCTCGGTCTCGCCTCTCGACGATTTTTGACTGGGCAGCTGCCTTGTTCATGCTGTCAGTCGCCTGGAAATCGTATTCGATCGATGGGGTTAACTGGGTAGCGTGCGGCACTCTATTGGCTGCCGTTTATCTTGTATTCTGGCATGAGTTTCTGATCCTGACGATGTGGCCATTTCTCGGGTTTTGGAAGTCGAATGTTGAGATAGCCGTCAACGACGAGAGCATCAGCAGCGGCTCAAACGGGACGATGCAGACGATCCCGTGGTCCTCGTTTCAGAGGTCTGGCTCGTTTCAGGAATCGAAGAAGCACTTCTCGCTGGAGTGCGGGCGCGGAGCTGTGTGGATTCCGAAGAGAGCATTTGCGACTTCAGCAGACGTCGTAGCGTTTCGCGAATTTGTTTCTATCCGGCTTGGCGAGCCATCTTCGTTCAATGGACTGGGGAAGACGAGACGAGAGCCGGTGCCGCATCAGGCGCCACCTGAGTGAGCACCACGCTATTTGAAACTCGTGGGCAGGAATGATTTCCTACGCGTACTCATCATCGTCCATGTCGAAGTCGTCGAAGTCACCGTCGTCGTAGGCTTCTTCATCGAGGTCGTCGTACTCGTCGTCTCCAGAAGCCACGAGTTCTTCTTCATCAAAGTCGTCCGGGATGACGTCGCCGAAGCCTTCGTCGTCAGTTGCGGCTTTGCCCTTCTTCTTCGGAGCGGCTTCGGCAGCGGCGGTTGCTGCGGTTCCGCCAGCGGCTGCGGCCGCCAGTTTCGGTCGCGTGTCCTTGTAGCCGAACAGGACGATGAACGGACTGATCACGACCAGCACCATGCAGACGGCGGCGGTGATTGTCACGGCCAGCAGCATCGTCGTCAGTTCGTCGGCGCGATCGAGCAGGTTCATGATCAACAGGTACAGGCAGCCGCCCGCCGGCAGGGCTCCGACGAGGGTGATCAGGAAGTAGTTCGTCTTGCTCATCTTGCTCTCAACGCCGCTTTCAGTCGGTTTTCTGGAACGCGGCACCTGGCGCCGCGAATGCAGACATTCTTGCCCGAGAGGCCGCCGGATTCCTACCGAAACGTGCGTCCGGCTGTGCATTCGGATCAGGAATCTCCGACTTTTTCGCCTGTCCCGAAGAATCGTTGCGACATGGCAGCGTGCCTCGCCGCAATCGCTACGACCGGACCTCCCGACATGTGAGCGGTTGGCCTGCCCGCGGCGCTTGCGGCTTCGCTTCAGGAAGTCCTGACTTCAGTCAGCTCGAACTGCTGATGCGGCTTTGAAGATCGGATCACATCGTATTGCGGCCAGTTCGCGAATTGAGCGGCGATCGCGTCAGCACGCCCGGCGTCGATCGGGCCGGCGTGAGCGTGCAGCAGGTAGCGTAGTCGCAACGGTTGTCTGCGCGAGATCACAAACGGCGCGTCCATGCAGAATGATGCTCCCATCCAGCCGTCTTCGCGGACGTGCCACTTCGACGGGTAGCGCGGATTGGCCGGGTGATCGAAGTACGTGATACCCTCGGTGATGCTGGCTTTGATCGGGCCGCTGTAGTCCATCCAGCGGGCGTCTTTGCCGAAGATGTTTGGCTGGCCCTTCTCATCCTTCTCGCCGACCAGACCCTCGCTGCTGGTGAGGCGACCGGCTCCGAAGTGCTCGGAGATCGACTTCGCGACCCGCACGGCCAGGAAGCCGAAGTTTGACTGTTCGACCTCCAGCGAGTCGGCCTTCGGAATGAAAATCGACTGCAGTTCGAGCAGCGTTTCACCGTCGTCGAATGGTCGGGCAATCGCGATGACCGTCTGGTCAAGCAGTTCGGCGGGATCATGGCCGTCGTACCAGCCGAGTTGCGTGGCGAGAACGGCGCGGTCCTCGCCGTCCTTGTAAACCAGCCAGTGCTTCTGCCGAATGCGGGCCGATGTGTTGTCGCTCCAGAAGTCGATGCCGAGCAGTTTTGCGTGAGCGAACCAGACGCTGCGATGGTGATCGTGATTCGAGGCGCCGGGATGCCCCATCCGTGTCAGCGAAACTCCGGACGGACCATTCAGCGGATAGAAGAAGGGCCGCGGGTAGTTCGGACCATAGTGCCAGCGCAGCCGCTCGCGGCCGTCAATCGAGATTGCGACCTGATGGTCCGGCAGCGGCTGGACCTGACAGCGTGGAAACAGGTCGCTCATGAGAGGCCTCGTTCAGGCAGGACAGGTTGGGATGATTGCCCGGATTGTGACGCCGTTGCCGACAGAACGTAAACCGGTCGGTGTCTCAGCCAGTCGAGCCGTGCCGGCACATGATTCTGCCGGTTTGTGACGGACGTAACGATTAAGTCTGTGAAACGCGCCGGCTGGGCAGAATTCCGCTGAAGAGCCACGCGGGCGAGTCTGGATCACCGGCCGGGAGAGGTGTCGTGTGCGCCGGGTCGGACGGGTCGTACGGGCTGTTCCGGCTGTTCCTGATCTGCCGAGTCGGTACGGATTCATCAGATGCAGCGATCGAACACGCCGATTCACTGGCAACGGTTGCTCCTTCTGCCCGGCGGGCACGGACCGTGTGCTTAGTCCGGGATGTGAAGCGGCTTCCGTGTGCGCGTGGTGTTTCGTAGTTGCGGCTGTCCGTCGTCCCGCGAAATCAACCGCACGTTGAATTCAGCCGCGTCGGCGTTGTCACGGCTGAATCGCAGCTTCAACAGTCACGACCTCAGCGGCGAGTCCGGCCAGCCGGAACCGACATCAGCACTTGGTGCGTCCACGGTTTCGAAAACGGACACGGGAGAACCAGCGATGCTTCTGTCGAACGCATGGAAGAACAGACGGCAGCTCCTCGGAAACCGATCGCGTCGAGCGGCCTTACGCCAGCCCGCGACTGCTGATATCAGCTCGGCTGCTGAGTCGCTTGAAGTGCGAACGCTGCTGACGACATCGTCGCTGTTCGCGGACGGCGAGTTGAGCATCATCATCGACGAGGGTAACGACAGCATTGTTGTTCAGACAGACCCGTTGAATCCGTCTTTCGTCCAGGTGCTGGTGAACAATCAGGTGGACCGGACGCTGCCGCCGATCGTGGCGACGTCGGTGGCGAGGATTTCCATCATCGGCAGTGACACGCAGAACCTCATCGACCTGTCGGCCGTGTCATCGACCACGTTTGCGTACGTCGATCCAGTCACTGGCGATCCGCTGCAGATCAGCGTTGACGGTGGCAACGGTGACGACACGCTGATCGGATCTGACGGGTTCGAGGATACGCTGATCGGTGGTCACGGAAATGACATCATTGGACCGAGTACCGGCGTCGCGCGGCTGTTTATGTACGGTGGCGACGGGGCGGACACGATTGCCGGAGGTCTGGCCGGCGATGTCATTGATGGCGGCGACGGAAATGACCTGATCGATGGCGGTCTCGGCAACGATACCATCACCGCCGGAGACGGTCAGGATTCCGTGCTGGGCAATGAAGGCGATGATTCGATTGATGGCGGGACCGGCAACGACACGATCGACGGTGGACTCGGCAATGATTCGGTCTTCGGCGGAGACGGAAACGATTCTCTGCTGGGCAACGACGGCGACGACACACTCTCAGGCGGCCTGCTGAACGACACGATTGACGGCGGCTTTGGTGCGGATCTGATTCTGGGCGGTGCTCACCGCGACAGCCTCGACGGTGGCTTCGGCAACGACTCGATCAACGGCGGAAGCGGTCCCGATTACATCTTCGGTAACGGCGGCCGCGACCTGATCAACGGTGACGCGGGCAACGATATCATTCTTGGCGGTCCGAACGAAGACACCATCTTTGGCGGCGCCGGCGACGACTCAATTCAGGGCAACGCCGAAAACGACCGGATTCGCGGCCAGGGTGGAGATGACACGATTGACGGTGGTGAAGGCTTCGATGACCTCGATGGTGACGCCGGTAAAGATCACGTACTGGCTGGTGGAGCGGCGTCATTCATTCCGCCGCAGTTATCGGTCAATGATGCGATGATCGTCGAGCAGGGCACGTTTGTGGCAGGCGGTACCGGCAGCTCGCTGTTACTCAGCGCCGAGTTTCTGGGAACTGGTGACTTTGACGGCGACGGGATCCTCGACCTTGCCGTGACGAATGGAAATCCTGCCGCTGGTCCTACGAACCAGGTGTCGCTGCTCTTCGGAACCAGTACGGGCAGCTTTACGTTCGGCGGGTTTCTCACGGCAGCCGGAGGCGCCAGCACGCTCGCGACCGGCGACTTCAATCTGGACGGGCTGGATGATATCGCGGTCGCGAATCGCGCCGCCAACAACGTTTCGGTGTTCCTGGCGACGGGTGGTGGTGGCTTCGGAATGGTGGCGAACACAACAACTGGAACCAATCCGGTTGCGATCAAGGCGGACGACCTCGATGGCGATGGCGACCTCGATCTCGTTGTCGCCTGTCAGGGGGCCGACCGCGTCGACATCCTCACAAATAACGGATCTGGTACGTTTGCCGGAGTGAACGTGCCAAGCGGCGGCATGGGGCCGATGGGGATCGAAACCGGTGACTTTGATGGCGACGGCCTGGTGGACATTGCCGTTTCACACACCGGTGACATCACCATCCTGCGGCGAGCCGGGGCGAATGCGTATACCGCGATGATCGTGTCTCTCGATCCTGCAGGAGCCAGCGGCGGGCAACTTGTCACTGGTGATTTCAATGGTGACGGGAATCCGGATCTGGCGGTCGCCAACTCAGGGACGACCATTGCCACGAACAGCGGCAGCGGCAGTTTCAACTTTGCTCAGACGGGTTTCTCGTCAATCAATCTCACCTCGGGCGACTTCGACCTTGATGGTGACACCGATCTGGCCATCGTTGATGGTGTTTCGTCGGCGCAGTTTCTGATCAACGATTCGTTCGGTACGTTCGATGCCGGCCTGTTGATCCCGTCCTTCGCACCACGGGACATTGTGAGTGGTGATTTCGACGGCGACGGACTGCTGGATGTCGCGACGGGGACGGGTTCGGGATTCGGCCTCGTCCAGACGTACCTCAACAATTCGCAGGCCACCACAGGGGTCGACCTGACGTTCACTGTCTCACTGGTCGGCGAGCATCTCACGACGGTCTCGGTGGATTATGCACTCGTTGACGGCACAGCGACGTTTCAGGTCGGAACGAACGGGGACTACACGGCAGCGTCGAATCAGGGAACGCTGATTTTCCCGGTCGGAACGCGACAGCAGCAGGTGACGGTGACGGTCCGTCCGGATCTGCTGCTGGAAGGCGCGGAAGACTTCTCGCTGGTCCTGCTGAATCCGACTGGTGCGACACTGACTGACGATACGGGGACGGCGCTGATCGTCGATGACGAAGACCTGTTACCCAGCCCGACACTGAGCGTTGGTGACATTGTGGTCAGTCCTGAAGGGGACACTGGACGCACAACGGCGACGTTCACCGTCAATCTGATCAACGGATCGGCGTTCCTGCCCACAACCGTGGATTACACGACGGTGGACGCGACAGCGCTCGATCAGGCGGACTATCTGGCTGCGAGTGGCACGCTGACGTTCATGCCCGGCGACACCACGCAGACATTCACGGTTACGGTGATCGGAGAGGACTCTCCGGAAGACGACGAGTTCTTCTTTGTCAATCTGATCAACGCGTCGGCAGGGGCCACCATTGGAGCGGGGATCGGCCGCGCGGACATCCTGGACGACGACGGGCCACTTCCGACCGGGCTGATTGGAGACACGCTGGTTGGCGGGTCGTCCCGCGATACGCTCATCGGCAGTCGACATGACGATCTGCTCGTGGGTAACTCGGGCAATGACAGGATGGACGGCGGCGACGGTAACGATTCGCTGTATGGCGGCTCCGGAAACGATCTGCTGAATGGCGGCAACGGCGACGACAACCTGACCGGGAACGCCGGCCGCGACACCGTGGTCGGAGGGAACGGCGACGACACAATCATCTGGCGCGGGAACAAGGACGGGAATGACTCGTTCACCTCCGAGCCCGGCTTTGATTCGATTCTCGTTCAGGGCACGAGCGGGCCGGATACCTTCAGCGTCAGTCAGTCGGGCAGCACACTGGTGATTTCCGGAACCACCCGGTCGATCACCGTGACGGGCGACATTCTGGGCTTTGCGTCGGGGGCCGAGCAGGTCTTCATTAACGGCAACGGCGGTAATGATTCGATCACGGTCAACAGCATCAATAATGTCGGGTTCTTCGTGCTGGTCGTGAATGGGGGCGCTGGAGCAGACACGATTTCGGCCGCTGGTGCCGCAATCGGTAACGTGCCGCTGGTACTGAATGGAGACGGTGGAAACGACACTCTCACTGGCAGTGCCGGGATCGACTCAATCTCCGGTGGCGATGGCAGCGACCTGATCTTCGGTGGCTCGGGCAACGATCTGATCAACGGCAACGACGGCGACGACACACTCAACGGGCAGGGGGGAGACGACACCGTCTTCGGCGATCTGGGCGTCGACATTCTGCTCGGCGGAGTTGGAAACGATGTGCTGGACGGCGGCTTTGGCAATGACATGCTGGATGGGGAGGACGGTAACGACACACTGTTCGGCAGCTTCGGCAGCGATTTTCTGCTGGGAAGCGGCGGAGACGATCAACTCTTTGGGCAGGTCGACAACGACACGCTGTTCGGGGGGGCTGGCAACGACACACTCGATGGCGGCCGAAGCGACGACACGATCCACGGCAACAGTGGCGACGACAGGATTCGCGGCGATCATGGCAATGACGTGATCTACGGTGACAGCGGCAACGACACGATCGACGGTGGTGACGGTAACGACACGATCGATGGCGGCGACGGCAACGATGGGATCTCGGGTGGCGACGGCGATGACATGATTATCGGCGGTCTGATGCGTGATACGATCTCTGGCGGCGACGGCAACGATCAGATTCTCGGCGGCAGCGGAAATGATGTGATCGTTGGCGGCGACGGCAACGACACACTGAGCGGCAACTCGGGAGCCGACACGATGGGCGGAAACCTCGGGGCCGATACCTATCTCAGCGGGATTCCGAACACCGTCGATCCGCTTGACCTGATCGACGACAACTTCGTGCTGAGTGCCGCGATGCTCGCGAAGCTCGACGCGTCGAACTGACTGACACCAGCAACAACCTGTTTTTCTGACAGGAAAATCGTCGTACGAAGCTCATGTGCTCACACGGAGCGTCCGACATCGTTCACTTAAGCCATCTGCGTGAATTCGGGTCTATCTGTGCCTGAGATTCCTGAATTGCGGCTCAGTCCGTGTCCCACGAAATCAGGCACTCATTGAGTGGCCGGGGCTGGACTGAGCCTGCGAAGGGAGCCCGGGGTTTCGCTCGTGCCTTGCTCCAACCCCCCGGCCACCCCGATTTCCAATTCTTCATCTCTGGGATGTGCACTAAGTACACACCCCACGAATTAAGGGTCGATCTTCAGGCTGCGATTTCGAGGCAGGGATTCTGGGAGTTTTCGCATCTGGCCATGATCTTGACGAACGACTTTGTCGTCCACTGGAAGGGATGAGCGATCTCGTTCCACTCGG
>WGMU01000003.1 GCA_016124895.1 bacterium
CCAGCAAAGCTGCGGCCGTACACCCAGTACGAACGATGGAACCATTCGTCGTCGAGGAAGCCCATCGGAGCGAAAACGTGAGCAAACTTGCCGGCGTGGACGGACGCCTGGCCGGCGAAGTCACCGGAGTTCGGTCCCAGTTCGTAGCGGTTGCCGTCCTGATCCATGCGCTGCGACTTCATGTAAACGTTGTCGCCATCGCTCGAGAGGATGTCCGGCAGACCGACCGACATCTGCAGCACCTGATGCCGGTCCTGGATGTTGCCGCCGGTTTCGGGGTCCTTCTCGTCGATGATCTTTTCCGACAGCTTGCTGCCGGACTGAGCGTCGAGCTTCAGAAAGCGCAACCCGCCGTCGAGGAAGTTCGACCGGCCTGCAACGCCGAAGACGGAACCGTTCTGCACGAGCACCGCACCGTGAACCGGCCAGACCGATTCGACCTGCTCGAATGCAACAAGACGACGCTCGACGGGCGCAGCCCGGTAACGCCAGGCAAGTTCGCCATCAGATGCGCGCACGCAGTAAATCCAGCCGTCATTGCAGCCGAAGTAAGCTCGGCCGTTGTCGATCGTCGGCGGCGAGTCAACTCGCCCGCCGGCCGTGAATCGCCAGGCGACTTTGCCGGACTTCGCATCAAGGGCATAAACCGTGTGCGTATCGATGCTCGACACAAACACTTTGCCGTCAGCGACAGTCACAGTGCTCAGCCGGCCGCCGAGGTCCGTTTCCCAGGCCTGACCGATGTCGCTCGAAATCGCCGTCGAGGCCTGACCGCTGCGAGCTTCGTCGTGCCGGTACGTCGGCCAGTCTTCTGTTGAGACGGACGGTGTCGTCGCGTCTCCGAACGCAGGGCCTTTTTCGAGGCGGCCTTCCTCCGGCACGTCTTCCGGCGGCAGCCGATCGGGAGAGGCCGGTGCCAGCGCATTGAAGCCATACAGCTTCGCCTCGGGATAACACGCGCAGTTGTGCGGCGGTGCGTAAAGCAGGCCGTTGCAGGGCATCACTCCATAGAGACAGCCGCCGCGGACCCAGTGATTGATCTGCCAGTTGGTTTCCGTCGGGCTGACGAACTCGATGCCCGTCCGCGACGGGATGATGAATTTGTCAGTCGCCTTCGCGATGTAGCAGCGGTGGTGGAACCAGTACGGATCAACGTTCGGCGGGAATGAGACTTTGACTTCGCCCGTCTGCAGGTCGCGGCCGGTGAACTCGCCCGAGTCACCTCCACTGGTCGTCGGAGCGGACCAGACCAGATTATTCACGACGAGCAGGTCTTCCGGCGACTGGTACCCCGAGCGGTCGTGCGGCGCGTCCCACAGAACCTTGCCGGTCGCCGAGTCAAACGCCTTCATCTTGTTATCGCCGCCCGCGTACATCAGCACGTTGCCATGAATGACCAGCCGCGGCCCGAAGTTGAACGTGATGTTCGCTCGCCGGCTGGCTGGCTCGGACTGCCAGACAACCTTGCCGGTTTCCTTGCTGAGACAGACGACCTTATCACCGTCGTGGAAGAAGACGCGTTCGTCGTCGGCACACAGGGTCAGCGGCGAGACGACCGTTTCGTAACTCCAGCGCGTCTTACCGGTCTCGGCGTCGACGGACGTCACCTCGCGCGGCTTGCCATCCCAGGACCACTCTTTTCCAACCAGTCCCTGATCACCAACACCTCCGTTCGATGGGACGTAACTGGCGATCTGGAGCGGGCCTCGATTGACCAGCAGATACAGCATGCCGTCGTCGTGCAGCAGTTCTTCCGTCGACTTCGTCTGCTCGTACGTGTGCTTCACATCGCCAGTGATCGCGTCGATGGCCGTCACTGGAGCTTCAAGCCCCAGCGTTACAAAGACCGTCGAGTCGGTGGCAACGAGCCGCCGGGCGAGTTCCGTCGGGCCGCTCTTCAGTGGCCACAGGTGGCTCTGCCACGTGGTGATCTCGTGCTTCCAGAGAATCGTTCCGTTGAACGCATCGCGGGCGACCAGCTTCCAGTGCGGTGGCAGCTCGATCGAAACGCGCGAGCCTTCGTCCATGACGTAGAAGACGCGACCGGCTGCCGACACGAGGGCACTCATACTCGCCATACGGTCGTGATGCCGCGACCAGCGCGGCGAACCGAGCCACTGCAGATGCCGCGGCGGGCCGACGACTTCGTCATGCGCGACCGCGTTGCCTGTCGCGTCGTACAGATAGTGAGTCCAGTCGTCGATCTTCTTCGTCCGCGGCTTAACGACCTTCTGCCACTCGTCACCCTTGCGAATCATTGCCACGCCATTCGGCGTCAGCACTCGAAGCATTTCCTTGCGGTCAATGCCCGACGCGTTGTCGACGACCAGCAGGTTGACCATGTTTTCGATATACGGCAGCGCGTCGCCGGAGAGCCGATCGACCGCCGACGTCCCGTACTTCCCGGCAGCTCGAATCTTCTCACGGGCCGCCTCAACCTTGGCAACGTCGCGATCAAGCCCCTGTACCTGAAAGTGATCACTGACCTTCAGCGACGCCGTCAACTCCCCATCGCCACACCCCAGATGCACAATGATCCCACCGGTGGCTCCCGAAGTCTTGACCAGCTCCGCAGCGAGCGCGTCGGATGCCGCGTCGAACGCGGAAGCCTGATTCTCCGGAGCAAGAACTACGGCCAACAGCAACGCCGCAGCAGCGGAAAGTCGAGTCATCATCGGACAGTCCTCAATGCAGAGAGAGCCACTCGAAGTCGCAGCTCGGGACAGATTGATCAACAGGAGAGAATCTCATCGGACCGGGTGCCGGATTGCAAACGAATGGCCAGCTTTCGCAATTGCCAACGAAAAACGGCGACTGACATTTGCCAGTCGCCGTTTGCTTGTAAGGCCGGTTCCTACCGGCCGAATGGATTGATACTTGTACGTCGGCCGGTGGGAACCGGTCGCTACGGTTAGATCTTGCGTTCGCGGATCCAGTCGGTGTGGAACTTCTCGCCGCGGGGTTTGTCGGTGCGTTCGTAGGTGTGAGCGCCGAAGTAATCGCGCTGAGCCTGCAGCAGGTTGGCGGGCAGGCTCGCTCGGCGGTAGCCGTCGAAGTAGGTCAGCGCCGAACTGAAGGCTGGGACTGGAATGCCGAGCTGGACGGCGGTCGAGACGACTCGGCGCCACGACGGCTGAGCGTTCTCGACGGCTTCCTTGAAGAAGTCGTCGAGCAGCAGGTTTTCCAGGTCCGGGTGCTTGTCGAACGCGTTCTTGATGTCCTGCAGGAAGACCGAGCGGATGATGCAGCCGCCGCGCCACAGCAGTGCAATCGGGCCGTTGTTGAGCTTCCAGCCGAACTCCTTCGCCGCCGCGTTGAGCTGCACGTAACCCTGGGCATAGCTGACCAGCTTGCTCGCGTAGAGTGCCTGCTTGACGTCGTCAATGAACTGCGCTCGGTCACCTTCGAACTTTGCGTCCGGTCCGGAGAGGACTTCGCTGGCGCGGACGCGTTCGTCCTTCTGCGAGGACAGGCAGCGCGCGTAAACGGCTTCGGTGACCAGCGTCGTCGGAACGCCGAGTTCCAGAGCGTGCTGGCACATCCAGCGACCGGTGCCCTTCTGGCCGGCGGTGTCGAGGATCTTATCGACGAGTTCGCCGCCGCCTTCCTTATCGGCGACGGTGAAGATGTCGCGCGTGATCTCGATCAGGTAGCTGTCGAGCTGCCCTTCGTTCCAGTCCTTGAAGACTTCGTGCAGTTCCTGATTGGTCAGGCCCAGTGCATGCTTCAGGATGTCGTAGGCTTCGCAGATGAGCTGCATGTCGCCGTACTCAATGCCGTTATGCACCATCTTGACGTAGTGCCCGGCGCCAGCTTCGCCGACCCAGTCGCAGCACGGGATATCGTTGTTCTCGCCGACCTTCGCGCTAATCGCCTGCAGAATGTCTTTGACATACGGCCAGGCTTCGGGATCACCGCCCGGCATAATGCTCGGGCCTTTCAGAGCGCCTTCTTCACCGCCGGAAACGCCCGTACCGATAAAGCGGAAGCCTTCTGCTTTGAGTTCCGGACAGCGGCGGTTCGTGTCGGTGTAATCGGCGTTGCCGCCATCGATGATGATGTCGCCTTTGTCGAGCAGCGGCTTCAGACCGTCGATGACCGCGTCAACCGGCTTGCCGGCTTTGACCATGATCATGATCCGCCGCGGCGACGCGAGGCTGTTGACGAAGTCTTCGAGCTTCTCGTAACCGTGAATCCGCTCAGCCGCGCCGGGTTCGACAACGCCTTCCGGGCGATCGCTCAGGCCATTGATGAACTCGGTCATCGTCTCGGTCGTGCGGTTATAGACCGCAACGTTGAAGCCCTTGTTGGCCATGTTCATGACCAGGTTCTGGCCCATCACGGCCAGGCCAATCAGTCCGATATCGTGGTTCGACATTGTGATCAGTTTTTCCTTCAGTTGTTGTTATTGCCCTGTTGAAACAGGCTGGAGACCGGAACTGAGAATCCAGGAAGCTGAGTTTCTGCGGTTAACGGATCATCCCCAGAGAACATGACAGGAGTGCCGTGCGGGGTAATCGCTGTCACCGTTTTAAAGTGCGGATCAACAATCCAGACAAGCTGCGTGCCGGCTGCCAGGTACAGGTCGGCCTTCTGCTGAACACGTTCCTGGGTGTCTGACGGCGACAGAATCTCGACGGCCAGGACCGGAGGCCCCTTAATGAAACGGGAATTCGGAGCCTGCTCAGCCAGTCGTTCTGCCGAAAACAGGGCCACGTCGATTCCGACAGAGGATTCCACGCCGTCAACCGTCAATTCACATCCGACTTCGCCGCTGAAAACGTTCCCAACGGAGACTTCCTGTTCGGCGGCCCAGTTTCCCAGCAGTCGCGCAATTGTCGCCTCAACAATCGCGTGCCAGCGGTTGCGCTTCGTCATTGGTTCCTCCACGAGCACACCGCGAATGAGCGAACGATCAATGCCGTCGTCTTCTGGCAGAGTGTAAAACTCTTCCAGCGTCATCGGTTTTGTGGAAACGGCTGTGGCCATAATCGACTCCAGTGACACCAGGGGCAGGAACGTGCGGAGGTCAATTCTCCGCCCATTCCATCGTCCCGGAATCTCAGCACCGACTCAACGCTGGATACGGGCTGAGCCGCCTTCGGCGAAGGCTTCGACCTGAGACAGCGTGGCCATCGTCGTGTCTCCTGGGAAGGTCGTCAGCAGAGCACCGTGAGCCCAGCCGAGTTTCAAAGCCTCGGCCGGTGACTTGCCGCTCAGCAGACCGTAGACGAGCCCCGAGGCGAAGCCGTCCCCGCCGCCGACGCGGTCCAGCACGTCGAGTTCGCATTCCGGAGCCTGGAAGGTTTCGCCTTCGTACCACAGCACGGCGCTCCACGAGTGGCGATTCGTGGTGTGAACTTCCCGCAGCGTCGTGGCAACGGCTTTGACGTTTGGCAGTTCCTTCGCGACGCCTTCCATCATGCCGAAGAACGCAGACGGGTCGAGCTTGCCGGTCTTTTCGACGTCCTGCCCTTTAATACCAAGACCCTTCTGCAGGTCTTCCTCGTTGCCGACAAGCACGTCGCAGAGTTCGACGATCGACCGCAGCGTCTTCTGGCAGGTGTCCAGGCCGCCGGAAATCTGCCACAGTTTGGCGCGGTAGTTCAGGTCGAAGCTGACGATCGCTCCTGCGTCCTTCGCCGCCTTCATCCCTTCGATGATGACGTTCGGGGTCGTCGACGACAGAGCAGCAAAGATGCCCCCGCTATGGAACCAGCGGACGCCGCCCGCAAAGATCGACTTCCAGTCGATGTCGCCCGGCTTAAGCTGTGCGGCGGCTTCGTTCGAGCGGTTGTAGAAGACGACGGGGGCACGCACGCCGCAGCCCTGATCGCTGTACACAGTCGCCATGTTCGGGCCGTTGACGCCGTTGTGCTCGAACATTCGGTAGAACGGCTGCACGCCCATCGCGCGAACGCGTTCCTGAATCAGCCCGCCGATCGGGTAGTCGACCATCGCCGTCACAATGCCGGTCTTCATGCCGAAGCAGTCGGCCAGGTTAGCGGCACAGTTGAACTCGCCACCGCTGACGTGAATCGCGCACTGACTGGCTTTGTGAAACGGAATCCGGCCCGGATCGATGCGATGCACCATCGCGCCCAGAGCGACGAAATCAAGACCACCTGCGGCGGGGATGTTGAGCATGACGTTTCCTTATGGAGTGTTGAGGTTTCAGTTTTCACGGGACGAATCTGGACCGTACCCGATGGCTTGTTGTGGCCGCCGCCGCGACAGGAACTCCATCCGAGCGGCGACGAATCACGAATCCACAGGCGTCGCATTCGACGTCCCGCGGCCAAAAAGAGCGAGCTGAACGGCTTCTGGCCGATCGTTCTTTGCTTCAGATCAGGTTCGTCGATGTCTGCATCGGATGAAACCTGATGGCGGCGGTGGAAACTCCGGAAGCCGCAGCGACGCTCAGGTTGCTGTCGACTCCCGATCAGCCTGCCCGGAAAACGCCCGGCCCGCGGGCAAACAGTGGCTTCCAGCCAGCTTCACAGAGCGGCGGATGATAACCCTGAACGTCTCAGGAAAAAACGAACCCGGCATGGCAAAGTGTGCCAGGCATTCCGCGGTCGACGCCGGCTGTCAGTGCGGACAGACAAACAGTGCGGGGAGTGTCTCAGCTCCGGCACACGACCGGACTGATGTCTCGCGAGTGGCTGGCTGGCTCGCTCGCCTCTCGACGAATCAAGTAGCCACGAGGGGACTCAACCGGTGAGCCGCAGTGGCGAGTGCGGCCCAGTCCAGCGTGAAGTCGCGGGGCTCGACGGAGTGAACAACGAGTACGCCACAGAACTCGCCGTGCCAGAGCAGGGGAATTCCGAAGAAGCTCTGATAGAGGTCCTCGCCTGCTTCCGGGAAATGTCGAAAGCGCGGGTGGGAGGGCGCATTGGCAACGTAAACGGGCTGCAGACGTTGCGCGACCAGTCCAACCAGCCCCTGATGAAACCTCAGGCGGATCGTGCCCACGCTGCCCTGATTCAGTCCCATCGTGGCTGACAGAACCAGTTCGCCGGTTGAGCGATCGAGGCCGAACAGCGAGCACGCATCAAGATCGAGCCGGTTGGCAATCATCCGC
The DNA here is from genome assembly GCA_016124895.1 of bacterium. Lineage (GTDB taxonomy): Bacteria > Planctomycetota > Planctomycetia > Planctomycetales > Planctomycetaceae > JAPOLP01. The sequence continues at coordinate 7,085 of WGMU01000003.1, forward strand.
AGCATTTCAGTCCACGCTGCCCGTCGATCCGGGATGCGAGCGGCGACGGCGGCGAATTCCCGCCAGACGGCTGCGGGAGTCGGCTGAGCACGATCGTCCGGTCGAGTCAGGACGGCATGGGCCTGCAGGGCGTCGTCCAGGTCCTGCCGAGTGACCGTCGTTCTTGTCGAGCCTTCTGCTCGATCAACCGTACTCGCAGGCTCGGCGACGTCAGCAGTCGCCGTGACGGGAAAGAAGCCTGCCGAACTGCGCAGGGAGATCCTGCGTGGACTGAGGCAGCTCATCGGTGTGGACCTTCGCTGGAGACTGAAATCAACTGAGAACAAGAACCTGTCCGGAAGCAGAGACTGACGGGTCTTTGCCAGCCAGTAATGCGTCGTTCGGCAGCAGTTCCGAACGGACAACCGGCATGTCCTGAGGAGCCTGGATTCCCAGCCGAACACGGCCTCCTGAGACTCCCAGCACGGTCACGCGGACCGTTCCTCCAGCAATCGTGATTTCCTGACCAGACCGACGCGCGAGTACCAGCATGGCGATTCCTTTCCTGAAAACACTCCCTCGGGCAGCAGCCACCCACCTCCCGCGATGCTGCGCCCGTCCAACTCGTCACCGAGCAGCCGCCACCAGAGCACGGTGATCAGTGGCGAGGCTGCCGACGCGGTTGATCCTTGAAGGCAAACGCTGTGCCAGAGGTTCAACTCGTCAAATTCACTGCGAAACGGTCTTCTGGAGACAGAACGTGAACTGAGTCTGAGCAGACAACGGCGGCGTCTGTGTAGAAACTGCTCAACGTCAGGGAATCCCGTAGCGCGGATTTGATCAATCGAGAGCTGATCCCGGACGAGGCCGTAGGTCAGCCATCAGCCGCTGTTTGGACGCATCAACAGGGCGAGCTGTTCGAGCCGGCTCCGCAGTGCTGTCCGGGAAATCCCCAGCAACTCGCTCGCCTGTACCTGATTGCCGTATACGTGGGCGAGCACTTCTGCGCGGACAACTCGATTGGCGCCTTACAGAACGCGACGGCAGATCTCGGCGAAGTCGTCGCTGCGGAATGAGGCTCCGTCCGCTGGCGAAAGCGGCAGCAATGGGGACAGCGTCCGAACAATTTCCCGATACGGGCACGAAGAGTCAGCGAGTGCTGCGCCGCGGCTGTTGTAAAACACACTCGCTGGCACTTCGTGCTTGTATGGCAACTCGGAGAGTTGCTTCGGACGCGTTCCTGAATCACGGAAACAGCGAGCACGGCGATCATCAGCACTCCAGCAACAACTGCAGCCACCACAATCTGGTTGACGCGATGCGCCAGCAGAGTCCGGGACAGCCTGAGGCGAACCTTCCGGCGCGGGCGTCGGCAGCTCCGGCGCAGACGCGGTGGCCTCTGGAGAAACGACGGCAGCCAACCGGTCCGTGGCGCCGCGTCCGACGAATTGGAACAGCCTGGTGACTTGCCTGGTCATGGCGTGATCCTGCTCCAGTCTCACAGCCAGCCGCTGTCGTTTGTCAACCGGCCAGCGAATTCGCGTGCGGCAGATTGTGTGTTGCTCTGTGCGAATTCGTTTGGTGAACCGGAATCAGGAGGACGCAGGCGATCGCACTGTTCACAACCTGACCAGTCGGGCGCTGAGTTGTTTGAAATCTGGCCAGCTCGTCTTCAGAGAGCACTTCCTCTGCGGGTCTCTCATCTGGCCGATGACCGCAGTGGGCAGTTTGTCAGATTTTCAATGCCCCCGCAGTTCAGCTTGAATCCACGGACTTTCAGCCATCCATTATCGATTCGCGGTTCTGTGCAGGCCGGTGTTGTCAGTCAAAGATTCGCGGTGCGCCCCCAGACAGTCCACCGGCGGGGGTGAGGGTACAACCTTTGCTTTCGGAGCCGCGACTCCGGTTTCTGGTGGTCTCGCCGCTGGCTGTCGAGACTGTCTGCAATTGTCTCACGAGAGGGCTCGTGTGTGACCACTGCCGAACCACTGACCCAGCAGACTCAGCAGCGTCTGGCCGACCGCCTGAAACGCGTCTGGGCCGACACACACCCTGAATTGTCGCCTGCCTCCATCGCCCAGTGGGAACGCTGCACGTGTCGCGCCTGTGGCCGCAGCCAACTTGTCGACGTGCTCTGTCTGGGGGACCAGCCACCAGCCAACGCCTTTCTCAGTCCAGGGGACACCGGCAGGCGGGAAACGCGCTTTCCACTTTCGGTGCGCCTGTGTGAAAACTGCGGCATGCTGCAACTGGCCCACGTTGTGCCGCCTGAAATGCTGTTCCGCGCCTATTCATTTTTCACGTCCAGTTCGAACCGAATGGGAGAGCACTTCAGCATGCTGATGGGGCGTTTTGTGGAGGAATCAGTTCCCTCCGGAGGCCTGGTTGTGGAGATCGGTTCCAACGACGGCACGGCGCTGGCTTCTCTGCGTCATCGCCGAGTTCGCGTTCTGGGAATTGATCCGGCGCGGAACGTTTCGGTTATGGCGGCATCGCGCGGCGTTCCGACCATCACCGAATTCTTCAGCGAGCCGCTGGCTGCGGAAATTGCTCGTACGGCAGGACCCGCCAGTCTGATCGTCGCCTGCAACGTGCTGGGACATATCGACGATCTGGATGATGTCTGTCGAGGTATCCAGCGACTGCTCGATCCCACCGGAACGTTCGTCTTCGAAGTGCCCTACCTCGGCGATCTGATCGAACGCGCGGAATTCGACACGATTTACCATGAGCATCTTTCGTACTTCGCGGTGCGTCCGCTGGTCGCCCTGTTTCAGAGACACGGGCTTGCGCTGACACGCGTTGAACATTTCCCGGTTCACGGCGGGACCATCCGTGGAACGGTCGTTCGTGGTGAGACTCTGACGGATTCCGTCAGAAGGCGAATCGAGTGTGAAGAGCGCATGCAGCTTGCTGAACCGTCCACGTTTGCTCGACTCGACGAACGCATGCGCCAGACGCGCGAGTCACTGCGGAGCTGGCTGCAGATGCAGCGCGACGCCGGGCTGACCGTCTGGGGCTACGGTGCTCCCGCAAAGGGAACGGTCCTGCTGAACTACTGCGGTATCGATACGGAGCTTTTGCCGGCCGTTGTGGATTCAACACCGATGAAGCAGGGCCTGCGCGTGCCTGGAACCAGGCAGCCGATCTTCCCGCCGGGAGCACTCACTGTGCAGAAAGCGCAGCGCGCGTTGATTCTTGCATGGAACCACGCCGCCGAAATTACCGCCAGGGAATGCGAGTTTCAGACTGCCGGAGGCCGGCTGTTTACTCCAGATCTTCGCGAATGGAAGCATGAGCCGGGAGGGGTAGAGTTTTTTGGAGACACACCGGGCGGTTTTCGGCAGTCGCTGGACGTCGATGTGTATTGAAAATCCAGGATTATGGTCATGGAGCGGCGGAGACGGCCTGGTGTTTATGGAGAGACAAACACACGCAGACCGGACGGCTTGCGCGTGCCACGACTTCGTTAAATGGGTGTCCTCGCCGGTCCGTTTCCATTTTCAGCAGTGTTGAATGAGGAAGACTGATGCACTTCGATGCGAATTCGGCTCGAACCATCATCCTCGGCGCCGCCGGTCAGCTCGGTTACGAGTTTCAGAAGCGACTGCCACTGGCCACAGCCCTGGCTCGAAGCGATGCGGACTTAACCGACGCGCAGCAACTTGCCGACGTTCTGCATGAACGGCGCCCGGAACTCGTCATCAACTGCGCTGCCTGGAATGACGTTGATCGAGCGGAACAGGAGGTCGAGCGCTCGTTCGAAGTCAACGCCTTCGGTGTCCGGCACGTCGCAGAACTCTGCCGGGAACTCAACGCGACGCTGATCCACTTCAGCACTGATGCCGTCTTCGGGCAGGACGCGGATCGAACCAGTCCGCTGTCCGAACTGGCTCTTCCGGGACCAGTCAATGCGTATGGAAACAGCAAGCTTGCGGGCGAGCATTTTGTTCGGGGGGCGTGTGCAGACCATCTGATTGTGCGGACGTGTGGCCTCTACGGACGGCGGTCTGACGATCGTCCGGCGCGAAACTTTGTCAACAGCATCCTGGACCAGGCCCGGAACAGGGATGAGATTCGCGTTGTGAGCGATCAGTTCTGCACGCCGTCGTCTGCTGCTGATGTCGCTGATTCCACACTGCATGTTTTCAGGTCGCGCGGTCGTGGGACGTTCCATATCACGAACAGTGGCAGTTGCTCCTGGCATGGGTTTGCTGTCGCTGCCCTCCGGCTGAGCGGTGTGGTTGCAGACGTCATGCCGATCTGCAGTTCGGACTGGGCTGCGGCAGCCCGGCGGCCACGCTACAGCGTGCTGAGCGCCGACGCCTACCGGGCCGCCCGCCTGCCAGTGATCCCCTGCTGGAAAAACGCGCTGGAAGCGTTCATCCGCGAAGCTCAGCGCACCTCCGTGGAATAAACGACGGCGAGACGAACCGCCGTTCGCGACCAGGCACAGCCCAGTGGACCAGTGACGATGCACGTTCTGTTTCTGCACAAGAACTTTCCGGCCCAGTTCCGCTACCTCGCTCCGCGACTGGTCAGCGATTTCGGGTGGCGCTGCACGTTTCTGACGGCGCAGGAGCGGTCCGAACTGCCAGGTGTCGAAAAGCTGCTGTACCGCGCTCACGGCGGAGCCAGTCTTGCCAATCACGTCTGCACGCGGAATTTCGAGAACGCTGTGGCGGAAGCGGCGGCCGTGTACGAGACGCTCAAGCAGAGTCCCGACCTGAAGCCCGACCTGATTGTGGCGCACGCGGGATTCGGTTCGTCACTGTTTCTGCCGTTTCTGACCGACGCTCCGGTCATCAATTTCTTCGAGTACTTCTATCGTCCGGTCGGTGGTGACCTGGGATACCGCCCTGAAGATGCCGTGACCGAAGAGTCGCTGCTGCGGATCAAAACGAAGAACGCCATGCTGATGCTCGATCTGGAAAACTGCACGCGCGGCTGGACACCCACGAATTATCAGCGCCGCTACTTTCCGCCCGAATGGCATTCCAGAATCGAAGTCATCTTCGACGGGATCGACACCCGCATCTACCACCGCCAGCCGGACGCCCGCAGACGGTTAATGCAGGAACTCGAACTGCCGGACGACGCCAGGATCATCACGTATGCGGCGCGCGGCTTTGAAGCCATGCGTGGCTTTGACATTTTTATTCAGGCCGCGCAGAAGATTGCCGAAGCGGTTCCCAGCGTCGTTTTCATCGTGACCGGCGGCGACACAGTTCATTATGGAAACGACCTCGCCCGGACCGGCGGGAAGACCGTCCGGGAACACATCCTCTCGCAGTTCAACGTCGACCTGTCCCGCTTCCGGTTCACGGGGTTTGTGGCAGAACAGCGGCTGGCCGAAATCCTCTCGGCCAGCGACGTCCACATTTATCTGACGGAACCATTCATTGCGTCATGGTCGATGGTCGATGCGATGAGCTGCGGTGCAGTCGTAGTGGCGTCCGATCAGGAGTGCGTGCGCGAGTACATCGAACCTGGCCGTAACGGACTGCTTGTGGACTTTTTCGATATCGACGGTCTTGCCCGACAGGTCATCGAAGTCCTGCGCGATCCGGCCGCTTATCGGTCCCTGGGAGAAGCGGCGACGCGGACGGTCGCGGAGAAGTACTCGCTGGATGTGGCGGTGCCGAAGCTTGTCCAATTCTTTGAACAGACAGCGCAGATCAAACGTGAGCCCAGTCTGCTGGCCTCACACCTGATTCGTCCGGGTCTGAGCGATGAGGACAACGCTGCGTCACTGGTCAGTGGCTTCTCGGAGGGCTCCGTCGCCGTGCTGCCGGATGTCCCGTCGGAACCGGCGCCGTCGGACGTCACGCGACAGGCGCTGCGCGAATTCCAGCAGGCCACGCGGGACGTTCCGGATTCCGAGCTGCCGATCGCCTGTCAGCGGTTCCGGGGACCGGCTCCGTGGTTTGAGCAGCTTGGCCCGTTCAATCATCCCGACGATCTGACTCGGCTGCTGACGCGGGTCAGCCAGTGGCGACCCCGAACGATTGTTGACGCGGGAAACGACTGCGGTGGCCGCATGCGCCTCTGGACGCAAGCCGCTACCAGCGATGCACGGATCATCGCGGCCGGTTTGCCAGGACAATCGATTCCCGCGCTCCGCATGTCGTTTTTCAACGGTCTGGCCCGCGACCGCCAGTCGGTTCGCTGTGTGACGCAGAGTGACTCGCAGACGCAGATTCAGCAGCGTGCGGAGCAGCTTCTGGATCGGCGATGGATCGACGTACTGTGGCTCGATGGTTGTCAGCCGTTCGACATGCTCAAGAGTGACTTTGAGGCCTATTCCCGACTGGTGCGCAAGGGCGGCCTGATTGGCTGGGATGGAATCGGTGGAAAAGAGCAGCCGGCCCCGGCGCAGGACGGGGGATTCCGGTTGTGGGAATTCCTGAAGCCGAAGGTGTCCCGGCACGCCGAATTCCTGGCGGGAGTCCAACTGCCGCGACGAGGCATCGCGCTGTTCACCCTCGAATGACCGGCGTGGAGATTACCTGCGATTCAGACGCGGGCCGTCGAACTCGATACCCAGTTGCTCAATCCGGCTGCGGAGTGTCGTGCGGGAAATACCGAGCAGTTCGCTGGCCTGCACCTGATTACCTTCGACATGAGCCAGCACCTCCGAGAACACCACGCGGTCAATTTCCTGCTGAACACGGCGATAGATTTCCGGATGATGCCCGGCCAGGAGCCGGCGGACCAGGTCGGCGACATCGTCCAGCCGCTCGGTCGCTTCGGACCCGTTGTCGTGTGACGACGGCAGAGTCACCGTCGCGTCGCGGATTTCCGGAGGCAGACAGTCGGCCGTCAGGACATCGCCAACCGCATGAACCAGGGCGTAACGCACGGCGCTCTGCAGCTCCCGGATGTTGCCCGGCCAGGAGTGAGCGGCCATCTGACGCAGCGCGTCCGGAGCCACTGCCGGCACGGCACGGTTCAGTTCCCGGGCCGCGACGCGCACGGACCAGTCCACCAGCGCCGGCAGGTCGCCAATGCGGTCCCGCAGCGACGGCAGACGGATCGTGAAGGTGTTGAGCCGGTACAGCAGATCGGACCGAAAACGGCCTTCGGCGATCATGATGTCGAGGTCTCGATTCGTTGCCGCGATGATGCGCACGTCGGTGCTGACGGTTTCGTTGCCGCCGACCCGCTCGAAGCGACCATCCTGCAGGACGCGCAGCACGCGGGCCTGAGTGGCGGGCGTCATGTCACCGATCTCGTCCAGAAACAGCGTGCCGCCGTGACACTGTTCGAACTTGCCGATTCGCTGACGGTCCGCCCCCGTGAACGCGCCGCGTTCGTGCCCGAAAAGTTCGCTTTCGAGCAGAGTTTCCGGCAGAGCTGCGCAGTTGATCGCCAGGAACGGACGCTCGCTGCGATGGCTGTGCTGATAAATCGCCCGCGCGACCAGCTCTTTGCCCGTGCCGCTTTCTCCCAGAATCAGTACTGGAACATTCTGCGCCGCGACCCGCCCGATCGTTTTAAAAACGTCCTGCATCGCCGGAGACGTACCGACGATGCGATCAACCTGCGGGCCACTGTCGACATCCGGACTCTGCTCAAATACGGCGGGTACATTGCGCAGCCGGGCCAGATCGATTGCCCGCAGGACGACATCGCGAAGCTGCGGCAGATCGACGGGTTTCAGCAGGTACTCGAACGCTCCCTGCCGCATCGCCACGATCGCGGTTTCACTCCTCGCAAAGGCAGTAATCATGATGACCGGCAGTCGCGGATCGAATTCCTGAATCTGCTGAAAGACGTCCAGCCCCGACATGTCCGGCAGCCGCACGTCGAGGATCGCCACATCCGGCCGCGCGGTCCGCGCCAGCTCGATCCCCGCGCGGCCGGACTCTGCCGTGATCACTTCCAGCGACTCGCTGCCGAGCCCTTTTTCGAGCGAATACCGGACGTTGGGTTCGTCGTCGATGATCAGCAGTCGAGGCATCGGGTTCCTGGATCAGTTGGCAGAAGCCGCAAAGGGAATGGTAAAGGTGAAGACGGATCCGCCTTCCGGCCGCGTTCGAGCCGTGATAAATCCATGGTGCGTTTCGACAATCCGTCGGCAGATCGAGAGCCCCAGTCCGATGCCGGTTTCGCGGTGGCTGACGAACGGTTCGAAAATGGTTTCGCCCAGGTCTTCGGGCAGGCCGCAGCCGGTATCCGTAACACTGACGACCGCGTCGCCGTTCTGACGATGAGCGGCGACGTCGACGCGTCCGCCAGACGGCGTTGCGTCGAGCGCGTTCAGCAGCAGGTTAAGTATGACCTGACGCAACTGCCCTGTGTCGGCGGCCACCGGCGGTAGCTCGGGATCGATCTCGCACCCGACGGCAACGCCCCGCCGCGCCGCCTGAGCGGCCACCAGATTCACCGACGGCGGCAGCACCTCGGTCAGACTGATCGCCCGGCGGACGGTTTCGGGCGGCCGGGCAAAGTCGAGGAATCCCTGGACAAGCTGTTCAAGCCGACGAATTTCCTCATCGAGCACGCTGAGATCGCGGCCGGACAGCTCGGCCGAGGCGCCGCGTTCCTGCGCCGCCTGCACCAGAATCTTCATGGACATCAGCGGGTTGCGCAGTTCGTGAGCCAGCCCGGCGGCGAACTGTCCCAGCGACGCAAGCTGCTCGGCCCGCACCGCCGCCCGCTGACTCGCCTGAAGCTGAGCGATGACCGTCGCGACTCGCTCGGAGACAAGCTGCAGAATCTGTTCGAGATCCTCCAGAGCCGGGTCGGCTGAAACCGACACCGGACCGACGACTTCATCGAGCTGTCCGGCGACGTCGCGCACGGGCACGCTGAGCTGAAAGATCGAACGGCTGATGCCGCGAGCCAGCCCGTAACCAACGACCAGGCCAGCCACGGCTCCGCAGAACCCCAGCAGCAGCAGGCCAGCCACCAGGCGATCAGCCACGGCCTTGTTCTCTTCACTGCTGCGGGCCAGGTGCTGCTCATTCAGATCAAGGTACAGTCGCGCCGGACGCAGTACTTCAACGGGAAGAATATCCCGCGCCATGTGCCGCACGAATTCCGCGTCAGCTTCACCGGATGTCAGCCGACTGCTTTCGTCCAGAAACCTCCGGTAACCGGCCCGCACCTGATTGAGCAATTCCTTTTCTTCGGCGGTCGTCGCGAGTCGCTCAGCTTCAGCAATCCACTCCTCGGTTGTTCCTCGCAACGCGAAGGCATCATTGAGATTACTCCGGTCGTCGGTCAGCAGGAACTGATTCAGGCGATATCGCGTCTCGCGGATGACAATCTCCAGCTCCTCAGCCGCGCGAATGCTCGATACGTTCCAGTCGAGCAGATCGGACGAGGCGTTCTGCAGACGCACGACGTACCACGCGGCCAGAATTCCCACCGCCAGAATCACGATCCCGCCGGCAGCAAACGGCAGTGCGATTCTCCACAGGAGGCGACCGGATCGGCGTTCCGTCGCCTTGTGGCCTCGGCCGTTTGTCCACTTTCCGGTCAAAGGAGTCACCTTGTTGTTCAGAATCTGGTCAGCGCTGAATTCCCGACGAGGCGGTCAGGGAGAGGGCAGCCGCGAGCCATCGGGGAGCCGCATTGTACCGGAGAGGAAGTGGGCATACCGCTCGCGAAGATCGGCGGCAGCGTCGTCATACAGAAACGGCAGAAAGACGAAACGCGTGCCCTGAGTGACCGGCGTGGCTTCGTGCAGAAGTGAGCACGAAAAGACGACCGCTCCACCTGTCGGCGCGCGGTAGAGATGGTTGCCGAATTCCGGAAACCGCAGATCGCCTCCACTGTACTCGTCCGCGTTCAGACTGAGTGAGACGGCAAACCGGCGGTGCGCTGTGCCTCGCGTTGTGTTGTCGCGATGCGCCCGGAAGTGCCCTCCGTTCGCCGCTTCGTAGCACGCCACGATGTAGCGTTCCATGCGGGTCGCTCGGAACTGATACGCCTTGAAGATCTCCGGAACCAGCCGGTCATGAATACGCACCATGCACTGCCGACGGATCGTTTCGTCTTCGATCGACAGATCGCTGCGCCGCTTGTGGGCATAGTCGATGACGCCAACGGTCCGACCATTCTCCTCGCGCATAAACCCGGAATCTTCGCCGCCGTGAGCATTGTACAGATCGATCAGACTACGGCAGAAATCCGGCTCAAACACACGGGGAACGATCAGCACTGGTGCCTGGACGGAGGCTCGGACCGGTGCCGGGACAACGGGCTGCCGGTTGAGGAACGCGACGATCCGATCGAAATGGACTTCCGGCTCGTCAACCCGGCAGACAGCCAGCACTCGCAGGCGTTCGTCGAGGATCAGGCTGAAGGGCTGGTACTTAAGTAACGCCGCAGCAACGTTTGCCTCAGCCGGTGGAACGGCACGCGCAATCGCGATCATTTCACCATCTGATGGCCGAGTGAATTCCGCAGCAGAAGCGGCTGGCAGAGCCCCGTACAGCCGGCTGATCGTCTGATCGAAATCCCGCAGGAAACGGATGCCCGGCACCTGATCTCTGACGCGTCCCAGAGTGTCGTCCTGCGGGTCAATCGTGACACCGAAAAACAAGGCCTGCGCATCGTCGAAGTACTGACGGTGACGCGCGAGTGACTGCAGCAGCAGCCGGCTGTCGTTTCGCCCGGCGCTGCCGAGCAGCGTCAGGACGACGTAGCGGCCCGCGACTGAATCAAAGCAGAATTTCGGATTCCCTTCCGTCGGTCCGTAAAACCACGGGACCGGCTGGCCAACGTTGAGCGCCATTGCACCTCCTCCGCGACTGGCAATCCCGCCAGCCGCAGGCACATCCCGTGCCAATCGGCTCAAGTGCGATGCCCTGCTCCATGCGGACTCAAGTTTCCGACTGTATCGGTTCGATCAATTATGACAGCGGCGCGGCGGCGTTCTGCGCGGGCGTGCGCACGCGGACGTCGAGGCAGGTGCGGCGGACGGCCTGCAGCGGCGTCGCTGTTCGAGCCCAAACTGCGTGACCGTGGCTCGACCAACTGACCGGACAGTCGCTGCGAGAGGCGGGACATGTACGAACCATTTTTTGGATTTCATCGCCGTCCGTTTTCGACAGCGCCGGACCCCGGCTGTTTCTTCGCTGGTGAAACCGTCCAGGGAGCACTGACCGAACTGACGACCTGCGTCGAACGCGGTCAGGGCATCGCTCTGCTGACTGCCCCGGCCGGCATGGGCAAATCGCTGCTCTGCCAGCGGCTGATCGCCAACCTCAAAGGCCGCTTTGCAACGATCTATCTCGGCAATGCGAACTTCCCGACGCGGCGGTCACTGCTGCAGGCGATCCTGCTGGAACTGGGTGACGAGTACAGCCGCAGCGACGAAGCTGAACTGCGCCACACTCTGCAGAAACGTCTGCGCGGGCTGCGACAGCAGGAAGCGTTACTGCTGGTCGTCGACGAGGCTCACCTGTTCGAGACCGAGCTGCTGGAAGAAATCCGCACGCTCGCAGACATCGCTGATGACGGGCAGCCGCTGGTCCGCATCGTCCTGTCTGGACAGCTTGAACTGGAAGAACGTCTGACCGACCGCCGCTTCGACGCACTCAATCAGCGGCTGGGCACGCATGTTTTTCTCGAACCGCTGACGCAGGCCGAATCCGCCGAGTATCTGCATCACCGGATCGAACGGGCTGGAGGTGACGCCGAGAGTGTTTTCACAGAACAGGGGTTCTCGATCGTCGTTCGGGCCAGCGGCGGCGTGCCCCGCTGTTTGAACCAGCTTGCCGATCACAGCCTGCTGCTGGCGTTTGCCGCGGATGAAAAACCGGTCCAGGAGAAGACGGTCCGCGACGCGCTCGACGACCTGAAGCAACTGCCGCTGCACTGGAACGATGTGACAGACACCGTGTCGTCGAGCCTGTTCGACGCGGATGGTGAAGGCGACATTGGCAGTGAAGCAATCGATCCCCTCGACGAAGACTTCAGCCCAGGCGACTTCAGCAGAGGGCCGGATGAGCCCTCCAGTGCCGTCGCCAGCGAGAGTTCCGGATTTTCATTCGAGGACGACACACCGGAATCCGCATTTGACGCTGACCGCCTGCAGCCTCAGTACGACATGGTTGTCGAGGAGCCGGCAGCCGTTGAGCACTCAGAATCTGAAACCGTCGCCGTTGTGCCGGTGGGCTTTGAGTCACATCCGGAAACACCTGCAAACGCGGCAGCGCTGATGGCCGCCGCTGAAGTCTTCGATGCCGTAGCGGACGAACCCCCAATCGTCGTCGCGGAAAGCGATGTCTCACCCGAAGTGGAATCGTTGTTTGAGGCAGCCTGGGAAGCGACGTACGACACTGGGACACCGGACGAATCTGCCAGTTTCGGGAACGCGTCTGCAGAGGTCGACCTCGCGAACGAACCAGTGGGCCACGTCGACGAGGAAACGGCCTCGACCGAAACCGAAGCCAGTGTCGCCGAGTTTGTGTTCGACACCGCGTCTGACTCGGAAGCAGACGACGACTTCGCGGACGCAAACGTCGACCTTCGCCTGACGAACGCCTCGCCGGAGATCACTGACCAGCCTGCAGCCGGCGATGACCGGTTACCCGGCCGCGGGGACGAGCCGATCGAAAACCAGACCGTCGATGCGGAGTCGACCGCTGACAATCCGGGCATTGGCGGACCGGCCGTACTGGAGTTCGGTGCGATGAGTTCCGCGGTTGAAGACACCTCACTCTCAGACGATGGGGACGCTGAAACGATCGAGGCTGAGACGGCGGCAGCGGAACCGGCTACCGTCATCGAACACGCACTCATCGCCGATCATGGTGAGACAGCAGACGTTCCACTCGCCGCTGAATCTGAGTTGCCGAGTCACGAAACACCGGGAGAAGCCCTCGTGGAAACAGCCATCGCATCCGCCACCGGCGTCATCGAGATCTTCGTTGTCGACCACTATTCAACGCTGGAAGAACCACAGTCAGCCGACATCGTCTGGCCCCGGTCGGCGTTTTTCGCGTTGGATCGTGTGACTGCTGACGACGATAGCGCTGCGGACGGGCTTGGCGCGGCAGACAGCGACAAGTCCGCGGTCGCGATGACCGACTGTGACGCAGCGTTCGAGGTTGATGCGGAGATCGAATCGCCCATCGAAGACCTGCCGGCCGCGACGTCTGACTCACTCGACGATTCAACCGATGAATTCTCCGCAGGCGAAGCATGGTCGACCGATGACGACGCGACGCTCGACGAATCCTTTGTTGAGGAAACCGAAACAGAGACAGCCGACGATACGGAATCCGTTGCAGAGACTGAACACGCTGGCGAACGCGAGTCGCACGAAACGGTGTTTGAATTTGGCATCGATCACCGTTCGGAGACAGACTTTGAACTCGTCGCAGCGGCAGAAACGACGTTTGAGGACGCAGAGACGCTGCTCAGTGACTTCGACCACTTTGCGACCGCCGACAATCAGGAAACGGTGTCCGTGCGGGAAATCGACCCAGCGCGCTGTCTCGATTCCATCGGCGCGATGATCGACGAACTGGATTTTGACGCCGACGATGCAGGTCGGGTCGTCAATGATCAGTCTGATGAGCCCGAACGACCGTCACTCGACATCGAGTCGGACCTGATTCAATCCGTCGAGCGTGTGGACCGCGATATCGAGGACGAGATCGGAGCGACGATGCTCGACATCTGCCTCGACACGCAGTCGGCCGTTTACGAGCTGACGCGGCAACTGCGCGAATCCTCTGCCAGCCGAGACGTGGTCGAGGAACAGGCAGACGACGGCCTGCCGCATTTGGCAGATGTCGATCCGGCGGTGCTCGACGTTGTCGAGCCGGAAGTCAATCTCCCGGATCCGCGCACGACGCCGCAGACTCAGGAACGAATCCCCGCTGCCAGGACGAATCAACCGCCAAAGAAACGAGCATTCGGCAGCCTGTTCAGTGATCTGCGCCGGCGCCGGAACTGAGCAGAGGCAAAGCTCAAGATGGCAATGCTGCAGTATTACGCAGGTTGCTCGCCCGTCGCCGCAACCTCTGCAATGAGTGCAGCAGCGGGATCTCGATCGAGTGCCGCCTGCGCGAACATCACAACGGCGCCGAGGCCGCTCAGCACCGCCGAGACCAGAAACACCCACGCGCCGCAGCCAGCGCCACGGATTGTCAGGTCACCGATTGGTTCGACTTCGACGAACAGCAGCAGTGCCAACGGCGGGCCAATGAACCCGCGCACGCCTGTCAGAAACACGTGGATGCCATTGTAAAGCGAGACGTGTTCGGGCTTCGCAAAGTACAGACTGCCGGTCAGCCAGTTGATCGATCCGCCGCCGTTGCTCAGCGCGTGAACCGCTCCTCCGGCGACCAGTGCCCACAATTGCCCGGTCACGCCACCGAGTGTGTACAGCGAGAACGCGATAACCTGCAGCACGTTGAAAATGCCGCGTGCGACCATCGGCGTTTTACGGTCGAGAAACCGTCCCCACAGCGGTGCGGTCATCACGAGCAGAATGACGGGCATCACCGCAGCGACAAAGCGGATCGTTGATGGCGAGGCACCAGCATCCCGCTCCATGACTCGCGGCACCAGAAACAGCCCGATGTGATTCGCGATGCCCGCCAGTGCGAAGCCGAACTGATAAACGACAAACCGCCGATCGGAGAAGAACACGCGGCAGCCTTCGCCGATCGCCGCCCACACGGACGCGCGTTCGGCCCGATCGAACATGGTCTTCCTGGCGACCGGAATCCGCGAATAGAGCCACGCCGCCGCAGCCAGCATCACACCCATCAGGCAGAACAGGAGTGCGTACAGATTCGGCAGCAGCGCGAACCACCACCAGCTGGTGATCGTGATCGCGAGGCCGGAGATCGCCGAGACAGCGCGAATCAGTCCGACGGCCGCGCTGCGGTGTGTGACCGGATACAGCAGCCGAAACATGTTCATTTCGGCGACCTGCAGAAAGATCCGCAGGATAAAGGTCGAGCCGATGAGCACCGTAAACGCTGTCGGGTCACCACCCGTGAACAGCGTCCCCAGCAACGCGGCCGCGATCAGCACGTTCGGCACGACGACCAGCCGCCGCATCGGAATGATGCCGCCGAGCCGCGTGACAAACAGCCCGAACAGACAACTGCCAAAATAGAACGCCGCGAGTACGGCTTCGTGCCAGACTTCGCCGTCCAGCACGGTTTCCAGCACAACCAGCGCGATAGGAAACAGCACCAGATGCACGCCGTTGCCGATATTCGACAGCACGTCGAAGAACAGCGCCGGCCGGCAGCGTGCGGGAAACCTCTGCAGAATTCGTCGCACAGAAGACCTCAACGAAAACGAAGAAAGCCCGCGACTCGCGCTGAGCCGCGGGCTCGATTGGCTGGGAAGTGTAGTGCGTTGATCGTTCGTCCGGCGAGTGTTGTGCGGTCGGTCCGCCGTCAGGCCGATTTGCGGCCACTCGCGGGCGCGGCCAGCGGCAGCTTCAACGTAAACGTCGTGCCCTGACCGACGGTGCTCTCAACGCGCAACCGCCCTTTGTGAGCCTCGATCACGTCGCGGCAGAACGACAGGCCCAGTCCGGTGCCGCCCTGTCCGCGGTCGTCGGCTTCTTTCGTCGTGTAGAACGGTTCGAAAATCTTCGGCAGCTTGTCGGCGGGGATGCCTGAGCCCGTATCGCGGACGGAAATCTCACCCATCTGGCCGTCGTCGCTCATCGCCACCCTGACGAACAGCATCCCGCCGCCATTCATGGCCTGTCGCGCGTTGACGACCAGATTGAGAATCACCTGCTGGACGTGCGAAACATTGACTTCGCACAGCGGATGCCCCATTACGTCGAGCTGTAGCTTGACGCGGTTCATCTGCAGATCTTTTTCGCACAGGACGAGCACGTCGCCGACAACCTGAGCGAGATCGAGGGCATCCTTGCGATCGCCCTTTGATCGAGCGTACGCCAGCATCCCGGTTGTAATTTTCGCTGCGCGCTGGCCGGCCGAAAGGATTCGGTTGAAGCACTTCTCACGAGTCGCCGGATCCTTGTGACGCAGCCCCATCTTTGCGTAGTTGATCGTCGTCGTGAGGATATTGTTGAACTCGTGCGTAATCGACGACGCCAACTGGCCGACGGAACTCATCTTCTGCGCGATCAGCAACTGCCGCTGCAGTTCCTCAACCTGCTGCTGAAGCTGTTCAATCTGGCGTTCGGGCGAGGTGATCTGAGTTTCGGGCGCAACCCGTGTCGGCAAATCCTTCTGCAATGACATCTCAACGTCCTGTGGGCTCTCAGTAAGCAGCGCGGCCGGGAAGTGAAGCGGCCGTGCGGCGACGCGAAACGCGTCTCCGTGAGAATGCTATCGGACGGCGGACCGACAGACTGCAGCGGGCGATCGTTCAGATCCGGGCAATCCGGAATTCCGGAATCGGCGGCAACTTCTGAATCGCTCGCGAAGTCTGCACTCGCGTGACGAAGTCTTAACTGAGGCAGCGGTCGTAACGATCAGGCAGACTTTGCGGAGGATTTCAAGAGTTCCGCGCCGCAGTTCAATGCCGTTTCGGGTTTCCGGATCGACTCGTCGACTATCTGGAACCGGTTTCCCTCGTCGGCGGTCTTCCTTGATAGCCCGCTGCCGGCTCTTGACTGGCTGTGCCTCTTCCTGCGCAGCGTTCAACCCGCACGGGATCTCCGGCCTGTTGATTTCACGCAACGCGTATGTTTTCCCCATTCGCCG
Organism: bacterium; assembly: GCA_016124895.1. Classification (GTDB taxonomy): domain Bacteria; phylum Planctomycetota; class Planctomycetia; order Planctomycetales; family Planctomycetaceae; genus JAPOLP01. Next base: position 23,737 of record WGMU01000003.1, read on the forward strand.
TTTTTCGAGCGGGAATTGATCGCCATCGCGCATAACGGAAGCAGGGCATTTCGCTGCGGTCGAACTCCGACCGACTTGTGACCAGCTCCGGCTTTGACCGGCGGAGCGGTCTGAGGGCAACAGGTTACAGCAGGGCACAGAGACACGTGATGAAAACACCAGGGCAATTCTCATTCAAACTTCCCGAACTGATGCTGCTGATCTTCGAGTTGAATCTCGGAGCGGCGGGAATTCTGATGCTTGTTGCGGCGGCGCGGGGCAGCACTGCAGGCATGGATCTCCCCGCTCAGGCTCTGATGCGTCTCTTTCCGGCGCTGCTGTGCGTTGGCTTTGCCGCGTGGCTTGTCTTCCGCCTGCGATGTCTCGGACTGGCGAAAAGCCGACTCTGGGGGCAGATCGGAGCGATTTGTCTGACGTTTGTGGCGCTTGGCTTCGGCACGGCCGTCGGACGACTCGGCATGGTGACGATGACGGCGACATTCCGGGAGCACTTCGACCGACTGCTCGCCGATCCGGTCACCCGCGAAGCCGGACTGACCTCGCACCTTTCGTTTCTGTGGATTGGCCTGGTGTTCGGTCTCACGTTCTTTCTGCGTGTCGGCACGCGGCGGTTTCAAACCGAATCGTCCCGCGACGCGCTGCATGAACAGCTCAACGAAATCGGCCAGCGGGTGATGGGCAACTGGTCCGAGCAGCTTGTCGCACGAATTGATGAACTCGTAGCGGCAGGCAAACGTCGCAACGCTGTCCAGCTTTACGAACAGGAGACCGGCTGCACATTCAACGAAGCATCGCTGACGATCGCCGACTGGGAAGATCATCGCCTGCGACTGCAGATCGACCTGCTTCGTGACTCGCTGACAGACGATGGATCGCGCGACACTCGCCCAGCAACGCCGGCGACATCGGTTTGAATCATCACTGCCTGAAGTGACGCCAGCGCTGTGACAAGCCCAACCGTTTTCGGAAACAGAGCACGCATGAAAAAACTCACGCCCGGAATTGTGCTGGTTGCGATCGCGGTCGGCCTGACGCTGCTGGTGGCAGTACGGACGGTCTTTGACAGCGTGGCGGCCTCGTGAATCTGCTCGCTCAGATCGTCTGCACGGCGGTCGGTTATTGTCTGATGACCGCCCGCGCGATCCTGCTGATCGCCCTCGTGCCGAGCTGGTTCGATCAGGCTGTTACCGACGAGCGACTGCAGCTCATTGCCGTCGCGCTGAGCTTTGCGGCGCTGCTTTACTCGAACAGCCTGCTGCAGTCGGCCGAGCTGACACTGATCAACGCCAGAGATGTCTGCACCGCCTGGCGGCTGCTTCGAGAACGTTTCGCCGTGGGAACGCGGTTGTGGCATCGCGATCTGCTGCTGCTCAACCTGCTGAGCGGCTGCTTCGGAGCCGGCGTCGCGATCAATCTGCAGATTTCCCAGAGCCTGACAAGACGGGAAGGGCGGCTGACCGCGATCGTCATCGCGTTGATCGTGTGGTCCGGTATCGTTCTCCTGTATCGGGGCACCGGACGCTTTCAGCTCAAGCCGCCGATCAGCGAGAGCTGAGTGATCGCCGCCAGAAGAGTCGACGCCCGGTGAGCTGATCTACTTCAGATGCTCGTTGGCAAACGCGATGTACTGCCGCCAGTCGTACGCCGTAACGTCGTGCTTTCCCGTGCGGATGTGGTGGCCGATCGTCGTGCGGATCGGCTTTTCGATCTGGTATTCGGTTACGGAATCCGGAATGGCCGGACAGCCCAGCAGCTCATAAACCGGCGACGCGTACTTTGCGGAGAGAAACTCGCCCCGCGGATCGGCCCACTGGTCTTCGACGGCGCTGGCCACGTAAACCGGACGCGGAGCCATCAACGAAATCAGCAGATGCTGGTCGACCGGCAGAGCGGTCTCGTTGTCGTTGTACGTTTTGAACTTCGCGCAGAACCAATGAGGGAACGACGTATTGATCCGTTTGACGGTTTCGCCGAACCGCCGCTTCGACAGCGCCGCGCCGCCACAGCCGGAATCGTTCGAGATCACCATCGCCCAGCGCTGGTCGGTCGCGCCGGACCAGAGTGACGTCTTACCCAGCCGGGAATGTCCCATCACGGCGACGCGTTTGGCGTCAACGTCGTCGTCCTTTTCCAGATAATCGAGCACGCGGCTGAGGCCCCAGGCCCAGGCACCAATCGACGTGAAGTTGTCGTCCCGATTCTGCAGGTTCGGAAACAGCGGGTGAATGCCGTTCTTCCAGTCGTCGAAGCAGTCCGGATCGATGTCCGAATAGAAAACTGTGCCGATCGCATAACCAGCGTCGACGATCATTTCGACCTGCCATCGCTCGGTGCGTTCACCGCGCGAGGCCGGGTCAGCAGGATGCGGCTCGCCGTCTTTCGGACGGATTGTCGCCAGCCGGATCGCCGGGTCGGAATGCACCGTGTGATTGCCTTTAAAGTTCAGTCCCACGAACGCCGGCACCGGTTTCTTCGCTTTGTTCGGCACGTACAGCAGCAGGTCCATCTGAGGACCGGCGGTGTCTCTGGTGAAGTAAATCGTGATCTGCCTGCGAGTCGCCTTGCCACCCAGCGCGTTTGCGTCCGAGTCAAACGCCTTCCACCACAGATCGGCAGCAACTCCCGGCATCGTCCCGTAAACGTTCTCTTTAAACAGCCGCAGCAGTTCCGGCCGACGCTTCTGCGTCCAGGTTTTCGCGTCCGTCACTTTCGTTCCGTCGAGCAGCGTCAGCGGATCCGTCAGCTCGAACTTCGGCACCTTTGCTTCGTCGTAATTGAATTCCGCCGGCTGAGCGAACGCGGACTCGACAACGGCAAGCAGACACAGCACAGCCAGAGCGCGGCACATCAACTTCATCGTGAGGATCCCTGCTGGAAGATGGCAAACAGTCAATGCGAACCATTCGTCGCGTCGAGCAAACCAGTGTGACGACCTCCGCGCAAAGAACAACGCCGCCGACAGGCAGCCGGCGGCGTCTCAAAACCGAAGACCGAGCACTACTTGTTCTCGTACTCCGTCAGATATCCGACGAACGTGCGACGATGTTCTTCCTCGTCGCCCAGAGTCTGAATGCACAGATCCTGAGTCACGTAATCAACGCCGTCACAGAGTTTGATCAGCTTCGTATACTGAGCGATCGCAGCGTCTTCGGCAGCGATCACACCTTTGATGATCGAGATGACGTCGGTTGAATCTTCCGGCGGCTGCATGGCGTCCTGTGACGCTTTGAACTGAGCACTGCCCGGCACGCGTCCGCCGATCGTCTTGATCCGTCGGGCAAGATTCTGAGCATGAGTCAGCTCTTCCAGCACGTCGGCTGCCAGCGACTTCTTGATCTCTTCAGCGCGAACTCCATCCAGATTGACCGAGTTCGCCAGATAGTTCGTGACCGTTTCAATCTCCATCCAGTAAGCGACCTTCAGTTCCTCAATGATCTGCGCGCGAGTTTCTGTAGACATGATTTGTTCCTTTGGGATCCTGTCGCGAAACTCGCCAGAGTTTCGGCAAATGACCAGACAACGCCGCCGCCGAACGTCTGCGCGACGGCACATAAGACCGCACAACTATTCCGGCAGCCGTTCGCGTTCGACCTTCGGGAAGTGCCCGGTGCAGGCCTTCATAAAGGCGACCAGATCGCGAGCCTGCTGCTGATTCAGATTCAGCTTCTTCATCTTCGGGCTGAGATTCCGATTCGGTGTGCCGCCCTTGTTGTAATGCTCGACGACTTCTTCAAGCGTCTTCAGACTGCCGTCGTGCATGTACGGAGCCGACTGGGCGACGTTGCGAATCGTTGGCGTTTTGAAGGCTCCCCAGTCCTTCGGATCCTTTGTGACGACGAATCGCCCCCCATCCGGTTCCTTCGCGTCCGCGCCGACGCCGAGGTTGTGATACTTCTCGTCCGCGAGGTTGGCTCCTACGTGGCACGCCGCGCAGTTGACCTGCTCGCTGAAGAACAGTTCCTTGCCGCGTTTCGCACTGTCGGACATCGGATGCGCATCGACGCCTTTCCTGAGTTCCTGATACCGGGCGTAGGTTTCCGGAGAGTCGTCCTTCAGTTCGGCCAGCTCGTCCGCGTCGAAACGTGTGAACGGCTGGAACGCTTCGTTGTAGTCGAAAGCTGACGGTCCGCTGACGATGACTCGTTCAAAGGTGGCGATCGCCTTCCCGACATTGTCGATATTGACCGGGTCTTTGCCGCCAAACACGGCTTTGAACTGTGCGACGTAACCGGGAATCTTCTTCAGCGTCGCGACGGCTTTCTCGTGCGTATTGCCCATTTCGATCGGGTTGGCAATCGGTCCGACCGCCTGCGCTTCGAGCGAATCCGCACGGCCATCCCAGAACTGCAGATCCGAGAGAATCCGGTTGTAGCTGACCGGCGAGTTCCGTCCGCCTTTCTGGCCATTGATGCCGACACCGAACTGCGTATGCCGCGCGTAACCCTCATCTGGATGATGGCACGACGCGCAGCTCACCGTGTTGTCTGCCGAGAGTCGCGTGTCGAAGTAAAGTTGCCGACCGAGTTCGATCTTCGCGCGCGTCAGAGGATTCTCTTTGACACCCTTGATCTGCGAGGCTCCGGCCGCAAGTCCCATCGGCAGCTCCGGTTTCAGCTCGACGTGATTCTTCGGGCTGGCCAGCCAGGCGTCGATTTGAGCCTTTGTCAGGGGGCCTTTACCGGGAATACCCGCGGTCAGACTGTCTGTCCCGAGCGCGATCGGCTCGGCATCCGCGGCGAGCACAAGCGGCGTACTCACCGCCACTACCGCGACAATGCCGCAGGTGAGTTTCCAAAACGTTGTCTGCATTGCTGTGTCTCCTGTGCGATTCTGAAAAGCCCAACGCGCCGCCGCCTGCCAAGCCGTTGCGGACGGGGCCGTAACTCTTGTTCGAGCGAAATCGGTGCCGGATGATACGCCGCTCGACACAATCGCCAAGTCCGCAACGTCTTATAGTTTCGATAAGAGCAGCTTATGGAACTGTTTCAGCTCCGCTATTTTCTGAAGGTCGTCGAGCTGGGCAACTTCACGCGTGCTGCCGAGGCCTGCCACGTGTCGCAACCGGCGCTCAGTCAGGCAATTCAGAAGCTCGAAGACGAACTCGGACAGCCGGTTTTCGAGCGTTTGGGCCGCCGCGTCGAACTGACGCCAGCGGGGCGAATGCTCCTGCCGCGGGCCAGCCAGGCAGTGCAGCTTGTCGACGAAGCACGGGCCAGTGTCACTGATGACGGTGAGTCTGGACACATTCGCGTTTCGGCCATCCCGACAATTGCTCCGTACCTGCTGCCGTCCCTGCTGGGCGAATTCGCACGCGAGCTGCCGCGCGTGCAGTTCGAGGTTCAGGAAGAAGTCACCGATCAGGTCATCAAACGGCTGCGGCACGGCGAGACCGACGTCGCGCTGCTTGCTCTGCCGTTTGACTCGACGCACCTGGACGTCGTTCCGCTGTTTGAAGAGGAACTGCACCTCGTTCTGCCGGCTGATCACGCACTGACGGCCCGTAAACGAATTACGCTGCACACGCTGCATGAGTACCCGTTCATTCTGCTCGACGAAGCTCACTGCCTGTCGGACAACGTGATCAGCTTCTGCCAACGCAAGTCGTTTCAACCGGTCACGACGGGTCGCATTGCGCAACTGGCCACCGTGCTCGAACTGGTCGCGCTGGGACATGGTGTCTCGCTCGTTCCGGACATGGCCCGGTCGATCGACCACAGTCATCGTCGCGTTTACCGCTCGCTGTCCGGAGATCGCCCGACGCGTCGTATCGCTCTCTGCTGGAACCCGTACCGGTTTCAAAGCCGCGTTCAGAAACGATTCGTTGACTTCGTCCGTGCAACACTGACGCGTCGCTGAACATCCATTGAGAATGCCGGACGGCAGCAGCGAAGCGGCACGATCAGGCTGGGAAAAACGGGAACAGCATCGGCATGATGCCTGCCTTGCGGTCAGTCAGCCTGTTGCAACGTGCGGTGAAGCGTCGAGGTTTCAAGCGTCAGGCTTCGGTGAGAACGGCGTCGCTGGCGGCTGCCGAGCCCGCGAACACCGGGCTGGCCTGCAGCTCTTCCAGCAGAGCACTTTTCTGCGGCAGCGTCAGGTTCGTCAATGGAGCGCGGACTGGGCCGCAGTCGACGCCGACAAGATTCATCGCAGCTTTCGCAGCTGGCGGAAACGAGTACCGCTGCAGCGTCCGGATCAGTTGCACGCTTTCGAGCTGCTTGCGGCGAGCCGTGGCAATGTCTCCGGCCTCGAACGCATCGATCATCGACAGGACGTGCTGAGCACAGAAGTTGTAAGTCGTGCCGACCGCTCCGTCGCAGCCGAACAGCACACCCGCGAGCAGGATCTCGTCGCAGCCGAACATGATGTCGAAGCGGCCGTCCTGCAGAGCCAGGCACTCCTGCAGCTCGACCAGATCCGGGTTCGTAAACTTCAGGCCTTTCAGGTTCGGAATCCGGTCAGCGGCCTTCTCAAGAAACTCGGACATCGACAGCCGGACGTTGGTCAGCATCGGGATGTCGTACAGATAAAACGGCAGGTCCGGAGCCGCCGTCGCGACGGGCAAGCAGCACTCGATGAGATCGTTGACACTGGCCGGCTTCAGAAAGCTGGGCGCGAGCGTTGCGATGGCATCGGCACCTTCCCGCTGAGCGTGCGCCGCCATCGTGACGGCATCGGCGACGCAGTTCTGGCCCACCTGAACGATGACCTGCAGCTCAGTCGACCGCGTCACATCGAGCCACCGCTGCGCCAGATCCAGCCGTTCCTGCAGCGTGAGCGACATGCTCTCGCCGGTCGTCCCGGAAACGAAGACGCCGGAAACACCGTCGCGAATGAGCCGCTCGGCCTGACGCTCGACGACGTCAGGATTCAGTTCGCCCTGGGCGGTAAACGGAGCGTGCGGCGGTGCGTAAAGCTGGAAGCTGGTCATGAGGAGGCTCGTCAGGTTGCGGACGGTGGAATCCAACGTAGGCCGGACCAGGCGGAGCGCCGTTCCGGCAGCGATCATTGAAAGGCTGCCGGAACGGCGCTCCGCTTGATCCGGCCTACTGAAACTACCCGGCACCGGCGGGAATTGCGCGGTCGGCGAGGCTGTGGCCGTGGGAATCTGTCGAGACGGAGCGGCAGAATCAGCGCCGCTGGCTCGACCGGCAAACCGCAAACAGTGCCAGGCCAAACATGACGACGACGATCACGATCTCAAAGGTGTATGACCGCGTCGAAACGACCGGCACGGTGGGGGCCTCTGCCTGGGCAAGCGCCGACGGAGTGATCGCGAGAATCAGACCGATTGCAAGGAGGGCAGGACGAGACAACCGGCTCGACATAAAAAGCTCCAACCTGAAGCTGCACTCTGAGCAAGGATAGGCAGGTGAAATTCGCGGAGTGATCAACGACTTTTCGGACAACCGCCCGAACTGACGTGTAGCGATCGTAAGCGATCACTCCCGTTCAGAAAAACTCAGCCGCTGGAATCCGGCCTGACGCACCGATCGTCGGGGAAATCCGGGTCGTGCGGATTCTCAGTAATCGACACGACAGCGCTGTGGTCGCCAGACTGCGGAAATCCTTACCGGGCAGCCATTCGCCGCCCGGCCGTTTCAGCCGGATCAGAACCTTATGAGCCACTCGCTCGAACAGAAGATCAAAGACAAGTCGGCCGTTGTGGGCATCATCGGTCTGGGCTACGTCGGCCTGCCGCTGATGACCGCGTTTGTGCGAGCCGGCTTCCGCACGATGGGCTTCGATGTCGATCAGAAGAAGGTCGACATGCTGCGAGCCGGGCAGAGCTACATCAAACATATTGACGCTGCTGCGGTCGCGAAGCTCATCAGCGAAGGTCAGTTCGACCCGACGTCCGACCAGAGCCGTATGGGCGAAGCTGACTGCCTTCTGATCTGCGTGCCGACGCCGCTGAACGACAGCCGCGACCCGGACCTCAGCTACGTGGAGGGCACGACGCGCGCGATCGCGAAGACGCTGCGTCCGGGGCAGCTTGTCGTCCTGGAAAGTACGACGTACCCGACAACAACGCGCGACGTGATGCTGCCGATCCTGAACGAGTCCGGCCTGATCGAAGGTGCGGACTTCTTCGTTGCCTACAGCCCGGAACGCGAGGACCCCGGTAACCCGGACTTCTCAGCCGCGGGCATCCCGAAAGTCGTGGGCGGCATTGACGAACGCAGTGGCACGCTCGCCGAATCGCTCTACAGCCAGGCGATCGTCAAGATCGTCCGCGTTGGCAGCCCGGAAGTCGCCGAAGCCTGCAAGATTCTCGAAAATACCTACCGCGCGGTGAACATTGCTCTGGTCAACGAACTGAAGGTCCTCTTCGACCGGATGGGCATCGACGTCTGGGAAGTCATCGACGCGGCAAAGACGAAGCCGTTCGGCTTCCAGGCGTTCTATCCGGGACCGGGGCTCGGCGGGCACTGCATCCCGATCGATCCGTTCTATCTGACGTGGCTCGCGCGGCGTTACGGCCTGGCCACGCGGTTCATCGAACTGGCCGGCGAGGTCAACTCGCGGATGCCCGAGTACGTCATCTCGCAGTTGATGGAGTTCCTCAACGAAAAGGGCAAGGCACTGCGCGGCAGCAAGGTCTGCCTGCTGGGCGTCGCGTACAAGAAGGACGTCGACGACCCGCGCGAGAGTCCGTCGTTCGTCCTGATGGAACACCTGCTGGCGCGTGGCGTCGAACTAACCTATAACGATCCGCACGTCCCCGCCCTGCCGAAGATGCGGCATCACAATCTGCCGGAGATGCAGAGCCACGAACTCACTGCCGAATTCCTCGCTGCTCAGGACTGCGTTCTGATCGCGACTGACCACTCAGCGTACGACTGGGACTTCATCGTCAAGCACTCCCGCATGGTGCTCGATACGCGCAACGCGACAAAGAACGTCGCTTCCGGCCGCGAGAAGATCCGCAAGGCATAGCTGCAGAGTGTTTGCCACTGACCGAATGGCCGGTGCTGCGGGCATCTGACGTTCCGCCACCGATTCACACGGACGGGCCGGTGGCGCCAGTCCAGCAAAAAACACCGCTCCGGTTGACCGGAGCGGTGTCTCTTGAAGTGATTCAGGCCGACGAAACGAAAGCCTGCGCAGCTTACTCGACGGTTGCGATCGTCTTGAGGATTCGCGAGACAATCTTGTACGGATCAGCCTGCGAGTTCGGACGGCGGTCTTCGAGGTAGCCTTTGTAGCCGCTGTTCACGAACGAGTGCGGCACGCGGACCGAAGCACCGCGGTTGGCAACACCGTAGTTGAACTTGTCGATCGACTGCGTTTCGTGCAGACCGGTCAGACGCAGATGGTTGTCCGGTCCGTAAGCAGCGATGTGCTCTTCGCGGTACTTCGCGAAGGCTTCCATCAGCGCTTCGAAGTACTCCTTGCCGCCTTCTTCACGCATCCGGGTCGTCGAGAAGTTCGTGTGCATCCCCGAGCCGTTCCAGTCGCCACTGATCGGCTTGCAGTGCCACTCAACATCGACGCCGTACTTTTCGCAGGTTCGCAGCAGCAGGTAGCGAGCGACCCACATGTCGTCGCCGATCTTGCGTCCGCCTTTGGCGAAGATCTGGAATTCCCACTGGCCTTTCGCCACTTCCGCGTTGATGCCTTCGATGTTGATGCCGGCGTCGAGAACGACGTCAATGTGCTCATCAACGATCGTGCGGGCGATGTCGCCGACATTCCCGTAGCCCACGCCGGTGTAGTACGGCCCCTGCGGTCCAGGATAACCGTCTTCCGGGAAGCCCAGCGGTCGACCGTCAGCCATCAGAAAGTATTCCTGTTCCAGACCGACCCACAGGCCGCCATCCTCTTCCGGAACGGTTGAGCGGAAATTCGACGGATGCGGTTCTTCCGTGTTCGGCATCAGCACTTCGCACATGACGAGGAACGCGTCGCGGCGGGTGCTGTCCGGGTAGAGGCCCACCGGCTTGAGCATACAGTCCGAGTTGTGGCCTTCTGCCTGCTGCGTTGAGCTGCCGTCGAATCCCCAGTCCGGGCAGTCAGCGACAGAAGACGGAGCGTCCTTCACAATCTTCGTCTTGCTGCGCAGATTTGGTTCGGGGAGATAGCCGTCCAGCCAGATGTATTCGAGTTTGGTCGCCATTGAGCTTTTACTCCTGAGAAGAAACACACACTTGATTGTTGAAAAACGCCTCTGTATCTCGATCCGCTGGTCGACCGGTCCGGCGGTGCCGAGAACCGACTGAGCGGGCTGCGACGGGGAGCCGCGAAATCCACACCGACGTGTTCGGAGTCGATTTCGGAAGGTGAGCGCTCCCGTTTGTTCGGCTCGTCCCTGAGCAAATTCCGGCTGCCGAGCTTTTCGGCAATCGTGCCTGACACGCAGGCATCGCGCCTCTCGCCTGAGGCGCTCTGTAATCCGGGTGACTCGCAGGACTTCATTCCAGTGGAGCCGCCGGAGTCGCATCAATCTGCCAGAAACCTCTGCATTTGCAGAGTCCGGCACCAGTCCTGGCCTCGCAACGTGCTCAGAATCCCTGCCTGAGCCGAGCTGGAATCCACAACTGGCTCGCGTCAAAGCAACGACTGTGCCAGATGCTTTTGACGGCAATCTGGCTGCTGCCGAATGTGGCACGCATCCGCCTGCCAGCAAACCCGCAGGAGCATAGCCGTCGCCGATTGCTGGATCTACAAAGCGGGGACTGATCGCCGAGTCCCGTTCCGTTGCGATTCGGGCTGCGCCGACACGCCGGTTTACGGATTGAGAACGATCTTGCCACTGAGCGTGCCGCTGCCGCCGAGTGTGTTGTCTTCCTGAAGCTGATGCGCCGTTGCCGCCTGGCTGAGCGGGAAGGTTCGGCCGATCTGCGGATGCCAGCCACTCGCCTCGAACAACGCGTTGACTCCATCGGCCGCGACCCGTTGTTCGTCTGCCGACGCATTGAACATTGCGAATCCAAACAGCCGCAGATCCTTCACGTAAAACGGCCCGACCGGAAATTCGGGACGCGCGGCGCGACCGGCCATGAAAATGATGCGGCCGCGTTTCGACAACAGCTCGACCGTCCGATCCGGCGTCGGCTCACGCTGCGTCTCGAACCAGACATGCAGCCCGCCATTCGCTTCGCTGAACGTACGGATCTGATCATCGAGATCCGCAGCGCGATAATTGAGCACGCAGTCGGCGCCCCAGCTCTTCGCCAGAGCCTTCTTCTCAGCACTGCCGACGGTTGCGATGACCTTCGCGCCAACTGACTTCGCAAGCTGAATCACCGAGGCTCCGACGCCGCCAGTGCCTCCGTTCACAAATACGGTCTCGCCGCTCTGCAACCCCGCATGGAGAAACAGTCCGAGATGCGCGGTGATCCCGACGAGCGCTCCGGCCGCCGCCACATCGTCCGACATGCCGACGGGCGTCGGGTACAGCCACTCCTCGTTGACGGCAGCCAGTTCAGCGAACGTTCCCTTCCGCCCAAACAGACTCTGATTGCTGCCCCAGACGCGGTCGCCGACTTTGAACCGAGTCACGTCAGAACCGACGGCCTCGACCGTTCCGGCCAGGTCGCAGCCAATGATGTACGGGAACTCGGTCGCGATCGCGACGGCACCGCTGCGGATATAGGTATCGATCGGATTGACCGCGACCGCGCCGACGCGGACGAGTACCTCGCCAGCCTGCGGAGTCGGGTCCGGCAGGTCTCCGTACTGAATCACATCGGGCGTTCCGGTTTCGCTGATAAATGCTGCCTTCATCGTGAGCTGCTCCGTTCTGAGTCACTGAGTCCTGGTGCGGTGGCCACTGAATGCGAAAAAGTATCGTCTTTCTCACCGTGATTCCGCTAAGAAGGCACCTGAGCGGGGTGATCGAGCTGTTTCCGACAATTGCGCCCTGTTCTGTACCAGCCTGGAGCAGGATCATGCCGACTTCCGACAACCAGCGGCCACAGCGATCGGACATACCAGAAGACGACGGTCAGACGATCGCGGACGATTCTTCGCTGCCTGTCGACGATGGCCAGACGGTCCATGACACTGCGGCCGATCTGGACACCGCTGACCGGCACTCGGCCGTGACCGCCAGTCAGGACTCCGACAACGACCGGACACTGATGGATCCGTCGCTCGTCAGTGACGAACGGGCCGCCGATTCGACGGCAGAACAGCACGGCGATCAGACGATCGTCGAGGACGCAGACAGTCACGCCCAGGCCTCAGCAGTCGACAGTGATCAGTTTGACGCAACGCTGATGGACGCCAGCCTCGCGCAGCGAAGGATGCCGGTCCCCGCTGCCGATCGGATTTCGAATTCTCATCAACCGTTCATTCCGCAGTCTGATGACGATGCACAGACATTTGCGGATGCCGATCTCAAGTTACGAGAACCGGCGGAATCTGATTCGTCGATTTTCGATCGGACTCTGCCCGACCAGACATTCGCGGATCCGTCAGACAGCGAATCTCAGCCAGCCGGGACTGACTTCGATCAGACAATTGCCGACCACTCTCAAGCGGACGCAGCAGAGCCGGATGCGACTATTGCTGATGCCTCGGCTCTGCACGAAACGAACGCGACCGTCGATGACGCGTCGTCGCTCGATCAGGACAACGCAACGCAGTTCGATGCCGGCCTTGCCGCCGGTTCGGACCGGACAATGATCGAAGGTGACTCGACCGCCGATACTGACGCGACTCGGCACGACAGCCCCACGGGCCAGAGCGAATTCGATCGGACGATGGTCGAAGACGAATTCACCAGCGGCGGGACGTCGGTCGAAGGGCCGTCGTCCGGCGGCGATGTTGACGTGACTATCGTTTCACGCGACGACCAGTTCGCCTCGGCGGCTTCCTCGGCGGCGAGGCCGCGTCGTTCGGCACCGCCTCCGAAGCAGCGCCGGCCCGCTGCTCACGAGACCGCCGACCGGTGGGAAGCGCAGCAGCGTTATCAGCTCGTCAGTAATTTCGCCCGCGGCGGTCTCGGTCAGATCTGGCTGGCTCAGGACAGTCGCCTGCGTCGCGAAGTGGCCTACAAGGAGTTGCTGCCCAGCGCGCTGAAAAACAAGAACGCCCTCGAGCGGTTTCTCGAAGAAGCGCAGATCACCGGACAGCTTGAGCACCCTGGCATCGTGCCGATTTACGACATCGGCTATCAGCAGAACGGGACACCGTTCTACGCGATGAAACTGGTCCGCGGCGAAACGATGGAGAAGCACATCGACGCGCTGCATCAGCTTCCGAAGGACAGCCCCGAATTCTCACTGACGTTCCGCAAGCTGCTCCGCAACTTTATCGATATCTGCAACGCGCTGGCCTTCGCGCATGACCGCGGCGTCCTGCATCGCGACCTCAAGCCGCTCAACGTGATGCTCGGCGCGTTCGGCGAAACGCTGGTTCTCGACTGGGGCCTCGCGAAAGTGCTCGACGTTGAAGTCGGCGATAACGACGCGGCTCCGATCACGACTGAAACCGACGGTGGTTTCAGCGTCGACGAACAAACCGTCATTCAGTCATCAGATGGTTCGAGCGAGTCGGGAGACACGCAGGGCACGACCGCAGCAAGTGGAATCAGTCGGGCTGGAGCGACGCAGGGCGCGACAACGTCCGGCGCGTCGATGGGCGGCCGGACGCAGCAGATGAGCGGCACTTTTGGCACAACGCGGCGCATGATCGTCACCGATGTCCGCTCAGTCGGCAGCCAGACCATGATGGGTTCGGTAATGGGCACGCCGGCGTACATGCCGCCCGAACAGGGACGCGGCGATCTCGAACAGCTCGACGCGCGCAGCGACATCTATTCGCTGGGAGGAATCCTCTACAAGCTGCTGACGAATCAGCAGCCGATTGCGAAAGGCAAGATTCGCGAGGTGCTGAAAAACGTTACCGAAGGCAACATCATCCCACCGCGGGAACACGACCCCGGTGTGCCGAAACCGCTCGAAGCCGTCTGCCTGAAAGCGTTGTCGAAGAACAAGGAGGACCGTTACGCGAGCGCGCTCGACCTGGCCCGCGATGTCGAAGCCTGGCTCGCCGACGAACCGGTGTCGTGCTTCGAGGATCCGTGGCTGGTCAAGGCGTGGCGCTGGGCTAAGCGGCATCCGACGGCAGTTGGGAGTGGAGTCGCTGCAGTGACCGTTGCCCTGCTCGCTTACGGAACGGTCCGCTGGAACCACTCAGCCCGGATGAACGACATTCGCGACTTCGCGCGAGCGAACCTCAGTCAGGCCGAGACGGCCGCGACGCAGTCGGACTTCGCGCAGTCGAAGCAGCTTCTGACGGCAGCGATTGGACGTGTGAGTGGCGAAGGAGATCTCGTCGACCTGCTCGGTTCGCTCGAAAGCCGGCTATCGCTGCTGGAATCGGACCGTGTGCGGAAACTCGAACGCGACGTCGAAACTGACCTCGCCCGCGCACGCACGCAGATTCGCAATGGCGAGTACGAAGCAGCGCGGACACTGCTGGCTGAACTGCAGACGCGGCTGAAAGACGAAACGTTGCTGCCGGAACTCACGGCGGCTGTCGAGCGGGAAGTGGCGGCGGCCGACCAGGCGATCGCTCGTGAAGCCGCCGTCGCGCAGACGGAAGCCCGCTTCGAGCAGTTTCTGGAACTCTGCGACGCGGCCCGCGCGCGAGGTTCGCTGCAGACAATGGACAACGTGGACGATGACGCCAGGCTCGCGCAGAAACACGCGACCGCGGCGCTCGAACTGTTTGACCTGAATACCGGCCAGCCGTTCGCAGACACGCCGGACTACTTCGACGAGTCGCTGCCCTGGACGCGGCGGTACAACGAACGCACCGGCCGCTGGCCGCTCGCTGAGTTGAAGTCCAGTACGCTGGAACTGCTGCTGATTCTTGGCGACATGGAGATCCAGCTCGCGCGGAATCTTGATGCTGAGCAGCAGAAAGCCGCGGCAGAACGAGCACTCACGTTTATACAACCGGCGAAGTCGATCGGTATCGAATCCGTCGCGCTGTACGGCGATGAAAGCCTGTGGCTGAAGCTGGCCGGTCGCGAGGACGAGTCGCGTCAGGTGCTTGCTCAGGCCAAGAAGCTCAAGGCAACGACATCGCTCGATTTCTATCTGCTTGCCGAAGCCGAACGGAAATCGAACAACTTCCGCAAGGCACTCGAACTCTACCAGCAGGCGCAGCAGCTCAGCCCGACCAGCTACTGGCCGCAGCACTTCACCGGGCTGTGCCACATGCAGCTTGGCGAGGCCGAAGCGGCGCTGGCCTGCTTCACGAACTGCACCAGTCTGCGGGAAACGTACGCCTGGCCGTGGATGCTGCGCGGCGTCTGCAACGCGCAGCTCAAACGCGTCGATGCCGCGCTGGCCGACTTCGACACCGCCGAGAAACTCGCCCCTGACCTTTACAACATTCCGGTCAACCGCGGTGTCGTGCTGACTGTCGCCGGCCGGTTCGATGAAGCGATCGCTCAGTTTGAACGAGCTGCGAAGCTCGCGCCGACCGCGGCTGCGCCGCACATCAACATTGCGACCACGCACTTCCAGATCGCTCAGCGGATCGCGGATTCCCTGCCGCCTTTCGACAATCTGTCAGATCTCGAACGGCTGCAGCAGGAGCAGGACCACTACAGTCAGTCACTCGATGCCCTGGCCGTCGCCGCAGCCACCGAACGAGCGCCGGATCATCCCGGAATTTATCAGCTTCGTGGCCGCATCGAAGAACGCAGTGGTAACACGCAGGCCGCACTGGCCAGCTATCAGCGGCATCTGCAGGTGGAGCCGAACACCGACGCCCGCGCTTTAACGCTGCACCGGATCGGCAGCATCCACTTCCAGCTCGCTGAATACGACGCAGCACTGACGGACTTCGAGAAAGCGCATCAGCTCAAGCCGAGCGACGCCCACATCGTCCGTGATCTGGCGGAAACGCATCTGCAGTTGCGTCAGGCGGAACAGGCGCAGCAGCGGTTCGACGAGTACCTCAAGCTGGTCAACGCCGACATCGAAGAACATCTCGGCCATCCGGACATCGTCTTCAACGGGATGGCGACTGCCGAAAACCTGCAGCGGAAGAAGGCCAAAGCCGCCGACTACTACACGCTCTCGCTGATGTTCAATCCCGAGCAGGCTGGCGTGCTGTCTCAGCGCGGCTGGCTGTTTCTGACCGACGGCCTGCAACTGGCGAAGGCCGACTTCGAAGCCGCCGTCGCCCGCAATGGCAACGATCCACACACGCTGACCGGCCTGGCGCTCACGCAGACACGACTCGGCGACTGGCAGTCCGCGTTGAAAACGATGGAGCCTGCTCTGCCGGCCGCGACTGAACAGGCTCAAGAAGTTGGCCCGCCAGCCTTCGCTCTGTTCCACAACGCCGCGACGGTTTACGCGCAGTGCATCGCACTGATTCAGCGCGATCCACGTCTGAACGATGAACAGCGAAAGACTTCAGTCACGGCTCTGTACCACCAGGTCGAACTGCTGCTGAGAAAAGCGAAACAAATCGCCGCTCCCTCGCCGCCCGTCCTCCGAGCCATGCAGCAGGCCGTGAAAGTCGAACCCGAATTCGCCCCTCTGCGGTCCATGCCCGAGTTCCAGGCTCTGCAGAGTGAACTGCTCGGCGAGAGTCAGTAGTTGCAGACAATTGCCCGTACCGTCGTCCACTGACGCCAGCCGTAGGCAGGTTTTTCCAAAACCTGCAGATGCGCAGAGCTGACCTTCAAGCAAGTCACCTGCCTTCCGACGGAGTATCAGCGAGCCGACTCCCGCAATGCCGACTGAGACAGTCAATTCAGCCCGTGATCTGCCGACATGCCAGTTTCGGAGAAACTGGCCTACGGCTGAGGCACACGACTGGCCAACCGATCGAGTATCCTATGCCAGACCCGTCACGCCGTACCGGGGCCGTCCGACAATGACCTCAACCCCCCAATCTGACCAACGGCCGTCAGCCGATCCGAAACGGCTCCGGTGGTATCGGCGCCCGTGGGTCCTTCTCTCACTGACCGGTCTGGCGCTTCTTGCCAGCACGCCGTTCGCGATCCGCGGCTACCAGCTTTCGCTGATCCCAGACATCGCGGATCCGTTTGCTGATCTGCCGCCGGTCCGGATGCCTCCTGAAAAGACGGACGAGGTTGTCGAGCGGTTTGTCAACGACATGAAAGAAGTCGGCCGCGCGGTTGACGACGTCGTCAGTGCCGAAGAAGGATTCGCATTAGAGACGCGCGACCTCTATTACCGGAACTTCGATGAAGAGATCCGTGCAGCAACCGAGCAGGGACTCGCGGTTGCGACTCCTCGGGTCCGGAAGTATCTGGACGACCACGAATTCGTCATTCAGGAAGGGCTCGCTGCGCTGAGACGTGTCGGCGATGGAGCGAATCCCGGAGAGGTCTACTATGGGATCGGTCGGTACTACCCAGACATCCTGGGACTCAGCATCCAACGCCTCCTGCAAACCGGTGATGCCGATGAGGCTGTTGATCTGCTTATCCAGGTGATCGACGCGGTCGAGAATACCAAGTGGTATTGTGACGTCGGACGGTATGCGGGAGAAGACTGGTCTCATCGACTGGGCACGCGAGTCCAACTCTGGAAGCTGGCGGCTCGTCTGTCGGAACTTCCGGGTTTTGGTGAAGAACACATACGGAGATTACTTGCCAGCACGCGATCGCTTCAGCCGATCTCGCTGGACGCTCAACTGGAGTTGGTCCACGCCAGTTACCTGGAAGATCGCGAAGAATACGAAGACGATTTCTGTTACTGGGCGTGTGCCGAATATCTGTCTCTGCCGCAGTCCGTCGGTCGACCAGCCGCATTCGTCCTGGGTGAGCCTGAACTGGCACGCAGAATCCTCAAACATTTCTATGCGCGGTACCGAACACAGATTGAAGTCCCCCGTCCGAAACGCGGCGTACTTCGTGAGTGGTCCTTTGCGGATGACGCCGACTGGATTTCCGACTCCGTCACCAAAAACGAATACGACCTAATGGTCGAGACGGCGGCGAGACATTCGCCGATGTTTTGTATGGATGGTGCTTCAATTCAAGGCTGGCTGCTCGGATTCGATGCGGAAAGCAAGTGGATCAGGCAGCTTCAGACCGTCGTGGCCTGCCAGCTCCACCTGCGGCGAACAGGTTCGCTCCCTCCCGACCTGGAATCGCTCGTTCCTGATTACCTTCCCGAGATTCCGATCGACTCTTTCTCACCAACCGGCGAGGCGATGATCTACCGATGCGATGGAGCAGAAGCCGAACTCTATTCGGTTTGGCGGAACGGTGTTGACGACGGTGGAATTCGTCAGCCCGGTGAAAAGCGACGAGGGAACGATGACAGAGGTTTCATCATTCGTGACCGGATCAGCTCACGGGGCGACGGTGAATTGGAGATATCCAAGTGACGGAGCAGAGACCAGGACGCGAAAGCGAATCGCTCATCTTCGTCGTCTCGGATGAAGAGGAAACCCGGCAGCTTGGGCGTTCGGTCGGTGAAGTTGCGGAAGCCGGCCTTGTTGTTGCGCTCGTCGGGAATCTCGGCGCCGGGAAGACTCGGTTTGTGCAGGCGGCGGCGGAAGGACTCGGGGTTGAGGGCGTGCCGGTCAACTCTCCGACGTTTGTGCTCATTCACGAGTACCAGGGGCGGCTGCCGGTTTATCACTTTGACACCTACCGGCTGCGGGATATTGACGAGTTTCTGGAACTCGGGGCCGACGAGTACATGGCTGGCGAGGGCGTCTGCTTCATCGAGTGGGCCGATCGGATGGACGAAGTTCTGCCACGCGATCGTCTGACCGTGACGTTTGAAATCACCGGCGAGCAGTCACGCCGCATCGAACTGACAGCCGGCGGCCCGCGATCGCAGCGTGTGCTGGAGCGACTGCGCAACGAGCGCCGCCGCTGAACACTCCAAATTCGATCGACTGTTCGATCGCAGTTTTGGGTGGCCGGGGTTGGAGCGAGGCACGAGCGAAACCCCGGTCGTTTCTTCTCAGACCTGGACTCCGGGGCTTCCTTCGCAGGCTCAGTCCAGCCCCGGCCACCCAACCGGTCCAGCCCCGGCCACCCTCATCGGAACACAGGGGCGTTCCAGACCAGGCCCTGCAGCCGCGATCCTCTACAGGATGAACTGGCTGAGGTCTTCGCTCGAACTGATTTCTTCGAGCCGTTCGCGGACGAAGGCTGCGTCAATTGAAATGCTCTTCTTTTTCAGCTCAGGAGCATCGAAGCTGATTTCTTCGAGCAGGCGTTCAAGGATCGTGTGCAGACGCCGGGCGCCAATGTTCTGCGTCGACTGGTTCACCTCGAAGGCAATATCGGCCAGCGCGTCGATCGCGTCCGGCTGAAACGTCAGCGTAATCCCCTCGACACTCAGCAACGCCTGATGCTGCTTCGTAATTGCGCCGTTTGGTTCTGTGAGAATCCGGACAAAGTCATCACGGGTCAGTTCCGACAGCTCGACGCGGATCGGAAACCGGCCCTGCAGTTCGGGCATCATGTCCGCCGGTCGAGCGCGGTGAAACGCGCCGGCGGCGATGAATAAGATGTTGTCCGTTTTCAGGTAACCGTACTTCGTCTGCACGGTCGTGCCTTCGACGATCGGCAGCAGGTCGCGCTGGACACCCTGGCGGCTGACGTCGGCGCTGCGGCCTTCTTCGCTGCCGCAGACTTTGTCAATCTCGTCGATGAAGACGACGCCGGAATCCTCAGCCAGCCGGATCGCGTCTTCCTGCAGCGCGTCCTGGTCGATCAGCGCTTCGACTTCCTGGTCGAAGATGACGTCGCGGGCCTGCGCGACTTTCAGCTCGCGCGTGTGTCGCTTCTTCGGGACGATCCGTTCGAGCATGTTCTGCATGTCGAGGTCCATCTGCTCGATGCCCATGTTCGAGAAGACCTGGACGGGCGATTGCCGCTGCTCGACATTCAATTCGATGCTGCGGTCGTCGAGCTTCCCGGCTCGCAGCATCTCACGGAATTTCTCCCGCGTCCGCGCATGACGCTCGGCGCGTTCGTGAGTCTCGATGTCCGTTTCGGCTTCGAGGCCAACGTCCGGTTCGTCCTCCGCGTCGGAATCCTGAGTGTGCAGCAACAGATCGAGTAATCGCTCTTCGGTCCGCTGTTGCGCTTCAGGTTCGACGTCTTTGCGTTTCCGGTCGCGAACCATATTCAGCGACGACTCGACCAGGTCGCGGATAATCGACTCGACATCGCGGCCGTAGTAACCGACCTCGGTGTATTTGGTCGCTTCGACTTTGACGAATGGTGCGCCCGTCAGGTCGGCCAGCCGCCGAGTGATCTCGGTCTTACCGACGCCGGTCGGGCCGATCATGAGAATGTTTTTCGGCGTGACCTCGCGCCGCATCTCGTCGGGAAGCTGCTGCCAGCGCCAGCGGTTCCGCAGCGCGACGGCAACGGCCCGCTTGGCATCGTTCTGCCCGATGATGTGCCGATCGAGTTCGGCGACGATTTCGCGCGGCGTCAGTTCACGCACGACAGTTCCTCCACCATCAGGTTTTCATTCGTGTAAACGTCGGTTTCCGCGGCGATCTTCAGCGACTCTTCGACAATTTCTTTCGCCGAAAGTTCCGTATGCCGCACCAGTGCCCGCGCCGCCGACACCGCGTACGGACCGCCCGAGCCGATGCCCAGAATTCCGTCTGACGGCTGAACGACGTCTCCGTTGCCCGAGATCAGCAGGCTGTGTGAGGCATCGACGCAGATCATCATCGCTTCGAGTCGTCGGAGAATCCGGTCGGTCCGCCAGTCGCGAGCGAGTTCCGTTGCGGCCCGCGGAACGTTGCCGGGGAAGTCCTTGAGCTTCGCTTCGAAGCGCTCCATCAGCGCGAAGGCATCGGCCGTCGACCCGGCAAACCCGACGAGCACCTTGCCGTCGAGCATCCGCCGAATCTTCCGCGTATCGGCCTTCATGATCGTGCTGCCATAAGTGACCTGCCCGTCACCGCCGAGAGCGACCGTGTCACCACGCCGCACGCAGACAATCGTGGTCGATCGCCAGACGGGACGATCGTGTTGAGTTGGCATGAGTCGTCCATAAATCGTAGGCCGGACCGAGCGCAGCGAGTTCCGGCAACACGTGCAGTTAATGCCGGAACTCGCTGCGCTCGGTCCGGCCTACTGAGAATTCAACGCCCTCACGCTGAGGATGCGTGCCAGTGGCACACTCGCCGATTGAGTGTTTCTGACTCCCCGCTCCCATGCTCTGCCAGGGAACGAGATCGTTTAAATCATCGTGTGCAGAGCCAGACCACCCAGAAAACAACGGACCAGAAAACAATTCCAACGACGGGCACCAGACACCCGTCTGGCCCATCAAACGCCGAATCACTGTCAGAAACAAGGCCGGGGCGAAACAGTTTCAGGATCAGATACCCCGGTCCCTTTAACAGGATCTCAAAGACAACCTCTCCAATAATTCGGAGAAGAACTTCAAAGAGTTCCTGCATCGTTCATCCTGCAGTTGACGGATTTCTCACGCTACTTCGTATGGCTTTGCCAGCCGGAACTTCGGGTTCTTCTCCAGGAACGCGGCGATGCGGTCTTCGCGGGACAAAGCCACCGGGATGAAGTCGAGGGCCTGCTGCAGGCGTTCGTTCGGTTCGGCACAACTGAACCGCAGGAAGCCATGGCCAGCGTCGCCGAAGCATTCGCCGCCCAGGCACGCGACACCAAAGTCGTCGTCCGCTCCTTCGAGCAGGTACAGCGCCAGACCGTGGCTCGTAATGCCCAGCCGGTTGCAGATCGGGGCGACGTTCGGAAACACGTAGAACGTCGAGGTCGGATCGAGCGAGTGGATGCCGTCGATCTGGTTGAGCCCCTCGGTCAGCAGCACCACCTTCTCGCGAAACTTCTGCATGACTTCGTCGCGTTCGGCGGCGTCACGTTCGAGGGCTGCCTTTCCGGCGAGCTGCACCAGAGCTGGCGTGCAGGATAACGTTGTGTTGATCATCTTGCCGACGGCGTCAGCAATCCGGTCGCCGGTTACGCAGAAGCCCAGCCGCCAGCCGCTCATGCTGTAAGACTTGCTGAACGTGTAGCAGGCCATCGCCTGATCCATCATGTCGGGCTGTTCAAGAATCGAGTGATGCCGGCCCTTCCAGACCATGTGGCAGTACGGTTCGTCACTGAGGATCGCGACGTCTTTACCACGGACCAGATCGGCGATGTCCCGCAGATCCTGCTCGGTCGTGATGCCGCCCGTTGGGTTGTGCGGCGAGTTGAGGAAGATCGCTTTCGGCGACGCATCCGTATTGAGAAAGTTCTCGATGTCGGAAACTGCAGGGCGGAACTCGTTGCTCTGCAGCAGCGGAGCGAACACCGGCCGCGCACCGCGTCGCAGGATGTTCGGGACGTACGTCGGGAAGTACGGACTGAAGACCAGGCAGCCGTCGCCGGGATTGAGGAACGCTTCGCAGAAGAACTGCTCGAAGACCTTCGCCCCCGGACCAACGATCACATTCGACGCTTCAGCCGGAATGTTGAACTCGTCCTTGACGAACTTCGCCGCCGCGGCCCGGAACTCCGGAATGCCCGGCGAGGGGCAGTAGTGCGACACGTTGTTCTGAATCGCCTCGACGCCGAACTGCTTGGCACTGGCCGTTGAGTCGAACGGGCTGTCGCCGATTTCGAGTTCGACGACATCTTTGCCCTGGGCCTTAAGCTGCTTCGCGACGGCGAGCACAGTGAAGGCGGTTTCAACGGTCAGGCTTTTGGAGAATTCGCTGAGGGTGGCAGTCACGAGGCGGTCCTTTCTCGACAGGCGAGTGTGTTACAGTCGACGTTGAGTTCGGGCGGGAAGCGACGGGGTCCGCCCGGCGAACGGGAGCGGATGATAATTGCCACCGCGTCGCTTGTCGCACCGATCGGACCTGCGGAAATCGCCATGCACGAAGTCATTCCCCGACAGCTCTGGATCGGAAACGCCAGCGACGCGCGACGGCCTGCGGACCTGTTGCAGGTGGGAATTCGAGCCGTCGTCGATCTCGCGTACGAAGAGCCGCCGCCAGCCCTGCCGCGCGAACCGATCCTGATTCGAGTTCCCCTGACCGACGGCGAGGGCAACTCAGCGGAGTCTCTCGAGCTGGCCATTGGCAGCGTTGAGCGGCTCCTGCGGTCCGCGGTCCCGACACTCGTTGCCTGCAGTGCCGGCCTCAGCCGCTCGCCGCTCATTGCCGCGGCGGCGGTTTCGCGAGTTGAACAGACCCCACTGCATGGAACTCTGCAGCGAATTCATGACCAGCGACCGCTCGATGTCTCTCCGGGACTGCTGTGCGAATTTGAGGCGCTCCGGCAGTCGTAGGCAGGTTTTTCCAAAACCTGCAGATGTGCAGAAGAACTGCGGAACCGCGAGAACATGCTCCACGCAGAATTGAATCTCGCGATGCACCGAATGCGATCGCCGAACCTGGTCGGGCTTCTGGTTCTGTTTGAGTTGCCACTCGCTGTAATCGATCCGGTTTCGGAGAAACCGGGCTACGGTTGCCGCTTGCGACCCTCGGCCAATGCGACCGTTTCGCGGCGGTTTGAGTTTCCGACGCACGTCCGCTTAACTACCCGCCGCCGGCTGAAATCCGTTCGGTCGGCGATCCTCAGAAAAAACGTGAGCCCGCTGCGCCCGGTGGTGTGTCGTCTGACCGGCCGCGTATGAGGCTCTGAAATCTCTGCATCTCAAATCTGAAATTCGCGTGAGGAACTCCGATGGTCCACATCAACGACAACTACCTGAAGCTGAAGGCCGGCTACCTGTTTCCCGAAATCGGCCGCCGCGTCAAAGCGTTCTGCGATGCGAATCCCGACGCGAAGGTCATCCGGCTGGGGATCGGCGACGTGACCGAACCTCTGCCGCCAGCCATCGTCGAGGCGATGCACGCAGCCGTCGACGAAATGGCGAACCGCGATACGTTCCGCGGCTATGGTCCCGAGCAGGGTTACGACTTCCTGCGGAACGCGATCGCCGAGAACGATTTTCAGGCGCGCGGCTGCAACGTCTCGGCGGACGAAATCTTTGTGTCGGATGGATCGAAGTGCGACACCGGTAATATCCTCGACATCTTTGGCGCGGATAACACGGTGGCCGTGACGGACCCCGTTTACCCGGTCTATGTCGACACGAATGTCATGAGCGGCCGAACTGGAGCGGCTGACGCTTCCGGCCGTTACGCCGGGCTGGTCTACATTCCGGTCACAGCGGAGAACAACTTCACGCCGGCACTGCCCGATCAGCGAGTCGATCTGATCTATCTGTGCTTCCCGAATAACCCGACGGGAACGGTCGCGAGCAAAGAGACGCTCAGGCAGTGGGTCGATTATGCGCAGGCGAACGACTCGATCATTCTGTTCGACGCTGCCTACGAAGCTTTCATCACCGATCCCGAGATTCCGCATTCGATTTATGAGATCGAGGGGGCGCGCGACGTTGCCATCGAGTTCCGCAGTTTCAGCAAGAACGCCGGCTTCACGGGAACGCGCTGTGCCTTCACCGTCGTGCCGAAGTCGCTGCGAGGCAAAACGTCGAACGGTGATTCGGTCGAGATTCACCCGCTGTGGAACCGCCGTCACTGCACCAGGTTCAACGGTGTTTCGTACCCGATCCAGCGCGGAGCCGCCGCGGCCTACAGCGCAGCCGGCCGGCAGCAGATCGGCGAACTGGTCAGTTTCTATCTGGAAAACGCGCGATTGCTGCGCGAAGGTCTGACGCAGGTTGGCATCGACGTTTATGGCGGTGTGAATGCTCCGTATGTCTGGCTGAAAACGCCGAACGATCTGAGCAGTTGGGACTTCTTCGACCAGTTGCTGCAGAAGGGCCATCTCGTAGGAACACCCGGCAGCGGCTTCGGCGCCGCTGGCGAGGGCTACTTCCGTCTGAGTGCCTTCAACAGCCGGGCAAACGTCGAGGAAGCCGTTCAACGGTTCGTGAAGTCACTGAGTTGATGGTCCTCCGTAGAGCCGGTCCCCGCCGGCCAAATCGGTTGCACGATTGAGGGGTCTGGCTGGCCGATATGATCCGGCCCTACCTGCAAAGGCATCGCATGGCAGAACAGCGTTCGACGTTGCCGAGTCGGCCGATGCCTCTGGTGGGAATCCTGGCGTTCACGGCCGGGGCCGGAATGCTCTACACGGCCCGGTTTACGGGCGAGCAACTGAGTCAGCAGACCCACCTGGACGGCGGACTGGCGCGCGTCATTTCCGGCGGGATCGGCGTGCTGCTGATGCTGTGGGGCGTGCGGCTTGTCGCGACGCGGTTCGGACCGAAAGTCGGCCGGCGCGTCAGTCGACTGAACCGTCAGCGCGTCATGCTGCCGCGCGAAGGCATGATGTATCTGCTGATCATGATCGTCGCGTTCGTCGCGTCGCTGATCGGACGGTCGAACATGCTGATGCTCGTATTTTCGATTATGGCCGGACCGTTCATTCTCAACGGCTGGGTGACGTTTTCGCTGCTTAAACACAACCGGCTGCAGCGGAGACTGCCTCGCCGGGCGATGGTCGGCGAACTGCTGTCGGTCGAGGTCACGCTGCAGAACCGCAAGCTGTGGTTTTCCTCCTGGCTGATGCTTGTCCGCGACCGCGTTGCCCGCGAAAGCAGGCGGTCGCTGCTGGTGACGGACGAGTCGGTGCTCGAACCGGCCGTCCTCTTTGCAAGCGTGAGGCCGGGCCAGGAGCGGACAGCTCGCTACCGGCTGAAGCTGAATCGACGCGGGCGGTATCTGTTCGGTCCACTGGAAGTCTCGACGCGATTCCCGCTGGGGATTGTCGAGCGCGGCTTCATCACAGATGTACGCGGCGAGCTGATCGTGCATCCGCAGATCGGACATCTGACGCCCGCATGGCGTCGCGAGGCACGGCTTGCTGCAGAGATGGTTACTCGTCAGCAGACGCGGCGCGGCATGTTCGAGGACGAGTTTCACCATCTGCGGGACTATCGCCCGGGTGACAACCCGCGCGACATCCACTGGCGAACGTCTGCGCGAATGAATGATCTGATGGTGCGCGAGTTTCATCAGAGCCGAGATCGCGGGCTGATTCTGCTGCTGGATCTCTGGCAGCCGGATCGGCCGCAGTCCGAGGATCGAGACCGTGTCGAGTTCGCCGTCAGCTTTGCGGCAACCATCTGCGTCGACCATCTGCGGCAGACGCGCGGCGTTGAACAGCACCTGCTGATTGCCGGGGACGGAATTGCCGACGTGCGGGCAGACGCGGGCAGCGGAGCGATCGAAGCACTGCTCGACGCGCTGGCTCTGGCGAAAGCCGGTCGCTGCGACGGCCTGCCGACGATTGTCGACCTGGCGGCGCGTGAGGAGTCAGCGATGCACCGGACCGTGCTGATTTCGTCACGACCAGAGGAAGATCTGATTTCACTGCGCGTGCCGTTTGCGAATCAGCCGCGCGACGCCGTCGCAGATAACGTGCCGTATCTCGCTGACCGGCTGCCGGGGATCGAGTTCTATCCAGCGAATCCGTTCACCGTGTCACGGCTCTTTCGGCTGGATACGTCATCCGAACCTGCGTCGATTGCCGCCGGCCTTTCGACCGCGAGGGCCACACGATGACGAGGATTTTTCATCTGAGTCTTTACTCGCTGATCGCCATTGCTGCGATGATGCTCAGCATGGCCGAAGGGACAGCAATTCCAACCGGGCTGACAGTCCCGGCGGCCCTGCTCGCCTGGTTTCTCAACGAGAAACGGCGCACGGTGCGGCTGCGAACACTGACCGCCAACGTGCTCGGCGTTCTTGCGTTCGGACTGGCGGGCGCCGAACTGCTGTATTCGCAACTCGAGGAAAGCGGCTTTGCACAGGAACGCCGAGTGCTTGCCGGTGCACACCTGCTGAGCTACCTGACCTGGATTGCTCTGTTCCAGGCGAAACAGGGCAGGCAGTACTGGTGGCTGCTGGCACTCAGCGTGATGCACGTTGCCGTCGGTTCGATTCTCACGCAGGACAGCGCGTTCGGACTGCTGATGCTGGCCTACGTGTTTCTGGCTCTGTGGACGCTGTCTGTCTTTTCGCTGTATCAGGCGAGGTTTGGTTTCGAGCGGGCTGAGTCGGATGCGGGCGATGTCACACTGCTGGGGACGACGGTCATTCCGCAGCGTGACCGGCATGGCAAGCCAGAGACGTTGCTCGCCCATCATCAGCCGGACGAGTTTCAGGGAGCCATTCAGCTCGACGCGGACGAGCACTGGATCAACCCCCGTTTCGTGCTGGGGATCGGCACGACGTCACTGATGTCGCTGGTCGTTGGAATGATCTTTTTCGTACTGATTCCGCGGGTCTGGGTCGTGCGGCAGCATGAGTTCAATGACGACTTCGATGCGCCGATCCGCAACTACACGGGATTCACTGACGAAGTCCAGCTCGGCGAGCTGGGACAGATTCTTGAAAGCAACCGGCCAGTCATGCAGGTCCGGTGTTCGCTTCCGCTGACGGACGAGGAAATTCCCGTTGAACAGGCCGCCCGAATGATGGGTTACGCCGAGCCACTGTTTCGCGGTTCGGTGATGGGGCATTACGAAAACGGACGCTGGCAGGTTCTGCCGGAAAGTCAGACGGCCGCTCCGCTGGTACCACCGCGAGAACTGCGGAGACGCATTCTTCAACGGATCATCCTGCACGAGACGAGGTCACGTACGCTGTTCGGGATGCACCCCATCTTTGGAGCGTCGTTTGAGTCGGATTTGATACGTCCCCGGATCGACGTTGCGACGTCCATTCTCTTTCGTGATGAGGCCGAGAAGAAAACTTCGGCTGGCCGCGAAGTTGAGTACGCGCTTTATTCCGAGGAGCGATCGCGGCCATTCATCCGCTCGTATCCCGCTGTGTCCGCTCAGTTGCTTCGGCAGAAGATCCTGCCGAAGTTTCTGGAGCTGCCCGCAGCGCTGACGCGGCTGCGGAAACTCGCGGAAGAGCTCGATGCCCAGGTCGATCGGTTTGAGCAGTCGAAGCAGCCGGTCGATGAGCGGATTGCTCACCAGATTGAAGACTACCTGGGGCACAATTCTGAATTTACCTACTCGCTGAAGGACGAAGTGATCGACGGCTCCATCGATCCCGTGGAGGACTTTCTGTTCAATCGAAAGTCAGGTCACTGCGAGTATTACGCGTCGGCAATGGCGCTGTTGCTGCGGGCGGCGAATATCCCCTCACGACTGGTCAGCGGCTTCAAAGGCGGCGAACAGGATCCGTATTCGGGAGCCTTTGTCGTTGAAGAGCGGCACGCTCATGCGTGGGTCGAAGCTCGGATCAATGGTCGCTGGCAGACGTTCGATCCGACGCCGGCCACTCGGGATGACAGCGTGCGCGAGGTCGGTGCAGAACGCAGCGTCTTCAGTGCGACAAAGAGTTTTCTGACGACGCTGTGGCAGCAGCGCGTCGTCCGGCTCTCGAAGGAAGAACAGCAGCACAAGATCTATTCGCCGTTGAGCGAAGTCCTGAAACACATGGCGATGAATGCCTCCGGCCTGCTTGGCGGCGACAGGCGGAAGATTGTCGAAATCCTCTCGGACCCGCGCCGCTGGTTCAGCCTGCCGATGTTTATTGGTACGGCTCTCCTGCTGTCAGTGCTGCTGACGGCGAGGTATCTCTGGCGGCGCCTGTTTCCGGAAAGCCGCAGCCTGCGCGACTGGCTCGTGCTGCTGCGTCGTCAGGTGCAGCGGTGGTTTGCTCGCGATGAGCCGACAATGCGAATCGCGTTTTACGAACGCTTCAGGAACATTCTCGCGCGGCACGGACTGGCGCGAGCGGCGTCGCAGACACCTGGCGAGTTCGCTGACGTGGCTTCACGCGAGCTGGCGACGCGACTGACGGCGGCGGAGCTGGAGGGCTTCCCGGACGACCTCGCCGCACTCTTCTACCGCGTGCGTTTCGGTCGGCAACCGCTGACTGCTGACGAGCTGGGAAGCTTGAACGACCTGCTCACTCGCCTCGAATCCGCACTCAATTCGCATCCCGCCAGACCGCGGTAGCTCTTTGAGCCTCGTTCAGCCTCCCGAAGGATCCCGGCAGCCTGAATCTGTCGAACGACCGCGTTTCTATCGCTATCAGTCGCGATTCGCTGGTGACGCCACTCGCTGAGCCCAGAGTTGTCAAATCAGCGCCGAATCTCCGCCGAAACGTCCACGAAACCGCACCCGAACTGCAAATCTCAGTCGACCAGCGATCGCTGGTAAAGTTTGACGGTCAGGCAGCCGATAACGCCTGTAGCGGTTATATCGACGCGCGGAGCGCCCGTGCGCCGGATTTCCGACGCCGCATCAGGGGTAAGCAATGTTCCGGCTGATTCGACTGACTGTACTGCTGCCACTGGCGGCCGTCGCCGTTTCCGGCTGTAACGGCATCGCCGAAGTGGACGAGCTGCAGTACCTCAATGAGACTGACCAAGTCGACTACTATCTCGACCAGGCAACGAATATCGAGTGGCCGCACGCCGAACAGGAGCAGACTCCCGAGGTGTCACTGTCCGGCTCCCCGCGTACGCTGCTCGAACTGAAGAACGACGACATCCACAACATGACGCTGGCCGAAGTGCTCCGCATCGGGCTCGAAAACAGCCGTGTCATCCGCAGTCGCAACGCGTTTCTCTCGCCCGGCAATGCCGTCCTGACCAATCCGCTGAACGTCGGCAGCTTTTATGACCCGTCGATTCAGGAAACCGGAGTCCTGTTCGGTGGCCGCGGTATCGAAGCAGCACTGTCAGCATTCGACACCCAACTGCAGACGACGATGCAGTGGAATCGAAACGAGGTCGTGCAGAACAACTCGTTCAGCAGTGGCGGAGTCCCTGCAGGGATGGCACGAGTCAGTGACGGAGCGACGTTGAATTCAAGTCTCACCAAGAACTTTGGAAACGGTGGTCAGTTTGCACTCTCCCACAACATCAACTACCTCAGTGCAAACCAGCCGAACCAGCTATTCCCGTCGGCTTACACCGGCGTCCTGCAGGCAACCTACCAGCACCCGCTGCTGGCAGGTTCGGGAACTGAGTTCACCCAGGTGGCCGGCCCCATTGCGAACGCGTTCGGCGGACTGACCGGCGTGACACAGGGCGTTATCATCGCCCGGATCAACAACGACATCTCCATTGCCGGTCTGGAAGAGGATTTGACGGGTCTTGTCAAAGACGTTGAGGATCAGTACTGGGATCTTTACCTGCAGTATCGCCTGTACGACACACTGGTCACGACGCGGAACAGCACTCTGCGGACCTGGCGTGATGCGAAACGGAAGCTCGAAATCGGCGGCGTGCGAGGTTTCTCCGTCGAAGACGAAGCGCAGGCCCGCGACGGGTATTTCCAGGCACAGGCTCGCGTGCAGCAAACGTTGTCGCAGCTTTACCAGTCTGAGGCTGCGCTGCGGCGTCTGATCGGACTACCGGTCAGCGACGGCGAGATCATCCGACCGTCAGACGAACCCGTGACGGCGAAGCTCGAACCAGACTGGGCGCGCGCCGTGGCGGAAGGGCTGACGCATCGTGTCGAACTGCGGCGCCACAAGTGGAACATCAAAAGTCTGGAACTGCAGCTCGACGCGGCAAAGAATCTCGTCCGCCCGCGACTGGACTTCATCGGCGGGTACGCCGTCAACGGCTTCGGCGATAATCTGATTGACTCCAACGATAACGAGTTCTCCAGCGTCTATGGCAATCTGACAGGCGGCCAGAACACGGGCTGGAATGCCGGCTTCATTCTGCAGATGCCGATCGGTCTGCGGTCAGCCCAGGCGCAGGTGACGAATATTGAACTGCGGCTCGCCAAAGCGCGGGACGTGCTTTCTGCTCAGGAACTTGAGATCGCGCACGAACTCGGCAACGCGTTTCAGCAACTCGCTGAGAAGTACGTGACCGCTCAGACGAATTTCAATCGCCGCCGCGCAGCTCAGGATCGGGCTGATCTCGTCGAGAAGAAATACAAAGTCGGAACGCAGACGCTCGACCTGTATCTGCGGTCGCTAGCGAGCCTTGCTGACGCAGAAGTCGCCTATTTCCAGGCGATCGTCGAATACAACCAGTCGATCATTAACCTGCAGTATCGGATGGGAACGCTGCTGCCTTACAACCAGGTCTTCATGTCAGAGGGTGAGTGGGATCCGGATGCGTACTGCGACGCACTGCGGCGGGCTCGCGCCAGGACGCACGGTCTGGACGCCTCGAAATTTCTGCACGCGGAACCCACCGAGTTTGTCGAGTTCGACGCACACTGGGCCGACGGTGCTTACCACGAAGGCGTTCTGGACCCGGTTCCGGCAGATGTACCGTCCGATGAGTCTGCGGTTGAAGCAATCGATCCGGCCGTCTCCCTACCCTCGGTGGAAGACGCGCCGCAGGCGTCGACACCAAAGGTCAACGAACTGCCCGAACCGCTTCCAATTCCGGATCCGCCAGCCCGCCGGCTTGCACCTCCCGCTGAAGACAACCAACCACTGCCGATTGTTCCACCCGGCCGCGCGTCTGCCCGCAAGGCCGTCCCTGAAAGCGAATCGGGAGCGCCGTCCACAGCAGTGCCTGAACTGACCGCCCCACAATCGGAGACGTCACTCAAGCCCGCGGTACTCACACCCGCCTCAATGCAGCAGGCGTCTGGAAAGTCAGCACCGCGATCTGCACTGCAACCGGAACCGCAGTGGAAGCCGGAGCGGCTGCCGTCGCTGGAAGACCTGACGGAACGCAGGTCGTCGTCGAAGCAGCGTCCGCAAGGCTGGGCTCCAACGCGCCGTCAGCCAAAAGCTGACAGCACCGCTGCCACGCGCAACTCGACAAAGCCAGTTGCGGCGTCGCCGACCTTTCAGTCGCCGATCAAAGCGCAGCCGGACACGCTGACGAGCGTCCGGCGCTGACAGTCTCGGAACTCAACTCAAAGATAGGCAATAATATACTAGGCTCACCATCCATCTAGCAAGCGGCTAAGGAGTACCGTGAGCAACGCCAGTATGATCCCGCCCAGGAATCGGTAATTACCGAACCAAACCTCGATCTGCTTCCATCGCTTACATAACCGCATCCGTGCAGCGCGAATCTCGCGCTTCACTTCAGCCAAACGCATTTTCGGGCCTCAATTATGGTGGCAAATGGCGGTAAATAGTCCGCCTGCCACATACTATCGGCCCCGACGTTTGTACCTCTGAAGCAATCTTGCGGGATTCGCCTGAAGAAATCAGGAGTATCACTTTTCCGGCCTTTGACGCTCCCGCTTCTTCGCGGCCTTCTCGTCCGCGATCCGCTTGTCGACGACTTCCTTCGGCACGCTCGCTATGTGCCGGATCGCCTTGTCGAAGTCAGACAGGGACTCGAACTCGTGTTTCTTTTGCTTCGTCGTCATTTGCGATCAGTTTCCAGATTGGCGTTGCATTGTCCTATTGAATGGGATAGCGTCCTTGCCTGTTGCCGACGGTGATGGGAGTAAGCCGATGGCATGGGGGACGGAGTCTGTTCTGTGAATGAGGGAATATTGGCGATGGCCGAACCGTTGGTCGAGGTGATCACTCTTACGTATCCCAAACATCGACTGTCTCCTGAAGATCTTTTGACGTTCGTGGAAATGCCTGGCTTTTGGGAGGACTGGCAGTGCTGCGGACGAGATGACGAAGACCTTCATACGTTACAGATCACGATTATGGCTCAGCCGGATGTGGGAACTCCAATATCTGGCGCCGAGCGATTGTGTGAAGTGCATTGCCAGGCGTCACCAGAGAGCGAGACGCTTATGACAGTCAGGTACGTCTATTTCGAGGAATACAGCATGGTGCTGTTAGTGATTGCGTTTAACGGACACAACGTGTTGACCGAGGGCGAAAAGGCACAGATCAACGCGCTAATAGATCGTCAGGATGATGAGCTATCACGTAGGAGCCGAAGAATCTAATGGCTTCTAATGGAGATCGCGCAAAAGAAACTGGAGCGAAGGAGGATGGCATGAACCGACCCGTTGGTCCCGAGACTGTGGATCGGTTGAGGGCGTTTACAGAGGCTCTTGAAAATGGGAGTGACCTCTCGGAAGTATTCACCTGTCGCAAGATTGTTCTGGATTTGCGACCCGAAGCATACAGTCCAGAACTTGTAAAACAGACACGCGAATTACTTAACCTGAGCCAGACGCTGTTTGCAGAGTTTCTCGGAGTGAGCAGGAAGACCGTGCAAGCCTGGGAGCAGGGCACTAATCCTCCCCAAGACATTGCTTGCCGTTTCATGGATGAAATCCGTCTGAACAGCGAGTTCTGGAAGAAGCGAGTCAAGGAGTCGATTCGAGTTACGCAAGAGGTGTAGCGCAGGGGGCACATGAAACACTGGAGGGCCGCGTTGCTAGATGCATCGCGGCCCTTTTTCATTCTGGGCATCTATTCATACACCGCGTAGCTCTGCGTACGTCAGTCGGCGGCCTACAGTGCGAGTCATCACTTCGTCAAACCTCTCGCCATCATCGCCCTTCCGCTCGTTGAACCGGAAAACCTGTTCGTCGACGTAGGACTTCAGGTGCCACGGCATCACGCTGATGTAGGTGCCGTTGATGCAGCGTTTCAGTAGGCTCCAGAAGTTCTCGATGCCGTTCGTGTGAATGTCGCCGCGAACGTATTCCTTCGCGTGGTCGATCATCTCGTGCGTGAACTCGTCATCCAGCCCTTCGTACGACTTCAGAGCGTCGGTGTAGACGGTCGAACCGCTCTCGACGTTGTCCCGCACTCCCGGCTGCAGCGAAACCCGCTTCTGGTCTTTGACGACGCCAGCGATGATCCGTCCGCCGCGTTCCAGCACGCCGTGAACGATGGCCTTGCCGATTGGCCCGCGGCCTTTGATCCGCTCAGCCCGCTTGCTGGCGTGCATGTTCTTCGCCTTGCCGCCGACGAACGTCTCGTCTGATTCGACAGTGCCGGTCAGCTTGGTGAAGGATCCTTCCTGCATGGCAAGCCGAACGCGGTGCAGCATGAACCAGGCGGATTTCTGAGTGACGCCCAGCGCCCGATGCAGCTCGTAGCTGGAGATTCCGTTCTTCGCGTTCGTGATGCACCAGACGGCCACGAACCACTTATCCAGACCGAGCGGCGAATCCTCGAAGATGGTCCCGACCTTGTAGCTGAACTGCTTGCGGCAGTCTTTGCAGCGGAGCATCTTACGGGTCTTGATTTTTCCGATCCGGTCGCCACATGCTCCGCACTTCGGGCAGACGATCTTCCCGTCCGGCCACTTCACCCTTTCCATGTACTCGTTGCAGCGGTCGATATCCGAGAAGAACCGAACGGCTTCGATGAGTGTCTTTGGAGTGTCCATCTGGGAGTTCCTATCAGGGGTCGCGTCGATCGACACCCGGATTGTACTCCCGGTTCATGGTGAGTCAAGTATATTATTGCCCAAAGATATGGGTCGAGAGCCGTCGACTGACGATTGTCGCGTGAGGCGATAGACTTCCGTCCTTCCCGCAATGTCGAGCACGTTCGCTCGACGCGAAGACTGACTTTTCGACGCACGTTCCATTCATGCCGCACGGTTCCAACACGCTGACTTCGCAGGCTCACACGAGTCAGGACGATCCGGCTCGTGGCACTGAAACGTCGATTCGGATCGGCGCAAGAGTTATCCCGACGCGGTACTTTCTCGCTCCGCTGGCGGGTTATACGCATCTCGCATTTCGACGAGCCCTGCGCGAACTTGGCGGGCTGGGGCTCGCAACGACCGACCTGGTCCACGCACTGGCTCTGATCTCTGAGAACCGCAAGTCGCTTGATCTGATTACGACGCACACGGTCGACCGGCCGCTGTCGATTCAGATCTTCGGGTCACAGCCGGACGTGCTGGCGCAGGCAGCCGTCTGGCTCGAAGACCGCGGGTACGAGGGCATCGATATCAACATGGGCTGCCCGATGGCAAAGGTGAACGGGCAGGGAGGAGGAGCCCGGATCGCGTGTCAGTTTGACGCGGCCAGCGAACTGGTCGAGAGCGTGGTCGAAGCCGTTCAGGTGCCGGTGACCGTGAAGATGCGGCTCGGCTGGGACTCGAATTCACTGACCGCTCCGGAACTGGCCGCTCAGTTTGAACGGCTCGGCGTCGCAGCGATCACGATTCACGGTCGCACTCGCGCCCAGGGATTTCACGGCCGCGTCGATCTCGACGGAATCCGTGCTGTCGTCAAGTCCGTCAAATCAATTCCGATCATCGGTAACGGAGATGTGAAGACCGTCGACGATGCCTTGTGGATGCGCTCCGTCACCGGTTGTGCGGCAATCGCCATCGGTCGCGGTGCGATGCTCGATCCCTGGCTCTTCCGCCGGCTGGAACTTTGCGAGAGCGGGGGCCCGGAACCGTTTGAGCCAACGCCGGACGAGCAGGTCGATTTTCTGCGGCGGCACTTTTCTCTGATGACCGAGCAGCACGGCGAATACAGTTGCGTACTGTTTCGTAAATTCGCCGCGTGGTACGGCGCGAAGCTCGGGATCCCGGAAGAACTCGAAGTGCGACTGCGGCAGTTCTCGTCGCTCAGCGAGTTTGATCAGATTACTGATGAAATCAGGAGACGGCACGGTGAACGGGAATCGGACCTCGCCACCGCTCTGATCAAAGTTCCCAATGGACCCGTCGAACGATGGTAACTGCTTCGCAATCGTTTGCTGCGACCACCTGGCTGGCCGTCGACGTCGGTAACAGCCGCGTCAAGTCAGGCGTGTTTTCATCGTCTGATCAAGGCGGCGGGCTCCCGGCTGGCTCATTGTTTCTGACCAGCGGGCCGGGCGGCGGAATTAACTGGGCGGCGCTGCAGGAGCCGCTCGGCAGCGGGAATGTCCGCAGTGTGATTGTGGGGTCAAATCAGCAGGGTGTTGACGCGGTTCTCGCAGCCTGGCCGGACCAGTTTCCAGCCCCGCCGCCCATTGTGTTTCGAGACTCCGTTCGATTTCCCATTGAGGTCGACGTCGAATCTCCGCGGCGCGTCGGGCTCGACCGTCTGCTCACGGCTATCGCCGCAAACCGGCTGCGCAGCGCCGACCGGGCTGCCATCGTCGTAGACTGCGGCACGGCAACGACCGTCGATCTGATCAGCATGAATGGCGTTTTTCTTGGCGGAGCGATTCTGCCCGGATTTGAACTCTGCGCAAAAGCCCTGCACCGTTACACCGAAGTGCTGCCACTGGTGACGATGGACGAACTGCTGCAGACAGACGAACGTGGGCAGCATCCGGTACTCGGTCGTAATACTCATGCGGCAATTTCCAGTGGTATTTTCTGGGGTCAGGTTGGCGCCGTACGGGAACTGATCGCTCGCCAGTCAACGCTGGTAGCGCCGGCCGCGCCACAGGTGTTCGTCACTGGCGGCGGTGGAGAACTGCTGTTCGCTCACCTGGAGAACGCTGGGAACTATCCGTATCTTGCCCTGCAGGGCCTCGTGATCGCGGCCGAGAGTCATGGCGCGTGATACCCTTGACTGATCTTCAGAGCCAGCAGTGCGCCGTTTCGTCTTCAGTGAACCGTCTCGAATCTCAGATGATCGTTATGTCCGAGAGAACCTTGACCGCCGGAGCGCAGCGTGCGATTGCCCGAGCCCGGAAACTGGTCAGTGAATGGGCTCACGCCGAACTGCTTCCCGCTCACCTGCTGTGGTCGCTGCTACTGGAAGAGTCAGAAGCCTACGAACTGCTGACCGGTGCCGGCCTGACACTCGACGAACTCAAACTCAGCGATATCTGGGATGGCCAGTACCCTGTTCATCTTGATGACGGCGGGCGTTCAACCCCGGCAAACGCCGATCACGAAACTCCGCACACCGGAATGGGAAACCCGGCAGACGACGCTGAGACGGCGCTGGCAGAAGCCGTTACGTCGGCGCTGGCAGGAACGCTCGGAAACCCCAACTCCGCCAGTCGGACCTCGGATGAGTCGCGGGACTGGCAACGTGTCCTGCAGGGAGCCCGCCAGGCTGCGGCGAGACAGAAACCCTCCGGTGAAGTTTCGACCGCTCATCTGCTGACTGCTCTGCACGAAGAGCCGACAGTTGTTTCGTCACTGCTCCGGCAGTACGGCGTCGAGTCGGCAGCCGGTCGCGAAAGCAGCGTTGCTCGCGATGCTGATTCCAGGCCTGTCGCCGTGTCGTTCGAAATCGACTGGGAGGCCGATGCCGTCGATCGTACGGCGACTTATCGGATTCTGGACGCGTCGGCGAATCGTCTGCGTGAAGGGCTGCGGGTGGTTGAGGACTTCGTTCGCTTTGTGCTGGACGATGCGCATCTCAGCCGGCTGGTCAAATCCTGTCGCCACCAGTTGCGTACGGCGTCCGAGTTTCTCAATACGGCAAACCTGATTGCGTCACGAGACACTCAGGCGGACGTCGGGACAACAATTCACACTGACACGGAAATGCAGCGGGCCACTCCGTTTGATGTTGCGATCGCGAGCCTCAAACGTGCTCAGGAGGCAACGCGAACACTCGAAGAATATTCCAAACTGCTGGCCAATGATCGCGGCACGGCGGCAGAAAACGAGGTGGCACAGCAGCTCGGAGCATTGCGTTACGAGCTGTACATGCTCGAAAAGGCGGTCGTGACGACGGTGTCTGCTCGACAGACGCTCGCAGGCCGACGGTTGTACCTGTTGCTGACGGCCGAGTTGTGTCGCGGCAATGTCGAGACGACGCTTCGGGAAGTCATCGCGGGCGGCGTCGATATCGTACAGCTTCGGGAGAAGTCAGTGGCAGATCGGGAGCTGCTTGCGCTGGCGCGACGCGTTCGCGAGATCACACGTGAAACCGACACGCTGCTGATCATGAATGATCGGCCGGACCTCGCCGTTCTATGCGACGCGGACGGCGTTCACGTCGGACAGGACGAATTATCGGTGCGGGAAGTCCGTCGCATCGCTGGGCCGAATCGTCTGGTCGGCGTTTCGACGCATTCGATTGAGCAGGCTCGTCAGGCAGTCCTGGACGGTGCCAGCTATCTCGGTGTCGGCCCCGTGTTTCCGTCGCGGACAAAGGCCTTTGATGAGTTTGCCGGTCTGGATTTCGTCCGGACAGTCCATGAGGAGATTTCGTTGCCGTGGTTTCCAATCGGTGGAATCGACGCAGCGAATCTGCCGCAGGTTCTTCAGGCGGGAGCAGCACGGGTGGCGATCTGTGGGGCCATCCTGCAGGCTCGATCGCCGCACGAGACGTCGCGTTTCCTGGCCGACGAACTGCGAGCCGCGAATGCTTCGCGACTCGAAAGCTGACTGCTCGACGTACCAATCGTCGAGTCTCTTTCAGATGCCATGCCGCTCAACACAGCGAGTGAATACGGCCTGTTAACTCATCGCATCACGATTACTGCCTGTTAAGGCCGCGAGTCCGGCTGTGGCTGCTGAGCCCCTGTCAGACGAATGGCCGACTCGTTTTCTGCCTCTGCCGCACCACTGAGTTTCGTGGCTGCTGCGATTGATTTCTGCTGCTCGATCTGCCGTTTGAGGTCAGCGAGTTGCGCGAGAGCTTCGGCCGCCTCTTTCAGATTCGGATTGAGCGAAAGAGCCCGGCTGTAGCACTCGGTTGCGAATTTCGCATTACCAGCCTGAGTGGCCACGTAACCCAGATTCGACAGTGCCTCGGCTTCATTCAGTTTGCGGCGAAACGTCGCAAAGGCTTTATCGAACTGGCCTGTCAGGCCATACGCCATCGCCAGATTGTTGATGGTCCGTTCGTTGTGTGGATCGAGGTCAAGTGCTGTGAGCAGAACCTGCTGTGCCATCTCCGGCCGTCCTGTTGTCAGGCAGGCAAACCCCAGGTCATTCAGGATGGCGACATTGTCTGGGGACGCGGCGTCTGCAAGCCGAAGATGGTCGAGTCCGGAATCTGTTTCGCCAAGTCGGATCTCAACGATCCCCAGCCGGTGATGCGTACTCGCGTGGCTGGGGTCGCTCAGCAGCAGTTCCTTGTAAAGTTTCCGCGCAGCAGCGTAGTCGCCTTCCTGTTCCCGAAGCTTGGCGAGATTGAATTTCGTCGCGAAATCACTCGCTGCCGCGGACGACTCTGACTGCCGTTGTGCCGTCTGTCTCGCTGCCGTCTGACATCCGATCAGTGATGGGCAGAGTGCGGCAATCGCAATGAGATGAACGAAATGGCGAGTATGCATTGGAGAGTCCTTTCTCCAGTCGATTTCAGCATTCTTCCCGTTTTACGCAGAACTCCGGCATCTCGCTCGGGCCGTAGCGGTTGCGACATATCGACAATCGACAAACGGGCGGACGAACTGAAATCGTTCGCCCGCCCGTTGCAAATTCAGACTCGATTAGCGGTTAAGCTGCGATCAGAAACCACCGCCAACGCCACCGCCGTTATTCCGGTTCTGGTTGCCCTGATTGCTGAAGTTGTACCGCAGGGCTCGCTGACCTTCGAGGTCCCAGAAGCCGTGCGTAAAGTCGTGTCCAACCACGACGCGTTCTTCGGCGTCCGCAACCCCCAGAATCGCCAGTGCTTCCACGAGC
Organism: bacterium; assembly: GCA_016124895.1. Classification (GTDB taxonomy): domain Bacteria; phylum Planctomycetota; class Planctomycetia; order Planctomycetales; family Planctomycetaceae; genus JAPOLP01. The sequence goes on from WGMU01000003.1 coordinate 63,110, forward strand.
ATGGCCCGGCGGTGAGCATCCAGTTCATCGTTATTGTGGACCGCGTACTGATACTGAGTGTCCGGCCGGATCGTGCGGCTGGATTCCTCAACAATGATGGGGAATCTCTGTTCGTTCGCCCGGGCAGCGATCTGCTGGACATGATCCTTGCCGCGCTCGTTCAACGTGGCCGAATTCCCGATCCATTCGTGATCGTGGACGATGAAGTCGGCGGCTTCGGCATTGGATTCCTGAGCCTGCCAGACGGGGTCAACAGTCGTGCCGATCGGGTTCGGCGTGATATTTCCCATGTAGTCGCATTTGGTTGCGTGCGAGCATCCGGCCACGAGAGCCAGCAGGCCGCAGGTCGTCGCAGGAAGCGAAAAGCTGATTCGCCAGCGTTTCATCACTCAGTTCCTTGTGTGATCCGGACAGGGCCGGGCAGTGTCGGATTTGACGGCAGCAGGCAGCGGAGGACCGCAGGGGCCCAGACTCGAACCTAGTTCGAGAATCCGTGCAGGCCCTTCAGGAAGTAGGCCGATGACTTGTGACTTTTCTCGCACTCGTAGCAGCGTTTCAGCCGGTTTTTGTAGAGTGGCCAGACCGTGCTGCGGTGATGAGCATTCGGACGGCCTTCGATGTCACCGAAGACAAAGAAGTCCAGATCGTTCGGCTCGGTCACTTCCATTCCCGGCAGCAGAGTTGGAGCCTGATCCGGCTCCAGCGGCTGAACCAGTTCCGGGGTGACGAGGATCAGCAGTTCGGATTCGACACGGTCAATCGATTTCTGCGCTGTCAGGACGTTGAGACCGGGGACGTCGCCGAAGATCGGGAATTTTGACGTTGCCGAACCCTGCTGATCCTGCAGCAGTCCTGCGATGGCGAAGACCTGGCCTTCACGCATCTCGACTGTCGTATTGACCGTTCGAGTCGTTACGCCGGGGATTCCATTGACGACCGGACCATCCACATTGCTGAACTGTGGAGTGACCTGCAGACGAATGCGGTCGTTGTCCAGGACGGTTGGCGTGAACTGCAGACTTGTTCCAAAGTCTTTGAACTGTGTCGTTGCTGCCTGGGCTCCGCCGACACCAACAACCGTCGGGACGGCAAACTGACCGCCTGACAGGAATCTGGCGGGCTGGCCGCTCAGCGTGACCAGATTCGGCTCTGCGAGGATCTTTGCGCTGCCATTGGAAATCAGTGCCTGCAGCGCGAGATCGAAGTTCACATGCTTGAACACCCCAGACAGGGACAGCGATCCCGGTGCGATGCCGGCCGTTGCGACGTCAGTGCCGTCGATGTTTCCGACTTGCAGATTGCTCAGTTGTGCTCCCAGCGTCCGGCCGGCTGTCCGCTTCAGTTCCGCAATTCGAACTTTCAGCAGCACCTGCTTCACACCGGGGATATGGATCAGATCGAGAATCTGATAACGGTTTTCGGCTCCTCCGTTATCGCTGTAGAGCCTGGAAGCAGGGCTTCCCTGGGGCGTAAACAGTTGCTGGTTGTTCCCCTGATTGGATTGTCCAACCACCGAAATGATCTGCCGCGCTTCTGCTTCATCACGGGCATCACCACGCACGATCAGCTTGTCTGCGATGGGGATCAGTTGAATCCGGGAATCCGGGAACATCTCGTTGATGCGGCTGGCCAGCTCGGCAAACTCCGATCGGTCATCCTGCTCCTGGGTCGGGTCAGGGATGACACGAACCAGCATACTGAGGATCTGAGGGGCCTGTTCGTTGCCCATCCACAGAGTGACCGTGGTGGAACCGCGTTCCAGACCGATTAACTCGATTTCACGAGTCCCGAACGCGACGAACTCCAGAACCGATGGATCGGCAATGGCCGTTCGGAAAATGTCCTGCTTCATCCGCAGGATTTTCGATCGTCGCTGCTGGACTTCGAGTTCGACTTCTGCAGTGACAACGGAGTCAACCAGTTCGGTGACTTTTCCGGAAACGTCGCCGGCTGCTCCGTCCTGAGCGTTTGCCGAACCAGGCGGAGAGGCCAGGCCGGCAGCGAACAGTCCAACAACGACTGCGCGTCGCCAGAACCTTCGAGAAAGAGAAATCTTCATGGCTCCGTCCGTGGATGGGTGTGATTTCAGATACCCCGCAGCCGGCGCAATTCAGCCCGGCAACCTTTTCGATCGGCATGTTCCCAAGAGAGGGATTAAACGAGACGATCCGGAAACTCGGTCCAACCGGTTTCCGGGCCTGTTCCGAAAGCAGGGTAAACTTTGCGGGCAGTCGCCGGGGCGTCGCTCGAAATTAAAACGACGCAGCAAAGCTGACCGGATCCGGACAGCTCACGTATGCGGAGACAGACTTTCAGAAGCGCCACTCTCCAAGCCTGCAGCTCCATTCGCAGCGAAACGGCAACCGTCAGTCGAAAAGTCACCGACGCTCGGTCAGCCAAAGCGGCGGTTATCGAGTCGCGCCTTCCGAAATCGAATCGCCGTAGCTCGACGTATCCAGAACGCCGCCGGGATTACGCGCCTCGCGCAGGAATGTCCGTAACTGCAAAGCAGGAGGCCCAAGAAGCAGAATAAAGACTGGCGGTGCGAGGCACAGAATGACGGGAAACAGCATTCGGATCGTCGTTCGGCCGGCGCGCTCTTCCGCACGCTGACGAAACTGACGCCGGATTCCGTCAGCGAATTCTGTCACTGCCACAGCCACGTTTGTGCCCGTTCGTTCGGTCTGACTGACGAGCGATGCCAGCGCATTCACGTCTGGAGCGTTCATTCGGTGGGCGAATTCCCGCAGCGCCTTGCCCATCGAGTCAATGTCGGAGTGCCGACGGACGACTTCCAGTTCAACGGCAACATCCGGATGGAAAAACTCAACTTCCTGAGCGACTCGGTCGAGGCAGTCCCGCAACGGAAGTCCGCCCATCAGACACATACGGATAATGTCGAGAGCATCGGGGAGTCCGCGCTGGATGCTGTCCAACCGTCGTCGCGCCTGAAGGTGCAGCAGAAGTCGAGGCAGTACGTAGGCCGAGATGGCACTTGCGGCGGCAACAATCAACAGCGTTCTTGGCAGTTCTGAGCCCACAGGTGCTGCCGCGGCGAGCCCTAATCCCGATATCACCAGCGCCAGAACGAGCAGATTTCGCGTTGCACGAAACTCAACTGATGAATTCTTTCCATAAAAACCCGCGCGCTTCAGATCCTGCTCAAGACTCGCAACTTCGCGCGGGGGCTGCGGGATCACATCGGCGAGTGCTCGGCGAAACCAGCCAGGTCGCCGCGCGCGGAACTGCCGGTCGACGTCGTGAATATTACGGACGCGACGCCGCGCATTGATGACTGACATCCCAAGGACGTAGACAACAACAAAGGCAGCCACAAAGGCTACAAGAATTGGAGTTTCAATATCCACGTCGTGCCCCACTGCTTCACTGGAGACTGCCTGGAATGATCCGTTCAGGACTCAGACCGCAGCAGAGTAAACACCCACGCAAGTCCAACGAGTTCGAGGAGCAGAGCCGTCAACAGCAGTGATCGGCCGAGCGGATCATCAAACATGACCTGCAGGTGCTCTCGATGAAAAAGGTACACACTCAAATACGCAACTGGAGAAATCACAGCAACAATCAGTGTTGAAGCCCGTCCGGCTGCCGTCGACGCCCTGATCTGCCGTTGGGCCACCAGACGATCGCGGACGACCGAAGCCATTCGCTCCAGAGTATCCGACAGATGTCCGCCCGCCTGACGCTGCACGATCAATGTTGTTGTCAGGATTCGAAGATCAAGGACGCGCACTCGTGCGGCGAGCGAGAGTACAACCTTATCAAACGCGCGTCCCATCGCGAGCTGACGTGAGCAGTGAGCGAATTCTTCGCCGAGAATTCCCCCCGCCTCATTCGCGAGCAGATCGATCCCCTGCTCGACACTCTGCCCCGCTCGGGTCGCCCGGGCGAGCATTTCCAGCACCTGCGGCAACTGATCGCGGATCGCTTTGGTGCGGCGCATCCGCCGTACAGCCAGCCAGGCCAGCGGGATCACAAAGCCAACGATCGCCGCTCCAATGGCAAGCAGGGGATCGGGATGGCTGACAAGAGTGGCACCTCCTGACAGGATTGATCCCGCGACGCAGAGAAGAAAGGCACTGGCCGGAACGATCTGCGTTCCGCTTTCTACGACCAGGGCATCGAATGCCCGATCGACAGCAGATCGGGACCGGTCGTCAAGACCCGCCGTTGGAGTAACTCTTCGGAGTTTCCGTCCCGACAGGGCGCCAATCCCTCCTCCCGGCGCAATCAGGATGCCACGAACCAGAAACCCGACGGCCCCGGTCACAAGCAGTCCGGAAGCAAATGCCAGCCAGGTTAGTTGTTCGACAGTCATGACTTCCTCAACTCAGCTTCGCGAACGGGACGACAGCGCCACTGGCGCGCAAGCAACTCACTATTTCTTTACAGGAATGCGGCGTTTATCAAACATCTCGTCCGGGAAACGCAGCCCCGCAGCACGCAGCCGTCCCAGGCACATCGGCCGATAGCCAGTGAAGTAGAATTCGCCCTGAGCAATGCCGAGTTCATCCACTCCGGTCTGTTCAAAGCCAAAGATGTCCTCAAGATGGAAGCCACCTTCTTTGACACCGACGATTTCCGAAACCTGCATGACTCGCCGAACGCCCCCCTTCAATCGGGAAAGATGAACGACCAGAGAGATCCCTGCGGCGATGTACTGGCGGACGACCGGAATCGGCAGCTCAAAGCCACTCATCGCGACCATCAGTTCCAGGCGGGCCAGAGCATCGCGGGAGTCGTTGGCGTGGATCGTCGTGAGAGAGCCCTCGTGACCCGTATTCATGGCCTGCAGCATGTCAAGAGCTTCGCCGCCTCGAACTTCGCCAATAATGATTCTGTCAGGCCTCATGCGAAGACTGTTACGAACAAGCGAACGTGGAGTGATTTCACCAGCGCCTTCGTTATTCGGTGGCCGGGTTTCCATTCGAACGACGTGTCTGTGCTGAAGCTGAAGTTCAGCCGAATCTTCAACCGTGATGACACGCTCGTCGCCGGGAATAAACCGAGCCAGAGAATTCAACAGCGTTGTCTTTCCAGCACCGGTTCCCCCGGAGATCAGAAAGCTGACACGGGCATCAATCGCTGCGGCCAGGAACTCGACGACGTCCGAATGGATCGAGCCTGACTCGATCAGATCCTGGACTTCCAGCGGGTTACGGCCGAACCGGCGAATCGAAAGCGTCGGACCATCCAGAGCCAGTGGCGGAATTACCGCGTTGATTCGCGAGCCGTCAGGCAGCCGAGCGTCAACCAGTGGGCTGACTTCGTCAATTCGGCGACCGACGCGTGAGACGATTCGCTGGATGATTCGAATGAGATGGGCTTCGTCCGCGAAGAGTACGCCTGTCGGTTCAAGGCGACCGTGTCGCTCAATGAACACCTCGTGAGGGTGATTGACCAGGATATCGCTGATCTCATCATCGCGCATCAGGCGTTCGAGCGGACCGAGGCCGAACGCTTCATCAAAGATTTCGTCCAGAAGCCGTTCGCGGTCACTTTCGGAAATTGAGCGCTGGCGACTTTCGTCAACGATCACCTCAGCCGCGATCTCACGTACTTCAATTTCAAGTTCACGCTGTGGGACGTGGGCCAGCATGGACAAATCGAGCGAGTCAACCAGCTTCTCGTGGATATCCACTTTGAGCTTCTGGAACTCCAGCTCCTGAAGGTCGATTCCCGACTGATCTTCGTCGGGAGCAACCATCAGTGTTCTGGATTGCATCGGAGCCATCTTGAAACCTCATTCTGGTCCTGGGCTCAGTCAGGCAATCCGTTGATTCCGCCCTCGAACGTGTTTCCGCACGGACATCCCTCCGCCGGTCTGGGTCAGCTCAAAATCAGACCAACCCAATGGTTATGTGGAACTCAGGATCGATCAGTCAATTCGAGCTGTCGTACGTGGTCGAATCGGGTACTCGACGATCGGAGTACTGATTCGCCCGCCACGGCGCAGAGTCTCCAGAGATTCGGCGGCTGGGGCTTCAAACACCTGGATTTCCTTGCTTGGCCCGCGATAGATCTCCATTTGCCGTTTCGGTGGCGTTGCGGGCATCCCGAGGAGATCGTCCATCGTGATTCGTTCTGCGGCGTTTCCGATGACCCGGTCGACTCCCTCAATTGCTTCCGGGGCGGCTCCTGGCGCTGGAGCATTTGCGGCCGCCGTGCGGGCGGAGTTGAAATGCTGGAAACCAGCAGTCGCTGACTGCTGACCAGGAACATCAATACCCACCGATTCGAGTGCGGATAGCGTGCGTTCCAGAGCCGGGTCAAACGGAAGAAACTGGAAATCGTCGTCTGGATGCCGCAACACAAGAGACACTTCGCCGCGACCTTCGACAACCTTCAGCACCTTAGCCTGATGAGGTGTTACTGACAGTGTCACACTCCCATTGCCCTGCAGAGAAACGGGGGCTCCTTCCGCAGCCATCGTATTGATGGCCAGCACTTTGACACGTTCAAACAGCGTCAATGTCACTTCAGGACGTTCATTTTCCGAGGTCGAGCGAAACAGAACGTCAACAAATGAGCCGGGTCGGGCAAATCCCTGGACAGCTCCCACATTCTGAATTGGCACAGAGACCGCGCGGTAACCTGCTTCGAGATGTTCGATGACGCCGGGGCCGTCGCCGGTGTGATACAGGTCGTCCATCGAAAACACTGAGCCCTTCTTCAGCTCATTCCGCAGGACACGGCCTGCGATCTGACGGGAGTTTGTCAGATGCGACTGCTTCGCGTATTCACTCTTCGCGTAGTCAGCTTCGCTGAGACGGTGAATCCCGACGTCATCAATCGAGATCTTGTGACCAGCGGGGAGATCGGTCAGCGCCACCGGCACTGCAATCGTCGATGCGGGCGAATCCGGCAGAGCCGGCGCCGCAGCAACTTCCTGCCTCAATTCGTGTCGGACAACATACGCACCGCCAAGTCCGACAAGTAATGCGAACACGACGACGGTCATCGTCCCAGGAGCTACCCGTGACATGCCTGATTCCCCCCCCGAATCCCAATGAAATATGAACTCTTAAACTGACTGTGTGATGCAACGGCCAATGGTCACTTCTGTGTTGCTGATCCCGTTGCCTAGCCCTCGTCGTACGGATCTGCCCCGGGCGAACTGGCCGCTTCTGCTGCCGGAGCAATACTCAGGTCCACACCCGCAGTTGATTGCCCGGATGGCAGTTCCGTCGGATCGTTATCTGCTGTGTATCCAAAAGATCGTGTTGTCGTACCGCCGGACACCGTCGCGAAAGTCATGCTGACCGTGTAGTTCTGCTGGATGTTTTCCAGGGCGATACCGGCATCCCCAAGTTCCTGAATCAATGCGTCCCGGATGGTCACCAGGCCGACAAGCGACCCGATCGCAACAATCGTGGCGAGCATCACATAGTCGATGCCGGCAAGAACGCCGTCCTCTTCTACGTAAAGCCGTCTCAGCAATGCGCGTAGTGGTAGTGCCACGATTGTCTTTCCGGCGTTGAGCGATAATCACTGTCGTGCGGACAGTCAAAACTCAATATCAAGGAACACTCACGCCACTGATAACACACGGACGAGAGTGCTCCCGCAGTTAAACCAACCACCAGAGGAGAGGAAGCCCTCTCCTCTGGTGTTCTGTTCGCCGGTTCGGGGGCACGAAGAAAGTCGGCGAACAGTCGTGCTTGCAGAGCAACGAAGAAAACTTATGTACCTTCGTCGCGCGCTGCGAGATCCATATCGACGCACTGGCCCTGGCCAGAGCCCTGGACACCTTCGGTGCCGTTGTCGCAGAAGTCGTCCAGATCGACAAAGATCGAGCCAGTAACAGAGCTGGAGTGCCCCGTGACCGAGGTGAAGCTGTACGACTGATTGATCTCGTTGATCGCGCCAGCCGTGTCAGCCAGTTCCGAGATGACCGCATCACGGAGGGTCGACTGACCAACCGTAACACCGATCACAAGGATCGTGGCAACAAGAACCAGTTCCGTCGAAACGACGAAACCAGCATCATCCTGCCACAGACGTTGTGCAAGATTCCGCATTGAAAATCTCCTTGTGGTTTCCGAATAGAAGGTCTCAAGAGACACATTTGGTCGCTGAAGGTCTGCTGCAGCTTGACCTTCAGCACGCACAGCCGGCGAAGTGCCATTGGCGTAATAGAGCACGCAGCGTGCCGACTCGGTAAAACAGGCAATAAAGGGCGAATTCGATGCCTTCAAACCAGCGAAGTGATTCCGTCGGTTAACACTGTTGCCGTTTGCACGATTCCGAAGGTAGCGCTTTGGAAGGATTTCCGGCCCACGACGCGAGACAGACGGTCATTGAGAAGCCGATCGGGTGCGGATCTCGGGATCAACGCACGTGATTCCGATGGAAACATCGGGGCGAAGCGGTTCCGCTTTGGAGTAGCGACGACAAAGCCCGGCGGCGCGCTCTGGATTTACCAGCGAGGACCGACGTATTCGTCCGAAAAAACATCCGTCGTAAATATCTCGATTCGGTCTGCGGAGACGTGCCGGCCGCTGTCTTTCGGCGGAGGCATCGTGTCGGCGGCGGCTGTAATGCGAATCCGTTCCGGTTCCAGCCCCCACTGGACCAGGAGATTCATGATGCGGTGCCCCCGCTGATAGGTGAGTTCAATCGGATCAATGGTCCTGCCATCCAGTTGCTCGGATGGCGGCGAACAATGGGCACGAATCTCCACCTTGTTGGGTTTACCGCTTAACTGGCGAGCGATGCGCTGCAGCTCGAATTCTGAGTCCTCTGTCAGCGACATTCCGTCGGCAGTGAGGATCAGTTCCGTCCCGACCTGCTGAGGTGTCCCTTCGTTGGTCACCTTGATCCGTAGGTCCTTTCCGATGGCAGCTTTGGTCTGCACGCCACCGTTTCCGGGATCTTCTCTGGCCTTCGACCCCATCGTACTTCTGTTCCGGTCGATCTGGCTGTTTGACGGGTGAAACTGGCCTGGAGGAACAACTGGAGCCGTGTGGTAACCGCCGAGATACTGGTCGAGCATCTCAACGACGGCGCGGTACTTCTCTTCAGCCACGATTTCACTGAGCGAAACGAGCATGATGAAGAAGGTCAGCAGCAGCGACATCATGTCGCCGTAAGTGACGACCCATTCTGGCACGCCCGGAGGTCCGTCGTCTTCCATCGTCAAGGGCTCGGCTTACATGTACTGACTGCTGGCTGCCAACGCCTCGCTCGGGCGCACGCTCTCGACTTCGTCCGAACACAGGCACCACGGATCACCCGCAAATCCCTCCTGCAGGCTGGTTCGCTCAAAGGACCGCTGACCGAGCCTCAAATCCGGAACAACCGAGAGCGTTACCCCGGTTCGTGGCGAGACGACCGCCGACTCGACATGATCCCTCGCACCGTTTGTCAGCGGACCGGACGGCCTCCCGCTGCCTCAGCCAGAAACTAATGGGGCTGGCGGTCTCGCCGCCGTCCAGCAGATGAGGAGCCTGATTGTGCGCAGCCATTCCGTTTTCGTATTCGCTCTTCTGACGATTTTCGCGGCTGGCGAATCAGCCCGAGGTGCTGACTTTGATCTCGTCATTGCAGGCGGGCGGATTGTCGATGGCACGACGGCTCCCTGGTACGTCGCGGATGTCGGCATTCGCGACGGCCGGATTCAGAAGATCGGCCGCATCGATCCCAACACTGCGGGACGACATATCGATGCAATGGGGCTGATCGTGGCACCCGGCTTCGTTGACATGATGGGACAGACGGCGACACCGCTAATAGAGAAGCCTCAATCTGCGATCAACCTGCTGACTCAAGGGATCACGACGATTAACTGCGGCGAGGGTTCATCCGCTGCTCCCCTCGGTCCTGACGAGGCGACCCGGCTCGGTTATTCGACACTGGCCGAGTATTTTCAATTACTCCAAATGAAGGGTCTGCCGGTTAACGTCGCGCAAACTGTCGGACACACGCAGATCCGTCGCATCGTGCTCGGCGACGTCGACCGCCGCCCGACAGAAGTCGAAATTGAACAGATGCGGGCTCTGGTTCGCGAAGCGATGGAGAGCGGGGCGATCGGCGTGTCGACCGCACTGATTTACCCGCCAGCGGTTTACGCTCAGACGGAAGAGATCGCGGCACTCGCGGAAGTCGCCGGGAAGTATGGCGGACGCTACTACACACACATGCGGAACGAGGGCGATCGGTTGCTCGAAGCGATTGATGAAGCTCTCGAAATCGGCCGACAGGGCAAAACCCCGGTTCACATCTTTCATCTGAAAGCGGCGGGCCGTCAGAACTGGGGCAAGATGCCGCTGGCCATCGCTCGCATCAAGGCCGCTCGGTCAGCGGGCCAGGAAGTCGCGGCCGACATTTACCCGTACATCAATAATGGGCTCGGGATTGCCGCTTTGATTCATCCTCGCCATTTTGCCGAAGGCCGTGAGAAACTGATTCGTCGTCTCGACGACGAGAAGCTGCGAGCAGAGATTCGTAACGAGATGGAGACAACGGATGGCTGGGAGAACTGGTTTCGACACGTTGGCCACGACTGGGGCCGGATCGTCATCGGTCAGACTGGCGATCCCAGCTACAGCGACCTGGCAGGCCAGACCATCGCCGCAATGGCAAAAGTCCGTGACGAGGATCCCTGGGACACGTTCTTCAATCTCGTTCGCGGTGGAGCCTTCGCGCTGCCGCAGAGCATGACAGACGCGAACAAGATTCTCGCCCTGCAGCAGGAATTCGTTTCGTTCTGCACCGATGTCGGCCCGGCCGGAGGCTCACGCATCGCCTCACACCCGCGCGCGTTCGGATCGTTTCCGCGCCTGCTCTCACACTACGTGCGCGATCTCGGAGCCATCTCGCTTGAACGGGCGATCGCTCAGGCCAGCGCCGTCGCGACGAACGAAATTCTCGCCCGCGATCGAGGCCGGATTGCCGAGGGGCTCGCGGCCGACATCGTCGTGTTCAATTTCGAGCAACTGGCCGACCGAGCGACATTCGCCGAGCCCGACGCTCTGTCGAACGGTATGAAATATGTCGTCATCAACGGAGCGGTCGTGCTCGACGATGGCAAGTTCACCGGCAGGCTGCCCGGCCGAGTGCTTCGCGGTCCGGGCTGGGATCCGAACAGGGCACCATCGCAAATCTCAACCGGTGCGGCGGAGCCACGGATGGGCAGCTACGACCGGATGATGAGTGAGTTTCTGAAAACGCACCGGGTTCCCGGGGCTGCTGTCGCCGTCACCGACCAGGGGAGACTGGTTTACGCACGAGGATTCGGTTACGCGGACATCGCCGATCGTGAGCCGGTCGAGCCGACGAGTCTGTTCCGCATCGCGAGTCTCTCGAAGCCGATCACCGCGGTGGCCATCCTGCAACTCGTCGAGCAGGGCAAGCTGAAGCTCGACGACGCTGTCTTCGACATCCTGAAACTCGACAATGAGATCAAAGCCGCCGGTGAGAAGTTCGACGCCCGGCAGCGGCAGATCACGATTCGCCACCTGCTCGAACATCGCGGTGGCTGGGATCGCGATCAGTCGTTCGACGCGATGTTTCAGTCAGTCCGCTTTGCCGAGGAACTCGGTGTCCCTGCACCAGCCGGCCCGCACGAGGTCATCCGGGCCATGCTGCGTCAGAAGCTCGACTTCGATCCGGGACACCGCTACGCGTACTCGAATTACGGTTACTGCCTGCTGGGCCGGGTCATCGAAAAACTGACCGAGCAGCCGTACGAGGACTACGTGAAGCAGCACGTACTCGCTCCGCTCGGCATCACCTCAATGAGAATTGGTCGAACGCATCTCGAAGACCGCTCGCCAGGCGAAGTCCGGTACTACCATCCCGGCACCAGCCAGTCAGTCTTTCAGCAGAATCTCAAGGCCGAGGTCCCCTCGCAGTACGGTGGCTGGTACCTCGAAGCGATGGATTCTCACGGCGGCTGGATTGCTTCCGCCGTCGACCTCGCCCGCTTCGCCTCTGCCTTCGACGATCCCGACAACTGCCCAATCCTGAGTGCCGAGAGCATCCGCACGATGCACACCCGGCCGGCCGGTCTTGCCGGGCACGAGGAAGACGGATCGGAAAAGCCCGTTTATTACTCGCTCGGCTGGAGCAACCGCGTGCTTGACGGCGGCCGACGGAACTATTGGCACACCGGGTCACTGCCCGGCACAGCGACGATCCTGATCCGCCGTCACGACGGCCGGAACTTCGTCGCCCTGCTCAACAGCCGAGTCAGCCCGACAGCCTCGCACCTCGGCCGTGAGATCGACAGCCTGCTGCACCGAGCCGCCGCCGAGGTGACCGAGTGGCCGACGGAAAACCTGTTTGAGGGTTTCTAAAGCCTCCCTGCTCCCTACAGAGTCCCGCCGGGTCCGATTAAAGTGCCGCTGCAAACGGAGTTTCTTTCGCGGAGAGCCGAGTGATGGCAGATCAGGCAGACGCCGCTCCCTTAGTGGGAGTCATCATGGGCAGCCGTTCGGACTGGGAGACCATGAAGAACGCGGCCGACATTCTCGAACAGTTTGGCGTGGGACACGAATGCCGCGTCGTGTCGGCTCATCGCACGCCGCAGTGGATGGCCGAGTACGCCGAAACAGCTGCAGACCGAGGCATCAAGGTGATCATTGCCGGTGCTGGCGGAGCCGCTCATCTGCCGGGTATGGTCGCCTCACAGACGGTGCTGCCCGTTCTCGGCGTGCCGGTGCAGAGCCGCGCTCTGCAGGGACTCGATTCGCTACTCTCAATCGTGCAGATGCCTGGTGGCATCCCCGTTGCGACGCTCGCCATCGGGACTGCCGGAGCGAAAAACGCTGGCCTGCTGGCCGTTCGCATCCTCGCGACGCACGACGAGCAGTTACGTGCGGCCCTCGAGAAGTTTCACCGCGACCAGACCGACACAGTCCTTGCCGATTCGCAGCTCCCATGACTCAGCAGATTCTTCCCGGAGCAACGCTCGGCGTGCTCGGCAGCGGCCAACTCGGCCGGATGTTCGCCATCGCAGCCCGCCGACTCGGTTATCGCGTCCACGTTTACTCGCCGGACACCGACACACCGACCGGCCAGGTCGCCGATCGTGAGTTCGCGGCCGAGTATGACGACCTTGACTCGCTGGCCGAATTTTCCCGCAGCGTCGACGTCGTCACATTTGAGTTTGAAAACGTCCCGTCCAGCGTGACTGACTGCATTGAGCAGTACGCTCCGGTTCGTCCGTCTGGAGCCGTTCTCGGTGTGGCTCAGCATCGCCTGACCGAGAAGTCGACGCTGCGAAATGCCAGCCTGCCAGTGCCGGAGTTTCGCGCCGTGTCGACACTCGACGAACTGAACGCCGCCGTTGCCGAACTCGGGACACCGAGCGTCCTGAAAACCTCATCCAGCGGCTACGACGGCAAGGGGCAGCGTCTTCTGCGTTCGCCTGACGAAACCGCCGATGCCTGGGCGGAACTCAATACCGACGACGCGATCCTCGAAGCCTTCGTCGACTTCGACTGCGAAGTGTCCGTCGTTGCTGCCCGCAACGAGTCCGGCGAGTTCGCGGCTTACTCGCCGTTTCTGAACACGCACTCGAATCACATTCTCGACGTCACGCTGTGTCCGTCCGGTCTGGGCTCAGAAATCGAATCAGCCGCAGTCGGCATCGCGCGAACGGTATTCGAGACGCTCGACGTCCTGGGCGTCCTGTGCGTCGAGATGTTCGTCACGAAGGCCGGGGGGATTCTCATCAACGAACTCGCGCCGCGGCCGCACAACTCCGGGCATCTGACGATCGACGCGCACGTGACCTGCCAGTTCGAGCAGCAGGTGCGAGCCATCTGCAACCTGCCACTCGGCTCGACAACTCAGCACGGCCCAGCCGCGATGGCCAACCTGCTCGGTGATCTGTGGTCGAACGGCGAACCCGACTGGCTGTCGCTGCTGAGCCTGCCGGACGTCAAGCTGCACCTGTACGGTAAGAACGAAGCCCGCCCCGGCCGCAAGATGGGCCACCTCAGCGCCGTCGCCGCCGACCTGCATGCGGCCGAGCAACTCGTCCGCAACGCCCGCAACCGACTGTGATTTCGGCAACTGGCCTCTACGCATGCCCGCTGCGTTTCGCTGCGAGACTCCCTGAATGCTGCGGGTCTCGCCAGCCTCCACCTCCGTCACAATCGTACTCCCCACAACACCCGTGCCGACGAGCAAGGGCACGATGCCTGCCCCACGGTCAGTCACACAGGGCGATTCGCGTCGTACCGCGACCTTTCTCAACAGACTGCTTACCGATGGCCCTGTCAGTTCGCGGAAAAGATCTCTCCCGGTAATCTCCGCATCGAATCTGCGGCAGGTGAACTCGTCAGGCTTTGGGCTCCGACTCGCAAATCGCGAGAACGCCAGACTCTGGCAGGTTCAGCGGCAAGGCGGCTGACTTTTCCAATCCCGGATGTCCAGGGTCAGAAAGACAGGAACAATGCGAATCGGAATCTTCGGGGGAGCATTCGACCCGGTGCATTTCGGACATCTGCTGCTGGCCGAGCAATGCCGCGAGCAGTGCGGGCTCGATCAGGTCTGGTTCGTTCCGACGAAGATTCCGCCGCACAAACCGGAAGGTTCTCTGACGGACGACAAACACCGCGTCGAGATGCTCAAGCTGGCGATCGCAGGCATCCCCGAGTTTCAGGTCAGCCGCATCGAACTCGATCGCGCCGCGATTTCCTGGACCGTCGACACGCTTCGCAACCTGCGCAGTGGACGACCGGACGACGAGTTCTTCCTGCTGATCGGTGCCGATTCGCTCCGCGACTTTTCGACCTGGCGCGAGCCCGACGCCATCGCCAGACTGGCCACCATCGTCGCTGTTAACCGCGGCCCCGTCCTGCCCGCTGAACTGACCGACGGCGTGTCCGAAACAGTGAAGCGATCGCTGCAGGTAGTCGACATCCCTGGCGTCGACTACTCGGCCACCGACATCCGGGAACGCGTCGCCGAGGACCGCAGTATTCGCTTCCTCGTACCACGCGCCGTCGAGGTCTACATTCAGCAGCACGGGCTGTATCGGTAATGGGGAGACCTGCGCCAGTTCCTGGTTCTGAATTCTCACCACAGAGGTCGCGAAGGAACACAGCGCGGCGGAGCCGCACGTCTCGATTTTCAGCCATGGATTCGCACAGATGAGCTGAGTATCGGATGTGTCGACAACAGATTCCCAATTGGTCAGTTGAGTGCCACTGCTGGCTTGTCCTGCATGCCCCCAAATCCACACTGCTGGGCAAGCCAGCAGTGGCACCCCAGACGGCGAGTTTCTTATCTGAAAAACAAGTTGTTGCTCGTGAGCAATACAGAGATTGCCGGTATGACTCACTCTGTGCTCCTTCTGCGACTTCTGTAGTCAATCCCTGCTGCTGAGAAAGTGCTGCCATGACTCGTCTGATCCTGATTGTCGTTGCCGCGCTGACAGTCGACTCGACCAGAGCCGCAAGCATCACACTGACCGACCGACCGCACCATCTGCGGCAGTCCGGCGAACGTGAGTGGGCCGAGTTTCCTGAGACGCCCGAGGCGGTGTCATTCGAAGCAACGTTCAACCTCGACAAACCGGCGGCGGCGTACTGCCTGCGGCTTCGGCAGCGGGACGTCAAGGAACGCTGGCGAGTGCGGCTGAACGATCGCGATCTCGCCACACTGCGGATCGACGAAAACGACATGCTCGTTTACCTGCCGGTTCCCGACGATGCGCTGCGAGTGGGTGAGAACCGGTTGATGATCGACTGCCCGAAATCCAAAGCGCCGGACGATATTCGCGTCGGGCCGATTGACCTGCTCGACCGCTCGCGCGAGGAAGTGCTCAGCCAGTCGAAACTGATCATACGCGTGTTTGACAGTGCGAACCTCACGATCGGGAACACGTTTCGGGGCGGGCCGCCGACGATGCTGCCATCACGGATCACAATCCTCGACGAACACGGCACGCTGCGCGACACCGGCGCGGCATCGAACGATCATCTCGCGGTTCGGCCGGGGACGATTTACACGTCGACCGGCGAAGCTGAGATTCCGGTCGAACCCGGCGCGTACCGTATCGTCGCCGGACGCGGGTTCGAGTACTCGATCGATTCGCAGATCGTCACCGTCAACGCCGGCGAGACGCGCGAGGTGGGTCTCGCCATTCGTCGCGAAGTGCCTACTGAGGGCTGGGTCGCCTGCGACACTCATGTCCATACACTGACGCACTCCGGACACGGTGACTGCACCGTTCAGGAGAGAATGATCACGTTGGCCGCTGAGGGCATCGAGCTGCCGATCGCGACCGACCACAACGTGCAGATCGATCACGATCCGTTCGCCCGCGAGATGAAGGTCCGACAGTACTTCACGCCGGTGATCGGCAACGAAGTCACGACGAAGCTCGGCCACTTCAACATCTTCCCCGCCGATCGCGGAGCGCCGGCGCCCGACTATCGAGGCGACAACTGGCCGACGATCTTCGACGCGATCTACGCAACGCCGGGCGTCAAAGCAGTCATCCTCAACCACGCCCGCGATCTGCACGGGGGCTTCACGCCCTTCGGACCGCTGAACTTCAACGACGAGGTTGGCCTCAACATCAACGGCTGGCAGCTTCGCGCGAACGCGATGGAGACGGTGAACTCGTCAGCCAACCAGACGGACATCATGCAGCTCTTCCACGACTGGATGGCGGTGCTGAATTCCGGCCACCAGATCACGCCGGTCGGTTCCAGCGATTCCCACGACGTCGCCCGCCACTTCGTCGGCCAGAGCCGTACCTACATCCGCTGCGACGATTCCGATCCGGGCGACATCAACGTGAGCGCCGCCGCTGAGGCCTTCGTCGCCGGTCACGTCATGGTCAGCTACGGCCTGCTGACAAAGATGACGGCCAAAGGCGGCGCCGGTCCGGGCGATCTCGCGAAGCTGTCGCCGGATGCCGAATTCGTTGAACTCGACGTCGACGTCCTCGGCCCGCACTGGAGCCAGCTCGACCTGATTGAGATCTTCGCCAATGGCCAGCGCGTGTCGGGTTTCAATTTTGCCGAGTTTCCCAACCGTGAATCGCTCATGCGCGACTCACTGGCTCACGCGGAGTTTGACCCGTCGAACGAGAGACCGGGCCACAAGGGCGGCATTGATGCCCGGATCGAGCGGCCAAAGCAGGACGTCTACCTCGTCGCGATCGCCACCGGTCCCGGCGTTCGCGAGTCGTGGTGGAAAGCCGCGAAGCCCTACCAGCCGGACTCGCCGGTGTGGGAGCCGACGTTTCTCGGCTGCAGCGGAGCGATCAAGGTCGATGTCGACGGCGACGGCCGCTTCAGCACCGCCGCCGACTACGCCCGCCGTGTCGTCACCGAGGCCAACGGCGACCTCGACCGCCTGCTGCAACTGCTGGCCGCTTACGACTCCACCGTCGCCGCCCAGGCAGCCCACCTCTATCAGACATCCCTCGGCGACCCGATCAAACTCGTCAAGTCCGGCCTGGAGTCCCCGGAAGCCCAGTCAAAGACCGGCGCGGCCGCTGACGAGACCCAGACCGGCATCCACCGCTACCTCGACGCCGTCCGCCGGAATCGAATCGCGGTCCTCTCGCAGTCGAGATAGTTCTCTTGATCGCTGAACCAATAATGGTACGCTCGACGTATGAATGGTCGTCGTCTGCAGGTTGTCTTCTTCATGACAGATTCCGGCACGGAACCTGTCCGTGACTGGCTCAAGTCTTTGGGCAATGACGATCGAAAGATCATCGGCGAGGACATCAAGACTGTTCAATTCGGGTGGCCGCTCGGAATGCCGCTTGTGCGCAAACTGGAAACGGACCTCTGGGAGGTCCGTGTGCAACTGCCAAACCGCATTGCGCGAGTGCTCTTCACGGCGCAGGATCGCACGATGATTCTGCTGCACGGATTCATCAAGAAGTCACAGAAGACACCGGCGGCTGATCTGAACGTGGCGAGGAAACGACTGGCTCAGTTCAAGGGACACGGACAATGAAATCAAAGAAGAAGAATCCTCATCTGGGCAGTGATTTCGACGACTTCCTGGCTGAGGAGGGGCTGCTGGCCGATGTCGAATCGGTCGCGATCAAGCGAGTCGTCGCCTTTCAGATCGCGCAGTTGATCAAGCAGCAGAACATTTCCAAATCGGAAATGGCACGGCGGATGAACACCAGCCGTTCGTCGCTCGATCGTCTGCTCGACCCGGAGAACGACTCCGTGACGCTGCAAACCCTCGAACGCGCCGCCCAGGCCCTGGGAAAACGACTCCGCGTCGAATTCGCTGCCTGAATCAGGTACTCGAAGCAACGCCACCAGGCGCGATGATCCCAGCGGAACAGCCGAGCTATCCGATCGAGGCCAACCGAGAATCTGCCCCCTTCCTGCAACTGCTTGCCGTCATCCGCCGCAGCTGAATTGCTGTTCTCTCGAACGAGGGCTGATTCTGAGACTGGCGGTTATTTCAACCTGAACGATACACGAGTTATTGGAGCAGTCCGTTGGACGATTTACTGTCCACTGTCGTTACAAGTGCGTTGGTGGCGACAGTGGCCAATGCGATCCTTAACGCGTGGCTTGATAGCAGAAAGGCGAGACACGAAACGCGCTTCAATGCGCTTGCCGCGGCAGTGACACTGGAAGGTTACGCGATTACATGCGCTGAGAAACTCTGCGATCACGATCTCGCTGATTCATCAGACGGCCACGCAGGGACTCATCTCGCCAGTGTCCCAGCGTTGCCCGACTTAGCTGTTGTCACCGGTTTCTTACGATCTGATTTTCTGATGTTTCTTGTTCGCCCTCGAAAGGCCGATATTGCCGATCGCTTGTTGACGTTTCCGCAGGAAGTACGACAAGCAGATCAAGCCGTGAGTTTTTGGTGGGCGTCGTCGGTGATCTTGACGTTACTCGAGGAGCGGCTGTTGAAGAAGCAGCACGCATCGGAATCGCAAGTCTGAAACTGGCTACTGACATTCGGTCAGTCTTCAAACTCCCCACCCGTTGTCTTGTTTTCAAGAACTTCGATGTACGAGCTGTCCTTGAAAAACAACTTGGTGTATCGGAACCATGATCCCGAAATCCCGAATCCCGGAATCGCTTTAGGTCGTCCACTGCTGGAATTCCACGTCGAGACCGAAGTTACGGAATGATCATCGCAGAAGGTCAGCACATGACCAGTTTTGAGCCTGCCTGCCCTGTCGAGCCACATGTCCACATCTTTGACAGACTGTGTTACAAATGCTTGACCTTGATGAAAGTAATTCACGCTTGTGGCTTCAATCACCTCGTGGATGACGACTCACCGACCTTCGACCCGGACGCTGCAGCAAAACGCGATGAGTGGCTTAGAAGCTTCGGGCTTCGTATGGCTCCAACGAAGACAACTGGCGAACTGGCGTGTCTTTGTCCGGAATGCGGCGCGCCACAAGGTCCGATTTACGTCATGCAGGATTTCATGGGTATTGCTCACGATTCAACGATGTATACGACCGAGGTCAGATCGGGTTCGTTTTGACGCACCATCGTATTCGAAGCGGCTGTGCTGGTGCGCCGAGACACTCGCTACATTCTGCGACCGGTGGGAACCGGCCCTACCTTTCTGCTTCCCAGTCGAGGCTTAACACGCGGCCGGACTGGATGCCGACGATCAGCCATTCGCCCAGGGGGTCACAGATCAGGTTGACG
This sequence comes from bacterium, assembly GCA_016124895.1. GTDB lineage: Bacteria > Planctomycetota > Planctomycetia > Planctomycetales > Planctomycetaceae > JAPOLP01. Next base: position 82,753 of record WGMU01000003.1, read on the forward strand.
ACGGGTTCGGGAGTCTCCGCCGCCCAGAGCAGGGCGCCGTCGGCGTCGAGCCAGTAAAGGTGGCGTTCGACCGCAGGGTGGCCCGTCTCTGTAACCAGGTGTCACATGCACAGAGAAACGCAGCTTCGACGTCGATACTGGACTGGAACCTCGTCATCTTTATGAACGCGTAGAGTGGATGCGTCGTGTCGCTCAGCGATTCGGTCGAGCGGCCAGGTCAGTGTGACTGTGAGTGTATCTGATCAGAGAGCTGCAGGTTCTCTTCAGGCATGCACTCTCCCGCCTGTGTCTGATGGTCACTGCGTCGCCGTGAGTTAGAGTGGGAAAAAAAGTCTGCGAGCCGCTTTACCGACTGAAGGGTGAGTCACTGACTGGAAATGCGTATGATCGAGGAGGCCGTTCTCGACTTGCCATTCAGCCTGGGTATCCAATGACCGACCATTTCTCTCGGCTTCTACTCGTGATGCTGGTGTGTGCTTCAGTGGCTCTATGCTCGGCCAGCGTGCTGCCGGCGCAGACATTGAACAGCCACGCCATCGAAAAGGCAGTGCCCGGGCAGTTCAAAGCGCTGACCGAACCGCCGTGTTCGTACTGTTCGACGCAGAACCGCAAAGGGCTGGTGAACGACGACGACCGCGTCATTGCCTGGCTGCGAGCGGTTCATAACGGCGGAGCATTTCCGCTGCGGCACTTTCTGTCCGGATCGCGCGTCGTCAACGACACGTACGGCCTGTTCTTTTACGATCCAGACGGCGGGTACGTCTCGGCGTTTCAAAAGGATTACGGCTACGAACTGTATGGCTGGCGGCGCGGCGTCATGGTGGTGCGTGGCCGGGACGGCACACTGTGGTCGGCGTTGACCGGCAAGGCGTTCGAGGGGCCGCAGAAAGGGAAGCGGCTGACGCGGATCGCGAGTCTCGTCACCGACTGGCAGTACTGGTTGATGCTGCATCCCGAGTCGACGGCTTATGACCTCTTTGACGGAACGAAGTACGAAGTCACGCCGCTGCCGTCGGTGATGAGCGAGGCGGCGCAGCGTTCGATGGGAGTCGTGGATCCGAGACTGAAGCCGCTCGACGAAGTGCTCGGCGTTGAATTCGACAACATCACAAAAGCGTACACGCTGACGAAGCTGCCCGAACGGGCCTGCCTGCTCGACACCGTGGACGGTCGGAACATCGCTGTCTTCTGGTATGGACCGACGAAGACGGCTGTCGCGTTCGACCGGAAGCCTGGCGAGCGAACTCTGACGCTGTACGCCGACGAAATCTCGCCGGAAACGGCTCCGTTCAAAGACCGGGAAACCGGGACGCGGTGGACGATCGCCGGCCGTGCTGTCGATGGACCGCTCCGCGGCCAGGAACTCACCTGGATCAACAGTCTCCAGTGCCGCTGGTATGCCTGGGCGGCCGAATACCCGGAAACACTGCTGTATGAATCGTCAAAGTGACGCACCGCCGCTGCTGTCGGTGATTCTGGCCTGCCTGTTGCTGCTGCCGTTCGCTCTGAATGCGGTCTCACTGACGAACAGGATCCGGCAGTCCGGCGAGGACTTGTCGACGTCGTTCCGCGGAGCGCTGTTGTCGGCTGATCAGGCCGTTGAAGGGCGGCTTCACTCGCTCAAATCCAGCGGAGTCAACGCGATCGTGCTGCTGCTTCGCGGCGGCGATCAGCGGGAGGCGGAACAGCGAGCGAGTGAACTCGTGCGGCGATCCGGGCTCGCACTGCATTACTGGGTCGAGGTCGCTCATTGCCGGGAACTGGCGGACGCGCATCCCGACTGGATGGCCAGCCTGCAGGGACACACCGAATGGCGACGGCTGTTTTCCGATGTGCCGCATCCTGGCGACGGAGAAGTCGTCAAGACCTACCCGTGGGTGCCGATCCTCAGCAAAGAACCGTTCGACGCTCAATTGCAGCGGATTGAGGAATTGCTGGCTGACCGCCCGCAGCCGGCCGGCGTGTTTCTCAACGACCTGCAGGGAGCGCCGTCGGCCTGCGGCTGCGGCAATCATCTCTGCCGCTGGACCAGCGACTACGGCAAGTTGCGCACGACGATGCCTCTGACAAACGACGCACCGGCTGAGTTTGTAGCCGCGATCCGCAAGCTGCTGCCCGAGGCCGAGGTCATTCCCGTCTGGACAACCGAATGTGAAGAGCATGATGGCGCTGCTAACGGTCTGTGTGCCGGAGTCGGTTGCTTTAAGGGCATCTGCTGGAAAGCCTGGACCGAGCAGCTTGTCCCGGTCGCCCGACACAGTGAAACGCTCGGCGTACTGCTGCCGTATCGAGCCTTCCAGCGTGACCTGCCGATCTACGAGGAACCGGCCGGCTGGATTGCCGAGGCACTGAACTCGTTTCAGGACATGCCGGCGCGTTATCGGGAGGCGGGAGTTCCAGCGTCGCGTCTGCTCGCCGTGCTGCAGGGGTGGAACGTCGCCGATCGGCAGATCGCTCAGCAAGTGACCGCCGCGGCCGAATCCGGAGCAGCAGGTCACATCATCGCGTACACCGAGATCGAACAAGGCTGGAAGCCGCAGATACTCAAAATGAAGTAACCGCGACTTTCCGAGTTCGGAAGCAGACCTGTCGAATGGCCACTTGCAGGCAGACGATACAGTCGCGACATTCGCCGTGACGCCCTCTTCACAAACGAGATTCGGATGCGGACTGGTTCGTGTCGGTGTTTATGGCGAACTGACCACATCGGCGTCCCTCCGTGCTGACCTGCCACAGACTGCAATCCTTCCGAGGTTTCCCCCATGTTGAAACTGAGTACGCTCAAACTCCGCGTGTCCATCGTTGCCGTCGTCGTGACGGGGATATCCGCTTTTCTGGTCACGGCACACGGCGGTGACTGGCCGACATTTCGAGGGGCTCAGCGGACGGCGGTGGCTCCGGATACGGGGCTGCTGACTTCGTGGCCGGAAGGCGGGCCGAAGCTGCTGTGGAAGTCGAAGGGAACCGGGCGCGGTTATTCAAGCCTCGCGATTGCCGACGGGCGGATTTACACGCTGGGCGACCGATCGTCGCTGACGGACGGCGACAACAGCGAATACCTGCTGTGCTTCAGCCGCGAAGACGGCTCGCCGATCTGGAAACTCAAGACCGGCAATCCGTGGGACAATGGAGCCCCCGACTGGCAGGGTTCACGCAGCACGCCAACGGTCGACGGCGATCGTGTTTATGTCCTCACTCCTCACGGCGATCTCGTGTGCACCGGAGCTGCCGACGGAGTCGAGAAGTGGAGGAAGAACCTGAAGTCGGACTTCGGCGGCAGGAAGGGTGACGGCTGGGGTTACGGTGAATCGGTTACCGTCGACGGCGACCGCCTGATCTGCACGCCGGGTGGCGAGAAGAGCACGATGGTGGCGCTCAATAAGCAGACCGGCGATCTGATCTGGTCAGCGGTTCGGCCAGGCGATCGCGGCGCAGGGCACGCGTCGATCGTCGTCTCGCAGGTCGGTGGCACTCGCGTCTATGTTCAGACGACCGCCAGCGGAGCTCTTGGCGTGCGGGCTGAGGACGGCAAGCCACTGTGGAGTTACGGGATCGATCAAACGACGGCCGTCATTCCGACAGCAATTGTCCGCGGCGATCTGGTCTTCTTCTCCGCCGGTTACGGACGAGGCGGTGCTCTGCTGCGTCAGGTCGCGGGAGCGAACGGTGACGTCAGCGTCGACGAGGTCTATCCGATCAACAAAAAGCTGGCCAACAAGCACGGCGGCATCGTGCTGATCGGTGACTATCTCTATGGCGATACGGATGACCGCGGCACGCCGTTCTGTGCCGAGCTAATGACGGGTAACGTTGTCTGGCAGTCGCGTGGTTCCGGGAAACGCTCGGCCAATATCGTCGCTGCAGACGGCTACCTTTACATCCGGTACTCAGACGGCACGCTCGCTCTCGTGAAGGCAACGCCGGACGGTTACAGGGAATCCGGTCTGCTGAAGATCCCCGGCAGCGACACTCAGCCAAGCTGGTCCCATTCGGTGATCCCCGACGGCCGTCTGTATCTGCGCGAAGGTGATACTCTGCTGTGCTACGACCTGCAGAGGTAAGCCGTCTGACTGCAGTTCGCCTGGATTTCAAAGGGTGAACCAGCTCACCGCCAATGAGATCGCGTCGGCTGCCGGTAATAGAAGATTTGATCGCTGCCGGAACTGCGGGACTCAATCGGAGCGCGCAGGTGGCGATGATTTCTCAGCCAGAGTGTGACAGCCAGACCGGCGAGGAAACCGCCGATGTGAGCCCACCAGGCAACACCGCCAGCCACTCCGGCCGCGTGTGTTGACGTGCCTTCCAGAAACTGAATCAGAAACCAGATGCCCAGGAACAGCGGCGCCGGCAGCCACATGATCTGCAGGAAGAAGAAAATCGGGATGATACACAACACGCGGGCTCGCGGATAAAGCAGGAAGTAGGCGCCCATCACGCCAGCGATCGCCCCGCTCGCCCCGATCGTAGGCATCGTCGAACTGCGATCAGCGAGGAAGTGGGCAGTGCTCGCGATTATTCCGCAGCTCAGGTAGAAGATCAGATAACCGATGTGTCCGTACCGGTCCTCGACATTGTCGCCAAAGATCCACAGAACCCACATGTTTCCGACGAAGTGCAGCCAACCGCCGTGCAGGAAGACGCAGGTCAGCAGCGTCATCCAGGTCGGGACTGCGGCAGGGGCCATCGGATGCTCGTCCAGCACTCGCTGTCGGCCGAACGGCGTTCGCACTTCCCGAACCTGCTGCATCGTGACGGGGGCATTGGGATCCGCCACGCGGGCGGGCACCATTCCGAATCGTTCAACCAGCGATGGCCGATCGGGAGTCTCGGACAACTGCAGCAGAAAAACGACCGAACAGGCAGCGATCACCGCGTAATTGACGATGGGTGTGCTGCGTGACGGGATGTTGTCGCGGAGTGGGATCATGGCTGGCAGTCGAGAATCGGAAGGCGTGAGATGGGGATTCTTTCAGAGGAGACTGTCAGTGGGAACTGCGGCGGCGGAAATACTCACAAGGACGTGGAAACCCGGCGGTGATTGAGACGGGTTATCCAAGTCACTGCCGACTTGGCCCGTCTGATGCCAGCGGTACGCGGCATCTGCCGGGGATTCTGAGCGAATTGTCGCACCGAACCTGTGGACTGCCGGTCTGGCAATGCCGTATCCGTGAATACGGCCAGCCGTCGGTGTGCATTGTGAAACCGGCAGGTTGCAGCGTTTCCCCCGTTTTCTGTCGTCAGGTAAGTTCCATGCGGTTCAGTCCTGTCGTCTGTCCTCACGGTCGTTGCCAGCGGCGAGTGTTCGCCTGCGGCCTCCTGACAGTTCTGCTGGCTGTTGCCTCCCTCGACGGAATCTGTTGGGGCCAGAGCGCAGCCGCGGACGATGGCGAGATTCAGCCCGGACCGTTGCTCGCAGCGACGACGGTGAGTCCTGTTTCGACGGATAGCCTGAGGCGCGATGTCGAACTCACTCCGGCGGTGACGGCGAGCCCGGTAGAGTCCCCCTCCGTCAGAATCTTCACCAGTGAGCCGATCGAGAAAGTGACCGTCTTTATCAATGGTCGCTTTGTACCGCCGCCACTGGTCGTGACGACGGATGCCAGCCGCGTTCTGGTCAACGGAATTGAGTTTCCGACTGACGAACGGGTGATCCGGTCATTACGCGACGTGGGGTATCTGTCTGAGGACGGCCAGGGATTCGGAGGTCGGTTCGACGAGGAGATGGGACCCGACGACGACCGGCCACGGTTCCGTCCACGTCGTCGCGATGGAGAGAGCGATCGCAGGCGGCCAAACCGGGAAGTGGAACCCGGGATCGCGGAATCCGAGCATCAGTACCGACCAACTCGTCTGTTCAGAACAGCGCATGGCATCGCGAACATGTTTGAGAGCGGGCGGCAGGTCTTTGCCGTCTTTGCCGGAGAGCCGGTGCTCATTGCTCCGATGTCTGACTATGGCCTCGAACTGCTGTCTGTCCTGCAGTCGAAAAGCCGACACGCTCAGGCCGTCGATGACCTGCTTCGGCACCTGCCGGATGGAGCGGACGCGAACATCTGGGGAGACTGGTTGCGTGAATTCAAACCGACTGCGGAGTTCACTCGGATCGTGGACAAGCAGGTTGAGTTCTTTGACGCCGTGGAGAATGAGAATCGCGGGCGGACGGCTGCCGTCGGTCGGCTGCGAAGCATGTCCTATCCCATGTCGATCGCCGGTTTGCTGCTCAGTGTGTTTGCGTTCGGGCACGTCGTTTCCAATAAACCGCCGAATCGCTTCACTCCAGTCAGTGAAGAGCTGTCCCTCGAATCCCGGCTCATGGTCAATCGGTCGCTGCTGCTGGTGGTTGCCTTGTCATTCCTGGATTTGATCTGGACGATTCTGGCGTCGCAGGCGAAGGAGATGACTGAGCTGAGCCCCTTCGGACGGGAATTCATTCACGATCCCGTACTCCTGGGAGTTTTCAAATTTCTGATGACGGGTCTGGGGGTTGGTCTGCTGCTGGCGTTGCGACGTCACCGGGTGGCTCAAACCGCGGCCTGGTGGGCCTGTCTGATTCTCACTCTGCTCACCATGCGCTGGCTGACGTTCAATTCCATGTTTGCGTAGCTCAGATGCTGCCTGTCTGCTGGGACGTTCGAGACCAGCGCCATTCGGCTTCTGCATTTCGACAGAACTTGAGTCTTCAATTTCACTGGCTCAAGCAGGATCGTTTTTGTTCCGGAAGGAAGTAACCATGTTGAAAATGAACTCACTTTTCAGGTGCAGCGCTCTCGCTCTGGCCTTTGTCGTGACTGCCGCGACGATCGTCGACGCACAACAGCAGGACGGCCAGCGCGACGGACAGCAGGGTAACCGGGGCGGTCAGCGCGGTGGCTTCGGCGGTGGGCGTGGCGGCTTCGGTGGCGGACGCGGCGGGTTTGGCGGCGTAATCGACAAGGTCTCGCTGCTGGGGAATCCTCAGGTGCAGACCGAACTGAAGATCGCCAGCGAACAGAAACTGTTCCTTGATGACATCATCGCCGAGCACCGTGAAAAGGGGCGGGAAATCTTCTCGGGAGTCGACTTCGGCAGCTTCCGCGATAAGTCCGAAGAAGAGCGAACCAGGATCATGGCCGACCTGCAGGCCAAACGGGAAAAGCTCAACAAGGAAGCGGAAGCCGGTCTGTCTGAATTCCTGTCCGAAGATCAGATCAAGCGACTGGATCAGATCGCCCTGCAGCAGCGTGGCCTGCGGGCGCTCACGGATGACGACACCGGAAAGAAACTCGGTATCTCTGCCGAGCAGAAAACGAAGATTGAAGCCGTGTTTGCGGCCAGCGACGAGGCTCGCCGCCAGATGTTCCAGGGGGGCCGCGGCGGTGATCAGAACGGCGATAATCAGCAGGGCGGACGTGGCGGTCGCGGTAATTTCGATCCCGCTGCCTTCGCGGCCATGAGAGAAAAGATGGAAGAAGCCCGTAAGAAAACGGAAACCGATGTCCTGGCCGTGCTGACGGACGCTCAGAAGAAGCAGTTCGACGAAATGAAAGGCGCGCCGTTCGAACTCAACTTCGGTGGCTTTGGCGGCGGACGACCGGGTGGTTTCGGCGGCGGACGTCCAGGCCAGGGCGGTGGCCGACCGGGCGGCAATCGACCGGGAACAGACGGTGGTGACCGTCCTCGTCGCCCGTCTGCCGAGTAGTCGACTTCGCTGAGTCGTTCCGGTCGGTTGACCGGTCTGATTGAGAACTACGCGGTCCTGCAGTCTTTGGCGGGCCGCGTTTTTGTTGCGCGAGGCAGGACGCTGGTCAGGGACAACGAAACGGAAACCAGCGACCGGGCATTCGAGGCAAGGCTTCCTGGACCGAGGCAGAAGGTCGAATGCTCTTGCGGGTTGCGGTCGCACATCGACTCTGCGGCGTCGTGGTAAAGACTGACGGTTGTAACAATTGCTCGTATTTCGCAGAGTCTTCTGACTGCGGTGCGGCTGCGGCGTATCCGGGCTATGGCAGATCGAACGCCTGTGACGAGTGGCGGTTGTGCGGGCCGCAACAGATCGTCTGACTGTTCCGAATCTGATGCACTGGCCGGGCAACCCGGTCGAAAAGAAGGATCGGAGCATTCGGCACAGAGTGAATGCGCCGCGACGTCGGACAGTTCCTCCGGCGAAGGCTTCGCATGCCGCAATGACGCGACTGAGTCGCATTGATGCGGCAGCCAGGTCGGCGGTCATCTGGTCGTGCGGGCTCTGAGAGTTGAAGACAACGCAGATTCGGCGTCGGCAATCCACGGAATGGATTGTCTGGGCTGGACTCTGCCAGACGACGATCCGCAAGGAGGCACCCGTGGCCCGGCATCCATGGATGGAAGCATTTCGGCAGCGACTCGTCCGCTCGCAGCCCCGACGGCGGCGAGAGGTGCAGCATCGGCTGGGGCCAGATGGCCATGCCGCGCTGGAGTGCCTCGAAGATCGAACTCTGCTGGCCGCGACGGCCGTTCTGTTTGGCACCGAGTTGAACATCGTCACGGACGGCAGTGAGAACGTGACCGTCCGTGAGAACCCCGGCAGTCCCGGTCAGGTCCAGGTTCTGATTGGTTTGAGCCCGATTACCAGTGGTGCGACCGTCACCACGACCGCACTCACAGGCCTGGTGATTCGCACGGGAGCAGGTAACAACCGCGTCGATCTGAGTGCCGTCGATCGCGCGACGTTTCCGAGTCTGACGACCATTTCCGTCGACACCGGCAACGGCGACGACGCAATCATCGGCAGCCCCGACATCGCCGATTCGCTGTTCGGTGGTGACGGTAACGACGTGATCGACGGCCAGGGCGGGGACAACACACTGCTCGGTGGCGATGGCAACGATTCAATCACAGCCGTTGGCGGTGCGGACTCGATTGACGCAGGAAACGGCAATGACACGGTCGACAGCGGTGACGGCAATGACACGGTGCTCGGCGGGGACGGTGATGACGTCATCAACGCGCAGCTCGGCAATAACGTCATCGACGCGGGCGATGGGCAGGACCTCGTAACAACAGGTGATGGCGATGATTTCATCGTCGGTGCTGGAGGCCGTGACACAATCTCGGCCGGCCCTGGCAACGATGTGATTTACGGCGGAGCAGGCAACGATTCGATCAACGGTGGAGCCGGGAATGACTTCGCCATCGGCAACGGTGGTCGCGACTTCATGTTCGGCGATCTTGGTAACGACGTCCTGCAGGGGCGAGGCGGTAACGACGTTCTGTCCGGCGATGCTGGAAACGACACACTCCGCGGCCAGGCTGGCGCTGACGAACTTTACGGCGGAGAAGACGACGACCTGATCGTCGGCGGTGGCGGAGCCGACTTCCTGTATGACGAAGACCCTGGCCAGATTTCGGCGGGAACGAGCACAGACACTCTGCTCGGTCAGGGAGGCGACGACACGGTCTTTGCTTTCAGTGGCAATGACGTGATCGATGGCGGCAGCGGACGCGACTATCTGAATACGCGACCGGTCACGCTGTCGATCGATGATCTGGTGATCTCGCCCGAAGGTTCTGCCGGTACCTCGTCAACGGCGAGGTTTACGGTGCATCTATCGGAGCCGCAGCCGCAGCCTGTGACCGTTGACTACTTCACGTCGTCCGACGGCACCCAGCTCGGCGGGACCGCGACCGCCGGTCTCGACTATGTGGCGACAACGGGGAAGCTGACGTTTGCGGCGAATCAGACGACCGTGACCGCGACTGTCCGGATTCTGGGGGATGACGTGCAGGAGGCTGAGGAGACGTTTTTCGTCAACCTCACCAATCCGGTCAACGCGATTATTTTTGATGGCCTGGCCGAAGGCCGGATCCTCGACGATGACGCCACCGGACTGACCGTGACACCGGAGACGAGCGTGACTGCATTGACGTCAGCACTCGTCGGAACTGCCGGCGGGATTAACGTCACCGGAATGTCGGTGCAGGGGCAGTCGCTTTCGTCGAGTGTCGCTTCGACGGGCATCTTTACGGCAGGGCCGGGGGCGGCCTACGGACTGCTTGGCCAGGGCGTCGTGCTCAGCACGGGTAACGTTGCTGACTACGGCGACGGTCCCAATACCGCGCCGGACAATACGACCGACTTTGGAACGCTTGCGCTGCCTGTGGATCCTCTCAACGAGGCATTGCTGGACCCGATTACCGGTGGCTCGTTCGATCACTACGACGTCACGCGAATCGATATCGACTTCGATCTGCAGTCCGGCTTTGACACCCTGTTTTTTACTCTGGTGTTCGGTTCGGAAGAATATCCGGAGTTTGTTGGCTCACCATTCATTGACGCCTTCGGGATTTATCTGAATGGCGTGAATATCGCGGTCTTCAATGGCGCGCCGGTCAACGTCGACCATCCGGACATGCAGCCTGTCGCTGGGACAGAACTCGACGGCGTGCTGGCCCCCGGCGGTGATCCACTGCTGTCGTTTTCGTCTTTGTTGTCGGATGGTGCGACAGGGAACACGATCACGTTCATTATCGCCGACGCGTCCGACACAATTCTTGACTCGACAATCTTTCTGCAGTCGCTCGGCGGCACGCCTCCGAATGCGACGGCCCCACCACCGGCGCCATCGGTGCCCGTGCTGACCGGCAATCAGGCGGACACGATCATTGGTGGAACAGGCAGTGACACGTTGATCGGTGGTGACTTCAACGATCTGCTGATCGGCGGGTCGGCGTCCGACAGTATTGACGCGGGTGGTGGAGACGACACCGTTTACGGTGGAGGCGGACACGACACGATCTTCGGAAACACCGGCAACGACTCACTGTTCGGTAACGGTGGGAACGACATTCTCGACGGCGGCGACGGTGATGACGGTCTCATCTGGAACGGGCTCAATCAAGGTGACGATACACTGCTTGGAGGTGCCGGCGGTGACCGCGTTATGGTTATGGGCACGCGAGCGGCCGAGACATTTACGGTCGCGCAGACGACCGACGGCCTGCTGACAGTTACAGAGGGGACGGCAAAACTGGTTGTTGAAGAGTCTGTCGAGAATCTGTTCCTCGAAACGTCTGGCGGAGCAGATCGGGTGATACTCGGCTCACTCAACAACGTGCCGCTGATCACGCTGACGGTCGATGGCCAGGGCGGAGCTGACCGGATTGATGCCGGCGGCGCTGACTTCGGTCGCGTCCGCGTCAGCCTGGCGGGCGGCGACGGTCCGGACGTGATTCTCGGCAGCCCTGGCGTTGAAACGCTGTCTGGCGGCGCGGGCAACGATTCGCTGTCTGGCGGTGCAGGCAACGATCTGTTGAAGGGCGATACCGGGCTCGATCAGCTTCAGGGCGGCGATGGCAACGATACGCTGCTGGGCGGCGACGACGACGACGCGCTTTATGGGGGCCTCGGCAACGACAGCATCTCGGGCGGTAATGGCTTCGACTTTGCGGATGGCGAAGCGGGCGACGATACCATTCGCGGAGGCAACGGAAACGATACACTCGTCGGCTCGGACGGTAATGACTCACTGCTCGGCGAGTCGAACGAGGACTCACTGCTGGGCGGCGCCGGCGACGACACGCTGAATGGCGGACGCAGTAACGACACGCTGCGCGGCTTCTCAGGCGATGACAAGCTGATCGGCGATCACGGCGACGATCTGCTCGAAGGCGACGGTGGAAACGACGAACTCGTTGGCGGCGATGGAGACGATACGATTCGCGGCGGCGACGGCAACGATGGTCTGTCCGGTCAGGATGGCAACGACGTGCTGGCTGGCCAGGCTGGAAACGACATACTCGCAGGCGGCGACGGCAACGATATCCTCGACGGTGGCGGCGGACAGGACTCACTGTTCGGCCAGCTCGGCGATGACCGGCTCGACGGTGGCGGAGCGACCGACAAAGGCAATGCCGGACAGGGAGCCAACGCACCGCTCGCGAATATTGAAGGTTCGATCGACGAAAGCTTCCTGCTGATCGTCAGCGTCATGGAAGCGCTTGACGGCTTGTAGTTGGACTGCGCCACTTTCGGTTGCCGTACAAGCACGAAGCGCAAGCGAGTGAGTGAGTCATTTACGTCAAACACACTCGCTTGCGCTTCGTGCTTGTATCCTCGCACATTTCGCCAAAGTGGCGCTGTCCAAGTAGGAGGCGGAGACTGAAGCCCGTCGCGAAACTCGCGAGAGTTCCGTCACGTAGCCATCCAGGGAAACTCCGACGTTGAGTTTCGGCACTCACAATGACGTCGGCGCTCCAAAGTCTGTGCAAAGTTCGTTGCGGGACATGACGCCGGCGTCCCGGTTTTCTCCTCTATGCGAGTCTTTTGGTTGTAACGATTCCGTCGCACACGGTGGCTTTGAGCATTCGCTGCGTCGCTCCGGCCAGCCGGGTCGCAGCGTTCGCACCTGCAACTCCGCGGACACCGATGGTCAGGTTTGCTCGGGCCGTTCTGATTCCGGCATTTCTCTGCGTCGTGCCGTCTGCTCCGCGGGTCAATCGCAACGACTGTGTGGAATCGTTCCGATGCCCGGAATGGATGCGACGGTCGGACTGAGCCAGTCGACATACCGGGAGAGGGAAGAACTGTTCCCATCCGATCAGTCCGTGTGCGCGGCAGCTTCGCTACGCCATTCACAACGCGTGCCCGAGGCGACATCCGCAGCACCGACAGAATGCGATCCTCTGTTCTGTCTGTGAAGGGTCGGCGCGAGCAGTTCTTTCACCCCACTCGTTGCAGGTTCTGTCTGCGCGACGAGTTCTGGATACGTGCCCGTCAGGAGAATTGCCGTGACAGTCAGCCCGTGGCTCGAAGGACTGCAGAAGCGACTCGTACGATCACGCGCCGCTCAGCTTCGGCGAAGACGTCCGCGGTCCACAGGCCGCAAGGCTGAGTATCTTGAAGTGCGTACGCTGCTGACGGTTGTGGCAATCTTCGACGAAGGGGCTCTGCAGGTTCTGGGCGACGCCGGAGAATCGATCGAGGTCCGCGAAAGTACCAGCACCTCTGGCATTGTCGAAGTGCTGGCGGACGGAGCCCTGCTGCAGTCACTGCCCCCACTGGCGACATCGTCTGTCACTTCTCTGGAAATCATCACCGGCGCGGCGAACGATGTGATTGATCTCAGCGGAGTTGCGGCGGCGGCTTTCTCCAGCCTGGCAACGATCACGGTTGATTCCGGTCACGGCGACGATCAGATCACGGCCAGTGCCGACATAGGAACCTCAGTCCTGGCGGGTGACGGTGCCGATACGATTCTTGGCGGCGACGGCGCGGACACGTTGCGCGGCGAGGACGGCAACGATGTTCTGAATGCCGGCGCTGGTGCGGATGAGGTTTACGGTGGTGACGGCGACGATTCGATTGATGCCGGAGCCGATAACGACCTCGTCTTCGCCGGCGACGGACTGGATACGGTTCTGGGCGGTGACGGCAACGACAGTATTGACGGCGAAGACGGCGTCGATTCGCTGCTTGGCGAGGCCGGGAACGACACGCTCGTCGGCAGTCAGGGCAACGATCTGATTTCCGGCGGCGACGACGACGACGTGCTTCTGGGTGGGGCCGACGACGACGTCATCAACGGCGACGCAGGCAACGACTATCTCAGAGGTAACGGCGGCAACGACACGCTGGATGGCGGTGACGGCGACGACGCTGCGTACGGAGACGGAGGCAAGGACGTCGTACGCGGCAATACGGGAGACGATCTGCTGGTCGGCGGGAGTCGCAAGGACACGGTCGAAGGCGGTCCCGGCAGCGACCGCATCTTCGGCGGCGCAGCGAACGATCTGCTGGTTGACGAATCAATCTCGATCATCGGCACTCAGGTGATGTCGATCAGCGATGATACCGTGTACGGAAACGGAGGAGACGACACGATTCTATCGCTGTCCGGTGCGGACTACATTGATGCCGGTACGGGCGACGATCTGGTCGACACCATCGCGAACGTGTTTATCACGATCGACAATGTGGAACTCGACGAGCCGGATACGGGAGCCGTCAACGCGGTCTTTACTGTCAGCCTGTCGGAAACGGTTCCGGTTCAGGTCGCGGTTGATTATCAGACGACCGAGGGCACAGCGACCGATGGTGCCGACTATGTTGGCCAGTCCGGCCGACTGATCTTCCAGCCTGGACAGGCGACAGCAACGGTCAGCGTGCCGGTGCTGGGTGACATCGTCAACGAAAGCGACGAAATCTTCACGCTGGATCTCAGCAACGCGGTCAACGCCACGATCATCGACAATCAGGGTGAAGGCCGCATTCTCGACAACGATCCGCTGCAGATCGACGTCTTCCTGCTGTTTGACGATACCGGCAGTTTCACGAGCGCAGCCCCAACGCTCGCTGCAGCATTCCCACAGTTAATTGCTAACCTGCAGACGAACTTTCCAACAGCAGACTTTGGCTTTGGTGTTGGCCGTTTTGAAGATTATCCGACAACGTTTTCGGTCGACGATGCTCCGTTCCTGCTCAATCAACCGGTCGTCTCCGATTCCGAGCCGAACTTCTTCACGGCTATTAACAGTGCGCTGAATCGAAGTTCTCCAGGCTTTGGTGGAACCGGACCGGAAAGCGTGATTGAAGGGCTGTATCAGGTCGCGACTGGTGCGGGTTTCGATGGAAACGGCGACGGCGACACGATCGACAGCGGGCCTGCCGGGCTGGTGACGACTCAAACCAATCCAGGACCGGAAGGCGATGTCCCAGCCTATTCGTCATTTACGCCTGATCCGACTGGTCCAGTCATCGCGCCGACGTATCCCGTCTCGATGTCAAACGACGGTGTCGGCTTCCGACCTGGATCTCAAAAGTTCGTGCTGCTGGCGACTGATGCGTCCTACACGGTCCAGCCAGACAACATCGATCCGTATGTTGGCGTGAATAGTGTGACGGTGCCGGCCTCGCAGATTCTGAACCAGGCCGATCTGATGTCGCCTGGAGGGCGAGGTGCGACCGTTCAGAACACGGTCGACGAGCTGATTTCCCGAGGCATCAAGGTGATTGGCCTGGGGACGCCGTCATTCTTTGGGAATATCCCCCGTGGCCCGCTCGAAGGTCTCTCCATTCTGACTGGCGCAGTGAACACGACTGGCGCCGCGGTTGAGAACGGAATCACACCTGGTCCATCGGCTGACGATATCCAGCCCGGTGATCCATTGTTCTTCCAGATCAACACCGGAAACTCGACGCAGCTTGCTGATTCGATTCTGACAGCAATTACCGCCGGTGCGAATCTCGCACCGCCGCCGCCGCCGCCACCACCGGCAACTCCGCCGATCCTCGGCAATCAGGACGACACGATTTATGGCGGAGAAGGCAACGACACGATCCGGGCTGCCAGTTCCAACGACCTGATTGTCGGCAACGCGGGTGATGATCTGATCGACGCCGGCGGAGGCAACGACACGGTTTACGGCGGTGCGGGGCACGACACCATTAACGGATCGCTTGGCGACGACCGACTTTACGGACAGGGCGGCGACGACGTTCTCAATGGCGGGCTCGGAGATGACACGCTCGGCTGGGATGGCCAAGGGCAGGGGCAGGACAGTCTGTTCGGCGACGATGGATTCAACACTGTCGAAGTGAACGGAGACAACTCGAACAACTCGTTTGTCGTTTCGCAGAACGCGAATGGTGATCTGACAGTGACCGACGGTCCGGCGGTCCTGACCGTCGATCGCAGCTTCCGGAGCATCGTCGTCAATGGCGGCGGCGGGGCTGACACGATCGTCGTCCAGGCTGTGAATCGAGCCGGGCTCGCGGCGATTTCGCTTAATGGTAATGGCGGAAATGACCTCGTCGACGCATCTGCTGCCGTTGTGGGCGATGTCAAGCTGCGACTCAACGGAAACGACGGCAACGATACTCTGATCGGCAGTTCGTCCGGTGACCGTATTGACGGCGGGAGCGGCGACGACTCTCTGATCGGCAACGACGGCAACGACAGCATTCTCGGCGGCGATGGTTCAGACACTGTCGCAGCCGGCGGCGGTGATGATACGGTCAACGGCGAGGCGAACAACGACCTTCTGTCCGGGGGCGACGGTGACGATAGCATCTTCGGCGGGCTCGATAATGACACGCTGATGGGGGACAACGGGAACGATACACTGCTTGGTCAGTTCGGCGATGACCTGCTGGTCGGAGGTGCCGATGCCGATTCGCTCGAAGGTTCCTCGGGTGCGGACACGTTGCACGGCGGCGGCGGAAACGATTTTCTTGACGGAGGCCGCAACAACGACGTCATTCGTGGGCAGGCCGGGAACGATACGATTCTCGGTGATCATGGCGACGACCTGATCGATGGCGACGACGGCGATGATGAGATCGTCGCTGGCGACGGCGACGACACCATCATGGGAGGAGCCGGTAACGATGGCATCTCGTCCGGCGACGGAAACGACATTCTCAAAGGCGAACTCGGCGACGACACGCTTGTGGGCGGCGATGGCGACGACATGCTGGTCGGCGGCGGAGGTGACGACATCCTGCTGGGCGAGCAGGGCATCGACGACCTCAACGGCAACGGAGGTTACGACATCGGAGCCACTGGCGAAGGCGATGATCCGGCTCCGCGCCGCATCGAGCTGATTGACGAAACGTTCACATTGACTGCAAAGATGCTCGCGCATCTGGACGGCCTGTGATCCGGAGTGACTCGGTCTCCGGTTGATCATCTCGTTAATCATCGGACGTAGCGCGTTCGCGCAGGACGCGGGAGGCAACCGCGGCCCGCATTCTGGAGAATCCGGCTACTGGCGAATTCAGCTCGAACAGCAACCTGTTTCTGATCACCGATCGCCGATAGGATCGATGCCGCTTTGGCTGCGCCACCTGGGCAGTCTCGTGACGGCAGGACGTGACCAGAAACAGGTAACAGGTCGATGCTGCAACTTCAGAATCAAAGCCTGCGATTGTGCGACGGAATTTCGCGGCGCGAAGCCGTACGCATCGGCGGGCTGGGAGCGCTCGGGCTCTCTCTGCCGCAAGTGCTGGATCAGCGGGAGGCGAACGCAGGCACCTCAGCGAGCGGCCGCGCTCAGCCGGGCGTCGCGTTCGGAAAAGCGAAGTCCGTAATCCTGTTCTGGCTGGCTGGAGGACCTCCGCAGCACGAGACGTGGGATCCAAAGCCCGATGCTCCGGAGAATATCCGCGGCCCGTTCAGCCCGATTCCGACAAAGACGCCGGGGTTTCACATCAGCGAGCTGATGCCGCGCACGGCTCAGTTGACCGACCGCATCGCCGTGCTGCGCGGTGTCGTGTCGGGTGACAATTCGCATTCGTCGAGCGGCTATCAGATGCTGACTGGCGTGCCGCACATTCCGCTCAGTCGAGAAAACGTCACTGCGAAAGCGCCGAACCTGTGCCCGTCTCTGGGGGCAATCACGCGGACGCTGCGACCGGATCGCGGCGGGCTGCCGTCAGCGATCACTCTGCCGCGACACATTGCCAACGTCGGCGAGATCGTCTGGCCGGGACAGGACGGCGGCATTCTCGGACGCCAGTACGACCCGTGGCTGCTGACCTGCGATCCCAGCGACAAGAACTTTCAGATTCCGGATCTCGCTCTGCCCGATGAAGTCTCGTCCGGACGAGTCGGGCGGCGACGCGACCTGCTCGGACAACTCGACAGCGTCTCGCGGCATCTCGATCAGCAGAACAGCGTGCAGAGCTTCTCACGGCGGTTCGGTCAGGCATTCGACCTGCTTAATGGCGGCCAGGCACGTGAGGCATTCGCGATCTCGCGCGAATCCGACGCGACACGCGACCGCTATGGTCGCTCGAAGTTCGCTCAGTCGGTCCTTCTGGCGCGGCGACTTGTGGAAGCCGGAGTCTCGCTCGTTCAGGTCAACTGGCAGCAGATCGAAGGCAAAGAGAACAATGGTTCGTGGGACGTCCACAAAGACTTCGCACCGTGCTGCAAAGAGTTTCTGTGCCCGATCATGGACCAGTCGTTTTCGGCACTGCTGGAGGATCTCGAAGACAGCGGGATGCTGGACGAAACGCTGGTCGCCTGGGTTGGCGAGTTCGGCCACACGCCGAAGATCAACGCGCGAGCCGGTCGCGACCACTGGGGCTCGTGTTTCTCCGTCGCTCTGGCCGGTGGCGGCATTCGCGGTGGAGTCGTTTACGGAGCGAGCGATCAGCATGCGGCGCATCCTGTCAGCGGCCGAGTTGAGCCGCGCGACATCGCAGCGACGATCTTTCACTGCATGGGCTACGAGCCGGAAACGCAGATGGTCGATCAGTCCGGCCGCCCGATGCCGATCACGCGCGGGCACGTGATCAACGAGATTCTCTGACGCTGAACTGCTCCGTAGCGAAACTCGGGCAGAGTTTCGGCAGCCTGCCTCGTCCGCCCTGATATTCCTCCAATGCGGCCCGTCATTAACGTCTGCCTGATGCTCGCCTTTTTCCTGGCGATTCCGATCGTCCCGTTCCTGCTGCTGGGCGAAGCGTTCGAGCAGGACGTGCAGGCCTGGCTGCAGCGCGAGCGGGAACAGACCGGCGGTGTCCTTGCTGCCGCTGTTGTCGGCACACTCGCCAGCGACATCTTCCTGCCGATCCCGTCGAGTTCCGTTGTGACGTACGCGGGCGGAGTCATCGGTCTGTGGCCCGCGACGCTGTGGTCCTGGCTGGGGCTGACCATTGGAGCGTGCTGTGGCTTCGGCCTGTCGAAGCTCCTCGGCAAGCCCTTCGCGTACCGCTTTGCAGAACCTGACGATCTGGCAAAAGTCGAGGCCGCCGCCACGAAATACGGCCCCGCCATCCTGCTGCTGAGTCGCCCCCTGCCGATCCTGGCCGAAGCCTGCGTCCTGCTCTTTGGCACGACAACTCTGACCTGGCGTCAGTTCCTGCTGCCGGTCCTCGCGGCAAACCTGGGCATCGCCTTCGTCTATGCCGCCTGCGGAGCGGGTTTCCAGGACCAGAAGACGCTGCTGACTGTCGCCATTGTTTCCGGCACTGTCCCGCTGCTGATCGCTCTCCTCGTCCGCAAACGCCTGCCAACCCGGTTCATCGAATCTGCCGAACCACCACGGAAATGAGGCAGGGATTGCATCCGCACAGCCGAGCATCAATGCAGAGCAGTCGGCAGTGACGCAGGGAAGGTCCTTACCGGCCATCAGCGTGCGGATGGGCAGAAGTTCGGCCGATCGGAATCGGCCCTGCCTCAAGCTCTGCCACGATCACGCTGGTCACTCGCTCAAGCAACCGGACGCTGTCAGGAGAGACTTCCGCAAACGCATCGAACTGAGAGCCCTCGACGCCAAAGACGATCACCTCCGCGGGCAATCGTCCGAGCCGCTCAGCGAGTTGCAGCACCTGCGGCAGACCGAACGAATGGCTGCCGGCCGAACGCAGCATCGTGACCTGCAGCGTCGGCCATTCCCAGCGGTGAACTCGGAGAATCGCGTCTGTCGAGCGAGTCATTGATTGACGTCGAGCCTGGCACGCGTCGCAGACAATCAGCCGACTGACTCCTTCGAGCCAGTCAAGCAGTTGCGAGGGCGCCGAGGCTTCGCGGGCATCGACATCCGGAAAGCCCACTGAGCGTAACGCGTCGGCGACGCGCCAGCCAATCTGGTCATCGCCGTGCGGACTCCCGATGCCAACCAGCAGTGTCCCACGAGTGCTCATAACGTTATTGCCGTTGAACCGGGAATTCAGTGACCGGAGATTGGCAGAATCATTCATGGCAGAATCATTCAGCAGCAAAGTCCGCCTGCATCATTCTGCCAACTTCCGCCCCTCTACCGCCTCACGATCAACCGTCAGTTTCAGAAAGTGCGTCGAGCAACTGATGCACGGGTCGTAACACCGTACCAGTCGCTCACAGTCGCGAGCTGTCTGCTGATCGTCGTCGCTGAGCACCCGCGGCAGCCAGTCGCGCAGATCGGCTTCGATCTGCTGCTGATTCTGCGACGTCGGCGGGACGATCTTCGCAAACGTGACGAGCCCGTCGTCATCGACTTCGTACCGGTGATAGATCAGCCCGCGAGGTGCCTCGGTCGCCGCGCAGCCACCACTGGCTTTGCAGGAGTATTCAATCCGCGACGGAGCAAATGGCTGATAATCACGGATGATCTCAATCGCCTCTTCGTACGCGTGAACCAGTTCCAGCCCGCGGGCGATGATCGCCTGAAACGGATTCCAGCACGGCCAGTTGATACCGACCTCGTCCGCGAGTTTACGGGCTCGCGGCTTCAGCCGGTCGAGATTCAGATTCACGCGTGCGAGCGGTCCGACGTGATAGCTCGCGTGCCCGTCCGAGCCGTCGCCGGTGATCCGGCCGCTGTGCAGTGCTGTCGAATGCTCGACGTGAAATTCTTCGTAGTGAGCTTCGTACTCCGTGACGGGAACGGTCAGACCGTTCGTCGATGCGACGTCGCCCTCGTTCATCGCATATTCGTCCGGATGCTGCAGCGCGACCATGTCGTAGGCTCGCGTGAAGTCAGGGAAGTCGAGCGTCGCGACCCAGCGAGTCGTCTCGACGGCCGCGTCGAGTCCCCACTCAAAATCCGGCAGCAGCTTCAGCAGGTCGTCTCGTTTCGGGGCTCGATAAAAGCCTCCGACCGCCACATTAATCGGATGGATCGCCCGGCCGCCGAGCACTTCCAGTAGTTCGTTGCCGTGCTTCTTGAGCCGCAGACCGCGGTTGACTTCGTCGGGAAAGTGTTCGGCCAGTTCGATCCCGCTGTCGACGCCGACGAAATCCGGGGCGTGCAGCAGGTGCATGTGCAACGCGTGACTCTCGATCCACTCGCCGCAATAAAGCAGCCGCCGCAGTCGGCGAATCTCCGGAGAGATCGTCACGCCAAGTGCCGCTTCGAGCGCGTGGACCGAACTCATCTGATAAGCCACCGGGCAGATGCCACAGATTCGTGCGGTGATGTCCGGAACTTCTTCGAGCCGCCGGCCCTTGAGAAACGCCTCAAAGAACCGCGGCGGCTCGTAAATGCTGAGTTTGACGTCCTCGATCCGGTCGCCGACAAGCTGCACGTACAGCCCGCCTTCACCTTCAACGCGAGTCAGTGCTTCAACTTTAATTGTGCGTGCGTGGGACACGATTTCTGATTCCTGTCGATCCGTCAGACCGGGCTGCTGAGGCGCTCGCTCTCCTCGCGGAACGCTTCAGCACCGGAGTTGAAGTTACGCAGCAACTGCACGAGTTGAGTTGGCGCTGCTCCCTGTCTCACCAGGTGGTCCGTCAGACTTTGCACGTGCGTCTGTTGAGCTGGTCCGTAGCAGCCGTAACAGCCGCGGTTGTATGTCGGACAGATCGCCCCGCAGCCGGATTGCGTCACGGGGCCGAGGCACGGTTCGCCTGTCGCGACGGGAAGACAGACGTTGCCGCGCTGTTTACAGTCCATGCAGACGCTGTGGGTTTTCGTCCGCGGCCGCCGGCCGGCAACCAGCGATTGCAGGACTTCAATCAACTGGTACTGGTTGATCGGACAGCCGCGCAGCTCGAAATCGACGGCGACGTGATCAGCGATGGCCGTCGAGGTCGCCAGCGTGCTGATGTACTGCGGGCTGGCGTAGACGGCCTGCGTAAAGGCGTCGATGTCTCCCCAGTTCCGCAGAGCCTGAATTCCACCGGCAGTCGCGCAGGCGCCGATCGTAATCAGGTATTTCGATCGCCGCCGGACTTCCTGAATCCGCTGCTCATCATGCGGCGTTGTGATCGAACCTTCGACCAGCGCGATGTCGTATGGTCCGTCCTGGATCCGGCTTGTTGCTTCGAGAAAATACGCGATGTCGACGATTCCGCAGACGGAGAGCAGTTGGTCTTCGGCGTCCAGCAGCGAAAGCTGACAGCCGTCGCACGACGCGAACTTGAAGACTGCCAGCCTGGGTTTCGACGCGGCAGTTGCGTTGCTCATCAGTCAGAATCCTTCCACTCGCAGGAAGTCGGCGACACAGTCGTAGCGCACGACGGGGCCATCTTTACAGACAAAAGTCGGGCCGAACTGGCAGTGACCGCACAGGCCGATCGCACAGTTCATGTTCCGTTCCAGCGAGACATAAACCCGTTCCTGCGGGATGCCGCGACCGAGTGCTGACCGGGCGGTGTACCACATCATGACTTCCGGACCGCAGCACAGCACGGTCGTGTTCTGTGGATCGTTCAGCGGCAGACGATCGAGCAATTGCGGGACGACGCCGACGTTGCCGGTCCAACCTCCTGATGCGCGGTCGACGGTCGTGTGAATGTCGAGGCCGCGGCTCCGCCATTCGTCGAACTCGCCGGTGTAGAGCAGCCCGGCCGACTCGCGCGCTCCGTACAGCAGCGTGAGCTGACCGAACTCGGACGCCCGGTTCAGCAGTTCGTAAATGGCTGGTCGCAAAGGAGCGAGGCCGATGCCACCGGTCACGATGATCACGTCACGGTCGCAGCACGCGTCAACGGGCCACGCACTGCCGAACGGGCCGCGCAGTCCGAACGTCGCCCCGACCTCCAGATTCGCGAGGGTGCGGGTGACGTTACCGGCAATGCGAACCGTATGGTCGAGCATGGCGTGCTTCGCCGGGTCGCTGCTGATCGAGATCGCCGCTTCGCCAACGCCTGGCAGATAAAGCATGTTGAACTGGCCCGGCTGAAACGAAAACGTGTCAGCCACAGCCTGATCGGTGAACTTCAGATGGTAGGTTGAGACATCGTCGATCTCATGTGTTACGGCAGCAATCCGCACAGTGTAAGCGAGCCACGGATCGAGATTCGGCAGACCGGTCGAAGTCGAACTCATTCTTCGTTCTCCGTACCCAGATCGCAGAACGCCTCGTTGCCGCGAATCGTGGCGACTTCTTCGGTCAGATCGATGCCGACCGGGCACCAGGTGATGCAGCGGCCACAGCCGACGCAGCCGCTCGAATCAAACTGGTCGTGCCACGACGCCAGCTTGTGTGTCAGCCACTGCCGGTAACGGTGAGCGATCGTGTTTCTCGCCGTTCCGTGGCTCATGTAGGAAAAGCTCAGATTGAAGCACGAATCCCAGTGCCGCTGCCGTTCAACGTTTTCGCCGGACAGATCAGCAACGTCCTCGACACTGCTGCAGAAACACGTCGGGCAGACCATCGTGCAGTTGGTACAGCCCAGACAGATCGCACCGACTTCCGCCCAGCGGGGATGATCCAGATTTCCGAGCAGCAGGTCGCGAATGCTGTCCGTATTGAGCTGCTTTGTCTGTTGATCGATCGCCTGCTGCCGGGCCTGTTCCGCTGCTTCAAGCTGCTCGGCCGTGACGGATTCCGTTGCCAGCCGTCCGAGCAGCTCCGTCCCCGCGTCGCTGCCGACTTCGATGACAAACCCGTCCGGCAGTTCGGTCAGCGCGAGATCAAACCCTGACGAACAGCGCGGTCCGGTGTTCATCGAACGGCAGAAGCACGTTGACGCGGACTGCGTACAGTTCACGGCGATGATGAAGGCGTTCTTTCGTCGCGCGTTGTAAACCGGATCGACGTACGGCCCGCCAGTGAAGACGCGATCCTGAATGCCGATCGCGGCCAGCTCGCAGGCCCGCACGCCGAGAAAGGCCAACTTCCTCGCATCCGCTTCCGGCGTCTGCATCTGCCAGCCGGACTCGCTCTGCTGAGCCGACGACAGTGTCGTCAGCGGCGGAAACAGGTACTTCTTCCACGAGTGAGGACCGACGACAAACCCGAATAGCGAGTCATCATCGCGTCGTTCCAGACGGTACTTCGCAGCTTCCTGGCGATCGGTCCAGCCGCGCGGCAGGGCGTCGACGGATTCAATCTCGTCATAAATGATTGCACTCTGCTCAACCGTCGGCCCGACGACGGTAAACCCATCGCCATGCAGGCAGTCAATCAGTGACTGCAGTGCAGCCTTCGGCAGAAAATATTCGGTGGTCATTCTTCGTTCGACGACTCAGAAGTTGGCAGAATAATGACGCGGGAGATTCTCGACTGAACCAATTGAAGCGGAATCGTCCCGACGGCTCCCGTTAACTGGACGAGTGGAATCTGCTGCTCACGCCTTCTCAGTCGCGAACAGATCAAGCAACTGCAGACGCGTTGACACCAGCCGGCGCGAGATGGCCTTTGCCAGTTCGCGCATGACGAGGTAGCCGACGTGGTGGTTGGTCTGGCAGAGCCGGGTCAGATCGTCGTCGTGAAATACGATTACGTGCGTTTTATCGAGTGCCGTGCCGGTTGCCGTCGCTCCGTGATTGCCGACGATCGCAGACCAGGACAGCACTTCTCCAGACCGCAGTGTGAGAATGCGCACCTGACCACGGCCGGGAACGAACATGTCGAGCCCCACGTGACCGCTGACGATGAGAAACAGTTCCTTTGTCGATTGGCCTTCGCGGCAGGCGACGTCGCCCGGAGCCAGCGTTCGCTCGGACGCGATCTTCGCGAGTGCGTCGCGTACAGACTCGGGGAGGTCCTGCGTGAAGTTCAGTGTCGCGAGCTGTTCTGTGATCGATGCTTGAGACATGCGTGCTGGCCAGTGACTTGACCATGTTGACTGTAACGGCGTGATTCCAAATTGGAGAGGCTTCGCGGCTGATGACTCCAGACGTTGATGATCGTGATCACTCCGCCGGCATCCAGGCATCCCCGACGAACACGGCAGGAACTGTACTCAGTGCTCCCACAGGATGCAGTCATTCTCGATCGGAACAAACGCCGCCGGATGCTGCGGCCGGATGCGGGCAGTGTAATCGTTGAGCGGACGTGTGCCTGGAATCGATCCAGCGAATCGAAAGCCGTTGACGGCACCCGGCAGCGAGTCGGACCGGCTGAGTTCGATGATTGACGTCGGCGTGCTGCCCTGCGACTCGGCATACAACTCGACGCGGACAAACTCCGGCGGGATATCGTCGAGCCAGCAGTCGACACTGACACTGCGTTCGTCGCCGTTTTCGCAGCGGCGCACCTGGCCGATGCGGACGTGCCCCCAGTGAGTCTTCACGTGATCGATCCACTTCCGGACGTCGGCGGCCAGCTTTGCTCCGTCGGCTGCTCTCGCCGAGTAGGCGCGTGCCGCTGGCAGGTAGGCGTGCTCAACGTACTCGTGCAGCATTCGCGTCGCGCTGAACTGCGGCGTCAACTGAGCCATGCTGGCTTTCACGCGATCGATCCAGCGGTGCGGGATGCCGTCGGCATCCCGGTCGTAGAACTCGGGGATGACTTCATTTTCCAGGACGTCGAACAGGCTGGCTGCGTCGCGACGATTCACTTCGTCAACGCTTCCTGGCTCGCGTGAACCGACGATCCAGCCAGGTCGGAGCGACGCCTTGTCACCGGCATCCGGCTCGTCAACGTCGACGGCTTCGTCCCACCAGCCATCGAGCACCGAAACGTTCAACCCGCCATTGACCAGCACTTTCATCCCGCTGGTCCCGCAGGCTTCGTTCGGACGCAGCGGCGTGTTGAGCCAGACGTCGACGCCGGCCACCAGATGCTGGCCGAGCACCATGTCGTAATCTTCCAGAAAGATCGCCCGGCCGCGCAGTTCCGGCTGGCTGAGGAACTGCGTCATCTGCCGGACCAGATCCTTGCCAAAGCCGTCGTTGGGATGCGCCTTGCCGGCGACGACAAGCTGCACCGGACGATGTTCATCCAGCAGCAGACGCTTCAGACGTTCGGGATCGGACAACAGCAGCGTCGCCCGCTTATATGTAGCGAAGCGGCGTGCGAAGCCGATCGTCAGCACATTCGGGTCGAGCATTGCGTCGGGGTCCGGCACAGTTCCGCCTTTGGTGGCGGCGTCTGACTCGATCTGCTCGGCGTAGCGAATCCAGACGTGTTCGAGCAGTGCCTGCCGCTGGACCGTTCGGAACGACCAGATGTCTTCAGGCGGTAATGCGAGGATTCGATCGGCCACGTGCTGCAGGCCGTCGAGCCACAGGTGGTTGCCGGTTTCGTCGCCCCAGAGCTTCGCCGCCCGCCGCGAGGCCCATGTCGGAACGTGGACACCGTTCGTGATGGCTCGCACCGGGACCTCGTTCTGCGGCCAGCGAGGAAACAGGCTGCTGAACAGTGACCGGCTGACCTCACCGTGCAACCGGCTGACGGCGTTGACGTGACAGCAGCCGTGCATCGCCAGCCAGGCCATGTTGAATGGTTCTGAGGTGTCGTCCGGATTCTGCCGGCCAAGCGCGAGCAGCTCGTCAAGGGGCAAGCCGACCTCGTCGAGAAAGGATCGCGCATAACGGGCAAGGAGCTGGGCGTCAAAACGGTCGAACGCCGCCTCGACAGGGGTGTGCGTCGTGAAAACATTGCCGGCTCGTGTGGCCGTAAACGCCTGTCGCAACAGCACGCCGTGCTTCTGTGAAAACGCCGCCGCCCGCGCCAGCACGGCGAACGCCGCGTGTCCTTCGTTGAGGTGGCAGACGTCGACGTCCAGCCCGAGTTGCTCGATCAGTCTCCATCCGCCTACACCCAGCACGATCTCCTGCAGCAACCGCTTGTCACGTCCGGCATCGTAAAGCTGCGCCGTGATGCCGCGGTCCAAGGCTGTGTTCATCGAGTCGTTCGAATCGAGCAGCAACAGACGCACTCGCCCGACACGAGCCTCCCACACGCGCAGATACAGTGACCGCCCCGGCAAAGGCAGCTTCACCCGCAGCCATTGACCGTCGGGTTCAGCCACCGGTCGCACGGGTAGCGATCCGGGATCGTTGAACGGATACGCTTCCACCTGCTCACCCGAATCTCCGATGACCTGCCGGAAGTAGCCCTGCTGATACAGCAGCCCGATTCCGACCAGCGGCACACCCAGATCGCTGGCCGTCTTGAGATGATCTCCCGCCAGCATTCCCAATCCGCCGGAATAGATCGGCAGCGACTCGCTGAGACCGAACTCCATGCTGAAATACGCGACTGTCTTCAGCACATGATCCGGGTCGAGCGACCGGAACTCGGGTTCCGACGAGTAATACTCGCCGACTTCGTTCTGCCAGTCCTGCAGTTCCCGCAACAGCGGTTCATCATTGGCGGCGGCATCAATCTGGTCCTGATGCGCCGACTGCAGGACAAGAAACGGATTCTCGGTCCGCTCCCATATGCCCGGATCAAACCGGCTCCACAGATGTCGCGCGGCCGGGCAGTTATTCCAGCGCAGATCAAACGCCAGATCAGTGAGATCAGCCAGCGCCTCGGGCAATTCACGATGAAAGTATCCGTGGTTCATGGCCGGAGAGCTTAACGAGCGCCCCGCATTTCCGCTCGACTTCCGACGCGCCACACGAAAACTTAACGCGTGAAGTCCAGCTCCTCGTCGGGAGTTCGTCAGAGCGACGAGTAGGCCGGGTCAAGCGAAGCTCCGCTCCGGCAGCAACTGCATTCGCTGTTGGATGATTGCCGGAACATCGTCGCTGCGCTACTCGGTCCGGCCAACGCCTTCTTACCCACAGAGCGGCAAAGCATGCCCCGCTGCTCAGGAGTCCTTGTGGGCCTGACCGGCAGCCAAGACTGACGTCGGCTGAGCGGGACGAGCCGGGTAGCGGGCGAACTCTCTGCCGGACGCCCGCTGTTGTTCCTGAATGTCGCGGAAAATCTCACCCAGATCGAAGCCAAACTGTGCCGCGTGCTGCTCGCGTTCTTTGCGAATCTCGGCAACGATCGGATCGTTGAATTCAGAATTCATCATCGATCTCCATCAGTTCTTCCGGCGTACAGATTACC
>WGMU01000097.1 GCA_016124895.1 bacterium
GCGAGGGTGAAGGGCGGAAGGCGGCGAACTCCCTTCTGTCCGAACCAGAGCTGATTCACCCTCAGCCAACAGCCCGTTGCACTTCAGATGGAAATGCGCCCTGACAAAAGGAACAGACACGTGGAATCGCTCAGTCCGGAACTTGTTGCCGCCAGTCACCGGGGAGACCTCGATCGAGTCAAGAGACTCGTTGAGGCTGGTGCTGACGTGAATGGTGTCGATGAGCATGGAATGGGGCCGCTGCTGACGTTTCATCCGGAAGTGATCGCGTACCTGCTCGAACACGGCGCGGACCCGAACCTCCAGAAGAACGAAAATAACACGCCGGTCCTGACCGGGCTGGCGTTTATGAATCAGGTCGAGTGCGTGCGGCTGCTGCTTGACGCAGGCGCCGATCCGAATGCCGGCTGTTTACGGACTGGCGAGACGCCTTTGCACGCGGCGTTGACGAAGGCTCACGAAGATCGCAGCGAGCTGGTCCGACTGCTGCTCGATGCCGGAGCCGATCCGAATCGACAGACGATTCCAGGGATTCCCTCCGAGGGATTCTGGCGTGATGTTCGGACGCGTGGGGAGACGCCGCTGCACCGCGCTGCGGCGTTTGGGACCATTGAGACCATCGAACTGCTGCTGGCTGCCGGTGCCGATCAATCAATCCGCGATGTGAACGGCGACTCGCCGCTGAGCTGGGCGAGCTGGTACCTGAGACCGGGGCGAATTCTGTTTCTGCTCAGCCGGGGCGACTGCGGGATCACAGAAGCGATGATCGAGGCAGTCGATCGCAGTCACGGCCTGGTGGCCGAGTGACCTGCCCCGATGGAGCGCCGGAACTCGCCCAGCCTTCAGCTCAGCATTGCTGCGACGGATTCAGTCGAGACCGGAGAAATAACTCCGCGCTCCGTCACGATCGCCTTGATCAGGTGAGCGGGAGTGACGTCGAACGCCGGGTTCCACACGTTGACGCCGTCGGGCACGGTCTGTCGTCCGAAGCCGTGCGTGATTTCAGTCGCGTCGCGTTCTTCAATCGGGATGTCCGCTCCGCTGGCCAGTGGCAGATCAAAGGTGCTCGATGGAGCGGCGACGTAGAACGGAACGCCGTGTGCCTGCGCAAGCATCGCGACCGAGTACGTACCGACTTTGTTGGCGGCGTCGCCGTTGGCCGCAATCCGGTCAGCTCCGGTGATCACGGCCTGGACCTTGCGGTCGCGCATCAGCAGAGCGGCCATCGAGTCGCAGATCACCGTGACCGGAATGTTCCGTTGGCGACATTCCCAGGCGGTCAGTCGTGCTCCCTGCAACAGCGGTCTGGTTTCGTCAGCGAAGACGTGCAGATCATGTCCGGCAGCCACCGCCGCGAAGATGACTGACAGAGCGGTCCCGTCACCCGCCGTCGCCAGTCCGCCCGCGTTGCAATGCGTGAGCACGCCGCCCGCCTGCGGCAGCAGACTCGCTCCGTGCCGTCCCATGGCCGCGCACATCTCGCGGTCTTCGGCGTCGATGGCTCGTGCCTCGTCGAGCAACCGCGCAAGCATTGCCGACGGCGCCAGATCCGGATGTGCGGCCGCCACGTGTTTCAGCCGGTCGAGTGCCCAGAACAGATTGACCGCCGTCGGCCGGCTCGTTGCCAGATAGTCGGTGACGTCGGTCAGTCGTGCGTCGAAGGCGGACCGGTTCGCGTACGCACCTCCCTGCAGACCGACGATCGTGCCGTAACCGGCCGCAACACCGATCGCCGGTGCTCCGCGAACGCGCAGTGAGCGAATCGCTTCCCAGACAGACTCGACCGTCTCGCAGTCGATTTCGAGAAACTCGGCGGGCAGCTTTGTCTGGTCAATCATTCGCAGTCGGCCCGGCAGTTCTCCCTGCCAGCTCAACGTGCGCGGAATCGAGGTCATTGGTCACTCCGTTTTCTGTGGACGCTGAACGCGTTCCAGTGCCATTCCTGACACACTTTCTCAACAGTGCGGTCCGAGGTCTGCGCGAATTCCGCAGTGGTCGATCACACCTGACCGCGAAGTCGAATTACGCGGCAGAAATGTCGACGATGACGCTCTCGTCGTACGCGAGCGCTGGATTGGCGAATCCCGTCTGCGAATTCACATAGTGGAACGCGACGGCGCGGCGAGCGCGGTCGCTGCGGTTATCCGATGACTGGTGCAGCGTATTGCCGTGATGAAACGAGACGCCGCCGCTGCGAACCGGAGCTGGAGTCATCGCGTACTGCGAGGCGACCTCGGGCGGAATCTGCAGGTTGAACGGCTCGCCTGCGGGAGCGACGTGATCGAGAACCGGTCCCTTGTTTGACCTGTCGGCGTAGTAAAGGCACCCGTTTTCAACGGTGGCATCGTCGAGCGCGATCCAGACGGTGACGACTCCGTCGAGGTTGCTCGGACCGAAGTAGAAATTGTCCTGATGAACGGGCTTCGGGCCACCGCCGCCGGGCGGCTTCATGAAGATCTGACTGAACCAGACTCGCAGGCCAGGCCCGATCAGTTGCTCGACACATCTGAGCAGGCGTGGCTGACTCGCCATGTGCCGAAACACCGGCCGCTCGAAGACGGGGTTATCGAGCTTGCGCAGTGCGGCCGATTGCGTTTCGCGCTCCAGATACCACGCTCGCTTTTCTTCTGGCAGTGATGCGAGGAATTCGCGACTCCAGTCGTCGACGTCACGCAGCGCAGCGGCAACCTCGTCGGCAGAGAGCAGTTCCTCGACAGTCAAATGCCCCGTCTCGCGGTACTGATCGAGTTGCTGTTGAGTCAGCTCAAATTCGGACATCGCTGCTGTGCCTTGTCTGGTGGTCAGATTACTGTTTGCTGAACGCCGTCTGCCATTTGCGAATCTCGTCGGCGGTCACTTCGCCACGATGCAGGATCAGCCGGTAACGAAACACGAGCGGCGTTGCGGTCGAGAGGGCAACCGGCACGCGGCCAGGGTAAACAGGATTCTGCATACTGCGCTTCCGACGCAGGATCCAGCGCTGTGGATAACCGGGCACCGAGGGGTGACAGAGTATGGTCACGCCCGAGAGTTTGTCGTCGTCGCCAAACACCGCCGTCATATCGAGCCACGGGCTCGGATCGACCGACTGCGTCTGCGGTCGAGCAATGCCCCAGTCGGTGAGGAATCTCAAGCCGTCAGGCAGGCGAATGCGCGGTGAGAATCCACCGTAGCCCTTCACGTCGTCTGAACCGCCGAGGCGGACATTCGGCTCGACGGCGGTCAGATGGATTTCGAAGTCGATAGCCCGCGCGTCGTTTGCCGCTGCATGAACGCGGATCGTCGACTGCTCGCGCACAATCGGTTTACGATGGCCGGACTCGTCGACCCACAGCGGCGAAGTCCAGTCGGCGGTTGCACAGAATGCTGCCAGGTCCGGAGTTTGTTCCAGGATCTCAATGTTGTGGACTTCTGTCAGAAAGTTCTCGCAGACCCACGGATCTCCAACGCGAACGTCGCCGACGGAAAGCTGATGCCAGGCCCAGAAGATGCCGCGGTGATGGCGATGATCGGACGGGAAGTCTTCTGTCAGTTCGTTCCCGTCGAGATCGAACAGCGGATGCACATACCCGGCTCGCTCGAATTTTCCATCGAGCGACTTTGGCGCTCGTCGATAAGTCAGCACCGACGTCTCGCCGTCAAGCACCACAACCTGTTCCGGCGATTCTTCAATGTGCAGCTTCGACGGACTGTCAGCGGCACGAAGTGGCAACGCGGAGAGCAATAGAGCCGTCAGGCCCAGAGCAGTTGTGGTTCGCATTGAGTCTCTCTTCGGAGTGCGTGACATAAGACGGAACAGGGAACGGACTGCATTTGTTGTGTCACAGCATCTGTCTCGCGAGCGGATGCTGCAATTGAGCGAGTTTCCGTGCATGAAAATGTCTCGCGTAGAGGCGTGGAGACGCAGAGGCAAGCCAGTTCCAGATTCTGCGGCTCCGCGCCTCTGAGCGAGACTTTGCCCGTCAGCCGTTAAGCCCGCGTCATGATCCGAAATCAGAATGGCCGATAGACTCGCCAGACTGACATCAGTACGCTTTGATCTGTCCCCGCCGGGCCGTCTCGGCACTTTCCCGCCTCTGCTCGATTGAAGGGTGAGTTTCATGCTGAACTGGTTTGGAAACAGCAGCCGTTTCTGCGATCGCGTCGATCGTCGGGATTTTCTCCGGGTGGGAACTCTGGCCACCGGCGGGCTCACTCTTCCTGGGTTGCTGCGAGCAGAATCGGCGGCCGGAGCGGCTCCGACCGGGAAGTCGATTATCAATATCATTTTGAGCGGTGGTCCAACACACATGGACACGTTCGATTTGAAACCGGAAGCGCCGAAGGAGTTTCGTGGCGAGTTTCTGCCGACCGCAACCAACGTACCCGGCTTTGAATTCTGTGAGCACATGCCGATGCTCGCGACGATGGCTGACCGCCTGACCGCCATCCGCTCGATTACGGGCATGAATAACGAACACACCAACGTGCAGTCTGACACGGGCTGGCCGGCACGTTCGCTCGATTCACTCGGTGGCCGGCCGAGTATCGGGGCCGTGATGTCGAAGTTCGGCGGCGCCGCTCAGGAAACGGTTCACGGCATCGCGCCGACGTTTGTGGACCTCACCAGCGCGACGCGGCCAGGATTCCTCGGTCAGGTTTACGCCGGTTACCGACCCGACTCGATTGGCCGCCAGAACCTGACGTTGAACAGCTCAGTCAGCGAAGCCCGCCTTGGCAACCGTCGCGACCTGCTCTCCGGCTTTGACCGGTTGCGGCGGGACATCGACGGTTCGGGCATGATGAACGCTCTCGATAGCTTCACCGAACGAGCGGTGGGCATGATCACGTCGGGCGAGGTCGCGCGGGCACTCGATACGCGACTCGAAGATCCACGCACGCTCGATCGTTACGGACACCCGACGGATCGCGATGCCGAAAAGTTCGTCCTGGCGCGGCGGCTTGTCGGCGCGGGCGTTCGTTGTGTGGCATTTGCCATTGGGGGCTGGGACACACACAGCAACAACTTCAAATCACTCAGCGACAAACTTCCGCGTCTGGACCGCGCGTTGAGTGCTCTGATTCAGGATCTCGAAGCCCGCGGGCAGCTCGATGACACGATCATCATGATGTCAGGTGAGTTCGGCCGGACACCCCGCGTCAACGGTACGGCCGGCCGTGACCACTGGCCGCGCGCCGCTTTCTTCTTCCTGGCGGGTGGTGGATTCCGGCATGGTCAGTACATCGGCTCAACAAACCGACTCGGTGAGTATGCGCAGGATCGGCCGGTCCATCTTCAGCACGTCTTCACGACGGTCTACCGCCAGTTGGGAATTGATCCGGAAGTCTTTCACCTAACCGATCCGAACGGCCGTCCGCAGTACCTGCTGGAGAACCGGGAAGTGATCAGCGAACTGGTCTGATTTCTTCACTGGCGCCCTCCCGTTCAGCACTCTCCACTGACATAATGCCCGTCCGAGCAGCCGGCTCTGGCGGGCATTTTTCATGGGAGGTGTGTCATGCCGAACTGCGATTACTGCAACTCATACATCATCTTCGGCGGAAAGAAGCAGGGCGGTCGGACATTCTGTAACGACAAATGTCTGCAGAACGGCTATCTGCTGACGGCGGCAGATCGATTGCCGCAGGACGCGGTCGACATGGCCGTCGAGAAGATCCATCAGGGCGAATGCCCGAGGTGCAGAGGTCCCGGGCCTGTCGACGTTCATGTCGCTCATACCGTCTGGTCTGCTTTGTATCTCACTTCGTGGAAGAGCAAGCCGCATCTGTGCTGCAAATCCTGCGGACGGAAGCAGCAGCTTGGCGGACTGTTTTTCTCGGGTCTGCTCGGCTGGTGGGGCTTTCCGTGGGGGCTGATCATGGCTCCGGTGCAGATTGTGCGAAACATCTCCGGAATGTTCGGCGGTCCAGACCCCGAGGTTCCTTCGGAGCAGCTTGAGACGCTGGCACGCATCGACCTGGCGGAACGGATTGAACGCGGCGAGCGACTGCCGGGCGCCCGGCCGCAGAAATCTTCGGCAGCAGAGGAACCGATCGCCGTCGAATGCGAGGCGTGTGGGAAGCGGTTCAAAGCGAAGGCACAAATGGCTGGCCGGACCGGAAAGTGTCCAGGCTGCGGCTCATCGATCACTGTGCCCGAACCCGAAGCGGACGTCTGGGAAGACGAACACGACGAGTGGGACTTCGAGGCTGGCGACGACGGCGGTTACTCGTCTGCTGACGACGATGAGTACGGTAACTCGTACGACGACGAATGGAACGATCGATCGCCCCGGCGTCGGTCATCGTCCGGGAAGCGAAGTCCGGCGACTTCAACATCGCGGAAGGTCATTGTGGTTCTCGCGTCGGTGACGGCGGGACTGTTTGCGATCGGGGCAGTCACTGCCGTCGGCATGTTGCTCGCTGGAGGCAATCAGAAACCGGCACCGCCAGGGGCTGTTCCGCCGTTCGCTCAGAACAATGCTGCGTTCGGCCGGCCAGACGGGCCAGGTCCGAACGCAGAGTCTGCTGACCTGAACGCGACTGGTCCTCAACGCGGGAGTGCCCCGAAACTGCCCGATCATGCAGGTGCCTCGGCGACTGGACCTGCGAACGGAACACCGTCAGTGGATCCGTTACCGAACGCTGATTCAAACGGTCGGTTGTGGGTTGTCCTCTCAAATCTGCGCGCGCTGCCGGGCGGTCGTCCCAGCGGGTTTAATCGGCCGTTCCAGGTTGATTATCAGATCGCGAACGGAACGCCGGACAAGTCCGCGAAATACGTGCTGCACGTTTTGAGTTCGCGGGGCGGCGGCTCGCTGACCTTCTACGCCGACGTGTCGGTTGAGCTGCACACCAGCGGAACGGTTCAGTTTGTGACCCCGCCAACGTTTGGTTCCGGCACTGATTTTGAGGTCACGATGGCGATCCCTCAGGGACGCAACAAATGGCAGGACCTGTCCGGCAAGCTTTCAGTTGGCGGTCTTCCAACGGTGGCTCAGCCACCGCCGACGATTCGCGAGGTAGCCGGCGCAGAAGCACAAGGTAAGTTGCTGGCGATTGCGAATCCGGAATTTCAGACGGATAGCAGCCCGTTTCCAACGTTGACAGTCAAATTCGTGCTGCAGCAGGAAGCCTCGCCGACCGGTTACTACTTTCTGGTCGTTGAGCAGTCGGGCGGTGAACGTGTCGAGTTCGATGTCTCGCGGACGCTGCGGCAGACGGCTGTCAACGAAGACGGTCAGCTCGGCGGCCGGTTGCTTGGAGCTGGAGCACAGATTCAACCGCCGCTGACATTGCACGTCGAAAAGCGAGAGTCTCGGATTCCCAGCCCGATCCGTCGCGAGCAACCCGAAATCGCCTCAAACCGCGTCAGTCTGGCTGGCTAAACAACAAGTGCGATTGGGTGACGCTGGTTCCGCGCCTCTTTGCAGCGCGGACAATCCAGTCCGTGACAGCCGACGACCACGGAAAAGCCTGAGGTGAACCCGGAAAACGCTCTGGCGGTGCTCTCGACGGTCGCTCGTGATTCGTCGCCATTGACAGGCGAAGACAGAGCCTGCGGCGAAGCTCGTCTTGTTGCGTCCTCGGCGGTTTGACTACAAACCGCCATCCCGATGGGAGGGATTGTGAGCTGGCCGCAGATATTGCGCGGCCGCTCGTTCAAGGACGGAGAGGGCGATGAAGATGGAACGGCAGGGACTGGCCGCGGCGCTGCTTGCGCTGACACTGAGTGTTTCGCTGGGGATTTCCGGCTGCGGCGGCGGCTCGGAATC
Source organism: bacterium (assembly GCA_016124895.1). GTDB lineage: Bacteria > Planctomycetota > Planctomycetia > Planctomycetales > Planctomycetaceae > JAPOLP01. The sequence continues at coordinate 7,755 of WGMU01000097.1, forward strand.
GGGCGAAACGGCGTCCTCCAATGCAGGGTCTCAATCGGCCTCGGTGCCGTCTGGCAGTTCCGCGGCAGCAGAATCTTCGCCGGCCGCGACTCCAGGCACGGGCACGCCAGAAACGGCATTGCCGGCTGCTTCGATCGGCATGGCACCCGGCACAGACGATCCCGACGATCTGGCGGATAACGAATCTGTCGAAATCGTCCGGCCCAGAGAGGGGACACCTGAGTGGACGATTCTCGAAATCACGAAGCTCCGTCTGCAGCCGTTTCCGGAAACCGACGACGTTAACGAACTGCGCAAAGAGCGTCGCGAACGCAACGAGCAGATTGCGAAACTGGCACACGAAGTGATTGCTCTGACACATCAGGATCCTGGGAAGGAGCAGGTCTTCAATGTCGCGGTGCATCGACTGATGGAGGCCACCTGGCAGCTCGCCATGCAGGGCGACAGCGAAGCAGTGACCGAGCTGTATGACTATGCGGCGTCGTTCTATGGTCGATCTCCAAAGTCGCGGGCCGCTGCTGATTCGCACTGGTTCCTGGCGAGCTTCGCGAATGAGAACGCCGTCCGGCACGGCGACACTGAGCCACGGTGGCTGTCCGAATTTGCCCGCCAGGCGCGGCTCTTTGCGGAGCGGTTTCCTGAAGATCAACAGCGTGCGATCAAGCTGCTTAACGACGCCGCTCAGACCTGTGACGCTTACGGCATTCGTGATGAAGCCGTGCAGTGTTACGCGGCGCTACGCCAGAAATATCCCGAATCGGCACCGGCTCAGCAGGCAGTCGCTGCGCTGCGACGACTCGAACTTCCGGGCAAAACGCTCGACCTGGGCGGGCCGACAATGGACGGCGGCTTCCTCTCCATTGCCGACTTCAATGCAACGCCGGTGCTGGTCGTTTTCTGGTCGACGCAGGCGAAGCCATTCGTCGAGCGTTCGGCCGAGATTCTCAGTATTGTGTCGAAGTTTGAGAAGCAAGGGCTGCAGGTCATCGGTGTCAATCTTGATACGGACGAATCCGCTGTCGACGCGTTCAAAGAGAAGTCAGGAATGGGCTGGCAGAACATTTTTCACGCGGCTCCGTCCCGCCGCGGCTGGAATCATCCGGTCGCCACCTACTATGGCGTGACGACGATTCCGCAGTTCTGGACGGTCGACGTGAAGGGGCAGGTCGTCAGTATGACTGGCGAGATCACGCAGCTTGAAGCGGAACTCGAACGGTTGTTTCCGCCGCAGAAAGAGTAGGCCCCGCAGCGGCGCTTCGAGTGACAGACGAGCGTGCCCTGAAGAACGCGGCGCCCAGTATCCCGCTCGCGACCTCGTCCGGCGAAGCGTCTTGACGATCGCCGCTGCCGTCGTGCCTGCCTTGAGACGTGGACGCCGTCGGGCTTGACTGTGAAGGAATGCCCTGCAGCGCAGCTTCATTTGCCGCGACGCGACTTATTCGACTTCCGTGTTCGTATTCCGGTGAACGTGTTGACGGACAATGCCGTCGGTGTGAGACCGCTCGACACTCGCGGCGAGTCTCCGCAACGATGCAATCACACCGTCTTCTGAGCTCAGGAACGCGTCTGGAATCACTTGCCCAAAGTGGCTCCGCACTCCGTGCGGAAAGCCCCGACCAGGCCGACGCGACGGAGTCGCGTGCCACTCTGATTCCGCGAACTTGTTCCCGACGCGTTCCTTAACGGAGCTTTGCGGTTTCGGTGGCGACCCGGAATCGCGGCGGCGCCGCCTCGATGGTTCTGGCGTCCCGTCATCCGTCACGGCGTTTGCTGATCCCAGGTATTGCTTGCCCCACGACGATGTCGTCAGAACTTGCGGAAGTCGGACTGGCATTTGCTGAGGCCATACGTGGACGGCTTCCCCGTGTGTCAGACGCGGGCCGGGCGAGTGCGCCGTGTGCCCTGTCGTGAACCCGCGGCAGTGATTCATCAGCGGCAGCTGAGTAGCCCTGGTCGGTGATCGTTCTACGGGATCAGACTTCGAGCAACAGGACGAGTGCGATGAGTGTTCGCAATCTGGACAGCATCTTCCGACCGAAACGGATCGTGGTGATCGGCGCGAGCAATGACCGGTCGAGTGTCGGATACAGCGTCCTGCGGAATCTGATCAGTGCCGGCTATGAAGGCACGGTTTATCCGGTCAATCTGAAGTACGAATCCATCCAGGGCATTCATGCTTATCAATCCCTGGACGAACTCCCACACGTGCCGGATCTGGCGATTGTCTGCACGCCGGCAGACACGGTCGCAGACCTGCTGCGGCAGTGCGGCGAAGCCGGCGTCGGCGGGATGATCATTCTCTCAGCCGGGTTCCGTGAGATCGGCAGTGAGGGCCGGGCACTCGAAGAGCAGCTGGCGAAAACGGCCCGCGAGTATCCGAGTCTGAGAATCATCGGGCCGAACTGCCTGGGCGTGATCGCTCCACACCTGCAGTTGAATGCCAGCTTTGCCGCGACCATGCCGGCTGCGGGCAGCATCGCGTTTCTGTCACAGTCCGGAGCCGTCTGTACCGCAGTGCTGGACTGGGCCAGCGATGAAAACATCGGTTTTTCAAGGTTCGTCTCCGTCGGCAACATGATTGATGTGACAATCGCCGATCTGATTGACTATCTCGGCGAGGACCCGTATACGCGTTCGGCGATTCTGTATATCGAATCGATCACCGGCGCGCGGGACTTCATGTCGGCCGCGCGCGCGTTTACGCGCACCAAGCCAATCGTCGCTTACAAGGCCGGGCGGTTTGCAGAGTCGGCCAAAGCCGCGGCGTCCCATACAGGTGCGATGGCTGGCGAGGACGCTGTCTATGACGCTGCGTTTCAGCGGGCGGGCATTGTGCGGGCATTCGAACTCGGTGATGTGTTCGACTGTGCCGAACTGCTGGCCCGGCATCAGCCGCCGAGAGGGCCGCGCCTCGCCATTCTGACCAACGCAGGCGGCCCCGGAGTGATCGCGACCGATGAACTGATCGCCCGGCATGGCGAAATCGCCCGGCTATCGGATGAGACACTCGCAGCGCTGGGCGAAATTCTGCCTCAGTGCTGGTCACACGGGAATCCCGTCGACATTCTCGGAGACGCGACGTCTGATCGGTTTGTTTCCGCCATCCGCCTTATTCTGGCAGACGATCAGGTCGACGCCGTGCTGGTGATCGTGTCGCCACAGGCCATGACTGATCCGACCGACATCGCGAAAGCGCTGTCGGAAGTTGTGCGCAAGGCATCGAAACCGGTGATTGCCGCCTGGATGGGTGGCGCGACGGTGCGGGAAGGCATCCGCTGTCTGAACAGTGCCGGCGTCCCAACGTACTCGAACCCCGAGCAGGGCGTGCGCGCTTTCATGCACCTGGTCGAGTACGGTCGCAATCTGGACATGCTCTATGAGACGCCGCGGGCGATCCCCGTCGAGTTCACGCTGGATCGAGAGCGCAGCAAGGATGTGTTTGGTGAACTGCTGCTCGAAGGTCACGAGATCATGTCCGAGAGCATGTCGAAAGTGCTGCTCGACGCGTATCAGATCCCGGTCACCCGCGCGCGTGCCGCCCGCTCGGCGGACGAGGCGGTCGAAGTTGCCCGTCGGATCAATGGCCCGGTCGTACTGAAAATCCTTTCGCCGGAAATCACTCACAAGACCGACGTCGGCGGAGTGGTGCTCAACCTGCGCACGCCGGAGGACGTTCGCGCCGCGTTCGAGAGGATTACTCAGTCGGCTGCGCAGGCGCGGCCGGATGCCCGGATCGACGGCGTCAATGTGCAGCGGATGATTGACTCGGATCACGGCATCGAACTGATCATCGGCGCCAAAAAGGACGCGACGTTCGGTTCGGTGATTCTGGTTGGCACGGGCGGGATTGCGGCCGAGTGCTTCAACGACCGGGCGCTGGGACTGCCGCCACTGAGTGAGCGACTGGCGCGTCGGATGGTCGAGTCACTGCGTTCGTGGCCGTTGTTGCGTGGTTATCGCGGCCGACCCGCGGTGAATCTCGATCGCCTGATCGAGGTGCTGATGCGGTTTTCGTATCTGGTTGCGGATTATCCGGAAATCCGCGAATTCGACATCAACCCGCTGCTGGCAACGCCGGACGACGTCATAGCGCTCGATGCCCGCGCGGTCATCGACCAGAATCTTGTCGGCCAGTCCGTGCGGCCGTATTCGCATCTGGCCATCCGGCCGTATCCCGAGCAGTACATTCGGGAGGAACACCTCTCGGACGGACGGCCCGTCACGCTGCGGCCCATCCGTCCCGAAGATGAGCCTGAATGGCACGAACTGCTGGCAGCCTGCTCACCCGAATCGATTCATTCGCGCTTCCGGCATTCCATTGGCAAAACGACGCACTCGATGGCAACGAGGTTCTGCTTCATTGATTACGACCGCGAGATGGCGATCGTGGCCGAAGTCGGTGAGGGCGATGACCGCAAAATCGCCGGTGTCGGACGACTGGTCGCGGACGTGAATCACGACACTGCCGAATATGCGGTGCTGGTTGGTGATCCGTGGCAGGGGCAGGGGCTCGGTGGCCTGCTGACACACGATTGTCTGGAAATCGCCCGCACATGGGGGATTCGCGAAGTCTTTGGCGAAACCGACTGGGACAATAAACGCATGCTCGCCACGTTCCGCGGGTCCGGATTTGAAATGGCAAACATCGGCGACGGCATCGTCCGCGCCACGCTCAAGCTTGTCGGGCAGCGTTGACGCAGACTCGCCCGCGAGGGGTCTCACGACGACATCCGATCGAAGCGGCGCCGCGCGAGCCCGAGGCTGTGTTTCGTGCCTGGTGGCGAGGTATGCTCTCGCTGTTTCGTAGCGCGTCGGAAACAAGCTCGCCATACCAGCACGAAGCGCCAGCGAGCGAATCACTTTGCGTGCTTTGCAAAACCCACTCGCTCGTACTTTGTGTTTGTATGGTAACTCATAAAAAACCTGGCTCAAAAACGGCACGCGACTCTGTCACATCAGCCTAGTCAGGGCTTTCTGCTCGGAGTGCGGAGCCACTCTGGTGAACCTGTTTGCGACGCATTCCTCAATGGGCCTCGCCGTTGTTCGGCCGACCCGGAGACTCCCCGATGCGAAAACTGACTGTTGCTGTGTCTGCGGCTGCCGCCGTTGTCTGGACGACCGCGTTGCTGGCGTGCTCGGTTCCGGTGTTTCGTTACGCGATCGAGCAGTGGAATCCGGATTTGTTCGCGCTGACGGTCTATCACAACGGCGAGCTGACTGAGCCACAGCGTGCGCTGCTGCAGCGTCTTCGTCCGGCCGGGATTGATGCAGCGTTTGTCGGCAATCTGAAGGTTGAAACAGTCGATCTTGCCTCAACGGAACTGGCTCGCCTGGACGCTGGCTGGCTGGAGTCGGTCAGCTCGGGGGCCGCATGGCTGGTCGCTCAGACGCCGGCAAAGAAGGGGCCACCGACGGAGGTTTTCTCGGCGGAGTTCACACCAGAGAATGTCGAACGGCTGCTTGGCTCGCCGAAGCGTTTTGCCGTGATTGAGCGGCTGCTGCGTGGTGAATCGGCCGTCTGGGTACTGCTCGAATGCGGCAATCAGGAAGCTGACGATGCGGCTGCAGAAGTTCTGACCACCGAGCTTGCCCGCCTGCAGGAAACGCTCAAGCTGCCCGAGATCGACGAGAAAGATATTCAGGAAGGGTTGCTGACCCTTGATCCAGCGGAGCTGAAGATTCGGTTCTCACTGGTCCGCGTGGCGCGCAATGATCCCGCCGAACAGGCGTTTGTTTCGATGCTGCTGGCGACCGAGCCGGACCTGAACGATCCCGAATTTCGCGACCAGCCAATGACGCTGCCCATCTTTGGTCGCGGTCGTTCGCTGTATGCCCTGATCGGAAAGGGGATCAACAGGGATACGATCGAAGACACCTGTCGGTTTCTGTCGGGAGCCTGCCAATGCACGGTCAAGGCTCAGAACCCCGGCGTCGACATTCTCACAACCGTCGACTGGAACCTGCTGGTGGGTTCGGCCCCGGAGTCACTGCAGCTTGAACGCGAATCACTGACAGGGCCACCGCAGTACCTCGACATCGCTCCGGGCAGTTCGGTACCGACTGAACAGGAAGAACGGACCATCTCCGGCCGCATCGACTCGACAGTACCAGAGCGTATTCCGGCCACCGGGCTGCTGGGGCTGGGAGGCTTCGCTGTACTCGTCGCCGCAGTGTCCCTCAGTGCTGCACGTCGTGTAAGCTGAGCCAGTGTCGTCTTCGCCACTTCTGACTGGCTTCCCGGGAGGTCGGTTTCAACGCAGGTGCGGGCGGCTGGATTTGCCTGCCTGGCCATCGCCGATTGATGACGTCGCCACCACACGTAATGCAACGTCAATACTCTGGATCGGCAGCCGGCTGCGACTGTTCGGACGGAGGCCTGCCGTAATGCGTTTTTTCTGCTGTGTCCTGCTGCTTACTGTCCCGTCGCTTCAACTTGCTCAGGGGGACGAGCTTCCCGTCGCAGACCAGCAGGCAATCAACTCCATTTTTGGTGACGAGTTCCTGGCAGAAAACGTCGGCACGGTACGGCACCGAGCGGCTGCACTGCCTGCCGATGAGCAGGTCGATTTTCTGGCAAGCTGGGTGCTGCCACGCAGCGGCCACGGGTTTCGCGTCACTGGCGAGTTCACTCAGTCAGAGGCTGCCCCGTCGGCACAGACCTCGGGGGGTCGACGCCGAGCGAGACTCCGAACTGCACGGCCGTCAGAGGCTGCCCCGTCGGCACAGACCTCGGGAGAGATACTGGCGTCGCAAGGTTCGATCATCGTGTCACCCGTTTTTGATCTGCTCGACGCCGCTTCCCTGACCAACCGGCTGGTCGGGTTACGGGATCGAATCCTGTCGACTCCGGAAAGTGTTGAGCCGTCTCAACAGCGGGCTCGAGCGGCGCTGCTGGCTCTCGTTCTGCTGCAACTGAACGAGTCGAAAGCGGCCGATGCAGCACTCGGCCAGCTCCGCGCACTGGTCAACGGCCAGAAGCCGGAAACGCTGCAGGAGCAATGGCCCGAGACGCTGGTCGTTTATCGCGGTGTCCACCGAACTGCGTCCAATGAAGCGATCGGTGACCTGCTGTTGATGTTACGCGAGCAACGCACGGGCCAGGGAATCCCTGCCGGGCTTGACCAGTGGCACACGCACATCGCCGCGTTAATCGGCAAGTACCAGTACGTGATCAACGGTGGCTCGCCTGACGCCTTTGAGAAACCTGCTGGCCTGGCTCACTGGATCCCGACGAGCGTCAAACAGGCCCACACTCGCGGACGCGGCAATGCCGCTGCTCGCTGGATTCCAACAGGTCCGTCGGAAGTCACTCAGTTGGCGGGACACTCGAACGAGTACCTGCTGTTTCAATCGCCCCTGCGCGGCAACTTTGAAGTTCAGGGACAGATTGGCCCGGCGGGAGTCTGCAACTTCTACGCGGCTGGTGAGTATGTCGGGCCGCACTGGGACCGCCAGCAGATCCAGATCGGCACCGTTCGACGGGGAGTCGTCCGCCACGAGCCAATCGATCCACCGTTGGCGAGATTTCGTGCAGCACCGAGGTTTCGAGCGGTCTTCCGCGACGGCGAATACCGGCTGTTTATCAACGGGCGTCTGGTTCGTACAACGCAGCTTGACGAGCAATCCGATCCGTGGATTGGTCTTCACAGTCGCTGGCAGGGCGCGGCGAATGCGAGTGACGTTCGCATCAGTGGTCAGCCGGAGATTCCGGAATCAGTGCTGATGTCAGCGTCAAAAGAGCTGACCGGCTGGGTGCAGTACAACGACGAGTCTGTCGGCGGAAATGGTGCGCACTGGGAATACATTGAGACGTCGGACAGCAGTGGCGAGATCCTCGGACGAAAGCGTTTGTTCGACGCCGCTGGCACGCTGGAAAGCCTGCTGCGTTATCAGCGACCTCTGATTGAAGACGGTGCTGTCGAGTACGAGTTTTTTTACGAACCCGGTGCCGGCCGAACACTTGCGCACCCGACACTCGACCGCCTGGCGTTCCTGCTGGAGCCGGACGGCGTTCGGATTCACTGGATCACCGACGGCCGCTTTAACCAGACGGACCTGCGACCGGACAACCGATTTGATGAACCGGAAAACCGTCGAGGTCCGCCCCTGCTGCCGTTCAGGCCGGGCGAGTGGAACCGTCTCAGGATCGCCATCGAAGGCCGCACCGTGACGCTCGAACTGAACGGTCAGCAGATTTACGAACGGGAACTTGAAATCGACAACGATCGCACGTTCGGGCTGTTTCACTTCTCAGATCAGTCACAGTTGCGGGTTCGCAATGTGGTGATGCGCGGCGACTGGCCGAAGACTCTGCCCAGCGCGACAGACCAGCAGCTTGCCGATCCGACCGTCGCGCAAATCGACGCCGGTCTGCCAAAGCTGAGGTCTGAATTCGTCCACGACTTCGTTGTGGATGGAATGCCGGGCGAATTCTTCAAATCAATTGGACACAACCCACAGCAGGCTCATCGAGTGACTTCCGACGGACTGCAGTTCGACATTTCGTCCTCCGCCGACTGGCGTTACATCGCCGTTTCGCCACAGTTTCAAATGCACGGAGACTTTGACGTCGAAGCGCAATTCGAAAACCTGGACATCGACGCCAGGAAATTCAGCACGATCCAGATCGGAACCCGAATTCACGATGATCCGTCACTCGAACCCCGGATTCTGCGGTTTACAGGTCCGGGCGAGGAACAGTTTCTCCGCAGTCAGTTACTCCTTCGAAAATCGGGGACGCCAGATCGTTCGCAGGCTGTGGGGACAGACAGCGACAACGAATCCACGTCCGGGCGACTGCGACTCGCACGACGAGGCAGCATCGTCTACTCGCTGTTCGCTGAAGGAGACTCTGAGCAGTTTCGCCTGATTGGCCAGGTTGAAACATCACGCAACGATGTGCTTTTCGATGGAATCAATCTGTATGGCGTCGCTGGCGGCGGCGGCAGCCGAGTGCGTGTCGCCTGGAGATCTCTCCGGCTGCGGGCTGAGAAGCTGATGCATCTTCCCGGTGAAAACACGTCCGTCATGCGGGCGCTGTACGTGTTTGAGGTTCCGCAGGTCGACCAGCTCCGCGATCCGGACATTCCGCTGTGGAAGCAGTACACGCAGATGCGGATGAAGCAGTTTCAGTTGACGGCAACGGGCGAGAACGGCGATGAGGTTGCTCCGGCTGCGACACTGATCGGCGAATCTCGACAGGGGAGTTCCAGCCACGGCGTGCTGGGACTCTGGACTGACAACGTCGGACGTCCTGTTGCCATCGGCACGGCGATCGCGCTGGGTTTGCTGGATGCGGAGTCGCTGCGCGAGGTCGACGAGTTCCACTCGCTGCACAGCGGTCCGATCCGCATGAAAGACGGCGACCGCGAAGTCTGGAACGTCGTCGCTCCGGGACTCGTCTGGAAGGTTCTGCCCGACGCTCCACCTCCCGCCGACACGCCAGACGAACTTTTTGCCCAGGCGAAGAAGCTGACGCAGCGGTTCACTGCGGAGACCGGCGCCCGCGGCCGTCGCGGGCCGACTCTTCAAAGCGAACCGCTGCACCGTTTCTCGTTCAAGTCAGAAGGCGGCCTGTGCGGCGGCGTTCTGATGGCATGGTCGATCGAAACGAACCCGGAATCGCTGCTGGCCCTGGAAGTCCGGCCGGACGACGACGGCAGACTCAAGTGGCACTTCGCCGGCGCCAACTATTCGTCGTCGGGCCAGTTCCTGCTGCTTGACGGCCAGCTTGCCTGGAGCGAATCGCCCGCCAGGTTCGGAGGCAGGATTGAGCATCTCGGCTGGTTTACGGACAACGTCAACCTGGAAGCCAGCCTCGTCAGCGTCATCCCGACAAAGATCGACGAAGTTCTGATGCCCCGGCGTCCGTTCCGACAACTCGGCTCGCCGCAGTGGTCACCGGATGGTCGGTCGGCGGTGATCGATCTCTCGGAGGGAGACTACGACACGTCGCGCGTTGTCGTCATCAACGTCGACGGCTCGGGGATGCGCGATCTCGGGCCGGGCTGTTTGCCCTCGTTCTCTCCCGATGGCAAACAGATCGTCTTCAGCGTGCTGAACGGCGGCGTGCTGACGATGAACGCGGACGGCTCCGAACGCAGGATGCTCGAGCCGACCGGCTTCGGCGCGGAGTGGTCGCCGGACGGGCGGTTCATCGGAATTCGCACCGGCCGCAACATCGTGCTGGCGGAACTGCAGACCGGCAATCGCCGCAACCTGCTGACCGACGAGCAGGCCGCCGATGTCCGATACCTTTACTGGAACTTCGACTGGTCGCCAGACAGCAGATCGATCGTCTTCAAATTCAACAGTCGTAGCGGCGAGACGATCGCCGTTGCAGGTGTCGACGTTCCCAATCAGCTCAAAGTCCTGCATACCGCTTCGAGAATTAACCCGGACCTGAGCTGGCATCCGGACGGCACGCGGATTCTGTTTGGAGCGTACGACCCGGCGGCGCGGCAGTACCGGCTGTTTACGGTTGACCGAAACGGCAATGCTCCACCGCAGCCGGTGCCCGGTCAGCCGCGCGGCTGGCAGATGCAGGACTGCGACTGGTCACCCGACGGCCGCCGGATCCTGTTTAACTCAAAGCCGTTGCCCGGTCCCGTCGAATGGACGACGACCGATTGAATCGCCGGGCAACGCAGGTCGGCATGACACCCGCTGTGAAGCCGCACCGCCCCGTCGAGCGATCGTCACGCCAGGTCGACAGGACGTCCGTTGGTCAAAGGCTGCCGCATTTTCAGGAAGCGATCGTCGTATTCGCAGCGCTGGTCGATTCCCAGATGATCAAAGATCGTGGCCGTAAGATCGGCGGGCGTGACCGGGTTATCGGCGACATAGCCTCCGGTTTCGGTTGTGGCTCCATAAACCTGCCCGCCTCGAACTCCGCCGCCAGCGATCAGAGCCGTAAACGCGTGCGGCCAGTGATCGCGGCCCGTGCGTTTCGTCATGCCGTTCTGCGTGACCAGGCCGATCTTTGGCGAACGGCCGAACTCGCCGAGCGCGACTACGAGCGTTGACTCAAGCAGGCCGCGGTCAGCGAGGTCCGTCAGAAATGCGGACATCGCTCGGTCGAACGGCGGACAAAGGCGGTCCTTCAGCTTCGGAAAGTTCTCAACGTGAGTGTCCCAGTGCGGCGAAACCTTGTCGTCCTTGTGCTCGTCGTCCCAGTTGACGGTGACGAGTGAGACGTCGGCCTCGACAAGCCGCCGCGCCAGCAGCAGCGACTGACCAAACCGCGTGTTACCGTATCGCTCTCGCAGTCTTGTCGGTTCGCGTTCGAGATCGAGCACGCCAGCAGCTTCGGACCGTTCGACGAGTGCCGCGGCGGCCTGAAAGTTGTCGTCGGCAATTCTCGTCTGTGGCGTCTGCTGAGACGACGTCAGGCCGAGCGGTTCGAGCTGGCGTCTCAATACGCGGCGCTTCTGCAGACGATCGACGCTGACTTCCGGCGGCAACTGCAGACCATCGACGCGGAAGTCCGGCTGCGTCAGGTCGCCTGCAATCAGAAACGGATTGAACTGCTCGCCCATGCGCCCGCCGGTCTGGCCGGCGATGCGGCGATCCTGTCCGACGAACTGCGTGTACCACGGCAGGACGATCGACGGCGGCAGCGGACCGCTCGCCGCTGCAAAGCGATGTACGAGCGACGCGATCGACGGCCAGTCTTCTTCGCGCGCCTGATCGGTAACGGGGGCTCCGAAGTACGGCCGCCCGGAGTAGATCTCGCTGCACGCTGGACCATGAACCGGCATTCGGTGCGTCATCGATCGCAGCAGACAGACATGCTTCATCTGCTGAGCCAGCAGTGGGAGATGTTCGCAGAGTTGAATGCCCGGCACGTCGGTCGCGATCGGCTCGAACTCGCCGCGAATTTCACGCGGTGCGTGCGGCTTCAAATCCCAGAGGTCCACATGCGATGGTCCTCCAAACAGAAAGATGAAGACGCAGGACTTCGCAGTATTCTGCGCGGACCCGTCTTCTGTCTGAGCCTGCGTCGCGCGACGCTGATCAAACACCGCCGCGGAAAGGCCGCCGATTCCCAGACGTACTCCGAACCGCAGCAGCGTGCGGCGGGACGTCGAATTCGGCGGGAAACGGAACATCAGACTTAAGTGAGTTCGGGGATCGGTCGGCCACCCTCCTGGACGATCGGAATCGGACGGCCGCGCTGGTTGACCCAGTAGCCGTCGAGATCGATGTCCAGATGGCGGAATGTCGTCGCGGCCAAATCCTGAGGCCGCACTCGGCCACTGGTGATGTCGCCGCCGCGCGAATCGCTGCTGCCGATGACCTGGCCGGTCGGCATTCCACCGCCCGCAACCAGCATCGACATGATGTTCGTCCAATGGTGCCGGCCGGCTTTGTCGTTGATGACCGGTGTGCGACCGAATTCGCCCATCATCATGACGAAGGTATCGTCGAGCAGGCCGCGGTCTTCGAGATCGTTGATCAGGGTAAACATCGCCTGGTCAACACGCGGACACAGCGGCTTGAGTCCCTTCTCGATGCCGCCCCAGCGAACATCGTCGCCGTGATGATCGAAGTAGCCCCACGCGCCGCTGACGAGCACGAACGTGACGCCGGACTCGACGAGCCGCCGAGCGAGCAGAGCTTTTTCACCGACACTGACTCGGCCGTAAGCGTCGCGGGTTGCGTCCGTTTCTTCATCGAGATTGAACGCCTGCTGAACGCGACCGGAGAGAACCATATCGAATGCCTGCTGCGTAAAGCGGTCGGTCTTCGCGAGTGCCTGGCCCTGATCGAGGTCGCGGCGCACTCGGTCGAACTGCGTTCGCAGTGTGTGACGGTCACTGAGCCGGTCGGACTGGATGCCTTCGGGCAGGTTGAACCTGCCGGCGAGTTCGAGTCCCTTGACTGGATCGAACTGCGAGCCCATGTGCCCGGCTCCGTAAACGTCGGACGCCCACGAGTTAGCAAGTCCGACGAATGGTGGCATGGCCGGATCGTTCGCTCCGCGGAACTTCGCAGCGATCGAGCCCATCGCAGGAAAGCCGCCGCCGTCGCGTCCGTCGTTGGTGCGACGCGCCAGCGGATTGCCCGCCTGCATCGTGATTGGTGTGTGATTGCTCGCCGAGCAGTCGACCGAACGGATGATTGACAGTTTGTGCGCAATCGAAGCCTGCAGCGGAAGATGCTCGGAAAACTGGACGCCCGGCAATGACGTGCTGATTGGCGAGAACGGCCCGCGCACTTCGGCCGGCGCATGCGGTTTTGGATCCCACATATCGAGCTGCGACGGTCCTCCAGACAGCCAGAACAGAATCACGGACTTGCGGCTTGATGCCGGTCTGCTCTCATTCTGAGCTTCGCGTGCCTGCAGCAACTGCGGCAGCGTCAGCCCGCCGAAGCCGGCCAGTCCCGTCTGCAGAAACCAGCGGCGGGAGCCAACACGGATCAAATCCCGCGGCGAAGAAGCCCCACCTGAGACTGTCTCAGTGAAACTTTGATGCTGAGCGGCGTGAGCGGACTTTGACATGACACAGACCTCGCTGAGAAACGGCCGGGTTTCCGCGGGCAGAATACCATCGGAGATCGGATCAACCCATACTCATGCTTCGCTGGAATCCGATTCTTTGTTCCAAGGAACCGTCCGATGACCGAGTTCGACCATCCGTCAACGAGTCATTCCGCCTCGCCGACCAGACGCCAGTTTCTCACCGCCGGTGCCGGAGCTATTGCCGCCGGAACGATCGCCAGCAGCGTCCTGCAGTCGTCGGAAGCTCAAACAGGAAACGCGTCTGAAGAGGAGCCAACGTCGACGAAGGCGTCCGAAATCATCGAGATTGGCTCGCGTCGGGAACTGTTTGTCGACACCGCACTGATTGAGCGGCTTGACGGAGAAGCTCGACAGCGACTGCATCATCCGGTGCCGTGTGAGATTTCGCTGCAGCATGATGCTCCATGGGAAGGCACCGGCAGCGGCTATCACAGCGTGTTTCAGGATGGCGACCGCTATCGCATGTACTACAAGGCCTGGCACCTGGAGGTCTCGGACGGAAAGCTAAACACGGGCCGGCATCCGCTCTACTGCTGCTATGCCGAAAGCGAGGACGGCATCATGTGGCGCAAGCCGGAACTCGGCATTCACGAATTTCAGGGCTCAACACAGAACAACATCACGATCGTCAGTGGAAAGCTCGGACCGCTGAACGTCGACGCGGGGCACCCAGCGATCTTCAAAGATGAAAATCCGGACGCTCCAGCCGACGCCCGCTACAAGGCGATTCTGCGGTCGAGCAAGCCGAACGGATTGCTGCCGTTCAAGTCGCCTGATGGCCTGCACTGGTCGCCGATGACCGACGCGCCAATTCTGAGCGGACTCGGCGCATTCGATTCGCAGAACCTGGCGTTCTGGGATCCGGCCATCGGCAAATACCGCGCATACTGGCGGATCTTCACGGCGGGAGTCACCAACGATCAGCAGTGGAAGCCGGCAGGTATTCGAGCGATCCGGACGGCAACATCGGACGACCTGATTCACTGGGGGCCGCACACCGATCTGACGTACGAGGACTCACCCCCGCAACAGCTCTATACCAACCAGATCAAGCCGTACCATCGGGCGCCGCATCTGCTGGTCGGGTTCCCGACGCGGTACATCGAACGCGGCTGGTCGCCGTCGATGGAAGCTCTGCCGGATCTGAAGTTCCGCCAGCAGCGAGCGTCTTCCTCACAGCGTTACGGAACAGCGATTACCGAAGGGCTCTTGATGGCCAGCCGCAACGGAACGCACTTCACTCGGTGGAACGAGGCGTTTCTGCGACCGGGTATCGAGCGGCCGGGAACCTGGCATTACGGGCATCAATACATTGTCTGGCATCTGGTCGAGACGAAGTCACCCCTGACCGGCGCTCCGAACGAACTGTCGCTGTACGCGTCCGAGGGCTACTGGCACGGAGACGGCAGCGCGGTGCGGCGCTATTCGCTGCGGCTCGACGGGTTTGTCTCGGTCAATGCCGGCTGGAACGGCGGCGAACTGACGACAAAGCCGCTGACGTTTTCCGGCTCGGAACTGCGTCTGAACTTTGCAACGTCCGCAGCGGGCGGGATTCAGGTCGAACTGCAGCAACCGGACGGAGCCACGTTTTCAGGCTTCTCATTCGACGACTGCAGCGAACTGTTCGGCGACAGCGTTGACCGCGTCGTCACCTGGAAGAACGGTTCAGACGTCAGCGGCCTGAGCGGAAAGCCGATCCGGCTGCGTTTCAAGCTGCGCGACGCGGATGTGTATGCGCTGAGGTTCGCCGAGCGAGTGTGACGTTATGGAACGGTCGGCAATCGTTGTCGGCAGTGCCCGGCCACAGCAGACAGTGCCTCGTCCCGAGCCTCCGCAAATCTCAGCGAACGAGCGCCTCACCGTTCTGCAGCCGCCCCCCCTGGAGTTTTAAACTGTCGTGTGGAATGAGCTTCGCTTTGATCGTCACCGGCTCGTCATTGCCGCCGCGGACGAACCACTCGGGAACCGTTCCGTCTTTGATGTCCGAGTAATCCGGCTCCAGAACTCCCCGAGTGTTCTCCTTGAACGGCACTCGCGGAGGCACGGCGCCGTGCAGATTAAGCTGGTAGTTGACCGGTTCCAGACACTCGAATGAGAACCGACCCTCGTCGTCGGTTTCGCGCCAGACGGCGCCTTGAAACTCAACCGCTTGGGACGGCGACGGAACGAGGAAGAGCGTCACGATCAAGGGGAGTTGAGGAGATCGCATCAGTTTCTCACCCAGCGTCGCAGCGAAAACGACTTATCTGTAATCCACTTTGCGTTTCCACGTCTCTACGCGAGATGTTTTCAGCACCCAACCAGCTCATTTCGGAAATCTCCCCGCGACAGACTTCCGCGGCGACGGAAAACAAAGCGATTCGCGTTAGAATGCCGCATCCGTTGTCCCACTGTTTCCACCGAGTGCTCTGAAGATGGCTGTTCCGAAAGTGGCGATTGTTGGTCGTCCGAATGTTGGTAAGAGTTCGCTGTTCAACTGGATGGCGAAGAAGATGATCGCGATTGTCGACGGCACTGCCGGGACGACGCGCGACCGGATGCGCCATCTGATGCACGAAGGTGACCGCTACTTCGAGATCATCGATACCGGCGGAATGGGCATCGTCGATTCGGACGACCTGACCGACGATATCGAGAATCAGATTGAACTCGGGCTGGCCGAGGCCGACCTTCTGGTCTTCGTTGTCGATGGCAAGGACGGCGTCGTACCGCTCGATCGTCACGTTGCCGAACGGCTGCGACCGATCGACAAGCCGAAGCTGCTGGTTATTAACAAGTGCGACTCGACGAAGCTTGACGACACCATTGCCGAGTTCTTCGCACTGGCAAACTGCGACGTTGTGACGACCAGCGTCAAAGGCAACCGTAACCGCGACCTGCTGCTTGAAAAGATCCTCGAACAATTGCCGCCGGCCGACGAGCACGAAGGCGCTGAAGGAGCCGAACTCGAAGAAGAGCCGGAGCTGAAACTGGCGATCGTCGGCCGCCGCAACGTTGGCAAGTCGACGTTTATCAATGCGCTCGCTAACGAGGATCGCGTCATCGTCAGCGAAGTCGCCGGAACGACGCGCGACAGTATCGACCTGCGAATCGACGTTGACGGCAAGACGATCATCGCGATCGACACGCCGGGCGTGCGCAAGAAGAAGAGCCTCGCCAACGACATCGAGTTTTACGGGCTGGTGCGGGCTCAGCGGAGCATTCGCCGCGCCGACGTCGTGCTGATGCTGTTTGACTCGCAGGAAACGATTTCGCGCGTCGACAAGCAGCTCATTGAGGAAATCATCGCCAACTACAAACCCTGCATTTTCGTCGTCAACAAGTGGGACGAAGCCGTCAATGCCGGCATGACGATGGAAGGCTGGGGCAATTATCTGCTCAACGAATTCGCCTCGATCCGGCACGCTCCGATCGCCTTCATCACGGCGAAAGAGAAACGGAATATCAAGAAGGTGATTAACCTCGCGCAGCACATTTTCAAACAGTCGCGCGAACGAGTCGGTACCGGCCTGCTGAACCGCGTTGTCCGAGCCGCGGTCGAAAAGAATCGACCACCCATGCGCAAGAACAAAATCCCGAAAATCTATTACGCGACACAGGTCGGCACGCAGCCGCCGACGATCGTGCTGAAGGTCAACGACCCGGTGCTGTTTGACAACTCGTGGAAGCGATATCTGCTGGGCGTGCTGCAGACAGAGCTGCCGTTTACGGAAGTCCCGATCAAGCTTTATATGCGCCCGAAAACCGAGGAAGAACAGCGTTACCCGGCACAGTTGCCGGAAGGCGTTGAAGAACCCGTCGACAACATCTGACGATGCAGTTTCTGGTAACACGATCTCTGACAACGTGTAATTCAGGATCCGACCACTGCGAACAGCTTCATGAATACGGAACTGCCGATCGAGCGAGGGCAGGCGCAACGCGAGCTCGATGAGCGAGGCTTCATCGTGCTGCCCGATTTCATTCCGCCGCGCTGGCTGTTCGAATTGCGAATGGCGACGGAAGCTCAATTCGCGCAGGAAGGCGACGACGCAGGCTCCGAGTTTCGAGTCGAGGCCGGGAGTCGCCGGCTGGCAAATCTCTGCAACAAGGGGGAGGCGTTTCGACGCGTTGCAGTCGAGCCTCGGCTGCTGGCGATCGTTGCGATGGTGCTCGGGCCGGAGTTCAAACTCAGCAGTCTCAACGCGCGGTCGGCGAATCCACAGAACGGCGTCTCGCAGCCACTGCATGCGGACATGGGAGCGATCGTCGACGAACGCGGCTTCTGGGTCTGCAATTCCGTCTGGATGCTCGACGACTTCACGGCTGAGAACGGAGCACTTCGCGTCGTGCCGGGATCGCATCACTGGAATCGTCTGCCTCAGGATGTTCTCACCGATATCGAGGCTCCTCACCCGGATGAGATTCTGGTGACGGCAAAAGCAGGCACTGTCGTCGTGATGAACGCTCACTGCTGGCACGGCGGGACGGCAAATCGTACTGACCGGCCGCGAACGGCGCTGCACGCTTTTTACTGCCGCCACGATAAGCCGCAGCAGCAGTACCAGAAGAAGCTGCTGTCGCCCGAAACGCTGGCCGTCCTGACCGACGTAGAACGTCGAGTGCTTGCGATCGATGACCCGTTGAACGATGCCGTGACGTCGAATAACAATCGGATCAGCGGGTTTCTGAAGTGAGGACCGGCCGAGGATCAACTGCCGCAAGCGCGTTCAGGTGAACGCAGCTACGACGATTGGAGACAGAGATCTCCTGGCGGGGCCTGACTCGGTAGCGAGCCAGCTTGCTTGAGTCAGCGGGACGGATCGTTAGAGTGGCCCGCGGACCTGGAATCCGCGGATCTCAGTCTCGTATGCGACGTCTGGCCGTCGGCTGACTCTGATTAAAATTCATCGAAAGGTGTCCACTCGTGGATGCGAAAATTGTTCTCCTGCCGGGTGACGGGATCGGCCCGGAAGTTGTTGCTGAAGCCGAAAAAGTCCTGAACGCCATTGCGTCAACGTTCGGGCACTCGTTCGACATGCCGCGCTTTCCGATGGGTGGCAACGCGATCGACAGTCACGGCGACCCGCTGCCGGACGAAACGCTGGAAGCCTGCCTCGCGTCAAACGCCGTGCTGCTGGGCGCCGTCGGCGGCCCGAAGTGGGACGATCCGAATGCGAAAACCCGGCCGGAAGCCGGCCTGCTCCGCATCCGCAAAGAGATGAAGCTGTTCGCGAATCTGCGACCGATCAGGACGTATTCCGCCCTGCTGGCGTCCTCTCCACTGCGGCCGGAAATCGTTGAAGGCGTCGACATTCTCTTCTTCCGCGAACTGACCGGCGGGATCTACTTTGGCCCGTCAGGTCGCCGCGAGGGCGAAAACGGCGAGGAAGCGTTCTCGGAAATGGTCTACTCGACCAGCGAAGTCGAGCGGATTGTCCGGCTGGCCGCTGCCGCCGCTCAGAACCGCAAGGGCAAGCTGACGTCGGTCGACAAGGCGAACGTTCTGGAAGTCTCGCGGTTGTGGCGGCAGACGGCGACGAAAGTCGTCAACGAGGAATTCTCCGACCTGAAGTTCGATCACGTTCTCGTCGACGCGATGGCCATGCATCTGATCTCGCGGCCAGGCGACTTTGACGTCGTCGTCACCGGCAACCTGTTCGGCGACATCCTGACCGACGAAGGCTCAATGATTACCGGCTCGATGGGGATGCTGCCCTCAGCGTCGATCGGCTCGGACGGGCCGGGACTTTACGAGCCGATTCACGGCTCCGCTCCGGACATCGCTGGCCAGGGCATCGCGAATCCGCTGGCGACGATTCTTGCCTCAGCGATGCTGCTACGACATTCGCTGAATCTCGAAGAGGAAGCGTCGCTGATCGAAAAGGCCGTCGATGACGTCCTCGCCGCCGGGCATCGAACGAAGGATCTCGCTCGCGGCGGCGCGAGCCTCAGTACCACCGAAATGGGCGCGCAGGTGCTTGCCGCCCTGAATCAGGCCTGACCGTGACTGACTCTGCCTGCAGGACGATCCGGATTGCCACGCGAGCCAGCCAGCTCGCCCTGTGGCAGGCCCATCACGTCGCTGATCTGATTCGCAACTCCGGCAGCGATTGCGAGGTCGAAGTCGTTCACATTTCCACCGAAGGCGACCGCGACCGGAACCGATCGCTGGCGGCAATGGGTGGCGTCGGCGTCTTCACCCGCGAAGTGCAGGCCGCGGTGCTCGACGGCCGAGCGGATGTCGCGGTTCACAGTCTCAAAGATCTGCCGACCGAGACAGCGGCCGGTTTGACTCTGGCCGCTGTGCCGGACCGGGCGCCGGTTCACGACACTCTGATTCTGCCGGCGTCGAGCGGAAGCTCAGAAGCAACTGACGCTGAATCACTCATTCGCCGTCTGCGATCCGGTGCAAAGATCGGGACCGGCAGCCCGCGGCGACAGGCTCAATTGCTGCACTTCCGCGACGATCTGCAGATGCTCGACATCCGCGGCAACGTCGAAACGCGGCTGAAGAAGCTCGATGACGGCGAGTATGACGCCATCGTGCTCGCCGAAGCCGGCCTGCGACGACTCGGCCTGGCGGACCGAATCAGTGTCATCCTGCAGCCACCGCTGATGCTGCACGCCGTTGGGCAGGGAGCACTCGGCATCGAATGCCGGGCTGATGACGAGTTCACTCGAACGTGCCTCGCCGCGATCTCAAACGCCGACGTTCTCGTCGCCGTGACTGCCGAACGCAGCCTGCTTCGCGAACTGCGCGCCGGCTGCCATGCCCCGGTCGGCGTTTCCAGCCGCGTGGCCGAGACCGTTTTCCTCGAAGGCGTCGTCCTCAGCCCGGACGGCACCGAGCGTTTCGGTGGCGAAATCGAACGTCCCCGCGATGAAGCCGAATCCGCCGGAGCCCTGCTGGCTCAGGCACTGATCGCACAAGGCGCCAGCCGCTTTCTCGTCTGACGTGGCTCGCGAGAGACAAAACGGCACGACACAAGCCACCCGGTCTTTGGAGAGAATTGGCTGTTAGACGCAGAGTGTGCCACTGGCTCTGCCAGTGCTGAATTCCAGGAAAGCACTGGCAGGGCCAGTGGCACACATGCAATGACCGGACAGCTTACGCCGTGTCGCTGCTGGAATTCACCGCCGGCCTCGCGAGCCGACGTGCCGGCACTGCCTGCGTAATTGAAACCGTCGGCCTCACCCGAATCTGTTCCCAGCTTTGCGTGATCAGATCGACGGCCGGGTCGCTCCACACCGTGCTGCCACCGTGACGTGTGGTAAGAACTCAGCGCAGACTTGATCCCAACCGGTCACTGTCGCGCAGCCATTGCAGGAAACTGGTGAGTTTTGAAAGAAACTGCCATCTTGTGAGTTGCCGTGATAGTTCCGGTCAGGCAGAATTGGAAATCTGAGAAGTCTGTCGTAGAGCAGGAAATGTGGCCATGTTGCTCGATGAGCGTCGAACTCTAATCCTGAAATTTATTGAGCAGGAAGGGTTTGTCTCGCTTCAAAAGCTCGTTGAGCACTTTGGCATCAGCGAGTCGACAGCGCGGCGGGATGTGGAATATCTCGACGGGATCAGCAAAGTTCAGAAGACTCGCGGCGGAGCGGCCTACATCGGGGAATCGATGACGTCGTTCGAGGAACGCACGGTTGCGGCCCTCAGGGAGAAGGAGCAGATCGCTCAAACGGTCGCCGACATGGTCGAGCCGGGCGAGGTGATTCTTCTGGACGGAGGCACGACGACTCTGGAAGTCGCTCGCCGATTGATCGGTCGAGCCCTGACGGTCGTCACCAATTCGGTTCCGATTGTGAATCTGCTGATCAATCAGCCCGGCATCGAACTGATCTCGATCGGCGGTTACGTGTACCCGAAAACGGGCGTGGCTCTGGGGCCAATCGCCCAGGCGGCTCTCAAGGCGGTTCACGCCCGGCGGCTCATCATGAGCGTCGGCGGGATCACCGAAGCGGGCCTGTTTAACAGTAACTCGCTGCTCGTGGAGACCGAGCGGCAGATGATGGAGTCCTCGGACGAGGTGTGGGTGGTCACCGACAGCAGCAAGTTCGGCCGCTCCAACCTCGCCCACCTGGCTCCATTGAACTCGATGGACCGACTGATCACGGACGATGGCCTCACGGATGAGTGGCGACAACGACTGGAAGACGCAGGCGTCGAAGTGATCGTACTCGGCACCCGCGCAGAAGCCGCTGTTTGACGGAATCATCCATGACTGCTCTGGCATCCTCACTGTCCCGGCCGGACATCGAACGTATCGTCCGCTCGGTTCTGCAGAACCAGCTCGGCCCTGCCTCGAAGGTCAAGCCGAATCCGCTGGTCGTGAATATCTCAGCCCGGCATGTGCATCTGTCGCAGGAACACGTCGAAGTTCTGTTCGGCAAAGGGGCCGAACTGGAAGTTCACAAGTGGCTGTACCAGGACGGCTATTTCGCCTCGAAGCAGACCGTCGCCGTCGTCGGACCTCGACGACGAATGCTGCCGGAAGTCCGGGTTCTCGGTCCGGTTCGTCCGAGCCAGGTCGAACTCGCTTTCACAGACGGTATCTCGCTGGGCATCGATCTGCCGGTTCGGATCAGCGGCGACCATCACGACACGCCCGGCTGCACTTTGATTGGCCCGGCCGGCGTGCTGGAACTTCAGTCCGGCGTCATCCGAGCGATGCGGCATGTCCACATGGGGCCGGCCGACCTTGAGTACTACGGCGTCGAGGACGGCGAGTTTATGGATCTGCGGATCGAATCCGAAGGCTGCACCACTGTGCTTGAGGATCTGAAGATTCGAGCCGGCGAGGACATCAAGCTCGAAGTCCACATCGACACGGACGAAGGCAACGCGACCTATCTCGACCGGGCCACCAACGTCGAGCTGATCAAGAAGAAGAAAGCCGACTGCGGCTGTGGCTGTGGAGGCAAGGGCACGTGCGGTAAGTAGTTGGCAGCCAGCAATCTCAGTCTGTCTCTCAACTATTCACTATCAACCATCAACTTTTTTGGAGATTTGCAATGGCTAAGGCTCTGGAAGCCCTCGGCATGATCGAGACGAAAGGTCTCGGCTGCATGATCGAGGCAGTGGACGCGATGCTGAAGTCGGCCAATGTGCAGATGGTCGGCTGGGACAAGATCGGCAGCGGTCTGGTCACGTCGTTCGTCGTCGGTGACGTCGCCGCTGTGAAGGCCGCCGTCGACGCCGGCGCAACCGCCGCCAGCAAGATCGGCGAAGTCGTCAGCGTGCAGGTGATCGCTCGCCCGCACGAAGAACTGGCTGCCATTCTGCCGGCCGCGAAAGCCGCCAAGTAGTTGATAGTCGATTGTTGAGGGTTGATAGCCGGAAGCTATCGACTGTCAACACTTTGTCTCTATCAACAATCAACTATCTACAATCAACATTTTCCACAGGAAGACACCCATGAAAGGTGAAGCAATCGGTCTTATCGAGACCCGCGGTCTGGTGGCTCAGGTTGAAGCCGCTGATGCCATGCTCAAGGCTGCGAATGTGTCTCTCGTCAAGCAGATCCCGATCGGTGGTGCTTACATCACGACCGTGATTTCGGGCGACGTTGGTTCGGTTCGTGCCGCAGTCGATGCCGGTGCTGCCGCTGCGACGCAGGTCGGCGAACTGGTGTGCGCCCACGTCATCCCGCGTCCGGATGCCGCCACGCTGACTGCGTTCGTTTAGGAAACGGATTGCCTGACGACTCGGCAGCGCAAAGGCGCTGAGACTCGAAGACACGCAAAGAACAGCTTTGCGAACTTCTGCGCCTTCGCGTCTTTGCGCTGCAGACAGAACGAGAAGTCAGACAGGTTCAGGAAAGTCGTTGTCTGAAGCAGCACGGAGGTGCTCATGAAGGTTCTCGTTGCGAATCTGGGTTCGACCAGTTTCAAGTACCGGCTCTTTGACATGACCACCGAGGAGCAGCTTGCTCGCGGTGGCATTGACAGGATCGGGCTTGGTGACAGCAACTGTTTTGTCGAGATCGGTGATTACCGGGACGACCGCGTCACGGACATTCCTGATCACGCCGCGGCAGTCAACATCTGCCTCGAACAGTTGTCGGATCCGGAGCATGGATGTCTGCAGGATGCGTCCGAGCTGAAGGGGATTGGGTTTAAGGCGGTCTTCGCCGGAAAGATGGGCGGCATCCGTGTGGTGGATGACGCGATTCTCGACCGGATGGAAGAACTCGCCGACGTGGCTCCGGCTCACAACCCGCCTTATGCCAGGGCGATGCGGCAACTCCGCAAGGCGTTTCCGCAAATCCCGCTGGTCGCGGCGTTCGAGACAGCTTTTCACGACACCATCCCGCCAGAGAATCGCGCGTACGCCGTGCCGTTTGAATGGCAGGACAAGTACGAGATCAAACGCTGGGGTTTTCACGGAGCCAGTCATCGATTCATCGGCGGCCGGATCGGTGAGATTCTCGGCAACGACGATCTGAAGGTCATCTCCTGTCACCTGGGCGGCAGCAACTCGCTGTGTGCTCAGCGAGGAAACAGGTCTCAGGCCAACAGTCTGGGCATGAGTCCTCAGACAGGATTACTCCACAACAATCGAGTCGGTGACTTCGACCCGTATGCTCTGCCGCTGCTGATGCGGCTGAGTGGCAAGTCGATGCAGGAACTGCTCGACGAGATGTCCACCAATGGTGGGCTACTTGGTCTGAGTGGTCTCAGCAGCGATGCCCGCGAAGTTGAAGAAGCCGCAGTAAATGGAAATGAACAAGCCGACTTCGCCTTGAAGGTGTTCGTCGCTTCGATCCGCCAGTACCTGGGTTCCTACCTGGTCGTGCTGGGTGGAGCGGACGCGATCGTCTTCACCGGCGGGATCGGTGAGAACAGCGAACGGGTTCGCCGGGATGTGTGTGCCGGCCTGGAATGGGCAGGCATTGAGTTGGGCGAGGGGCAAGAGGCGAGGGGCAAGGGAGATGACTTCTCTGTTCCGCTTCTTCCTGGCGAGCGACTCATTTCGTCGGAGACGAGTAAGACACAGGTGTGGGTCATCCCCACAAATGAGGAGATCGTGGTTGCGAGGCAAACAGTAGAAGCGATCGGCTAGGTGTCTGGCATCTTGCTCCCCTTGCCGCTTGCCGCTCATCCCTTGCCCAGCACGGAGTGCCACAATGTTTCGATTCGAGAAACTCGACGTCTGGCAGGTTGCGGTCGAGTTTGCGGATCAGGTTTACGCAGTGACTGGTTTGTTTCCGTCTGATGAACGATTCGGACTTACGAACCAGGCACGTCGGTCGGCTGTTTCCATCTCAGCAAACATCGCTGAGGGATCTGGACGATCGACAGACAAGGAGTTTGTTCGGTTTCTTGAGATCGCGTACGGCTCTCTGATGGAGACGGTCTCGCACCTCAAGATTGCCGAACGTCAGAGTTTTCTGGAAACCGGGAAAGGTGCAGAGCTGTACGAAACAGCCGACCGGTTGTCGCGAATGCTCTCGGGCCTTCGCAACCACCGGCTCGGAAACTGATCCGTTCTCTCGCCCCTTGCCCCTCACCTCTGGCCCAGCAAATGTTTCTTGCCAAAGTCACAGGCAGCGTCGTTTCGACGCAGAAGGTTCAACAGATGAGAGGCCAGAAGCTGCTCATCGTCGAACCGCTGCGCGTGGACGAAAAGGACAGAAAAAGCCTGAAGGGCACCGGGCGGAGCTTTATCTGTGTCGACACGGTCGGTGCGGGTGAAGGCGAGACCGTGCTCATCGTGCAGGGCTCCAGCGCCCGCTTCACGGATGACACAAAAATGCTGCCAATCGACGCCGCCATCATCGGCATCGTCGACAGTGTTGAAGCTCACGGAGCGACCGTCTTCAAGACGGAGTAGCTCACAGCAGGGTGCGTCTCGACGCACCGACTGAAAGACCAGTAGGCCGGACCGAGGAGCGTAGCGACGACGTTCCGGCATTGATCGATTCACTGAGAGGACTGCCGGAGCGGCGCTTCGCTTGATCCGGCCTACTCATAGAGGTCAGTAACCCATGACAGCCGTTTCGACCGAACAGACGATTCGCAGCGTGGTGCAGGAAGTGCTCGCTCAGCTTGGCAAGTCGAATGGAGTCGCGTCGAACAATGGTCACTCGCGCGGTGGCGACTGGGGTGTCTTCGACAGTGTCGATGCCGCCGTGGCCGCTGCGAACGCAGCGTTCGAGAAGCTCAAGAAGGCCTCGATGGAAGATCGCGGCAAGGCGATCCAGATCGTCAAGGACATCTGCTTCAACAACGCCGAAGAACTTGGAGCCGCCGAACTGGCCGAAACGAAGATCGGCCGTCTCGATCACAAGATCGAGAAGCTGCAGATCATCCGCAAAGTGCCGGGCATCGAGTTCCTCAAGTGCGACGCACTGAGCGGCGATCACGGCCTGACCGTCACTGAGTACGCACCGTTCGGCGTCATCGGAGCGATCACTCCAGTCACGCACTCGCTGCCGACGCTGGCATCGAACTTCGTGAACATGGTCGCCGCCGGAAACACGATCGTCGTCAACCCGCATCCCAGCGGAGCGAAGATCGCCTGCGAAGGCGTTCGTCGATTTAACAAGGCGATCTACGAAGCGATCGGCATCAACAACCTGGTGACGATCATCGGCAACCCGACGATCGAATCCGCTGACGAAATCTTCAAGCACCGCGGCGTCAAGCTACTATGCGTGACTGGCGGTCCGGCTGTTGCCCGAGCAGCCCTCGCCAGCAATAAGCGAGCGATCGTGGCCGGCCCCGGTAACCCGCCGGTCGTCGTCGACGAAACCGCCGACATCGACAACGCCGCTCGTTCAATCGTGATCGGAGCCGCGTACGACAACAACCTGCTGTGCATCGGCGAGAAGGAAGTCTTCGCCGTCAACGCGATCTTCGACCAGTTGATGGACGCCATCGGCCGACACGGCGGTTATCGCCTGAACGCGTCGCAGATCGACGCGCTGACCAAGGCCGCGTTCTCGCCGCCGAAGGAAGCGGGCGGGCACTGGATTCTGAACCGCGATCTGGTCGGTAAGGACGCGTCCGTTCTGGCCGCCACGATTGGACTGACCGTCCCGGCGAACACTCAGATTCTGTACGGCGAAACGGATACCTCGAATCCGTTCGTCCCCGAAGAGCAGATGATGCCGTTCATCCCGTTCGTTCGAGCACGCTGTGCCGATCACGCGATCGAACTGGCTCTCGAATTCGAACACGGCTTCCGCCACACGGCGATCATTCACACAACCAACGTCAAAAACATGACAAAGATGGGCCGCCTGATGGAAACGACACTCTTCATCAAGAACGGCCCCTGTGGAGCCGGCCTGGGCAACGGTGGAGAAGGCTACCTGAGCTTCTCAATCGCCACGCCCACCGGCGAAGGAGTCACCAACCCGCTCACGTTCACCCGCCAGCGCCGCTGCACGCTGGTGGACGACCTGCGGATTATCTGACGTAGGGCCGGTTCCCACCGGTCGGAACAAAACGACAAAGGCCGGTAGGAACCGGCCCTACGGAAACACCAACCAATGCAGATCGCTGAAATCATTGGCCGAGCGACCTCGACAGTGAAGCACCCGTCGATGAACGGGTGGCGGACGCTGATCGCTCAGCCATTGGGAATCAGCGGGCAGGATGACGGCGAGCCGCTGATCGTGATCGACGATCTCGGCAGCGGACTCGGCGACAAGGTGATCATCACCAGCGACGGCAAGCACGTCACTGAGATCATGGGAACGAAAGCCACTCCGGTCCGCTGGGCCGTGCTTGGCATCGCGGACTGAAAAGGAATTCGTAGGCCGGACCGAGGAGCGTAGCGACGACGTTCCGGCATGGATCGATTCACAGAGAGGACTGCCGGAGCGACGCTTCGCTTGATCCGGCCTACCAATATGGATCAGCAGGCACTCATCGAGCGGATCGTTGCTGAGGTCATGGGGAAACTCAGACCGGTTCAGGCGAACGCGCGACCGAGTGTCGGGTCGACAACCGAGAGTCAGTTTCGGCTGTCGGAAAACATCATCACGGCGGATCTGCTCGCGGAGAATTCTGTCGGAAAGAGCGTCGTGGAGGTCAGCTCACGGGCGATTGTTACTCCGTCTGCTCGCGACTGGCTGAAACAGAACAGGATCGAGCTGACTCGCAGTACGAACGCGAAGACCAGCACGAACCAACAGAAATCAGACTGGCTGCTCGTCGTCCAGACGGCGGGCGAGGCAGTCAAAGCAGTTCTCGACGACGCAGGTCGCTCAGGTGCGTTCGGCGGTCATCGGGAAACGACCGTGGACGCGGCGTCTGCAGCAAAGGTTGCCGCTGCGGCGGTTGATCGCGGTGGCAAGTGCGTTGTGTTTTCGGCGGAGCCGGAAATTGTCGCCTGTCTGGCTAATCGAAATGAAAAGGTTCGGGCAGCGGTCGTTGCAGACGTCACGACGGTTGACCGAGTGAAGACTGGTCTGGATGGCAACGCGTTCGTCGTTGACCCAATAGGCCGAAGTTTCTTCGAGCTACGGACCCTGTTGAGACGGATAGCGAAGTAGGGCCGGTTCCCACCGGCCGATCTGGAAGACACAACAACTCAGTGGCCGGTGGGAACCGGCCCTACATGAGAACGAACGATGCGAATCGCAGAAGTAATCGGGAGGGTCACGCTGAATCGCTGCCATCCGTCTCTGCGCGCCGCGTCGTGGAAAATCGTCGTGCCGCTCGATCGGAAAGGGCTGGCTGGCGATGCAGCAGGACGCGGAGAACCGTTCGTCATTTATGACGAGCTGGGAGCCGGGCATGGATCGCTCGTCGGAGTCAGCGAAGGCGCAGAAGCCGCGGCACCTTTTCATCCCGATGTGAAACCAATCGACGGCTACGCAGCCGCGATTCTCGATTCAGTCGAAACCGAGTAAGGACCGAACAATGAGTACCAACAAGTGGAACAGTGGCGTCAATGACCGATCGCTCAAGGAACTGATCTGTGAGATCGGCCGGCGCGTCTACAACAAAGGCTTCGCAGCTGCGAACGACGGGAACATCTCGATTCGCGTCGGCGAGGACGCGGTGCTGTGTTCGCCGACGATGATCTGCAAGGGCTTCATGAAGCCCGAGGATATCTGTGCCGTCGACATGCAGGGCAATCAGATCGCCGGTAAGCGGAAACGCACCAGCGAGATTCTGCTGCACCTGGAAATCATGCGGAACCGGCCTGATGTCAAGGCCTGCGTCCACTGTCACCCGCCGCACGCAACGGCCTTTGCTGTCGCCAACGAAGCGATCCCGCAGTGCATCCTGCCGGAGATCGAAGTCTTCATGGGCGAAGTTCCGATCGCTCCGTACGAGACTCCCGGCGGGCAGGACTTCGCGGCAACGGTGACTCCGTTTCTGAAGTCGACGAACACGATCATTCTCAAGAATCACGGCACGGTCAGTTTCGGCAAGACGCTTGAAGAGGCTTACTGGAAGACCGAGATTCTCGACGCGTACTGCCGCATCCTGCTGCTCGCTCAGCAGATGGGCCGCGTTGACTATCTGAACGAGCAGAAGTCGCGTGAACTACTGGACCTGAAGAAGAAGCTGGGCTTCGACGATCCGCGGTTCCACAACGAGAACTGCGACCTGTGCGGCAACAGTGCCTTCCGCGATGGCTACAAGGAAGGCGAAGCTCCGCAGAGCTGTGCCTTCGAGCCGGCTCCGACGTACCCCGGCTACCTGCAGAAGCCGACCTACGAAGGTGGCTCAGCACCAGTCGGCGGCGACATCGACAGCGAAGCTCTCGTGAAGATGATCACCGACCAGGTCATGGCCGCGATCGGGAAGTAGGCCAACGGGACTCAACCTCGTGTTCGATCATCGGTAAACTCTCCGCAAACGGTGGCCGACCTCGAACAGGAGTTGACTCATGGGAATTCATGACTGGGGAACGATCTTCTCTGGAGCATTTCACGATTTCCATCAGGCCTGGGCAGCGGAAATCCGGAGATCGCTCAACGGAGGAGTTCTTCCTGACGGATACTACGCGGCCATTGAACAGATCACCGGCGGGCCGGAACCGGATGTCGTTACTCTCGAATCTCGCTCTCCTGCATGGCCGTCAGACGATGGTCAGGATGACGGGCCGGGAACACTGGCGGTCGCGGAGCAGCCACCGAAAGTCAGTTACACCTGTGAAACTCACAAGGAACGCTACGCGAGAAAAACAGACCGCATTGCCGTGCGGCACGTCAGCGATGACGAAACGGTGGCCGTGATCGAGATTGTCTCGCCGGGGAACAAAGACAGTGATCGGGCGTTTCGAAGTTTCCGTCAGAAACTGGATGTTCTGGCAGATTGTGGAATTCACCTGCTGGTCATTGACCTCTTCAGGCCAACGCGTCGGGATCCGGAAGGTTTTCCGCGAGCGTTCTGGGGCTCGGATGAAGAGGCACTGATTCCGGCAGTCGACGAACAGAAACCATTCTCGCTGACGTCGTTCCGGTCGGAAGGAGCGGTGGCGGGTTACTTTGAAATCCTGGGTGTCGGCGACGAACTCGTCCCGATGCCATTGTTTCTGACACCGGACGAGTACATCTATGTGCCGCTGGCGGAAACCTACGCAGCCGCGTGGCAGGGAGTCCCGGCTCAGTGGAAGAAGATTGTTGAAGGAGAATCGGCCTGACCTGCTGGAACTCCAGTGGTCGGGCGAAATCGACAGACGGGCCGTCAGGCTCGACCAGTGGAGATACAGATGAAAGTCAGCATTATTGGTGGTGGTGGGCTCGTTGGTTCGTGTGCGGCGAGTGCTCTGCAGTTTGGGCGGATCGTTCGTGAGATCGCTCTCGTCGATGTGAATCTCGAACTCGCCGAAGGGCAGGCGCTCGATCTGCTGCACGGGGCGTCGCTGATCAGCGATCAGAAGATTTACGCGTCCGGCACCGAATCTGTCACAGACAGCGACGTGATCTGCATCACGGCGGGTCTGCGTCGTAAGCCGGACGAAAGCCGGCTCGATCTGATCAACCGGAACGTCGCTCTGTTCCGCAACATACTCGCCGACGTTAAGCAGCATGGCGTGAAGCCGTGTGCGAAGGTCTTCGTCGTCTCGAATCCGGTCGACGTACTGACTTATCTGGCCGTCCAGGAACTCGGCCTGCCGCCGGCTCAGGTGATCGGCCTCGGCACGGTGCTCGACACGACGCGGCTGCGGTCGATGCTCGCCCAGCGGCTGAACATGCCGCCGACGCAGGTGCAGACGCTGATTCTCGGCGAGCACGGTGACAGCATGGTGCCTGTCTGGTCCGCCGCTCAGGTCGCCGGCCTGCCGCTCGATAAGTATCCGGGTGTGACACCAGCCGTCATCGCCGAAGTCGAAAAGAAGACGCGCGGCAGTGGGGCGGAAGTCATCAAGAAGAAGGGCGGAGCCGGCTTCGCGGTCGGGGCGTCGATCGCTGACGTGATTCACTCGATCGCTCTCGACCAGCACCGCATTCTGCCGGTGTCGTCGCTGCAGAACGGAGCTTACGGCCTGCGTGACGTCTGCATTTCAGTGCCGACGGTTGTCGGCAAGAAGGGTGTCGTCGAGTGCTACGAAATCGACCTGTGGCCCAAGGAAAAGATGGCTCTGCAGAAGTCCGGCAGCGTGCTGCGTGAGACGATCGACAAGGTGCTTCGCGGCTGAGCCCGCGGATCCGGCGGGCGGCTGTTTTGACCGTTCGGCGATCCGTATACTTCCCGCTGATGGATACCCAGCCGGCCCGGCTGACATCCTGAGATGTCTGCCGGGTCGTCGGCTTTTCAGACGGGATGATTTCGATGGTGACCGCCTCGACCGGAACCTACACCGTTCTTGCCAGACGCTTCAGGCCGCAGGGCTTCGCGGATGTTGTCGGGCAGGGACACGTCGCTCAGGCTCTGCGAAATGCAATTCTGGCCAACCGTGTCGCGCATGCTTACCTGTTCACGGGGGCTCGCGGAGTCGGCAAGACGTCGACGGCCCGCATCCTCGCCAAGGCTCTGAACTGCCCGAACGCAGTCGATGGCAACCCGTGCAACGAGTGCGAAATCTGCGAAGGCATCGCGGCGGGCAACGACGTTGATGTGCTTGAGATCGACGGTGCCTCGAACCGCGGCATCGATGACATTCGCCAGCTTCGAGCGAACGTCAACGTCAAGTCGATGCGGACGAAGTTCAAGCTCTACATCATCGACGAAGTCCACATGCTGACGAAGGAAGCGTTTAACGCGCTGCTGAAGACGCTGGAAGAGCCGCCGCCAAACGTCAAATTCGTCTTCTGCACGACCGAGCCCAACAAGCTGCCCGATACGATTCTTTCGCGCTGCCAGCGGTTCGATTTCGGGACGATCGAGACAGCGAATATCAAAGGCCGGCTCGCTCAGATCGCTGAGGCGGAAGGCGTCCAGGTTGATGATGACGCGCTTGAACTTGTCGCGCGGCGGGCCGCCGGATCAATGCGGGACAGCCAGTCGATCTTCGACCAACTGCTGGCGTTCGGCGAGGAGCACATCACAGCGGGCGATGTCCACCGTCTGCTGGGGACGGCCAGCGATGACCGGCTGATTGCGATTGCCGACTCGCTGGTGGCTCGCGATCAAGCCGGCGTCCTCTCAACGTTTCACCGGGCAATTGACGGAGGAGTTCAGCTCGGCGAACTGACCGACCAGATCCTTTTCTACCTGCGCGATCTGATGGTGCTCGCGTCAGGTGCCGTTGAGATTGAACTCTCGTCGGTCGGTCCCGGCAGTCGAGAGATGCTGACTAAACAGGCGAAGCAGTGGGGACTGCAGACAATTGTTGCGGCGATGCAGATCCTCGCGGACACGAAAGGCCGGATGCAGCGGGTCACATATGGTCGAGCGCTGGCGGAACTGGCCCTCGTCCGCATCGCCCTGCTTGAGGATCTGACAGATCTCGATGGCCTGATCGAGCGGTTACGGAGCAGCGAACCAGTGACCTCGGACATTGCTGCCGTCGAAAAAAAAAATGAGCTACTGACTGCGGAACCGGACAGAGACCCGATCACCAGTGCTGAAGTGACACTGCCGGCCCATCCTTTGGAATCGGCGTCTGACGAGCAGTCACGCGACGTCGAGCCCGGCGGGGTTGAGCCCCTCGGCGTATCGGCTGAGGATTCCGCCATCGCTGCGTCGGACGAACCGGCGGTAACACACGCGGAATCTTCCGAAACTCCGGCCGTTGATAAGTCTGCCGAATCAGCAAGTGGCGATTCCGTCGAGGTCGCCACTGACGAGCTGTTGGGGCAGCAGGTCGACGCGCTCGCCTCGTCGGTAGACTCAGCCAGCAGCACTTCGGTCGGCTCGCAATCATTGCCCTCGACCGACGTCAACACGGTCGCAGGGGCGGCGGCAAATCCAGTAAGTAGTGTCGAACCCTCTGCTGAGGAGCCTGAGGATTCGAGTGACCAGGAATCCCAGCGAGATGCCCCGACGGTCGTTGCGGGCCGCATTCTGATTAATCCAGAAGATGCCGAGCAGATATGGTCGAGTGTTGTCGCAGAAATCAGCGACATGCTGAAGAGCCATGTCAAGCAGGTCAGCAAAGCAGCAATTGCCGCGCCAAACAAGCTGGAGCTGACGTTTCCACGGAAGTACCATTTCAGCAAGCGGTACTGCGAGAAGCCCGAAGTCATCAGTCGACTGGAGCAGATCGCAGCCCGCATCACTGGTCAGCACCTGCGGGTCTCGCTGCTTGTGGGGGAAGAGGACGGGTCTGATGCGGCCAGCCCGCCACTGGATGAGCCGGCCCGGCAACCTGCTCGCAAGCGGCTGTACAAGCCGGAAGACGACGACTTCGTCGCGGTCGTGATGCAGACGTTTGACGCGGAATGCGTCCGCGTCGATTCACGGGCCGGTGGGGCCAGTCAGGCAGAGTGATTTTTGTATAGAATCCTGATCAGCCGCCGAATCTGGCTGGTCCGGGCTCAGCAGGCAAATGCTCAGAGAGACTCAATCAGCTAGCCACACGCAGCCGCATCGGCTGCAGAATTCAACGACGGACGACAGCATGTTCAAAGGACTCGGCGACCTGGCATCCATGATGAAGCAGGCCAGGGAGATGCAGAGCCGCATGGCTGAAATGCAGGAGAAGCTCACGCAACTCCGCATCAAAGGCTCATCCGGCGGAGGCATGGTCATCGTCGAGACGAACGGTAAGCAGGATGTCCTGAGCTGTTCGATCGACCAGACACTGCTGGACGCTGGCGACCGCGAGATGCTTGAGGATCTGGTTGTTTCGGCGATGAACGATGCGGTCAACAAATCACGGATGGCAGCGGCGGAAGCGATGCAGGAAGCGGCTGGCGGACTGAATCTGCCGGGAATGGGCGACGCACTGTCGCAACTCGGCCTCGGACCAGGCGGCTCTGATTAGCACCGTTGCAGGGGATCGAGTCGGGATGCGGCGACGAAAGAGAACTCCAACTTGACGGATCATGGTCGGGCGACGGAACGCGGGGAATTTCAATCATGAACAGACGGACGGTCGAATCGCATCCGTTTGGACCGGCGGTCACGAACCTTGTCGAACAGTTTTCGCGGCTGCCAGGGATCGGGAAGAAGTCGGCTGAGCGGCTGGCTCATCACGTCCTGGCGGCTCCACAGGGTGAGGCGCTGGCTCTGGCTGACGCCATTCGCGAGGTGAAGGCAACGATTCGAGCCTGCCGTGTCTGCTTTAATCTGACTCAGGAAGAAACCTGTCGCATCTGCTCGTCGCCGCAGCGCAACCACCATGTGGTGTGTATCGTCGAGCAGCCGCGGGACCTGATTGCTCTGGAAGCGTCGGGCTCGTACGACGGTGTGTATCACGTCTTGCGAGGCCGAATTTCTCCGCTGGAGGGAATCGGGCCAGAGGATTTGACGATTGACGCACTCGTACGGCGCGTTCGACATGAGGGGGTTCAGGAACTGATCATGGCAACGAATCCGACGCTCGAAGGGGATGGAACAGCGTTGTTCATTTCCAACCTGCTGGCGTCAGATCCTGTGAGAATCACTCGGCTGGCTCGCGGGATTGCCTCCGGCAGTGTGCTAGAGTTTGCGAACCGGGAGATGCTTGCCGACGCGATGCGCGGCCGACAGGCATTCTGATGGCGAGGTGTTGTGAGATGGTCTGTCGCAAAACAGACTCCGTGACTTTTGGTGGCCAGGGCGGCCTGCTGATGACGCTGCTGAAGCAACAGAGCGTCGAATGGCGTGTTGAGATTGCCGGACGGTTTCGACTCAGAAAGTCAGACTCCGGCCTCATCAGACGGCAGGTCTTGCGGAAACTCAGGAACTGCCAGGAAGTAGCATCATCTGAAAACTGAATTGCGGTATCATCCGCAGAGTTCGATACACACAGACGTAAACTCCTGAGACCTGCAGCGAGTTTGGGGACACACGGTTCATGCAACTGAACTTCTCTCAGCAGATGAAGATGAGCCAGCAGATGAAGCTGGCTCCGCGCATGATCCAGTCGATGGAAATTCTGCAGATGCCGTACATGGCTCTGCAGGAACGCATCGATCAGGAACTGGAAGACAACGTGACGTTGATCTCGGACGGGACCCGCAAGGAAACGTCTGAGACCGAGCGCG
This sequence comes from bacterium, assembly GCA_016124895.1. Lineage (GTDB taxonomy): Bacteria > Planctomycetota > Planctomycetia > Planctomycetales > Planctomycetaceae > JAPOLP01. The sequence continues at coordinate 42,807 of WGMU01000097.1, forward strand.
ACCTCGAAGTTCAGAAGGCTCGCGAAGAAGCGAACGACAAGACGCCTGACGAACGTGAACTGCTGGTCGAAGACGGTAAGAACAACGAAGACGATTTCGAGCGGCTGGTTGATATGGCCACTGACTGGCCTGACGACAACTGGGCTGCGGAATCGCGACCGTCCGCAAACCGCGTCTCTGAAGATCTCGACCGCTACAGCGACATGATCGCGAACGTCGAGGCGACGCCGCAGACTCTGCACGACTACCTGCTCGAACAGTTTCACTTTCACGATTTGACTGCCGAAGAACAGGCGTTCGGTGAGTACGTGATCCACAGCCTCGATAACAACGGTCGATTGCAGAGTTCGCTGCCGGAAATCGCTCAGGTTTACGGCGGTGGCATCAGTCAGGAGACGACGCTGAGAATTCTGAAGCTGATTCAGGGGCTTGACCCGCCCGGCGTCGGCGCCCGCGACCTCAAGGAGTGTCTGCTGCTGCAGCTTGATGCCAGCATGATGTATCGCGACGTGCTCGAAGTGCTGATCGAGGATCACCTGGAAGACCTGGGTAACAACCGCCTGCCGCTGATCTCGCGCAAGACCGGATACTCGATCGAGCTGATTAAGGAA
>WGMU01000139.1 GCA_016124895.1 bacterium
AATCCCAGGACGTCGACCGGTTCAGAGTCTGTGGCGAGTTCGTGCAGCACCGGCTTCAGGACCGGGGTCGTGACCGGCTGATTGCCCTGGATCGTCGACTCTCCGCCGGATACCTGGCCGTTTCGGGAAGGAAGACGAGCACCTTCATCCGGTCGGCTGACGAGCGATTCATCCGGCGAGGGCGACGAGAACAGGCCACTGGCACCGGCAACCCCTGCTGCGATCGCGGCCAGCACAGCGAGGAGCACAAACGCTGAGCGACGGGCGGGGGCCGGTTCTGCCAGAGTTCGAAATTCGGTTTCGGGCAGGTTAGACAGTCCTTCCTGGTACTGTCGCAGGCAGCTTCGCAGATCGCGGAGAGCATCACTGATTGAGGCATATCGATCGTCCGGCTCCTTCGCGAGCATCCGCGCCAGGACATCGTCCAACTGGTTCGGCGCGTTGGGTAATGCTTCGGTGATGGCCGGTACCGGTTGCTCGCGATGGGCAATCAGCCGGGCCATTGGAGTGTCGCCACGATACACGGCGGCTCCGGTTGCCAGGAAATACAGCGTGCAGCCGAGTCCGTAAATGTCAGCCCGCTCGTCGGCATCTCGCGGCGACAGGGCCTGTTCAGGAGCCATGAAGTCGACCGTGCCCATGATCATTCCGGATGAGGTCAGGCCGTCTCCGTCATCATTGACGTCGGTGACTTCCTCATTGCGCTGCAGTACTCGTGACAGCCCGAGGTCGGACACCTTGACGGTCCCGTCTTCGCCCACAAGCAGATTGCTGGGTTTAATATCGCGGTGAATGATGCCTTGGCGGTGCGCGTACTCGAGTCCCTGTCCGGCCTGAATGGTGTAATCCAGAGCGCGATCGAGCCGGATGGCGCCCTGTGATTTGACCAGATAGGCGAGGTTGCGGCCCTTCACATATTCCATGACGAGGTAGTACTGACCGCCTCGCACGCCGGCATCAAGGGCAGTGACGATGTTCGGGTGGCTGAGTCGCGCTGCCGCCCGCACCTCGCGTTTGAACCGCTCGATGGATTCGATCAGTTCGGACGACTTCGGAATCAGCAGTTTGATGGCGACTTCACGCTGCATCATTTTGTGCCGAGCGAGATAGACCTCGCCCATCCCGCCGCTGCCGAGCAGGTCAATGAGCACGTATTCGCCGATCACCAGTCGCTCGGGTTCGCCATCGGCAAGGTGCTCCGCCTGAAACTGCGTCAGAATCCCTTTGGTCACCAGTCGGCGAGTGACCCCGGCCATGGACGGCAGCGTGTCGTCGGGATTCTTGCGTTCCTGCAGTTCCCGAAACTGCTGTTTGCTGATCACACCGGTTTCAACGAGCCGATCCAGCAGACGCTCCAGTGACGATACTGCCATTGAGTTGCCCTCCTGCAGGATCAGGCTTGAGCGTTGCGTGGAAGAGACACGCGGCAACGCCTGTGTCCGAACCCGGTTGCAGCAAAGGCACTCTACCGCTGATCACTTCCGGCGGCAAACGGCGTGCGGTGTCAAGTCACCTATTGACTCACGTCAGTACCAGGTATCGAGTCGCCTTGCTGACGTTTTGATTTCTCTTTTTTTCTGCCTTTCGGTTTGTCGATCTGGTTGTCAGGCACGACCGCTTTCCAGCCAGGCGTAAAGTCTGCAGGAGCCGCGTCCGGTCGACTAGGAAGACCGGTCGGCAACTCACTGTACTCTGTCATTTCATTCTGCTGGACGCTCGCCCGCCAAGCGGGAACGAACACGGGATCTGCCGTTGTTGCTGCCTGCTGCCTGTCGGCTTCGTCCAGGCCTTCAATCAATTCGTCCTGCTGGACACTCGCCTGCCAGCCCGCGACTTTCCCAGGCGGCTTAAGCTGCTGTTTCCCATGACTTTCAGATGCCCTTTGAGGCGCAGTCTTGACGAGTGAGAACGAGCCGTCATGTCCGTTCCTTCCGGCGCGGTAAGTCGACGATCCAGCTTCCGCCGCCGTTGATCCAAGAGGCCCCGGCGGCCAGACCGGAGGCAGATCATCAGCCAGCGAGCCCTTCTGCGAAAACAGCGACGCAGCGGTTGCCAGTTGTTCGTACTGAATCGTCAGCCGGGCGAACGGCCATTTCTCATACTGGCGTTCGCAAAGTCGCAGTCTCTGGTCGATCATTTCATGCACGTTGCCACGGAAGCCGCGCCGCAGGTAGCTGCGTTTGACTTCGTTCGTATCGCGAACAATGCGCACCAGTGCCGGCGGATTTTCCAGTTCCGCGAACAGCGGCATCCAGTAATTCAGCGTAAAGACAAAGCGTGGATCCTTGACGGCCCAGGGCTGCGGCATCGCGGACAGCCGCTTCAGGGCTCGCTCGGCGTTGAACAGCCCGGTCTGAATCAGCTCGACATTGACGTCGCGCATCCAGACGCACTCGGCGAATTCCTGGTCGGAACCGGACGTGTCCCAGCCAGCGGCCTTGAGCATTCTCGTCAGAACGCTGGTTCCCGAATGTCCGACGCCCAGCACGACGATGTTGGGCTTGCCATACGCGTCGTCGTGAAACAGCGCCGGTGGGACTCGCCGATAGTCCGTCAGTCCATTCTCCTCGAGGTAGTCTTTCACATAGTTCTTCGCACGCAGGCGATGCCTGCTGTAGTGCTCTGTGCGGTGATCCGGCACGTGGTAGATCACTACAGACGGAGTCGCTGCAACCCGCCAGTGGCCACGGAGCTTGGCCTGATGGAAATACGCTGCGTGCTCACCGACTTTCAGTCGATCGTCCCAGCGGTTCATCGCCAGAAACTCTTTGCGGAACAGACCAAAGTTCCACGCGATATCACAGATGCGGTAACTCGTTCCAAATTGAGTGACCCGCATTCGTCGCGTCGCATCCTGGACGTACATCACGCCGCGGAAGATGTCGATGTCCAGGCAGTACAGGCCGAGGCGCCCGTTGCCGCCGCGCATCGCGCCGCCGATCATTCCGACTTCGTGATCGGTATCGAGGATTTCGACAAACGGCTCGATCCGGGTCTCGTCGGTAAAGAGAAAGTCCTCTTCGAGCAACAGCAGGAATTCCGTTTTCAGGTTGTCGATCAAGGCATTGCGGGCACGTGACAGACCACAGTCGAACTCAAGATTAAGCACCTGGACGTCACTCGGCAGGTTGGCTTTCAGCCGGCCGTTGTCTGCCACCAGAATTCCCGCTTCCGGATATCGCCGCCTGATTGAGGCGACTAATCGTTCCAGCAATCGCGGACGTTCAAATGACGTAATGCCAAACGTAATTCGATCGAGCATGTTCCCTGGCCTCGCATGTGGTTCAGCTCAAGTCGGTCATTGAGCTGGTCCGGTTGCATTCGTGAAGCGTCTCCGGGGGTCCGTAGGAAAACGTTCTGTCAGTTCACCACTCAATCCGCTTTGGATTCGTTAACAACGGAAAGCGGAGAGCAGGACGTGATGGAGGCATTTTCCCGGTCACGCACGAGATCAGTATGCTCAATCGGCGTGGGCATCCCGGCATACCGCCGGCTGAAAATCGAGAGTTGGCGGTATCCCCTTGCGTGATTGACCGGTCAGTGGCGTCGCAGGGATTTTTCCGGCTGGTTGAAGCAGACCGGCGATGATAGACACAGCGGATCGGCTCCAACCGGACACAGTCTGACGTCGAAAGCTTCCGTCCAGGATTCCATTTTGACGCGGCTCTGCTTCGCGCAGACACTCCCGCTGGCTGGGGCAGAGGCGTTTCAAACGATCCTGGACGAGTGCAAGCGCGTGACTCGCGGCACCCGCGCGTTCAGCAACTACTCTCTGAGTACGCGCAGGTTCGCGGAATCTGCCTGACGGCAGCAGCGAACGTCTTACGCCTCAGTCGGCAGGTCAGTTTTGATGTGCAGATCACGAAGCTGGTGCGTGTCGACTCGCGACGGGGCTTCCGTCATCTGGTCGGCAGCCTTCTGCGTCTTCGGGAATGCAATCACGTCGCGGATGTTGTCGTTCGCCAGGAACATCATCACCCAGCGGTCGAGCCCCAGCGCGATGCCGGCGTGGGGCGGCGCTCCGTAACGCAGCGCGTTGAGCAGGAAGCCGAACCGCTCTTCGGCCTCTTCTTCCTTGATCCCGATGAAGTCGAAGATCTTCTGCTGCACAGCGGGATCATGAACACGGACGCTGCCGCTGGCGGCCTCGTAACCGTTGCAGACCAGGTCGTACGACTGAGCCCGCATCGAGCCCGGATCGGTGTCGAACTTGTCGAGGTCGGCGGCGTTCGGGTAGCAGAACGGGTGATGCTCAGCCTGCCAGCGATTGTCTTCCTCGCTCCAGGAATACAACGGGAACTCGACAACCCACAGGACATTCAGCGTCCGGGGATCGTAAAGCTTCAATTCCTTCGCCAGTCGGTTCCGCAGTGCGCCGAGCGCTGCCGACGTGACCGAGCCCTTATCCGCGACAAAGAACAACAGATCGCCGTTTTCACCACCAAGCTTGTCGATGATCGCCTGCTGGTGCTCGTCCGAGAAGAACTTCGCGATCGGCGAATCGAGCTTGCCCTCTTTGACGCGGAAGAAGGCGAGCCCCTTCGCGCCGTAGTCGCCGACCCAGGCGGTCAGTTCGTCGATCATCTTCCGCGAGTATTTCTCGGCAGCGCCTTTCGCATTAATGCCGCGAACCCGTCCGCCGTTTTCGATCGTCTTGCTGAAGACGCCGAATCCACATGCCGCCGCGATCTCGCCGCAATCGATCAGTTCCATGCCGAATCGCATGTCCGGCTTATCCGAACCGAACCGCTCCATCGCGTCAGCATAAGTCAGTCGTGGCAATGGGAGCTGAATCTCCTCGCCGCGAATCTCTCGGACCAGGTGACCAATCAGGCCGTCGATCGTCGTGAGGATGTCTTCCTGCTCGACGAACGACATTTCGACGTCGATCTGAGTGAACTCAGGTTGCCGGTCCGCTCGCAGGTCTTCGTCGCGGAAGCAGCGGGCGATCTGGAAGTAACGATCGAGCCCGCCGACCATCAGCAACTGTTTGTAGAGTTGCGGCGACTGCGGCAGTGCGTAAAAGCTGCCGGGATGCACGCGGCTCGGCACGAGGTAGTCGCGAGCGCCTTCGGGGGTGCTCTTGCCGAGCATCGGCGTTTCGACTTCGAGGAAGCCATTCTGATCGAAGTAGTCGCGCGTCGCCTTGCATAGCTTGTGACGCAGGATCATCGCTTCCTGAAGCTGCGGACGGCGGAGATCGACGTAGCGGTACTTCAACCGCAACTCTTCGTTCGGCATGTTCTCGCCCGTCGGCTCGAACGGCGGCGTCTTGCTCTTGTTGAGCACCGTCAGGACATGCGTCCGGATTTCGATCTCGCCCGTCGCGATGTTCGGATTAACGAGCCCCTCGCCACGCAGCTTGACGTGGCCGTCGACGCGGATGACGTCTTCGCTCCGCAGCGTGCCGGCGACTTTGTGAGCGTCCGGGCACTCGTTCGGGTCGAACACGATCTGAATCAGCCCGTAACGGTCACGCAGGTCGATGAAAACCAGACCGCCGTGGTCGCGGTAGCTGTCGACCCAGCCGCAGACCGAAACGTCCTGGCCAGCGTGATCTTTCGTCAGTTCGCCACAGGTGTGAGTACGGAGCACGATTCCAGACCTTTACCGTCGAATTCAGAGCGGGGACCGGCACCGACGCCTGTCGATACCGTCTGCTGCCGGCCATTCGGCAGCAATTGCAGCCGCGAGCCCCCCTCGCGCTGCGGAAGCGAAGCGGGCAGCGTATCGGAGCCCGATATTCGGCGGAAGTCGACGTACCCGCATTTTCTGCCCGGACCAGCGGCAGTTAGTCAGGCTGCGCCGGCTGGAGCAGGCCACAATCGATCGTTTAACGCCCAGCCGCAGGCGCCGGCCACCAGTTGGTTGCAACGTTGCTGGTCGCCGGCGTCTGCGGCTGGGCGTCAAACAAGCAGATTCTTGCGAACCCTCCCCGTCCGGCTGCTGTCCCAGGTGCCCGTGTGAGCCTTCTTGATTTCGAATCATCGCGTGGCTAAATTCCCGTCGTCATTCAACTCAACAGGTCGACTCCGGTGTCTTTCAACCTGCCCAACCTGAGCCTGTCTCTACTGGAGCCCGCCTCCGGGAAGGCTTAGGTTGTATTGAGTGAGCTGCGACCAGCGATCTACAAACCCTGAGGCTTCCTGGCCTCAGGGTTTTTTTGTTGTCCAATTCCGACCAGAACCGAATTCCTCTCCGACCCGAGGACCTCGACATGTCCAGCGAGACGATCACAATTTTCGACACAACCCTGCGTGACGGCGAGCAGTCGCCCGGTTGCAGTATGACGACTGAAGAGAAACTGGAAGTCGCCAAGGCGCTCGTCGAACTCGGCGTCGATGTGATCGAAGCCGGCTTTCCAATCGCCTCGCCCGGCGACTTCGAAGCTGTCCGGAAAATCGCCGAACGCTTCGGTGATCAGACCGTGATCTGCGGCCTCGCCCGCTGCCGGGAAGAGGACATCACGCGGGCCGGCGAGGCGCTCAAAGGAGCCGCCAACCGTCGCATTCACGTTTTCCTGGCCACGAGTGCGATTCATCGCGAGCATAAGCTCAAGATGACCAAGGACGAGATCATCGCCCGCGCTGTCCAGGGCGTCGAACAGGCGAAGGACTACACAGACAACATCGAGTTCTCGCCCGAAGACGCCGCCCGCACCGAACTCGACTTCCTGTGCGAGGTCACGGAGAAGGCCATCGCCGCCGGCGCAACGACGGTCAACATTCCGGACACCGTCGGTTACTCGACGCCGACGCACTTCTACAACGTGATCCGGCACCTGAAAGAGAACGTGCCGAACATTGATCAGGCCGTGATCAGCACGCACTGCCACAACGATCTGGGCCTTGCCGTTGCAAACAGCCTCGCCGCCGTTGAAGCCGGCGCGCGTCAGATCGAATGCACGATCAACGGTCTCGGTGAACGAGCCGGCAACGCGTCGCTCGAAGAAGTCGTCATGGCGCTGCGCACGCGGAAAGACCATTACGGCATCGACACGAAAATCAACACGCAGAAGCTGTTCCCGACCAGCCGTCTTGTTTCGCGAATCACCGGGATGACGGTGCAGCGGAACAAAGCGATCGTTGGCCAGAACGCGTTCGCTCACGAAGCCGGCATCCACCAGCACGGAATGCTGCAGAACCGCAGCACGTACGAAATCATGCGGCCGGAAGACGTCGGTTACGTCGGCCAGAATCTCGTGCTCGGCAAACACAGCGGACGACACGCGTTTCGCGATCGCGTGCAGCATCTCGGCTTCCAGCTTGATGAGGACATGATTCAGCGCGTTTTTGAAGAGTTCATCGCACTCGCTGATAAAAAGAAGGACGTGTACGACTCAGACATCGTCGCGCTGATCGAAAGCCACATCGGCGAGAGCAAGGAGCAATGGTCGCTCGAACGCTTCCACACGCTTGCCGGAACCGACGTCCTGCCGACGGCGACCGTCGAAATGCGCCGTGAAGGCTCAGACGAAGTCATTCGCGACGCCGCCACCGGAGACGGCCCGATTGACGCCGTGTTCAAGGCACTCGAACGCGTGATTGGCCTTGAGGCGAAGCTCACCGACTATCAGGTCCGCAGCGTTTCCAGCGGCAAAGACGCGCTGGGCGAAGTCAACGTGCAGATCGAAGTGGACGGCGAGAAGTACCACGGCAAAGGCGTCAACACCGACATCGTCGCCGCCAGTGCCGCTGCCTACCTCAAAGCTCTGAACCGAGCCGCCGCGAACAGCGAATCCGAGAATGGCTGAGATCTCTGCTGAGAACCAGTGGCCTGTCCGGTCTCCGTTCTCGGGCGGCCAGGGTTGGAGCGAGGCACGAGCGAATCTCCGGCTGACGAATTCCGGGGCTTCCTTCGCAGGCTCAGTCCAGCCCCGACCACCCGCGCGAAAAGCCTGTCCTGACTGGCGGACTGAAGCTCCAGAGTCGCCCGAACTTGCGCGAACAGCCGTGGCATACCGGGCGACATGTGCTGCTCCACTATCTCTTTCAACGCGTTGTCAGCTCGAGCCACGCGGAGGCTCGCGGCAGTCGACTGAGGAAAAATCGTTCGAGCACCCAGACGAAGATCAGAGAGACGCCGACCAGCGGGAAGAACACGCCGAGACCGATGGTGACCACCGCGATCGCGCGAGGGATATTCCAGTTGGCTGGTAACTCCGGCACGCCGAGCTTTCCCTGCGGACGCCGCTGCCACCACATGACGACTCCGGTCACCGACATCCAGACCGTCGCCAGCGCACCAAGCAACATCGCGACGAGGTTCACGGGGCCGAACAGTTCTCCCTGGTGCAGACGGATGCCGAGTGCAACGGCTTTCGCGGAGACCGGATGGTCGTCCCAGTTCGCCCGCGCAAGGACTTTCCCGGAGTACTGGTCGAGATAGAGGAAGTCGGAGTCCTCAAGGTTCCGCGCCCGGTTGATGAAACCGTACGTGCCTTCCTGGCCGCGCGGCAGCTTGACCGTTGATCCTTCCGCGACGCCCTGCTCAGCAGCGATCTTCAGAGCGGCGGGCAATGTCAGCGCGATCGCGCCGTCAAGGCGTTCGGATCGATATGGAACTCGAAAGTCCGCTGCGACCGGACGAGCCTGGCCTGTCGCCTGCTGCACTCGCTTGAAAAGCCCGCCCCAGATGTTCGTCCACGGCAGACCAGTCACCAGCAGCACGATTACCACCGCAGCCGAGTACATACCGACGACTGCGTGCAGGTCGCGCCAGAACGTTCGAGCCCCTTGCCTCATACGCGGTACGAAGACGCCCATAACGCGAAGCCCCGATCGCGGCCACCACAGATAAAGGCCCGTCATCAGCAGGATGATGGTCCAGCAGGCAGTGAGTTCGACGAATGCCGAGCCGAATGCGCCCATCATCAGCTCACCGTGTAGATTGCGAACCTGCTGCATCAGCATCTGATCGCGGACCAGCGAGCCGGTGACTTCGCCGGAATACGGATTCACATAGACCAGCAGATTCCGCCCCACCTTGTCCCGCAGTCCGACCTCGGTCGCGTCAGTTGGATCAACGCCAACAGTGATGCTGTCCGGTTTTGATTCCGGAAACGCCTGGCGGACTGCCGCAAGCTGCTGCTCGGCAGGCAGCCGAACGTTGCCAGGTTCAACGGTCTGCAGCTCCTGATAAAGCCACGGTTCGACGACCGGTTTGAAGAGATAAATGCCACCGGTGACGCCGAGAAAAATGCAGATCGGAACGGCCAGCAGCCCAGCGTAAAAATGCCAGCGCCACATCGCCGTGAAGAGTCTGTTCCGCGTGGGGCCGGCAACCGGTGTTATTTCGTCAGCGGATGATTTGCTGCCCGATGCCGGGGACACATTTTCCAGTTGCGACGGGACCGGTTCAGAAGGAAACATGACGAATGCCTTTCGGTCGGGAATCACCGACTCACAGCAGTTTGAGGCCGGGGACGTTCAGTTCGAGCGTATCGCCAGCAGACCAGTTGACCCGCAGCGGAGTCGTATCGCGGTTCCGGTATTCGCGCGGAAGCTCCGTCGGCGCACCGACTGATTCCAGCACGAAAAGGTAGGAGCCCGATTCAAGATGCAGTGGCCCCCTGGAATCGCGATCGAGCAGCGCGAAAACTCCGGTGCCATCTGTGATGGCCTGACCGAGCGCTTCGCCGCCGCCTTCCGGGAATACTGTCACCTGCACATCAGGCAGAGGATTATCTCCCGTCTTCAGCAGGCTCTTTGTTCCACCTGAAACCGGAGTTGTCCCGCAGCCTGCAATGACCAGAACCATGATCGCTGGCGCAAATACCAAAAGCTGGATTCTCATTTGATAAGTTCGTACCGAGAGCGGTGGCATTGAGGATGCAGCCCTCCCTTTTACGGTGAACTGACGACTGAGAACGCAGCGTCGCTCCGGGCAATGCCTCACGGTGGAAGTCCGATCGGCACAAAAACGACGGATGGGCTGCAGTGCTCAACCGACGTCTTCGACGCTGCGTTTCAGTTCTGACGGAGCGTTAAAATTCGCCGACAGCTTCATCTCCGTTGCGGCTGTGCAGGCCGCGACTGACGTTTGCATTGATGCTGTCGCTCAGAAAATGCACCGAACCATCGCCCATCGCGACGTGCGCTCCGCCGGGGTGGTGGCTCCGCGGAGCGAAGTAACCGGTCCAGTGCGTCACGAGGTCGGGAACCGGGCTGTTTGGCGTCGAGTACCCGTTGGTCATCGAGTTGATGGCTCCGGAGAATGCCCACGATCCGCCACGCCCCCGCAACGCTGGACTCGACCCGCCACGCCAGCCGGTAAAGGTTTGCCAGAACGAAGCGATGTTGGGATTCGAGATCATTCCGTTGCCGTCAACGTACGAGCCCCAGGCACCGCCGGATGCGGTCATACCCTGAATTGAGTTCAGGCCGGAGTTAACGCCCGACGAGCCGTTCAGCGTGAACTGATAAGGAGCCATCGGCGTCTGGCCGGCGGGCAGCGTCATGTCGTCGCCGACGCTGCGCACGGTTTCGCTCATGATGACGGTGTTCGCTGTCCCATCCGTAAAGTCGCGAAACTTCACGCTGGAGTGCTCGAACACGGCACCGTCTGTCGGCCAGCGGAAGTCATAGTTCGTGTTCGCCCCGCTGCCATAGCTAACCATGTAGCTCAAGCCGCCATAAGTATAAGCCGCTCCGGACAGCGTGACCTGGATCTGAGCGGGCGCCGGATCGCTTGGACACAGAAAGACGGGAATGACTGTTGCAAACGCGTCGACGAAGAGCGGGTTTGGAACTTTACCGCTCCAGCTTCCGGTAAACGCGATCTGGTTGAAGTCGAGCAGGCCCTGCAGGCTTTCCTGTTCGAGGTAGGGCAGCATCCGAGCCTGAACGGAGAAGTCTGAATCCTGAGTGCCGCCAGGCGGAAAGGTGGTGTAAGTCGATTCGTAATTGTGGAACGCCAGAGCCATCTGCTTCAGGCTGTTCCTGCACTGCGACCGTCGCGCCGCTTCGCGGGCCGCCTGCACGGCGGGCAGCAGCAAAGCAACAAGAATCGCGATGATCGCGATGACGACCAGCAGCTCAATCAGAGTGAAGCCGCGGGATCGCTGCCGGGTTTGATGAGTGGAAAGAGGCATCTTCTGGATACTCCTGAAAAGCGCCGGCCGGTGAGACTTCCAGGCCTGACACGCGGGCAGTTACTGAAAAAGTTAATGCGAATGCAGTCCGAGCCTGTGGTCGATCGTGCTGAATGGTGGCCGGGAACGACGTCACAAAGGCACGCTGGTCAGGCTTGCTTCATCGCGCAGGCTCGACCAGAGAGTTCGAGCAGATCGTGACATCGCTGATGACGCGCGACCGGACGAATTGCGAAAGCGCGATCAGATCACCAGGCGGGACCAGCGGCGCGCCTTCGCAACATTGGGTTGCGTCTCGAAGCAGCAAGGTCAGGCAGCATGAACGCCACGGGCAGCCGCGCAGGAAAATGGCGCGAGATCGGCTCGGACACCAGCCCCGCGAACGTCGTATTGCGCAGCAGCGAGACGCTCAGGCGAACGCGTTCAGCCCGGTGGAACCGGAGGCGTCCAGACGAGCGAGCACAGCAGCGGCTCGGACTCAGGAGCAAGGCGTTGCACGTTCTCCGGCACCTGCCAGTCATCACGCAACGCCGGCACACTCAACGGATCAGAAATCAGTAGCAGCGTCGAACCGACGCCCTGACACTTGCGGGCGAGGATGACCGAGTACCAGGTGACACCGTCTCGCTTCCCGCGGCGTTTTTTCGAGTCACTCAGAGGGGACTCGGCAGCGGTCAGGGATCCGCCGCCCAGCGTCGGAGATGACTGCGTCAGCTCGCGCTGCGGTTCAGTACTGCGAAGACCGGCTGACACCACCTCTGTCACGAGCGACGGCGACGCACACACAGCGGAGCGTTCATCGTCAGCAGCATCCCTGCGAAGGTGGTCAGCCAGAGTGTCCGACACCTGGACCTGATTCTTCGCCGCCCACTCCAGACGCTTTTTCGGCGAGAAGCAGCAGCACGACTTCCAGCAGTTCGCTGCGGTCTGACATCCACAGCCGTGTCCCTGACAGATGAACTGCCCGGTGTTCGATGATTCAACGACTGACACCGGGACAGGAATTCCGACTGTCCCAATCGCGAACCCGATCAGCGTCAGACCGACAAGGCCAGAACGCGACCAGCGATTGATTCGGTTTCCTGTCAGGAGTCGGAATCGCACTGGGGGGAAACTCCGAGTAAAACACAGAACCTTTAGTAAAGCAGATCATCAGTTGTGGTCAACACAGCGGGCACTGATTCTCAGATTCGACAGCCGAACGGAGTCCGACTGAGAAACGCGGATCACTCGCGCACAGGCTGGAGGCTGTGGACAAGTGCGCCGAACTGTCTTTGCAAATGGCGTTGTGGCGTCCGACCATTACTGAGCCGACAGGACGGTGTCGCGCGAGTGAAACGCCGGCATCGCGTATCGGGACAGCACAACACGGTATTCAGTCTGTTCGCCGTTCACGTCAACGGTCACATCGGACGTCGCCAGCAGTGCATAGCGTTCCGGAACAACCTGCTTTCCCTTGCCATGCGGCACCGTCGTTCGTGCGCCGTCCTGTGGTTGAACAGTGATCCGGTACGGTCCTGGCGAGAGCTTCCCGTCCAGAGTCATGATTCGAAAGCGGCCGATCCCGTCGGTGATGCCGGATGCAGCTTCGCCAGTACTCATCCCATTAAACGTGACGACAACGTCACCCAGCGGAGCGTCGCCAAGCAGTAAGGTTCCTGTCAGCGCCGTTCGAGCCTGTCGCATGATCAGGACGTCGGCAGCAAACCCTGCTGTCACGCCGACAAGTAACAGCAACGCCAGGTTCTTCCACGACAGGCTCCGCACGGAATAAGCCGCCGACCGCAGATAGAAGAGAGGAGTCAGTAATCCCCAGGTGACGGCCTGCACATTCTGGCGGGCTGTCTGAACTGATGAAGGCTTCGACTCCGAACACAGGGCTGGCTCGCCAACGGTTGCCGAGACAGTTTCTGTTCCAGTTGAAGCCGCTGGTGGCGGGGCCGCTGTCTCAAGTGAATTGAGCATCGCAATCGAATCGGGAAATGCGAAACCCAGCGCTACAGAACTGGACCATTGCGAACTCCATTCAAGTCGCAGTGGAGTGTCTTCGGAAATGGATCCCTGATCGACGAGTTCCTGCACAGCCGATCGGGGCAGTGGCCCGACTTCCCCAGACGTTTGGTAAATGAAGTATTGCGGCTCCGGTAATGACTGCGTTCGCGGCCGATCAGAAACCGGCTGTCGCGGAGCATTCCGGGCGATATCGCCAGCCGCCGTCACAACAGGCGATCTTCTGGCGACAGCGGCGTGGGAAGTGTCTGGCAGTGAAGTCGAGTCGGGGTCAAGGCGACGATCAAGAAAAAAATCGCTGACGGATCGCCAGTCAGTCCGGTCTTCCCGGCAGATGTGATCGGTCGGTTGTACTTCGCCGCGGTCAAGCATCCTGTTGATTTCGCGCCCGTCCAGAGGCCCAAGCTCCACCGATCCGAGTCGGACAAGCCACTGACTGTCGGGTGGAACCGTAACATCTCGTTCGAGACGATGGCCGCTGCTGGCCGTGATTTGAGTGGCGGACTGATTCGCGATTTCGAGAGGTTCAACGAAAACGGACACCGGTTCGGCGTCAGCCGACTCATTCGACACGGCCACGTTGGCATGAAGACTCACCGGAAGGTCACGGATGACTCGCGAATTCTCAGCGCCAGGCCGTTCGACGCGAAACACAAACGAGCCGATCGTCACCTGGTCGTTCACAAAAAGCAGGGCCGACTGAATGGACTGACCATTGACTAGAACTCCGGCCGGACACAGTGAGGAAAGTCGAACGCCATGCGGATCAGCAGCGAGTTCGCAGTGAACCTCGTCAACATTATCGCCACTCAAACACAAATCGACCTTCCATGCGGAACTGCCAACGAAGAGAGGCTCGTCTCCGACAGGGAACGCTTCCAGCGTATCAATTCGAATCAGAAGAAAACTCATCGGCCATCGCCCTGCCACACACTCGACGGATCACATCCACAGCCGGACTCAAAAGTCGCCATCGCGCAGGATGCCGCGATCAGCGCGGTCACACAGCTTCATCAGGACGTTGATATCCGTTGCTGCCGCGAGCGAACGAACGCTGCCGTCGGTCAAAAGCACGTTCGCAATTCCCGGATGAGCAGCACTCAACGGTTTATTTCCTTCGCCGGGGGCCGCTCCCTCCAGGGCCTGTTCGCCAGCGACGCCATTCGCGTTAATGCGATACCGCACGGTCGTCACGTTGTAGACGAAGTGCGTTGCATCGGCGGGCGAACCTGGTTTGTAGGGACCTGCCATCGACGTTCCGGCCCAGGCGCCAGCTCCATAGCAGCTTCGAAACAGTGACTCACGCAGCGTGATATCGATGTTTCCAGTTGTGGGGTTGATCTGGCTGACGTACGCGGACGACTGCTCGCCTACGGCAATCGTGTTGGATGAGCCGTCAACGACACTGGTCATCGTCGCGGAATCGTTGACGAGCAGGATGCCACCATTCGACATCAGAGCGTTGCAGTTCGTGTGAGCCGGCGTGTCAGCTCCAGCACCACAGCACCAGTTGCGGGGGCCGCATGTCCCGATCGATGTAACCTGGGGACTGACCGCGCTATTCTGAAATGCCGCTCCCGTGATCCCCACGTAGGTCGGATTCATGAATTCAAACCGTCCATTCGGACCATCCATGTCCGTAAACCGGGACAGATTTGCTGACGGGCAGAAGTAGGGTTTGACGAAAACGCCATCCAGCGTCTGGCCGTTGGGATTGCCCTGATTCTGCACTCCCATGATGCCTCCGGCAGAATTCGTGAACAGGCGATCGAAGACGTTCTGCTGGTCCATCCACGGCAGCAGTGACACGAAAAATGACGAGCCCTGGAACGGTGCAGAGATCTGTGTCGCGGAGCCAGGACAGGAGCATTTGCCGAAACAGCACCGATCGGAAACGCTCGATGGGCGTCGTGGTACTGCAGGATCCCCAGACCAATCTGTTTCATGTTATTCAGACACTCGGTGCGGCGGGCTGCTTCACGAGCATTCTGAACAGCCGGCAGCAACATTGCGGCCAGCGCTGCAATGATCGCCATCACGACAAGCAACTCAACAAGAGTGAATCCAGATCGGCGATTTGCCGTGATCGGCGTCCGGGCGACCGACCGTCGACGGCAGTGCGACATGGCCCTCATGACTGAGACTCCCTGGCTGAAGTTTGCGAAATGCCTGGCTGAAAGACAAAGCCCCCGTGAACAGGAGACCGACTGTCGCCAGACTGGTGGCGAACCCGAAGTCAATAGCCGCCCACGATCCCGCTCAGACCTGGGCATGGAGTGACCGGCTACAAAGAGGTGCAGAACGAATCCACACGGCAATGATCAACAGGCTGCGAATAGTCTTGCTGAGTTTACGTGGGAGCCATGAGTGTTCAATAGATTAGACTTGAGGTCGTCAACTCGGCTCTTTCGGGCAATCGCCGTCCGCTTGCTGTGAGACCCTGGCAGTTTTACACTGCTCCCCCTTTTCGCCAGCCGAGCCAGCGCGTGGTTGCTGACCGTGGCGAGTACGTCGCTCTGGCAGCGACAGCAGACAACAGTTATCGGCAGCGGCCTTGTGGCGTCGCGCCGTTTCAGTCAGTTTCCGATCACGCCTGTCAGGTGCGTCATGAAGAGCGACATTCATCCGAACTATTCAACCTGTGAAGTGACCTGCAGTTGCGGGAACACCTTTACGACCCGCAGCACGGTCGAGAAACTGCACATCGATATCTGCTCGGCGTGCCATCCGTTTTACACGGGGCAGATGAAGTATGTGGACAGTGCCGGCCGTGTCGAGAAGTTCCAGAAGAAGTACAACTGGGGTGCCCGCAACAAGGGTTAGCCTCTCGGGGTGACAGAAAGTGGCCGCGTCGCTGGACGACTTGTCCGCGACGCGGAAGCTGTCGTCCCGTGTTCCGCGTCGCCTGCTGACGCTGACGCGAACAGTTGCTGGATCGCTCGTGTGAACGCGACGCTTCGATCCGCAACGCCGCCTGCTGCGGCACGACTCGCGAACAACGGGAAATCTCTGGCGAGTGGCCTGTCGATGCTCGCCGCTGCCGAATCCGGCCCGTTTCCCGTTTCAGGAGTTCGCCCGATGTTTCCGAGTCTGCAGGACAAGCTGAAACGCTTTGAAGAGCTGGAGCAGCAGCTTCAGGATCCCGACGTCCTCTCCGATACGAACAAGCTGCTTGCAATCCAGCGTGAGCACGGTGGTCTGGCGAAAATTGCGAATCAGGTCCGCACGTTCAACCGCGTCGAAGAGGACATCGAGACGGCGAAGGAAATGGTCCGCGAAGAAACTGATCACGAGGCCAAAGAAATGGCCCGTGAGGAACTCGCCGATCTGCAGCAGCAGTACGAAACCCTGCGTGAGGAACTCGAAGAGATCGTACTCTCCGGCGACACGCTGACCCGTGGAAGCTGCATCCTCGAAATTCGCGCCGGCACGGGCGGCGACGAAGCGGGTCTGTTCGCGCGCGATCTGTTTGAGATGTACCGCCGCTATATCGAAATCAGCGGCTGGAAGTTCGAGATCCTGGAACTCAACGCGTCCGAGATGGGTGGTATGAAGGAAGTCACACTCTCCGTTTCGGGCGAAGGCTGCTATCACCGGCTGCAGTTTGAAAGTGGTGGCCACCGCGTGCAGCGGGTTCCGGAAACCGAAGCCCAGGGCCGCATTCACACCAGTGCAGCGACCGTCGCCGTGATGCCGGAAGCAACTGAGGTCGAAATCGAGATCAACGACGAGGATCTGCAGATTGACACAATGCGGGCCGGCGGCCCTGGTGGCCAGAAGGTCAACAAGACCGAAAGCGCTGTCCGCATCACGCATATTCCGACAGGTGAAGTCGTCAAGATTCAGGACGAAAAGAGTCAGCACAAGAATCGTGCCAAAGCAATGCGCGTGCTCCGCAGTCGGCTGCTCGAGCGAGCCCAGCAGAATGCCGCCAATGAGCGTGCCGAACACCGCCGGACACTGGTCGGTTCAGGCGACCGCAGTCAGCGCATCCGCACGTACAACTTCCCGCAGAACCGCGTCACGGATCACCGCATCAACGTGTCGATCCACAAGCTCGATCAGATCATGGCCGGAAACCTCGACGAACTCGTCAACGCGCTGCTTGAGTTCGATAAACGCGAGCGTCTGGAAGGCGGAGCCCGTTAGCCGAGTGTCCCCTCGAGAATTGTCTGGCTGGATTTCCTGAAGCGAGTGCGTCTCGCTTAAAGGTCTCCCTGTCGCACCGTCTTGTGGCTGTCTGTCGCGACAAAACGCAGACTGCCAGATGCCTCGTCCGCGATCGTAATGCTCTGCGATTTCCAGGCGAGCGGAAGAAATTCGGTTTGCGCAGTGGATTGTGGCGGGCTCGAACGGAGATCTGACTACCGCATGATGACAGCCGCTCGGCAGACCAGGCTGGGCGGATCACAACCCACAGGAAAACGGAGGCGGTCAGATGAAATTTCGCAGAGTACGGCTCTGGACAATTGCGGCGGCAGCAGTCGCAGCGCTCGCAGCAAGTGCCGAAGCGCAGCCCGGACCGGGTCGCGGCGGGCAACCGGGATTCGGGCCTCCTGGTCCGGATCAGCTTGTGAATCGGTTCGATCGAAACGGTGATGGTCAGGTCTCGCGTGACGAGGCACCAGACTCTGTCGCTGGTCGACTTCGGCGAGCCGACAACAATGGCGACAGCGGCGTTACTCGTGAAGAACTGGATGCCTTCTTTGCCGCCTTTGGCGCAGGACGCGGACCAGGGGACAGAGCGCAAAACTCTGGTCGGCGCGATGCTGGGCCGCGTGATTCTGGACCGCCGGACGCTGGACCGCGCGGCCGTGGTCCGCGGGAAGCCGGTCCATCTGACCGTGGTCCCCGCGAAGGTGGTCCGTCGAATCGTGGTCCGCGGGACGCGGGACCTCCGGAACGTGGACCGCGAGACGCTGGTCCGCCACGACGTGGTCCAGAAGATCGTCATGGAGAACCGCGGGATGCCGGCCCGCCGCCGCGTGGTCGTGACGGTGGGCATCTGTTTGCAGGGCCGCCGCACCGAGGTCCTGGGCCGGAAAGTCGTCATGTCGGTCCGCAGGGACATCGGCGTCCGGCCGGTCCGCCGGAGCATGGTCCGCGCAGTCCACATGCTGATGGCCGCGGTCCACATCCGGAAGCCCGCCACGCAGGTCCGCCGCCGCGTGGATTCGAGGGTCGTCATGGCCGGGCTCGCGGTCATCGCGGCGGTAGGATGAAAGGTCCGTTCACTCATCGCGGGCGACAGGGGCAAGCGCGACGCGGTGCATTCCATCGCGGCCCATTCGCGCAGCGTCGAGAGATGATTCGAAATCGCGTCTTTGGTGGTCGTCCACCCTTTGCAGGTCGAGGTTCCTTCAGCGGTCGGCTTCCATTCGCGGGCCGGCCTCCGTTTGCTGGTGGTCCGGGAGCAGAACGCGGTGGACGTCCTGGAGGTCCGCCGATGATTGCCGGGCCTCGTGATCACCACCCGGAACACCGTGGTCGAGCCGGTGGGCCGGAACATCCACGAGGGCCGGAAGCCGAACGCCGCGTGCCACGAGACGGTGATCGTCGGCCAGAAGCTGGTCGTCAACCGCCCCGTGATGGAAATCGTCCGGAACGAGGCCGCCCGGAAGGCGATCGACCAGAGCGTGATCGTCCGGGCCGGGAATCAGCGGCAGAGACTCCGACAGCAACTCCAGACAGCGTTGCCGTCGCCGATTCAGAAAAAGCAGCGACTTCGGTTGCGATGGTCGTGGATTCGGCTGACGCTTTGCCGGAAATCTCTCCGGATACCGCCGCAGCAGCTGGGAACTGACAGCTGCAAGTTCAGTCTGATTGTTCGTTTTCTGACTCCTCGTCAACACTGGCGAGGAGTCGTCTTATCCGCCGATGGCGCGCCGTGCTGACGCACTGCTGACTGACTGCCTCGGCTTTCGGCTGCCTAACGCAGCGCTGGCTGCACAGGAGACTCACGATGAAGAAGTTTGGCGTTTCGCTGCTGACTCTGGCTGTCGCCGGCGTGCTGGGCACGTCGCTGCTGGCTCAGCCGCCGGAAGAGCGTGGTCCTCGCGACGGTGAAGCTCGTCCCGGCGAGCGCGGTCCGCGTGATGGTGAAGGCCGTCCCGGTGAACGCGGTCCGCGTGACGGTGAAGGCCGTCCCGGTGAGCGTGGTCCGCGTGACGGTGAAGGCCGTCCCGGTGGCTTTGGTGGCCGGGGTTTCGGGCCACCGCCGAACCCGTTTGTTACCGTGCTCGACGCCAACAACGACGGCGAGATTTCGGCGGACGAGATCGCCAATGCAGCGGCTGCGCTGAAAAAGCTCGACAGAAATGGCGATGGCAAACTGTCCGGCGACGAGATGCGTCCGGACTTCGGTGGCCGTGGCCCCGGTGGTCCTCAAGGAGGCGGCTTTGCCGAGCGATTTAACCAGCTCGACAAGAACAGCGACGGAAAGCTGACGAAGGACGAACTGCCCGAGCAGATGCAGCGAATGCTCGAACGCGGCGACAACAACAAGGACGGAGCGCTCGATCGCGCTGAAATCGAAGAGCTGATGAGCCGCTTTCGTGGCGGTCAGGGTCGTGGCCCGCAGGGAGGACGTCCGGAAGGCGGCCGTCGCCCGGAGGGTGATCGTCCGCCGCGCGATGGCGAACGACCTCAAGGCGATGGTGATCGTCCGCGTCGTCCGAGTGCAGAAGACGCGTAGCGTTTCAGTAAACCTGCAGTCGCCGATGGCCTTGCAGCCTCAGTGACAACGCACGTTGTCAACTGCGACGCCCATCTGGCGATTGACGAGTCGCATGACAGATTCTGAGTCGAGCTGAAATGGAGCCGCAGACGGTAACGCCGTCTGCGGCCTTCTTTATGGCGGAGCGAAGACCTGCTGGTCATGTCCAGGTCTGACTTCGACCTCTGCCACCAGGCGGCCTCACTCGCGAAGACTGGAGTCAGTTCAGCCGCTCGTAATAACGCAGCATCTCGACGTCGAGCATCTGCAGATTGTCACCGAATGCCTCACTGAAGATCTCGACGCGACGATCAGCGGTCAGAGATTTCGAGACGTCATCTTCGGCCATGCGACGGAGAAACTGACCGTACTCGCGCGGACGGGTTTCAATCAGCCAGAACGAAAGCGCCCAGGCCTGGGCATAGGCATTACCAGCGTCTCTCACAAACGAATCGTCGCTGCGGATGTATTCCGCCAGGTAGTCCTTTGGCCTCCGGGTTTCGACAAAGCGACGGAAGCCATACAGCCAGCCGGGATTGGCACGGCTGATCGACTGGCCGGAACGCTGCGCCGCCATGCCTGGAGCTTCAAACACTGTCGCGAGTCCCTCGACGATCCACCGCGGATTGCGACCGACGCGGTTGTGCAACCCCAGGTTGTAGCCCAACTGGTGTGTCGCCTCATGAATCATCGTCTCTTTCAGATCGCCGCTGACACCGGGGTTCGCCGCGAACTGATCGACGTGCTGCGGATCAGCGAACGCCCAGTCCCACGGATCGGCGGTCTGCTCAAAGTGGGTGACGAACGAGCCTGCCCTGCCGGCTTCGCGGGAAGCACTCTGCCGATGATCTTCGTACATGAGCACGCGGTTGTGAGTCGACCAGTAGTAACCCAGGATGTTCGTATCGATGCGGGCGTTTTCCTTCCGAGCGTACTCAAGAAAGCTGTTTCGATCACGGAAGACAACGGCGATCAGCGGGAACTCCGGATCCGGGATCTCGAAACCGCGGACTGAAAAGTACATGTGCAGTCGTCGCCAGGTTTCCTCGAACACGTCGGCATAGGCACTCGCCCGGCCGGCCGGAGCACAGACGACGTAGTGCCGCGAAGTGCCGACTTCGTAACCCTTGCCGAAGTCTTCGAGCAGCTTTGTGCGGACGCGGTTAAACGGGTGCGGCGCGAACGTCGGCGACAGCGTACGGAACCGGACGACCTGATCGGTCTCGACTGTGTGCATCCCTCCGTAGCGGTCGAACAGGACACACCAGCCGCGGCCTTTATCCACGACGCGGCCTTCGATCCTGTCGCTCCGCGTTTCGAGTTCGACGAGTGGCTGAGCCGCCACTGGTTTCGAGGCAGGAATTGCCAGCAGACAGAAGCATGCGGTCGATGTCAGCAGGTGTCGCAGCATGATCTGCACCCGTCAGAAAGCTGTTGCGCGTCGTTCGCCTCCGGGTGCGACAAGACGAAAGCTCCACGATTTCACTCTAGGTCGAGACCGCGGCG
The DNA here is from genome assembly GCA_016124895.1 of bacterium. Lineage (GTDB taxonomy): Bacteria > Planctomycetota > Planctomycetia > Planctomycetales > Planctomycetaceae > JAPOLP01. The sequence continues at coordinate 21,324 of WGMU01000139.1, forward strand.
TGGCGGGCAGCAACTCCAGCGGGTGGGCAAGTCAGAGCCGTAATTCGGACGGCGTTTCGCTGCGTCCCGTCGCTGCGACTCTTCGTGACGGGCCGGACGCGCATGACAATCCGCTGCGACACGAAATGCCGAACCGCAACGGAAAGCGCCGGGACACGATGTGCCAGCTCCGGCGTCGTCCAGCGAGGTCAGATTCAGCGCGACTCGCGCCGCTTGCCTTCCTGATACAGCTCTTCCATTTCAAGGATCGAGGCGTCGCGGATGTCACGGCCCTGCGCGCGCAGCCGATCCTCGATGTAGCGAAAGCGGCGTTCAAACTTGGCATTGCTGCGCCGCAGTGCCTCTTCCGGGTTGATGCCCCAGCGTCGGGCGATATTGGCAATAACAAACAGAACGTCGCCGAGTTCGCCTTCAATACGATCGCGTCGTGCGGGATCATCGATTCCGGTGTCGGGTGTCCGTTCAGCGTCGACAGTGGCTGCCATCTGCGGAATACGGCCGTCATGAAACAACTCGTCGGCCAGTTCGTTGACCTCTTCTTCGAGCTTTGCAAACAGCATCGCGCGATGTGGAAAATCGTAGCCAACACGTGCCGCTTTCTTCGTGATCCGCGCTGCCCGCGCGAGCCCTGGCAGGTCGACCGGAATTCCATCGAGCACCGAGTCGCGATGCGCCTTCTCCTCGCGCTTGGCGTTGTCCCAGTGCGTTGAGACGTCCTCGGCTGAACTTGCCTCCGCATCACCAAACACGTGTGGATGCCGACTGATCATCTTCGCGGTAATGCCTTCGATGACCGGCAGGATGTCGAAGCGTCCCTCATCTTTGGCGATCTGCGCATCGAGTACAACCTGCAACAGGACGTCACCCAGTTCCTCACAGATTTCAGCGTCGTCGTCCGAGTCGATGGCAGCGAGCAGTTCGTATGTTTCTTCGAGCGTGTACGGCTTGATTGAACTCAGCGTCTGCTGCCTGTCCCAGGGGCAACCGTCCGGTGACCGCAGCTTCGCGATTGTCTCACACAGCCGGACAAACGCGTCGGCAACGGCCGCACGATCCGGTACCGCTCCAAACCTTGACGGGTCCAGTTCTCTCATTCGTTACTTCCCGCTTTCCCGGTTGATGCGTCCGCCAGACGTCGCAGAAAGATTCGGTTCAGACGCAGTAGCTCGTCGCCCTGAGCGTCGACGACTTCGGCCTTTAATTCGGCTGACCCCGGTTGAATATCGAGCGTGCCAACGGAGACTCGCTCAAAGACGTCAGCGGTTGGCGTTGGCGGCGGGCTGCACTCCAGTGAGGCTTCGCCGACGCTCAGCCGCAGCGTACCTCGATCTCGACTCAAGCGGGCATAACTAATCTCGACGGCGTAACGGCCACCGTGCAGAACGTCGAGTTTCCAGTCGGCGTGCTCGCCCGGAGTCTTCCAGCCTTCGATGGTGTCCCAGTCGTAACCTCGAAACACGTACTCGATGTTTTCACCGTGCCACGTCGCCCAGCTCGGCTGGATCTCGACGAGCGGCTCGGCCGGATGCCCGACGGGGATCGGTACGGGTTCGTACGCCACGCCGTCGGTAACGTCCTCAAACCAGCGGACGAATTCGTTCCGCAGCCGCTCGGCAGTTTCAGGCTGCTGCGCAAAGACGTTGTGCGTCTCACCGGGATCGTTTGCCAGGTCAAACAGCCGCCAGTTCTTCCGGCTGCCCTGCTGGCCCGCGCCGACCTGGCACAGCAGCTTCCAGCGCTGATCGGAGATCGACCAGCGATTGTCGGGATTTGGGAAGTAGCGATCCCAGGCGTGATAGACATACTCGTGATGCTGCTCGCCCTGCCCGGTCTTGAGCAACGGCAGCAGGCTCCTGCCGTCGATCTCCCGGTCATTTGGAACGTCGACTCCGGCGAGTTCGCAGAAGGTCGGAAACAGATCCACGTGCGAGCACTGAGCGTCGATCTTCGCTCCGGCCGGAAAGCGTCCCGGCCAGCGAACGAACAGCGGCACGCGCACTCCGCCTTCGTAAACCGAGGCCTTGTTGCCGTTCAGCCCGGCCTTGAAGTGCCTGCTGACACCGCCGTTATCGGTCATGAACAGGACGACCGTGTTCTCGGTCTCGCCAAGCTCGTTCAGCCGGGTGAGCAACCGTCCGAGGTTCTGATCGATGATGTCGATCATCGAGTAAATCCGAGCCTCGCGCAGGACCAGCCCCTTCTTCAGGTACTTCTCAATCAGGGCGTCGCCGCGAGCCTGTCCGTCGTGACTGGTGCCGACGACCCAGGGAGAGTGCGGCGCGTTCAGCGGCAGGTAACAGAACCACGGCTGCTCGGAATCGTGCTCGATGAACTCAATGGCCGCGTCAGTAAACAGATCCGTCACATACTTCCGAGCCTCGACCGGCTTCCCGTTATGGACAAGCTGGTCCGGGTAGTCGTATTCGTCGATGTGCCCGTGATAGTGGCCGAGGAATTCATCAAAGCCGCGATGTTGCGGCTGATACGGCGCGTACTTGCCGAGATGCCACTTGCCGAAAATCCCAGTCCGATAGCCGGCCCGCTTCAGCATCTGAGCAATCGTCATTTCATTGATGCCCAGTGTGTCGCCGCCGAATCGCGTGTTGTACAGCCCCGTCCGAAAACAGTACCGCCCCGTCATCAGCCCGGCTCGCGTCGGCGCGCAGACCGGAGCCGCATAGAAACGGGTAAAGTCAACGCCCTCGCGCGCCAGCCGATCCATCACCGGCGTCTCGATATCCTGGTTGCCTCGCATCCCGACATCCCACCAGCCCTGGTCGTCAGTCAGAACAAACAGAATGTTGGGCTGCATGGCGGCGAAGACGTTGCCGCTGAGCATGACAAGAATCTGCGTTACCAGAACGTAAGTCACCGATTTCATTCGACTGTCGTTTCAGATTGAGGAGACAGGACTGCCAAACTGTAGTCCGGTAACTACCTTTGGTTTTTCGCAATTCATTGCAACCACAGAGGCTGCGACAGCAACTTATCTGGCGGCAACAGGTTGCGTTTGTCACGGGTAGCCAGCGGCAGTCATCAGTGACCAGCAATGGTCAAGGAGCCTGGCACACTGTGCCGTTCGAAACAACCTGCCTCGAAGCCCTCCGTAAACACTCGGAGGTTTGACATGACGCGTCACAAGTTGTCTACGGACCAGCGGTCGCAAGCACGGGCGTCGCGCGGCGATTTACGCGCGGTACAGCTCACGGTTTCAGCACTCGATCGATGACCAGGTTCGCACGTGCCGCGAGTGGGCTGAGCGGGCTGGCCTCAAAGTTGTCGAGATTTTTTCTGATGAAGCCGTCACGGGAAAGAGTTCCCGTCGACGCGGGCTGCGGGAACTGCGAGAGTCGCTTGAACGCAATCGCGCTGACGTCGTCGTGATTTTCATGACCAACCGACTGTACCGCAAAATGTACCAGTCTCTGGCGTTCGTCGAGGAGGAGATCGTCGACCGTGGCAAGCGGTGCGTCTTCGTGCAATCCGGGATCGACACGGCTGACGCGGACGACTGGCGGCAGCGGATTCAGCTTCACGCACCGATCGACAAATTCCTCGTTCAGACGATCGGCAAACACGTGCATGCCGCTGCGCAGGTACTCAAAGAATTGACCGTCACACTCGGTGACGAAAACATGTCGGGGATCGTTATTGACAGCGGGAGCCTGAAGTCGATGGACTTCACGATCAATGGCGACATCAACCTCTTCAAGATGACGGCGAGTCCGAAGGATCTGCGCGTTCACAACCGATGTTTACCCGCAGGAGGCTTTCTCACGCCAGGCCGCTTCCAGAATCCCCCGGAAAAACAGCCACCAACCGCGGAGGCAGGCGAGTTACGCCCCTCAGGCAGAACCTCACCTCGCGCCAGCCAGCCCTCATCTCACTAAGAGGCCGGTAAACAAGTACGCTGACACCAACGCGTAACGTCGCCACCCGGTTACTCTCAACGTTCTGTCACCAGGAAAAAACCATGTCTCAAAGCACTGCTAACCGATTCCATCCAGGGCAATGGACCCCTTTGACATGGTTCGCGGTTTTGCTTTGGACTTGGAAACCGATCGTGTTGAATTACCCACCAGCCGTGTCTTATTCGGAAGATCCGGTTACCGGGCAATTCTCGGTTCCTACTCACTACAAAAACCTCTCTGAGATTCCTTTTCCGGTTGGCTGGCCGCTGTACTACGTGAAACCGAGCTACCTTACTGCTCCCTCCGTGGCCCCCATGATGCCTGTCGGAGCGCCGCTGCCACCGCCGGCGCCGTCGAGTATTCATCCGTTTGCGCTGGTCGCAAACGTTTTGCTTGTCGGCATTGCAATAGCAGCGCTTGTTTATTTCCTTCAGAAGACCACGTATCGCTTTGCATTGTTGTTCCTTTTGGGCGTCGTGGTGGCGGTTCCCTTAGGCATCGGGTTGGGTCGGTTCGTTGCGATGTTCGGTGGATACAGCGCGGCCCACTGGGTGGTCCACTGGTACTGGATTGCCGTGTATTTCTCACCTGTGCCCGCCGCTCTTGCGGTGAGGTATTCGATCTTCCAGCGAATGGAATGGTCGCGTTTTCGCTCCATGTGGAACCGTGGTCGGCGCTCCTGCGGCGAATACGAAAATGCCGAGGACGCAATTAGCGTCGCATCGAAACTGGAGATGCTTGGAGACTGGACCGCTTCAATTGACTTGTACCGGTACGCCGCTGAACGCTGGCCAGAGCACACGAGGTATGTCCAGAATTGCATTGACCGGGTCACCGAGAAGCAATCTCTGGCTCAAGGTTAGTTCCGCACGTTATGCGATGAGGTCGCCGGGGATCAGCGGTGAGATGGTTGGGAAGGATTCGGTGGCGGCGCTGACTCTGTAGATCTGGCCCAGAGCGAAACCGCCGCCAGCGAGCATCAGGCTGTGGCCGTCGTTTCTGTGGTCGCGGCTGGCGTTGTCGCCTCTTCATTCACCGCGGCATCAATCGACGGTTCAGGACGCTGCGGTTTTGGTGAACGCATCGAGCGGCGGGGCGGGGGCGGCTCTTCCGATGAGAGGTACTCGCCGTACGTGTCGCGGTAGCTGTAGCCCTCGGATTCGGCGTCCGTCCCGTTACAGACCAGTCCGACGACACGGATGTTGTTGGTCATCAGGATTTCGGTCGAACGTTTCGCAGTGTTGCGTTTGTTCTTGCTCATTCGCAGAACGAGGATCAGTCCGTCGGTGTGCTGCGCAACGATGCACGGATCGCTGACGGCCAGCAGCGGCGGCGTGTCGATCAGCACCAGATCGAACTCCTGCTCGGCTTCATGCAGCATGCGCGAGAACTGCCGCGAGGCCAGCAGTTCGGCGGGATTCGGTGGCGCGTCGCCGCAGGTGAGGATCGACAGACCGTCCGCCGCCGTGTGCTGAGCCGCGGTCAGCAGATCGATTTCGCCAGCCAGCACATCGGTCACTCCGATGCTGCGTCGCAGACCGAACAGCGTATGCAGCGTCGGCCGCCGCAGATCGCAGTCGATCAGCAGCACCTGCCGGCCGGACTGAGCCATCGCAATCGCCAGGTTCGCGATCAGCGTGCTCTTACCGTCCCCCGGTTCCGGACTCGTGACCTGAATCACGTTGTGGCCGTCCGGCACGGAGACACTAAATGCCGTTCGTACCGAGCGATACGCCTCGGCTTCGGGCGAGCCCGGCCGGTGGAAGTAACACAACGCCGGCTGCAGCGGACTGCCGGGGATACCGCGAGCGTTCGCGTTGTAAGCCGGCACCGTTCCGAGGATTGGCAGCGGAATGCTCTCGCGGATTTCGTCGACCGATTTGAGCGACGTGTCGCTCCATTCGCGCACGAAGATCAGAGTGCTCAGCAGTCCCATCACGGCGACCAGTCCAGCACCGTACAGCTTGGCGATCCGCTTGAGTGAGAGTTCGACTTTGGCCGGAGCAATGACCTTCAGCGAGTAACCCAGGTTTTCCTTCTGCAGGTCGAGTTTCGCCGCGTCAACCTGCAGTGCGTTCCACAGACCGTGCAGGCGGTCAAGGTCGTCGTTGAAGCGGCGATCTTCGTCGAGGAACTTCGACAGCGTCCGGGCCTTCTCGAATTCGTCCCTGTAGAGTCGTTCGATTTCCTTCTCACGCAGTCCGGCTGCGTCAAGCTGCTGCCTCAGCGACGCGAGGTAAACGTCGACGACATCGAGCCCGTTGACCGTTTTCGCGAGCGATTGAGATTCGGCGACGCCTCCCGATCCAGGCAGTGCAGGCAGGCCGGTGGCGGGATCGACGAGTTGTGACTCGCCGGGAATCGGAATGCCGCGCTGCCGGTAATAGCCCTTCAGCGTAGCGATCTGCTGACGTGTCGCGCGGACTTCCGGCCAGTCCGCGCCGTATTCCTGCAGCAGTTGCTGCTCTTTGAGCATCAGTGGCAGAAGCTGGCCATCGAGTGAACTCTGCGAGTTCGATCCACCTCCGAGGACGCCGCCTGCGCCGGAGCCCGACGCTGCGCTGCCACTGCGGACCTGCAGCGCCGAGAAGAGCTGGATCATCGTCGCGAGTTCTTCGCGCGAACGCCCGGAGGCAATCTGTCGTTCGACGGCTTGAATGTTGCCCTGGATCTCGGCTTTCTGAACCAGCAGAAGCTGCTGTTCTTTCTCCAGTGCTTCCAGCTTTTCCTGATGGACGTTCGTTGCGACGGAAACGCGTTCGCCTTTGGGGCCTCGGACCGGCGCCTTGAGATGAATCGGCGCCGTCTGCCGAAACCGTTCGTATTCAGCTTCCTTCCCTTCAATCTTCTGCAGCAGATCGCTCGTGTTCTGCGCGACGAACTGTTTCAGCTCGCTGACATTCTCATCGCGGTCAGCAATCAGGTAATCGTGGTACGCATCGATGATCGCGTCGTTGATTGTCCGTACGTCGTCCCTGCTCGAATTCTTCATCGTTACGTCCAGGACGTTGAGCATTGAACGATCAGTTCCCGCGCTGCGTTTGACGGTCAGTTCGTCGAGCAGGTCTTCGACGATGTCTTTCGACTTCCGCAGAGATCCCAGTTCGTTGAGCTGGTGTTTCGCGACGGCCTGTTCGACGATCAGCGGACTCATGATCAACGCAATATGTTCGCCGCGTTCGCCGAACGTTTCGACCGGCTGATGATTGCTGGTCGGACTGGCCGCTCGCCGGGAAACGAGGATTCGCGACGTCGCGGTGTATTCCGGTCCGAACTTCAGATACAGCACGTGCCCAAGCATCAGCCCGGAGATGACACCGCAGACAATCCACAGCGCGTAGCGTCGCGTCAGGCCGACATAGTCGATCGTGCCGCCACGCCACACGATGCTGGACGAGGTCACGTTACCAGCCGGATTCGCAACCGCTGGCCCGTTGGCCGTCGTCTCGTTGCTGACGCCCGACAGTGCCGCCTGCTGCTGACTCGGCAGTTTCGAGATATCGAACGGTTGATCGAAATCGTTGTCTCGTGTGCTCATCGTTGCCCCGTTGTCGCACAGGCAGTTGCGCGAGCCTGCGCGGCGTAGTAGTCGATCGTCGGCTTGAGTCCTTCGCGCCAGTGGATGCGGCCTTCGTATCCCAGATCGCGCTGCGTCGCCGAGATATCCGCCCACGAGTGTTTGATGTCGCCCGGCCGCACGTCGGCAAAGTTCGGTGCGAACTCGACATCGAGTTGCCGGCAGATCTCATTGAGCAGGTCGAGCAGACTCAGTGACTCGCCGCAGCCGACGTTGTAGACATTGCCGGAAACGCCGTTTGCATGAGCGGCTTTGAGGTTCGCCTCGACAGCATTGCCGACGTACGTGAAGTCACGTGACTGCTGCCCGTCGCCAAAGATCGTCGGCTGCCGGCCTTCGACGAGTGCCGAAACAAACAGTGGAATCACCGCCGAGTACGGGCTGTTCGGATCCTGCCGCGGTCCGAAGATATTGAAGTACCGCAGGCGGACGGTTTCGATGTCGAACGAGTGGGCGAACGCCTCGCAGTACAGTTCGCCGGCCAGCTTCGCGGCGGCGTATGGCGAGAGCACCTGCGGCAACTGCGATTCGCGTTTCGGCATCTGGGGATCGTTGCCATACGCGCTGCTTGACGCCGCGTAGACAAGCCGTCTGACGCCGGCTTTTGCTGCTGCGTTCAACAGCGTCAGTGTGCCGGTCACGCAGGCACGATGGGTATCGAGCGGCCGTTCGATGCTCAATGGAACGGATGCCAGCGCTGCCTGATGGAACACAATCTCGACGCCGCTCACCGCCTGCGTGCAGGCGACCGGATCGGCGACGTCACCGTGAATGAACTCATAAGCGTCGTCATTGAGATGTCGCAGATTCTGCAGCGTCCCGGCGCACAGATTGTCGAGCACGCGAACGGTGTGTCCGTCGTTGACGAGCTGTGTCACGAGGTGCGAGCCGATGAAGCCGGCGCCGCCTGTCACGAGATAAGTCGTCACCGTTGTGTCTCCTGAATCGGGCGAAGGATCGGCAGTTTTCTCCGCGTCGGAGTTCGTCTGCAGGGCGCAGCGCAACGACGACCGCGGCGCAGATTCTCCGACGATTGACTTTAACACCCGGAAATGTCTCGTGAGGCAGAGGATTCCGACTGTTCCGGAAATCCTCGCCGGGCCGGACAGTTCACGCAGCTTCGGCCGACTGCTCGTTCGCTTCGGTCGGCGTGACCGTTACGATCGGATCCGCAGACTGACTACTGAGACGCCTCAGCTTGGAACGCCGCCATGCCGATCCCCGCCAGTAACCCGATCATCAACGTTCCCATGGCAACCCCGTTTGACGAACGGGACCGCGTTGACCACGAAGCACTGGTTCACAACGTCGAGCTGTGGATGAAGACGCCGCTGGCCGGCTTTCTGGTCGGTTCGCAGACCGGCGAAGAATGGTTTCTCAGCGAGCCGGAAAAGCTGCAGATTACGCGCACGGTCGCGGACTGGCTGACGGGCGATCGTTTCGTCATGGGCGGAATCGACTGCCCGTCCGTGACGGAAACACTTCGTCGGGCAGATGCCTTCGCAGAAGCCGGAGCCGAAATGGTCCGCATTCGCTTCCCGCGCGGCGAACATCTGATCGACGACTACTTCTCCGCGGTCCTGCCTCGTTGTCCGGTGCCCGTGCTGCTGATGCACCAGTGCGAGCCCGAACGTTTCGGCATGGCGGGCCGACCGGCCGCGTCACCGGAAGTGCTCGGCCGAATCTGCAGCATGGACAACGTCTTCGGCTACGTGACAGATCACGACATGCGATTCGAAGCTCGTGTCCGGCATCACGTGCCGGCGGATCGTCGCTTCTGGATCTGTAACGGGAGCCTGATCGTGCAGGGGACTCTGATTGGCTGTAACGGGACGACGACCGCGTTCTCGAACGTCTGGCCCGCCGCGCTCGACGAGTTGCTCCGTCTGGGCATGGCCGGCCGGTTTGAAGAGGCGATGCCGCTGCAGCACAAACTGCAGAAGATCGATTCGGTCATGCTTCCATGGCTGGCGGCCGGAGTGAAGGCCGCACTGAAGCTGCTTGGCTTTAAAGGCATGAGACCACGCCTGCCGACACAGCCGATGCCGGACGACGCAGTTGCCGAACTCGAAACCGTGATGCGCGAAACGGGACTGCTGACTGACTGAGCTGAGTTTCCGAATCTCCATGCTGATTGCGGGCATCCGACATCATTCGCATTTCTTAAATGGACAGCGCCACTTTCGATCGCCGTACAAGCACGAAGCGCAAGCGAGTGAATCAGTTACGTCAACCACACTCGCTTGCGCGTCGTGCTTGTATTCTCGGGTCTTGCGACAAAGTGGCGCTGTCCAATTACTGAGCTACTTCTTCGGCCTCGGCCGCTTCGCCAGTTGCATCCGCCACGGGTTTGCTCGCGACCTTTCTCAGCCAGTGAACTTCCATCGTCGAATAATCGATCGTACGTTCGCATTGCCAGAATTCAGGGATGTGGAACAGGGAACGCTGCGGCGTGCGGAAGAGCATTAGCGCGTCGTCGGCTGTCGCGTCGGCGCGGGCGAGTCGCTCCAGCGACTTGAACAGCGGCGTGCCGCTTTGAATCTCCGGCACCAGTTTGTAGGGCGGATCAAAGAACAGCAGGGTGTACGGCAGGAAGCCGTCGCAGTTTTTCGGGCGGAAGGACGTCTTGGCGACGTCGGTCTGCCAGCAGAGCGTTTCGTCTTCGCAGCGCAGGCTGGCGACGTTTTTACGCAGCAGATCGACAGCGATGCGGTCCTTTTCGAAAAAGACGACCGAGTGGGCTCCACGACTCAGCGCTTCCAGCCCCAGCGTTCCTGTCCCGGAAAAGATGTCGGCAACGCGAGCATCGACAAGCTCGTCACGAAGGAACTGAAACAGGCTCTCCTTGACGCGGTCGGTGATCGGACGCGTGATCTGTCCGGGGTTGGTCAGCAGTTTCCGACGGCCGAAACGGCCGGTGATGATGCGCATTGCGGTCTCCGCAGGTGAAGCAGTCGAGCGGCAGAGTACCGCCCGCGGCGCCTGCATTACGAGCCAGCAGATTCTGCCGTCGAACCTGCCTGCGCAGGAACCAGTCCGATCAACCGTGCGCACTCGATTGCCACCTGCTCGCCCGAGACAGGCATCAGCAGAAACGAATCAACGCCAAGTTCGCGCAGCACGGATTCGAGCGGCAGTGACTCGGTCTGACCGACGACAGCAACGCGCACGTCCGGCCGCTGTCGAACCGACGCGGCCAGCGTCAGCACTCCACTCGCGCCGACATTCAGATCGACAAGAACCGCGATCCGCGACTCGCCCGGTGGTAGCGCTGCCAGTTCTGTTCGAACCTCCGAGGCACTCGCCCGCGGCTGAATCCGAACGCTGGCTCCGGCGAGTTGCCGCTGCAACTCCGGATACCACTTCGGCCGTTGTTCAAGGACGAGAATTCGCGACATGGTCGGCTTTCAGATCGGAGACGTTGGTAATTTGTTGCAGATGTGGTCAGGCAGACCTCTTCAACGGGGTGGCAGTGCCTGATCCCGGCTGACTGAAACGGGGCACAGCTTCCGCCGCTTTGCGGGTCTGCCTTCGAGAATACCTCCGGCTGTATGGTGAGTGCCTCTTCGACACGCATCTGAAATGCCCTGGCGAGTCCCGTCGTTCACCTCCGCGGCGTGAGCGGCAGTGAAGCGATGAGGGAGTTCATACGGGAAATCTCCTCAAGGCAGTCGTTTTCCGACCATAACCCCACCCGCTCACATTGCAGGCACTATTCTGGCTCCGTGTTCGGGGCCACTCATTCCAGCATCAATTACGGAGCTAAATCATGAACACGAGCGTACTTCCAGTGATCAGCCAGATCATCCGCAGTCAACTGGTTGACAGAAATATGGGCATGGCTGACCGGCGCGCGTTTCCTCGGTACGCCGTCACTCTGACCGTGCGCTGCCGGGAACTGGACGCCGGCCTGGAACCTGCCGGTGAAGAGTTTGACGCAGTCGCACACGACATTTCTGAAGGTGGCGTTTCACTGATTACCGGCCGTCCGGTCACCAGCAATTTTGTGTCAATCGCTTTTCAGGATGCCGGCTGGCAGGATGCGGAAGTCGTGGTCAGAATCGTCCGCACACGGGAATTCGGATCGCTGACTCTTATCGCCGGTCCGTTTGTGCAAATCTGATTCAACGGCCGGACGTCGCTGACGAGGGAACGCAAGCGACACTGCCGACGAACAGCAATGCAGTGACGACCGTCCTGCCCGCCAGCGAGCGACTGCGCCGGACAGCGTAGAGACACGACGGCCCGTGATCCGGCCATGCTGACGTTCCACGCAGGCAGGCAGGCAGCCAGCCAGCCAGACTGGTCTAGGCCCGTTTGGAAGAATCCCGATATTCTCCGGCCCGTGAGACTGCAGGGCGTCCGCGCCTGCGCTGCGTCCCGCAACTAACAGATGCCGTTCTTCGAGTTCACAGGCTGCGGCCCAGGGCAATCGGCGCGGTGATTGAGCGGTCTCTGTGCGAAGCGACTGGTGGTGGGCAGGACGCCTGCTGTTTTCGTCAGATGGATCTGAGTGCTTCACCTATGGCCAGACTTTCAATTTGCCACGATCCGCAGGCGCACGGGCAGGGCGATGCTGTGGTGCGACGGTTTGAACTGAGCGTCGTCGTTCCCGCCTACAACGAAGAGTCACGGCTGCCGTTGACACTCGAATCGCTGCAGCAGTTTCTCGATCCGTGGGGGATTGATTACCAGGTGCTGGTTGTCGACGACGGCAGTCACGACGGCACCGCGCTGGTGTCCGAAGGATTCGGTGAGCGGTTCTCGACGCTGACGCTGACGCAGAACTCCGGCAAGGGTGCGGCTGTCCGGGCCGGGATGCTGGCCGCGACCGGCGAGGTGATTGTCTTCACGGATGCCGATCTGCCGTACGATCTGGTGGCGCTGCGGGCGAGTTACGAAACGATCCGGTCGGGAAAGACCGACGTGATTCTCGGGGCACGCGACATCGACGGCTCGGGCTGCCGGGTAAAACGGCGACTGTCGCGTTCGTTCGCGTCAGTTGTCTTTCGATTGCTGTCGAAGTATCTGATTTCGCGCGAGGTCACGGACACACAAGCCGGGTTCAAGTGCTTTCGTGCGGACGCGTGTCAGCGTGTCTTCGGTCTGGCAACGCTCAATAGTTTCGCCTTCGATACCGAAATCGTCGTTCTGATTCGCAAGCTGCGGATCCCGTTTCAGCGGATTCCGGTCACGCTGATTAACGAGCGGGCGTCGACGTTGAGCCTGTTCCGCCACGCGCTGCCGATGCTGCTCGATATGTTTCGCGTCCGCTGGAACATCTGGCGCGGCGCCTATGCGGAAACGCTGCTGCTGCCGACTGCCGATCAGACGCCTGCCGGCGATGTGGCCGCGACCGACAGTTCCTCGAAGGCGGCGGCATGACTGCGACTTCTCAGCCGGAACATGCTGACGATCTCCAGGCGAAACGGCTGCTGCTCCACGCCGACGATCTGGGATTGAGTGCGGCAGTCACTGACGGGATTCTTCGCGGTTTTTCGGATGGCCTGCTGACAAGTACCTCGCTGATGGCGAACGGTCCGGCCGCCGAGGTCGCTCTCGCGGCGTGGCCCACGCTGCAGGAGCAGCAGATTCGTGGCCAGCTGCCCTCAACCGCGGCGCGCGAACAGCTCAGCGATGTTCGACGGCCGTTTGATCTCGGCATCCATCTGAACCTGACGCAGGGGTATCCGCTGACTGGTTCGAATTATCCCGATGAGCTGCGGGTTCGGGACGGCCGGTTCTGTGGAGTCGGCCAGGCGTTTCAGAGGCTGTACCGCCGCCGCCATCGCTTCGTGGAGGCGATTCAGGCAGAGCTGTCGCAGCAGATTGAATTCATGCTCGATCACGGGCACACGCCGACGCATCTCAACGGGCATCAGTACGTCGAACTGCTGCCTGGCCTGGCCGACATCGTGCCGCAGTTGCTCGACCGGTACTCGATTCCGGTTGTTCGCGTCGCCCGCGAGCCCGGACTGGTGCCGCTGCGACTGTTTGACATTGGCGAAGTCGCGAGCTGGTCGGTCGGGCGAATCAAATGGCTGTTCGCGCTGGCGTCGTGCTGGCGGCTGATGCGTCAGCAACGCTCATTTCCGGGAGCATGTTTCGGAACCTGTCACGCGGGCCGGATTGGTTTATTCGAGCTGCAGCAGTTTCTGCGTACGCGAGGCCTGCCATCAGTTGTCGAGATTGTGCTGCATCCGGGCAGCTCCGAACGTGCAAACGCGGCTTCACAGACAGACGCCTGGTTCGACCCGCTGGCTGAGGGACGCGTGCGGGAACTTGAACTGCTGCAGAGTGACGAACTGCTTGACGAGCTGGTGGCGTACGAATGGAAGCTCGGACGCATGAGTGACCTGATGGCGTCACGGTCTGAAACGGCGAGCTGGACCGGATCAGTAATCGTGGAGGCTGCCGCCTGACGGCAGCTCAAGCCTGGCCGGAGCTGGGCCGCTGGATGTGAAGGATGGAATCTGTGAACGACCTTGAAGTGACTCCCGAGCCTGTCCAGTCCCGGCGGTTTTCAACCGCGACAATTCTGATTGCGGCGATGGTGGGCATCGTTCTGCTGCGGCTGCTGACGCTCGGGACGCTCGCACTGACAGACAACACAGAAGGCCGGTACGCGAGCATCGGCTGGGAGATGTTTCACTCCGGCGACTGGGTCACCCCGCGGCTGTATCTGCGCGGCGAACTGGTTCCGTTCTGGGGCAAGCCGCCACTGCTGTTCTGGATGACGAGTGCGTCGTTTCATCTGTTCGGCGTGTCCGAATGGCCGGCGCGGTTTCCCAACACCCTGATGGGGATTCTTATCGTTCTGGCGACCATGCGTTATGCCCGGCAGTTCGGCGGCCCGCGCGTGAGCCTGCTGACCGGACTGGTCCTCGCCTCGACCGGGCTGATCTTCGTGCTTAGCGGCGCCTGCGTGCTTGATATGTCGCTGACCGCGGCGACGACCGGCTCAATGCTCGCCTTCGCAGTGTTCGCGGAATCGGAAGGGCGATCGAAGCTCTGGGGACTGATGTTCTTTCTGATGCTGGGCATCGGCTGCCTGGCGAAAGGGCCGCTGGCCATTGTGCTGGTTGGTCTGGTGATCGCGCCGTGGCTGTTGCTGGTTCGTCGCTTCAGTTTGATCCGTCGCATTCCGTGGTTCTCCGGAACAGCGTTGCTGGCTGCGGTCACCGTTCCGTGGTATCTGCTGGCCGAGCAGGCGACGCCTGGATTCCTGTGGTACTTCATCGTCAACGAGCACATTCTGCGGTACGTGACGAAGGACTACGGCGATCTGTATGGAGCCGGGCGAGTCAAGCCGTATGGGACAAGCTGGGCGTTTCTCGCGCTGGCGTTTCTGCCGTGGACGCCACTGCTGATTCAGGCGTGGGCGACGAAGTTCCACAACTGGCGGGCACTGCTGCTGGAAGGTCGCGATCCCTGGTTGCTGTATACTCTGTTGTGGGGATTGATGCCGACCGTGTTCTTCACTGTGGCGCGGCAGATTCAGATCACGTATGTGCTGCCCGGTCTGCCGGGCATGGCCGTGCTGATGGCCGTCGGTCTGGTCCGCTGGATGGATTCGCCGAAGCGTTCGACGCTGCTGTGGACGCTGCGGAACCAGTCGGTCATCACGGCGCTGCTGCTGATTGCCGGCATTGTTGCGGAAGTCGTCTTCGCTGCGCCACTGCCGATCGTGCTGTGTTCGGCGGCAACGACGCTCGCATTCATCAGGAGTGCCTGGGTTGGACACCGGCAGCGTGATCCGGAATCGCTGCTGGCGGGCATCGGCTTCGGGACGTCGCTGCTCATCGTGGTTGGCTCGACGGCCGCCGGCCCGCTGCTCAGCGAGAAAAACTCTACACGCACGATCCTCGCTGAGGTGGCCGAACAGCCGTCGCTGTCTGATCGCCCGGTAATGTTCCCGTTGGGCGATCCGTATTCAGCCGACATCTATCAGTCCGGAATGCTGCACGGTCAGGTGGATCGCAACGTCGACCGTGATGCTTCGGCGTTTCGCGAGGAACTGTGGGCCGACCCGGATCGCGTGTTCGTGCTGCGTCGCTCTGATTGGAGCGGCCT
The DNA here is from genome assembly GCA_016124895.1 of bacterium. Classification (GTDB taxonomy): domain Bacteria; phylum Planctomycetota; class Planctomycetia; order Planctomycetales; family Planctomycetaceae; genus JAPOLP01. The sequence goes on from WGMU01000139.1 coordinate 36,885, forward strand.
CGACACGGACCTCAAGTCGCGGCTGCAGCCGGCCGTCGAAACCGAACACTGGATCGCCTGCACGGTCGAGCTTCCTGCGATTGCGGAGACGCCGGTCGCGAATCCAGCTCCCGTGATTGCCTCGCGAACCGATCCCGCGCCGCATCGGCAGCGTGAATAGCAAAGCTGTCGCGGTAGACGCCACTGAGCTGGGGGGCCGGGGCTGGACTGAGCCTGCGAAGGAAGCCCCGGGGTTTCGCTCGTGCCTCGCTCCAACCCCGGCCACCCCGATTCCGGAAGCAGACGAATCATCGGCCGGGGGAGTGCTTTAAACTTCTGATTCGGTTGCACAACGACATCGGTTTCGAGAACGCTGTTGACCTCGGCGACCTGACCGATGCCTCGATGTGGAGCCCTCAAATGAAGTCCCTCGTTTGTCTGCTGACTGCTGTGATTCTGACGCTGGCTCTGATCGCCGGACGTGGAACAACGCCGACAGCGCGACTGGCGGCACAGGATGCAGACGGGCCTCGCGAACTGTGGGTCAAAGTTGTCTTCGGACTCGATGAACAGGAAGCCGTCTGGGACGGCCGCGTTTCAGTTGCCAACGGCGAACTGCGGGACATCGACGCGTGGAGCTTCGAGGCGCGGGATCAACTCGACGCCGACGCGCGAAGCTGGAAGATCCGATCCGGGCTGATCACCGGACGCCGGGCGACTTATGCCGAACCGACGCGCGGCGTTGTCCTGCAAGTCGAAGCGTCGCCGCAGACGCGCGTGGCGATCTCGACGGAGCAGGGTGGCTTTGAATTCGCTCCGGCTGTGCTGCAGGCCGGGCAACCGCTGTCGCAACTTGATGGCAAGGCGTCCGTAGAACTGATGGCTGGCGGGGAACTCGTTGCACGAACGACGACGGACGATGACTTTGCGTCGCTGGCGATCGATTCCAGCGGGCACCGGCATGTTCTTTGGGTCGCGTTCGACGAAGCGAATCAGCGCGACTGGCTTTACGTGCGGAATCTCGACGCTGCGGATTCAGAGCCGGCTGGCGTCCCGCAATCCGTCTTCGACGCCGAAGAGTTCGACAGTCCACGGCTGTTCGTTGTGAAAGGGACTGACGGAAAGGACACGCTGCGAGCTGTGTTCTGCTCGCCCGGCAAGTCCGCGAACTGGGATGTGTATTCGGCAGTGCGGACGGCGACGGGCTGGGTTCCGGAACGGCTGACGCACAGCGACGGTGTCGAGTTGAAAGTCGCGGCCGATCAGTCGCCGGACGGAACCCTCTGGCTGGCCTGGCAGACGTTTCGTGAAGGGCAGGGCGACATCGTCGCGAAGCGATTGCACAACGGTCGATGGTCGAACGAGCTTCTTCTGCAAAGTGAGGCGGACGAGTGGAATCCGTCGATCAGCGCGGTCGACGCAGACAATGCGTGGGTCGGGTTCGACTCGTACGCGAACGGCAATTACGACGTCGAGGTTGCGCGGCTGACAGCAGACGGCGACGAGCTGAGCAGCCCATTGCGGACGCCGGTCTCGAAAAGTCCGGACTTCGAAGCTCATGCGAATGTTCTCGCCGATTGCGATGGTACCTGGATCGCGTGGAATGCTGCGGGAGAGAACTGGGGCAAGGATTTTCGTAACGGGCCAATGATCAACAACGGCGTTTACTCCGAGCCGCTGCACGCGTCGCGACGGCTGGAACTGCGGCGTGTCACGAATGCCGGAGCGATTCACTCGCCGGTGGATCCGCTGCCGCAGATCCTGCCGACAGAACGGCCGGTCATGGTGGAGCGCAGCGCGGCAGCGAAGCCGTCGCGGTTTTACGAGTACCCGCAACTCGCCCGAGACGGTGACGGTCGTTTGTGGCTGGCATTTCGCATGTGCCGGCAGGGTTACTGCGCGCACCCCCCGATGGGCATCGACTGGAAGATCTACGCAACATGCTTCACTGCTGACGGCTGGCTGACTCCAATCGAATTGCCACGCAGTCAGGGGCGGCAGGATCAGCGAGTCTCGCTAGCCGTCGCGCCGGACGGGCGCCTGCACGCTGCCTGGGCAGACGGCAATCGGTTCGCATCAGTCAACCGGAAGTATTCGGCGTATGCTGGGGTACTCCCAAAGGTAGAGATGCCAGCCGCTGAGCCGAATCTCGAAGAAGCGTACTACATTACGGACGACGTGCAGACGTTTGGACTACCTGCACCTGGCCGAACTAAACCTCCTGAATCTCGCCCCCCGTTGACGATGCAGAAAGACGGTCGCGAGTACCGCGTTCTGTTCGGCGATATGCACCGGCACACGAATATCAGCCGCTGTATGCCGACACTCGATGGCAGCCTCGAAGACGCCCATCGTTACGCGCTCAATGCCGTGCAGTACGACTTTTTGGCGATCACCGATCATACGCGCGACGTCGATCCGTTTTCCTGGTGGCGAACTCAGAAGGCGGCGGACCTGTATCACGTTCCCGGACGTTACGTTCCGATCTACGCGTACGAACGCAGCAACGGCACGGCTGGTGGCGGGCATCGCAACGTCTTCTTCACGCACCGCGGAGCGACGATCAATCCCAGCGACGCGTGGGCGGACGGTGTTGGCCGGACGAAGCCGAAGACCGATCCGGACACGACTTTGTATCCGTGGCTGAAGGAGCGCGGCGACGCGCTGACCGCTGCTCATACTCCGGGCTGGGCAGCCGGAGCAGGCAAGGGCACATGGACGTACAACGATCCGCAGGTCGAACCGGTCGCCGAGATCTTTCAGGGCTTCCGGCAGTCGTACGAGCGGCCGGGCAGCGGCGTCGCCGAGCGGGCGTCGCTGTGGTATGCGCTCCGCAAGGGCTACCGGCTGGGTTTCATCGCGTCGAGCGACCACATGTCGACGCACATGTCCTTTGCCTGTGTCTGGGCGACCGAGAAAACGCGCGAGGGCATCTTTGAAGCACTGCGGGCTCGACGGACCTACGCGGCGACGGACCGAATTGGTCTGGCGATGCAGCTCGGCAACGCGCTGATGGGCGAAGAGGTCGACGTGCCCGACCGCAACCTGACGCTCGACATTCGCGTCGCGGGCACTGCACCGGTCACGGGACTGGAAATCGTCCGCTCCGGCAAGGTGATTCACACCGAGAAGCCGCGACAGGCGAACCTCGATTTCCACTTCGCCGACCCCGAACCGCTGACCGGGACAAGCTACTACTACGTGCGGCTGGTGCAGGAGAACGGAGCCATCGCATGGGGCTCTCCCATCTGGGTTCGCCGATAAGGCTTGAACCACTGATGAAGGCCATCGAAGCCGTTAATTCTGTTGATGGTGCGCGAGTGCGACGGTGTAGTCCGTTTCGCCGTTGGCGTCTGGTTTCATCGTGACCAGAAAATCCTGAGTCCCACGAGCCCCGAACAACTTCACGTTCCACGATTCAACAAACGAACCATCGCCGCGTTGATCAACCAGTTTGCAGCTCGCAAGGATCGGCGGAGGACCGGCTTGTCCGAATTGAGACTGAATGTGGGTAAGAACGTCTCGCTGCAACCGGGCATCCGCGACAGAGTTTTTGTTTGCAGTCGCACAGCCCAGCGTACCCGCAGCCAGAATGGATCCGAGCAGCGGGACGACGAGTTTCGTATTCGGCATTGGTTGGGCTCCTTTCCAGAGAACAGATGATGAGAAACTGGCAAATGTTACGCCACGAATCGAAACACAGATACATCGATACCCATCGACATTCGCAGGCAGCATCGATCGACCTGCGTTGATGAGTTTTGAGCCCCGGCCATCTGCATTGAATTTGCAAGGTCAGGCAGTAGCATCAACCGTTTCCCCCGCATTTCGCGGGGGCTTTTTCGTTGATGGTGCCGTGTTTCGCTCCGTGCTCCCGCCAGTCGGCTGGGCGCGAGGGCAATTCAGGCTGGTTCGGAGCCGGATGCTGCGAGCCGTTCAGACGCCGGCCCGGAGGCTGCTGCCGCCTTCCCGGGGCGTACGAGGTTGCCGAATCGGTCGACCAGCAGGCTGCTGAGTCGAGCCGGAATCGCTCAGTTCGGTGACCGCAGCAGACGTCGCCTGTCGTGGGACCGTTGTTGATACGAAAGCAGAGTTTCATGACGAATTCGTCGCCCGCCAGTTCGGCTTACCGGGGCGAGGTCAGCATGGCGACCGAAGATCGCGTGCTGGTGCTCGACTTCGGCTCGCAGACCGCCCAGCTCATCGCCCGTCGGGTGCGCGAGCAACACGTTTTCTGCCAGCTCGTCCGGCACGATCTGACTGCGGACCGGATTCGTGAACTGAGCCCGAAAGGCCTGATCCTCTCTGGCGGACCGATGAGTGTTTACGGCGAAGGCTCACCGCAGGTCGATCCGGAGATCTTCGAGCTGGGAATTCCGGTGCTCGGTATCTGTTACGGAATGCAACTCGCCTGCCGGTCGCAGGGCAGTGACGTGGCGGCTGGCGAGTCGCGCGAGTTCGGGCGGGCGATGTGCCAGGTCAACATTGAGAATCCACTGTTCTTCGGCATCCCCGCCGAGACGCAGGTCTGGATGAGTCACGGCGATCAGGTCCGCGATCTCAGCGAACACTTCAACTCGATCGCGACGACCGAGACCTGCCCGCACGCCGCCGTTCAGCACAAATCGAAGCCGATCTACGGCCTGCAGTTTCATCCCGAGGTGACGCACACGACGCTCGGCGGACAACTGCTGCGAAACTTCGTTCGCGACATCTGCGGTTGCGAGGGTACCTGGGAAATCTCGTCGCTGATCGAACGCGAGATCGAACAGGTTCGCGAGCGGGTCGGCAACAAACGCGTCATCTGCGGTCTGTCCGGCGGCGTCGATTCGTCCGTCGTCGCGGCGTTGCTCTACCGGGCGATTGGTTCGCAGCTCTCGTGTATCTTTGTGGACAACGGACTGCTGCGGAAAGGTGAAGCTGAAGAAGTGCGCCGCGAGTTCGGCAGCCATTTCAAAACCGACCTGCACGTCGTCGATGCCCGCGATCGATTCCTCGGCGAGCTGGCTGGCGTCTCCGATCCGCAGGTCAAACGCAAGATTATCGGCCGCGTCTTTATCGACGTCTTCAAACACGAAGCGAAGTCGATCGAGGACGCGCACTTCCTCGCTCAGGGCACGCTGTATCCGGACGTGATTGAATCCGGAGCGAATCCGGACGGACCGGCGGCAACGATCAAGTCGCACCACAATGTCGGCGGCCTGCCGGAAGAACTCGGTTTCGAGCTGATCGAACCGCTGCGTGACTTCTTCAAGGACGAGGTTCGCAAGATGGGCGCGGCACTCGGTCTTCCGGACCAGCTTGTCTGGCGACACCCGTTTCCTGGACCAGGCCTGGCGGTCCGCTGCCTCGGCGAGATCACCGAAGAGAAGCTCGCCATCCTGCGCGAAGCCGACGCGATCCTGATCGAAGAGCTGCACCGGGCGAACCTCTACAACGAGATCCGTCAGGCCTTCGCCGCGCTGCTGCCGATTCAGTCGGTCGGCGTGATGGGCGACGCGCGGACTTACGAGTTTCCGATCGTCATCCGCGCCGTCACGACCGACGACTTCATGACCGCCGACTGGTACCACATGCCGTACGACGTGCTGCAGCGGATTTCGACACGGATCACGAACTCCGTCCGCGGCGTCAATCGAGTCGTCTACGACTGCAGTTCCAAACCGCCGAGCACAATCGAGTGGGAATAGTCAGCGGCAGTGCTGATCATTGAACAGAAGAGTAGAAGGAAAGAAGTCTTCGTTGCCTTCTTTCCTTCTGTTTGACACTCCCGTCTGACGTTGCCTGCCGGCTCACAAATCCTCTCTGAAAACATTCCCGGGACGTTTCCCATGAAAGCCATCGCCGTTCGTCCGCCTCAGAAAGACAGTGTGCATCTGGCGGAACTGCCGATGCCCAGTGTGGACGAGATCCCGAATAACCGCGGCGTGCTCGTCAAAGTGCTGAAGGTCGGCGTCGACGCGACGGACCGGGAAATCAACGAAGGTCTGTACGGTGCTCCGCCGGAAGGCTGCAATTTCCTGGTGCTCGGTCACGAATCGTTCGGGCAGGTTGTCGAAGTCGGCAGCGCGGTGCGCAAGGTTCGGCCGGGTGACTATGTGAGCTGCACCGTGCGCCGGCCGGGCAAGTCGATCTTCGACCGCATCGGCCGCAACGATATCACCAGCGAAGAGACCTACTACGAACGCGGCATCAACCTGCGGCACGGGTACCTGACGGAATACTTCGTCGACGATGAGGAATACATCGTCCGCATTCCGAAGGGGCTGAAGCATCTGGGCGTACTGGCCGAACCAGCGAGCGTGGTGGCGAAGGGCATCGAACAGGCGACGCTTGCGCAGCAGCGGCTGCAGGTCTGGCATCCCGGTGTCGGCTTCGTGCTCGGCTCGGGGCAGATCGGGTTGCTGGCAACGATGATGCTGCGGCTGCAGGGACTCGATGTTTACACGTTCGCCCGTGCTCCGAAGGAGGGCAACATCAAGGCGGAGATCGCCCAGGCTTACGGAGCAACCTACTGTGGAGCGGATGATCGCAGCATTGAAGAAGTTGTCTCGGACGTGGGCAGGCCGGACATCATTTTCGAGGCGACCGGGTCGAGCCGCATCGCATTTCAGGCAATGGAGTATCTCGGCCTGAACGGCGCTCTAATCTGGAGCAGCGTGACCGGTGGTGACAACACGCTGGAAGTGCCGGGCAACCGGATCAATCTGGAATGGGTGCTCGGTAACAAGCTGCTGGTCGGCACAGTCAACGGCAACTGGCAACACTTCGAGCAGGGCATCGCCGATCTTTCGCTGGCCGAGCACACGTGGCCGGGCGTGACCGAGCGGATCCTCACGCATCCGATCAACGGGCTCGACAACTACAAGCAGATGATGGACCTGCTCGCCGACGGCCAGTGCCTGAAGGTGTTCGTCGACGTCGCCGACGAGGGCTGAAGCTCGATCAGAAGCCTCGCCAGAGGTTTCGCGGCTGCAAGCGCGTCGAAACGCGGAAATGCCGGGTCACTGCGGTTTTGCCGGTTCTGTCGGCTGTGACTCTCAGCGCCAGAGCGATGCGTCTGGGAATGAGCGGACTACTCCGGAAAGCGGGATTCTTCTCGCCCCGGATGTGTTCCTGATCCAGATTCAATCGACTTGATCCAGAGTACGGTCCACGCTGCGCTGTCTGAACCCGGAAACGGATGTCGGCAGAATCAACGCGTGTGGAAAGAGCCAAAGCTACCGTTCTCTGATCCCAGGGGAGTGCTGCCGATGCGTGTTGACGTCGTGAGTCAATCAACAGTCGTTTCAGGGATGCGCGCAAGCGAAGCTCTGTCGCGCGCGATGCGTCCGCATCAGTGGATCAAGAATCTGCTGCTGTTCGGCGGGCTGATCTTCTCGAAGTCGCTGTTCGATCCACTGCTGCTGCTGCGAAGTGTTCAGGGATTTCTGCTGTTCTGCTTTGCGTCCAGTGCGGTGTATCTGCTGAATGACCTGCACGACGTCGAGAAGGACCGCCAGCATCCAAAGAAGCGACTGCGGCCTCTGGCGTCAGGTGATCTGAGTCCCCGGCTCGCAGTGGCCGCGATGATTGTGCTGATGCTGATTGCCGTCGTGGGCAGCTTCAAGCTGGGCATCACGTTTGGCGCGCTGATCACGATTTATCTGGCACTCAATTTTGCTTACACGCTCTCACTGAAACAGCAGCCGATTCTCGATGTCATGTGCATTGCGTCCGGTTTCGTGTTGCGGGCGGTTGCCGGAGCGATCGTGATTGCGACGGTTCCCTCGCCGTGGCTGGTGCTGTGTACGATGACGCTGGCCGTGTTTGTCGGCTTTGGCAAACGGCGCCACGAACTGGTTTCGCTGAGTGAGGACGCAACGCGGCACCGTGACTGCCTGGCGGGTTATGCGCCGCAGTTTCTCGATCTGATGATGGCCGTATCGGCCGCGTCGGCTCTCGTGAGCTACTCGCTGTACACGGTGGCCGAGCAGACGGTTGCACGCTTTGGAACACCGCTGCTTATCGCGACAACGCCGTTCGTGATGTATGGCATCTTCCGCTTCTTTTATCTCGTACATCTGCGAACCGAAGGCGGCGATCCGTCGAAACTGTTTGTGACCGATCGTCCGATGCTGATTAACGGAGTGCTGTGGGTGCTGACCGTCAGTGTGATTGTCTATGCGCCGGCGGAGTGGCTTCCGTGGTGGGCGATGCAACTCTGAGCGGCACTCTGAATTGCTGCGTCATCTCTACGTGGCGCAATGCTGTGTCTGCCTGAGTTCAGAAGTGAGTCAGTCATGCGCCCGAATCCCCTGGTCAGCCGGCTGCTGTTTCGTCCGACGTTGCTGTGGACACTGCTCAAGACGCGAGTGCTGCAGACCGAAGCGCACTGGTCCGAGATCGATGGCGTGCTGCTGCTCGGAGCTTTGCCGACTCGTCACGAACTGTCGTTGTTTGCTGAACTCCAGATCGGCGGCGTGATCAATCTCTGCGCCGAGTGGCCGGGGCACGTCTCCCGTTACGAAGCGCAGGGGATTGAGCAGCTTTATCTTCCGACTCCGGATTACACCTCGCCGGACCTTGATTCGCTGCAGCGGGCCGTGAGTTTTATTCAGCGTTTCGCTGCCAGGGGGCAGCGGGTTTACTGCCACTGCAAAGCCGGACGTGGACGCAGTGCGACAGTCGCTCTCGCCTGGCTGGTCCACGCCCATCGAATTTCACCTGCCGTGGCGGAACAGCACATCATCGAGCGTCGCCCGCAGACAAACCGACGTCTGACCACGCGACGTGCCGTCATCGAGTTCTGCGAGCAGCTTGCTCCCGTCGGCTGTTGAGCGGTTCTGCAGAATAAGGCCGCGACAGGATCGCAGCCGAGTTAATCGCGAGCCCATTCCGGCAGCGGAGCTTCAAACGTCAGCGTTTCCCCGGTGTCGGAATGCTCAAACGTTAACGAGCGAGCGTGCAGGCAGAGTGGTTTGGCGTCGACGTCGGGCGTGTCGTTCGTGCCGAGGGCTCTGTCAGGCAAATAGTAAGAGTCGCCACAGACCGGCAGGCCAAGCGACCACAGGTGAATGCGGATCTGGTTCGTTCGCCCGGTGATCGGCCGCACTTCGACGAGACTCGATCCGTCGTCGCAACGCTGCAGAACGCGGAACCTGGTTTCGGCGTGAAGGCCGTTCTGGTCGGTGTTTCTCAGTCCGCCAGGTTGCGTCGAAGCGGCAATCGGCGCATCGCAGACGAACTCGTCTTCGTCCGGATGGCCGGCCACTCGCGCGATGTAGATCTTCACGACGCGACGCTGTTCAAACTGCGGCTGCACCTGGCGGGCAACCGATCGCGACCGCGAATGGAGCACGACGCCGGAGGTGGCTGCGTCGAGCCGGTGCGCCGCGCGCAGACGCTGCGGTGCGTAAACGGTGTCGAGGATTGACTGCAGTGAGTTGCGGTTGAACCGGCCGCAGGCATGCATGGGCAGCGGAGCCGGCTTGTTGACGACGACGATCGAATCGTCCTCGTAAAGAATGCGGATGTCGGCGTTGACGTCTGGTTCGACATTCGCCGAGGTGAGATGGTCGAACCGTTCGCCCTCGCGCACGATTCGGTTCGGGTCGAGCGGTTCTGTTGCCAGGTTCTGCTGAGCACGTTGCCGGCGACGCGCAGCGGGGCGACCGCCAGCGGCACGTGCGACGACGCGGCCAGCGACGATCAGGTCGAGCCACTCGTCGCGCGACGTGTTCGGGAAACGGTCGGTCAGGAAGTCGATCAGAGTCGCACCGGCGAAGCGTTCCGGAACGTTGATCGGGCGGAAATTGTCGTACGGCACGCTGCCTGGGAGCGGAGTCGTCGCCTGACGAAGTTGTTCGTGCCGCAGTGCGAGCAAGGTCGCCTGCTGCTCGTCGACTTCTCGATAACAGTGCGGGCAGGACTCACCGGGCACGTACTGCGGCGACTGCTGATCGTCGACGGTCAGCGGAGCCAGGCACGCGAAGCACTGCTCGACGGCCGTCTCGCGAAGCTGCGGGTCGAGCGCGACGCGTTGATCGAACACGAAGCAGTCGCCGTCGTAGTAATCGCCACCGCACTCTTCAAAGTATTTCAGGATGCCACCGTCGAGCTGGTAAACCTCGCGGAAGCCTTCGCTGAGCATGAACGGCGCCGCCTTTTCGCAGCGGATACCGCCCGTACAGAACGTCACGATCGGCTGGTCCTTCAGTTCTTCCGGCAGCGCACGCACGGCAGCGGGAAAGTCGCGGAAACTGTCGACTCCGATCGGCAGCGAGTTGCGGAATGTGCCGACTTTGACTTCGTAATCGTTGCGTGTATCGAGCAGCGTCAGCGGGCGACCTTCGTCGAGCCACTGCTTGAGCTGTCTGGCCGGCAGATATGGAGCCGTGACTTTGCGCGGATCAATTTCGTCGATGCCGAACGCAATGATCTCTTTCTTCAGCTTGACGAGCATCCGGCTGAACGGCTGCCGGTCACTGAAGCTTTCCTTGACGGTCAGTCTGGCCAGCAGCGGATCACTGCGGAGGAAACTCAGCAGTTCATCGACGGCGTCGCGAGTACCAGCGATAAACAGGTTGATGCCCTCTTCACTGAGCAGAATTGTGCCTTTGAGATCCAGTCGCTGAGTCAACTCCTGCAGTTCCTCGCGTCGACGCGGCAGGTCGGCGAGCGTAACGAAGAGGTACGCCGCGACGTTGACGGTCGGGGCATCAGACGTTGACTCGGAAGAAACGGGAGAGGCGGTTGCAGTCGTCATTTCAGCGCGGAAGAAATCTGTTCGAACAGGAGGACACGGACGGAGTTTTATGGAACAGAAGAGAACGAAGGTAACGAAGAAGAACTGTGGAGCGATCAGGAGTCATTGAATGAAGCCTTCGTTGCCTGCTCATCTTCTGTTCGATTTGAAGTCAGAAAAGTGTCTCAATTCAGTTCTTTGATCGAGATATTCCGGAACTGAACGAGGGCCGGCGGGCTCGACCATTCGCCGTCACGTTTGCTGCCGTGGTGCTGAAGTGCGATCGGGCCACGTTCGGGGATGCCGGGCAGTTGAGCGTTCTTAATCACGGTCGTTCCGTTGAGCACGACGGTCAGACGGTCACCTTCCATCGTGATTTCAAACGTGTTCCATTCGCCGAGATCACGATCAGCGTTGATTTTGGGTGTGACTCCGGCGCGGACTTCCGGCGGCATCGACTTGTCCATGCGGTAGCCGTACACCTCGCCCGACCCGATCGGCCAGCACCAGATGTTGACCTGCGACTTGCCCTGTCCGCGCAGAAAGATCCCCGAGTCGGAATCCGGCACCGTGATTTTGATTTCGTTGCCGTCGACGTCTTTCTTGTGCGTCCCGTCGGGCTTGATGATCGGCACGCGCGGATTCAGGTACGGCGTCTCCTTGATTCGCCAGTCGACCTTCAGCACGAAGTCGCCGTACTCCTTCCCGGACCACAGGTTTTTGTCGCCGGGGGCTTCGCTTCCGGCGTCGTAATCAATGACGCCATCAACGACCTTCCAGTGGCCGTTGTCGCCCTCGGGGACTTTCCAGCCGGAGAAGTCCCTGCCGTTGAACAGCGAGACGAATCCAGCTTCTGACGCAGGTTCAGCCGCGGCAACAGTCGCCGCAAGACACAGCAAAACGAAAATAGCCACGATCGTTTTCATGGAGAGCACTTTCTTTGATTCAAAGCAGTGAGACGCTCTGTTTGAAAGATCTATCGTCGCACTCGCACGGGTGCGGGAAGTCCGCGTTCGGGCGAACGCGCCTGCGTTGACCTCCACACTTTCAAGCAGAGTACGGTGTCAACAGTTCGGAACAGAGGATTCTGCGTCAGAACCCACCGCCGCGAACGCTGGTCGATTCAGCGGTGGCAGCGCCTCTTCGAGAATGCCGCGAACGCGAGGCAGCAGCAGGAAGCCTTCGACTGTCATCCAGACCTGCAGAGCGAGAATCGCCACACCGACTGAGAACAGCAGCATGTTCTGCTTCGCTTCCGGCCCCGACCACCAGCCGGACGTCGGATTGAACATCTGCCAGAGCAGCGCCCAGGCGGGCATGATCAGCATGAAGACCATCGGGATCGCCGCAAACCAGATCGGCCGGCTCCGACGCCACAGGTAGAAGACACCGACCATGAAGGCCAGACCCGCCAGCAGTTGGTTGGTCGCTCCGAACAGCGGCCACAGAATCAGACCGCCGGTGCCCGGGGGGAGATTCTGGCCACCGGGCATGAGAGCGACGACTCCGGCCAGAGTCACGGCGACCAGCGTCGCGACGTATTTGTTTTCGAGCGGTTTAATTCGCAGTGAATCGGCCAGTTCCTGAATCACGTAACGCTGGAGACGCGTGGCGCTGTCGAGCGTCGTTGCAGCGAAGCAGGCGACGAGAACGGCGATGATGCCAACACCCAGCGGTCGATCGATTCCAATCGCCGTCAGAAAATTGGCACCACCATCGACAAACGCGCTGACGGTTTGAGCCAGTCCGAACTTCGACCAGCCGTCGCCGACGTTGTATCGGGATTCCCAGGCGGCGCTGCCAGTCAGTGTTTCACCGCTTGCCGTTTCGATGCCCATCCCCAGTCCAGCACAGCAGGCGAGGATCACCATGACAGCCAGGCCACCTTCGAGCAACATCGAGCCGTAGGCGACGTACTGCGCGTCAGTTTCCTTTTCGAGCTGTTTGCTGGTCGTGCCGCTGCTGACCAGACAGTGGAACCCGCTACAGGCTCCGCAGGCGATGGTGATAAACAAAAACGGCATCAGCGGCGGAGCGTCGGCCGGCACGTTCGTCGAAATGGCCGGCGCGGCGGCAGTCAGGTCGGCCTTGCCGGACACGCCCGCCACCAGAACGCCGAGCAGCAGCAGGCCGAGCGCGACGACCAACTGGTGACTGTTGATGTAGTCGCGCGGCTGCAGCATCAGCCACACCGGCAGGACGGACGCAAAGAAGCAGTAAACGAGCAGCACTCCGGTCCAGGTGGTGGTCACGTTGAGCAGGCTGGTGGCCGGGCGTCCTTCAAACCACCCCGAGATGTCGACGGGCAAGTGATAGGCACCCAGCCAGACGGCAAAGTAAACGATGATCAGTGCAACCAGAGACGGGATCATCAGGCCGACCCCTTTGCGATAGACCATCAGACCGATGCCCATCGCCAGCGGCAGAGAGATCCACGCAGGGAGAACGCTCTGCGGATACATCGAGAAAATCTTCGCGATGACCAGCCCGAAAATGGCCAGAACAACCGTCAAGGCCATGAACAGAATCGTGAGAAACAGCAGTCGCGCACGGCGGGAAATCAGACGGCCGGCGATCTCGCCAACTGTCTGACCTCGATTCCTCAGCGAAATGACCAGTGCATTCAGGTCATGCACTGCTCCAATGAAGATTGAACCCAGAAAGACCCACAGCAAGGCTGGAAGCCAGCCCCAGAAGACGGCGATGGCGGGGCCGACGATCGGGCCGGTGCCAGCGATACTGGTAAAGTGATGCCCGAAAATGACCTGACGCTTCGTCGGGACGAAGTCGACGTCGTCCCGCAACTCGTGACTGGGCACGACGGCGTTTTCGTCGAGCTGAAAAATCTTCCGGCTGAGCCAGCGACCGTAGGTGTGATAAGCAATCAGGTAGCCGACGAACGAACCGACGGCGATGAGCAGAGTCAGCATGAATACAGCCTCGAAAACAGAGCAGGCGGCGGGCGACGGCAGCAAGGTCGCCGAATCCGCAGAGAAAACCGGGCGGACCACAAACATTACCGGCGTACTCGGAAGCCCGCAATCAGCAGAATCGAGCCCGACTAACCGGAAACGATCTGCACATTCAGGTGTGCTCATCGCGAAGTTTTCTGCAGCATCAACGATCTGACCGTCGCATCTTGAGCCTCAGTGACAAACCTCAAGCCAGCGTGCGCGTCACAAACGGAACAGCCGGCACCACGTTGGCCCTGTCCGCTGGAAACTGACGATCGGAGAGCGGAATGCGCTTGCGGGGAGACGATTACTTTCTCCACACGCACACCCCACAGTCCCCCCGTGCGGAACAGGCCCTGCCATTCCTCAGATGAACAGACTGCGCAGGCATCCGACCGGGAATCCGGACTGACGGCCCTCAGGGATTACACACGACGTAACATCCAACGGTCACCAATGAGGGCCGTCGAGCCATCATCACCTGGTACGCCAGGACACTCGGCGCAGTCCTGAAGGAGAAGGAGTCTTCCGATGCTGGTACTATCGAGACAGCGCGACGAGAGCATCATCATTGGCGATAATATCGTCATCACGGTGGTTGATATCCGGGGCGACAAAGTTCGACTTGGGATTGATGCACCGAAAGAAGTGCCGGTCCATCGGCGCGAGGTCTACGAAGCGATCCAGCGCGAACGCTCTCAGGCTGAAACCGGACAGGCAGTTTCCGGTGAGTCATCGTAAGCGGGTGCTGTGACATCCGGCAGTAATTCCACAGACACGCAGCCGCCGTTCAGAATTCCCGCCGTCCTGCGACGCGCCGAAAGACAGTCGCTGGCAGTCTCTGTTCCTGGAAGCGATGTTCAAGGGGATGTCCGGCCGAGAGCGCCTGATCGGCAACGCAGTTCCGCCTGAGTCATTGAAGCCCTCCGCTGTGCCGGAGGGTTTTTTGTTTGATGCCGCCAATTGTGGCCGCTCAAGCTGTATCGATTGCGAACCCTCGCCGCGAAAACTGACACCATTGCCGGGTAAGAGTTCAACTCTCGTTCAAGCCTCAGGCGTGGTGATCACCTCACGAGGTTCTGCAGACGCCTCCCTGCCGCGTCGTATCTATTTGCCCTGCTTTGAAAGCCAGCGAGCTTTGGAGCCAAATCTGTGAGGGAAAACCCCGAGGCTGCGGAGGGACGCCGCTGAAAGGCTCCCGAAATACGCTGTTTACCACGTCGGCCATCGGTTGACTTGAACTTTCTGACCGATAGTGACTGGCGATGGACCGGCAATGCCAGTTTGTCACCGGTCGATGTTCGGCAACTCTCCACTGGTCGGAACGAGAGACAGCGGATCGGACAGGACAGACGACAACGGGCAGGGATCACCAGGACGACGGCGACGTTCGAGTGACAGTTCGACAGCCGACCACACGGCCATGTCTCTCGCAACGAAAACCTGATCCTCGATCCGGTCCTCTGGCCCCGAGAGTCTCGAACGAGTCATCTTGCTTCGATTTCTTCGGTGCCGCCAGTGAGCTGACGTCAGGCACACTGGTTCGAGATGACGGTGGCTGAAGACGAAGTGCAGACAAGTCTTTCGACGCCTGAATCAAGACTCTCAGGAACACAGGATCAACTGTCCGAGGCCCTTCAAGAACCGCCATCGGCGGCGGGATGCCTGACAACACACAGTCAATCGACTGAGCAGGCAACCCGGCACGGGAACATTCGAGCCGCCGCCCGGCGGTGTATTACGGAGGTTTCTGAGGAGCCAGGGAACCAAACCAGGTCACCTTAGGAAAGGCTGAAAACTCATGACTCGCATCAACACCAACGTCGCATCTATCCGTGGTCTGCGCAACTTGAACAAAGCCAATTCCGGTCTTGATACGGCGTTGCAGCGGCTGTCGACCGGTTCGCAGATCAACTCCGGCAAGGACAATCCTTCCGGTCTGATCGCCGGCGAGTCACTGCGGCTGCAGATCACGACGATTCAGCAGTCGATCAGTAACAGCAACAGGGCCAGCAACGTGCTCGCGACGGCTGACGGTGCTCTGGGTGAAGTCGGCGGCCTGCTTAATCAGATCCGCGGCCTCGTGCAGCAGGGCCTCAACGGCGGTGCTCTGTCGAGCACAGAAATCGAAGCGAATCAGCAGCAGATTGATGCCGCGCTGAACGCCATCAACCGCATTTCTGCCAACACAACGTTCGCTGGTGACAAACTGATCGACGGTTCGAAGTCGTTCACAACCAGTGTCAGCACGACCGACGCATCGAAACTCAGTGACTATCAGGTCAACGAAGCACTGCTGGGTTCCAGCAGTTCAAAGTCGATCGATGCGAAAGTGACCAGTGCTGCAGAAAAAGCCGAACTGCGTTACTCGGGTGGGGCGATTACGTCCGCGACGACGCTGGAACTTCGCGGGTCCAGTGGGACGCAACTCCTCAATTTCGATGCTGGCAGCACGGTGGCCAACGTCCGCGACGCGATCAACGCCGTCAGCGACGCAACCGGTGTCAGCGCCGCGATCGGCAATGGCCTGACGCTGACCAGTGATGCCAAAGCCGGCACGTACACGCTGAGCACCAACGCAATTAAAAACTCGCTAAGCGTTACTGCAGGTACGGGAACAATTGATTTCGCAGACCTGCGAGGGACTGCAACTGAAGGAACGGACGCGACGCTTGGCGGTACGCTGTCCGTATCCTTTGTCGATAATACGGCGAGCAGTGCAAGCTCGTCGGTGTCCGCGATCACTACTGATGCCAACGGTAACATCAACATAGAGATCGAACTCAAGGACGACGGCTCAGGTAACTCGCTGGCCGACTACAGTGATATCGCTGCTGCGATTTCCGGAAATGCGTATGCTGCGTCACTTGTGTCAGTTTCCGACAACGGTTCAGACGCGGCTGTCGATGTGGCGGCCGCTGCCGACCTGACCGGTGGTGTCGACGGGGAATCGGTCACGTTTTCGGACCGTCGTGCGTCGGCAACGCAAGGCGCGTTTGCTACGCTCGGTGGTAGCCTGTCGATCGATCTGAACTCGGCTGGATCGACGCAGGCGACGGCTTCGACGGATGCCAACGGGAATGTGACAGTGAGCGTCGATATTGCCTCCGGTGCGACTCTGCAGGATGTCGTCGATGCAATCGCCGCCGACCAGACGGCTGGTGGAGCTGCGGAATTCATCACCACCGATGTTACCAACATTGGGACGGGCACGACGCTCGTCGCTGACAGCGGTGGAGCTCAAGCCTTTGCTGACGGTCACGACGGTCTGAACAATGACGTGTCATTCACCGACGTCCGATCGGATCCGAGTGCCGGCACGGTACGCATTGACTTTAATAATGCGGGCGCAAGTCAGACGCTGGCTGTCAACGTTTCCAGCAGTGGAGACGACCACGATATCACTGTGACGCTTGCCACAGACGCCGACGGAAACATCACGTCCACCGCGGCAGACATTGTTGCCCTGCTTAATGCCGATTCCACAGTCAACGTCCTGGTCAACGCCTCGTACGAAGGCGACGGCTCGGAAGCTGTTGATGATTCGGGCGGGCTGGCGAACGGTGTTGTTGATGCCGGCAGTGGCGCTCTGGTTCTGACCAGCGATAACTACGGCTCGGATCAGTTTGTCGAAGTGAACGTGCTCAATGGTTCGTTCCAGACGACTCTGAATGACAGCACAACCGTTGCTGGCCGCGACGCCGGTGCCGATATCGGAGTTCAGATCAACGGTCTGTCGGCTCAGACGAAGGGTCTGACGGCCACAATCAAGACCAGCTCGCTGGACGCGTCCGTCTCGTTCACCGCCGCAGCCAACACGGTCGACAATACTGCCTCGATCACAATCTCTGGTGGCGGAGCCACGTTCCAGATCGGCCAGGAAGTGTCACCGTCAGGTCAGCTCGGCATCGGCATCGAAGCCGTTAACACGGCCCGTCTGGGTGGCGTGACCGGCAAGCTGCACGAACTCGGTTCGGGTGGCGGCAAGAGCCTGCTGGATGTTGGCCCCGGTCAGTCGGGTGCCGATCTTGTGAAGATCGTTGATGAAGCTCTGCAGCGTGTCTCGACTCTGCGAGGCCGTCTGGGAGCGATTCAGAAAAACGTCATTGAGACCAACGTCTCGGCCCTGGGCGTCGCTCTGGAAACATCTCGCAGGCCCGCAGTTCGATCGTCGATACGGACTTCGCTTCGGCGACAGCGGACCTGACCCGCGGTCAGATTCTCAGCCAGGCCGGCATCTCGGTGTTGGCGATCGCCAATCAGCAGCCGCAGCAGGTCCTCTCGCTCCTCGGCTAATCGCCGCAGAGGAACGTAACGCTGAACCGCTCAGGCAACTGAGCCCTGCATCAGAAGTAGCACAACGGCGTCCCGGTTTCGATCGGGACGCCGTTTTTCGTTGAGTCTTTGAGGTTGCCCTCAGCGCTTCGTTTGACCGCGAGCCGCAGGCGTGCGCTCGTCGTTGGGCGTTGTGGTCAATGTCTCAGGCCGACCCGGCAAAGACTGTCAGTGCAGAACGCGTACGCCTGCGGCCAAACGATTGGACGAACGAAGGCCGGCGGCTCGACCGGTCCGCTACTCGTCAGGCCAGAGTTGTCAGTGCAAGAATTACGGCAGCAATGGCGCCGCTGCCTGCAAGGCACAGAGCGACAGTCAACGGTCCGCGGTAGTAGCCCTTCGTGAGCCAGTTCAGCAGCAGGTACAGAGCCGTCAGGCTGCCGACGACAATGAGGATGCCAAGTCCACTGTCGACGCGTCTGGCCGTCTGGCGTTGAGAGGCGGCTGCGTACTGGCGGCTCTCCTTCAGCGAAGCCTGAATCATGTCCTGCAGATTCGTTGCGCCGATGTCGAGCAGAATCGCCTCCCGGTAAACCTCGCCGTAGGGGCGTTTCAATTTCTGGACGAAACGGTCAGCGATGTATTTTCCGGCTTCGAGTTGCTCCAGCATGATCAGACTGGCCGGGCGAGGCAGCCCCTGGTTCCTGCGCGGGTCGATCAGAAAACCAAGCCGGCTGGCAGCCTGTTCCAGCACATCTCGCGACGCTTCTTCGGCGGACGATGCCAACTGGCTGCATCGCAGAACGAGATACGTCGTTCCGTGTCGCAGTGAAAGAAACTCACTGGTCGAGGTCAGCCAGGGCTTCTCGACAAATCGCGTGCTGTGGCTCAAACGCCAGGTGTGTCCCTTGAAATCGGCGCGCAAGGTACCGCTGATCTCGGTGCTGTTGCCTCGTCCGGCCGCAGATGCGTAGCCGCGTTTTCGACTGACGAACTGAGAAACACTCAATTCGATCGTGACCTCGCCGGCTTTCAATTCGCCGTCTTTCTGAGGCTCTGGCGTCGTTGTCACCAGTGTCCCGGCCTCGGGAAACTGTTTCCGAACCAGTTCATCCATGGCTTCGAGAATCGCAAGTTCGTCAATGTCCGGAGTGCGGTTCTGACTGGTCAGTCGAATGAGTACCGGCCTGTCAACTCCCTTCGACAGGATCTTGTCCAAATGGCCTGCCCAGTCGCGAATCAGCGCTCGTCCGGCGAGTTCTGCCGACGGATAAACATCGGCCTCGAACTGCTCATCGACTTCCGGCAGCCACGCGGTGGAGACGTCAGTCGACGTCACGGCGACCGGTGCGAGTTCGCGGCCGGCACGGTCGTCAGGCAGCCGGTCGTCCTGGATCCGGGGTTCGAGCTGTTGTCGTTCCGCTTCCTGGCGACGTTGCTGTTCGAGCAAATCCCGTTCAAGCGTCTTCAGTCGGGCCTCGGTTTCGATCCGCCGCATGGCGGCTGTCTGATCAGTTCGAATCTGAATGATCACGCCGAATGCGACGGCAATAAGAAACGCCACAAGCGTTGCCACAACAACCCGCGAGTGCCGGCTGCCGAGAAACCAGAAGATCACCAGAGCGGCGACAACAATGCCCCCACCAAGCAGCGAGATCAGAAACAGGTCAGGCGCAGTGTCAACGGGCATGATCAGGCTTCCTGTTTCGTGGGAACCTGCTGAGCAGTCGTGAGTTTTGCCATCTGACGTGATGGCAAGGCGAGGATCAGCAGCGCGACTGTGAATGCGGCGGCGGCTCCAACGCAACTGGGAACCAAATCGTTGCTCCGCAGAAAGACCTCAAGGACGAGTCCGATCTTTGCCTGCCCAAGTCCCTCAGCAACGCGGCTCCACTGGATGCGGGAAAAGGCCTCCAGCAGCAGGCAGTAAGTCATCCCGAAGGGGATTGCCGCCAGAGGGACTTTCAACAGGTGACTCAGCCCTGACGACCGTCGCGAGGCCATCAGCAGACCGGCCGCAATCGTCGCCAGAATACCACTCAGAAGTTGCAGCAGCTCACGCTGCAGTTCAGGCCAGTTTTTCGTGCCAAATACTGCTTCGAGATCAGAACCGGTCAGATCGAAGCCGCGGAAGACGTCAGCAGCAATCATCTCCGGCAGGTCGATCGCGAGAAGAAAACCGACCATCACCGTTGCCGTCAGTGCCAGACCACCAAGTACCGCAAGGCCGTTACTGACCAGCGAAGCCGCCGGTACCGACGAGAGGCCGTTGACGGGCTCGCTGGTTCCGCGACTTCGCAGCGGTCGTCCTGCAGCGTCGCGGAACTCGCCCAGCGCGATCAGGATCAGATCGACAAGCTGTCCGACGCCGACCAATCCGAATGTGAACAGCCACAGCAGCCCGCTGCCGATTCGACCGGATACGAATCGGTGCAGTCCGCAGATCGGCACAAAACCAAACGTCACAAACGGCAGCAGACAGAGCACCAGTGCGGCGAACCTCGAAGGCGCTGCGTCGGGCAACTCGTCACCGCGTGAGACTTCGTGGCGGATGCTCGTCGCGGAACCATCAGTGAAGCTGCTCGCGGTCGCGTTGCCATCAGCCGCTCGGAGATCGGAGTCTCTCGCCAGCGTTTCAGCAGCCCCGAAATCGTTGGCTGCCCGACTTGCCGCTGCGAGTGGTGCTCCAGAGTCCCAGCCGGCTTTACCGGACTGCGGCCGATCGAGCGACCGCAGCTCGGCGGCGATATCGGGAAATCGGAATCCGTACCAGGCACCGAAAGCCTCGCGGGCAGACGTCAGCCACCTGACGCTGTCAGGGAGTCGCCGCGAGGAGGCCGAGTCGAATTCAGAGATTGCCTGAACAGCCAGAGCCGCTGCACCAGCGATCGCGGCAGCAGCGAGGGGCTCTCCATTTGTCAGTTCGCTGGCGATCAACGCGATCAACGCCGCGCCGAGGCACGGAGTCAGTCGGATACGGCCGGCACGCGAGCGAGCGGCCAGCCACTGCCAGTCCATCACAAGCAGTGGGAGCATTGTTGCCATGATGGTGCCGTCGCCTGTCCCTGTACCAAGGATGATGCCATTGTGGACATTGAATGGATGAAACGCCTCCTCAAAAAACATGCCGGCCAGCCCGGCAACAATCATCATGGCCAGCCGGCTGAAGATACTCGGTATCCCGGACTGCCCGCCCGGAATCCAGGCAGTCGCCAGCTTAACCGTTAGCACAATTGATCCCAGGATGAAAAACTGGCCCCATAGTTCTGCGTCGTCGAGCATGTGGAACCCAGGGCGTCGATTCAGCAGGATGCCGTTGGAGATGAAGGCCATCATGGTCAGCACCGTAAGTGCGAAGAAGACTCGTCGGCCGAGTGAGATGGCATCTTCCGAGCGTCTCACCCGATCAGCGTAGCGGGCCGGTGCGAGACAGAACGCGGCTCCGATTCGCGACCAGAGTCGCCCCAGATGGTACGGCGTTGATTCGGAGTGGCTGCTCGAAGTGACAGGTCTGCGCGGCGTCCAGTGCTGGGCCCCGTTGCTTTCAAGAACGTTCTGGGCACCAGATGCCCGTTGCGCTGTGGCCGCGGCCTGTTTGCGGCCAGCAGTTGCGGCAGCTCGTCTGGCGACCATCGTCAGGCTGTTCGGGCTGAATGTGCTCACGCCGTCGACGACGGCCGCGTTGCCGAACAGATCAGCGACCAGTTCGTCGACGCTCTGGTAACGCTCGGTCGGGTCTTTCGCCAGTGCCTTACAGACGACCGACGCGTACGGCTCGTCGAGTGTTGACACGTCTACGTCGCCCGTCATGTGTTTCATCAGGACTTCGCCCATCGTCTCACCAACGAACGGAGGCTGACCGGTCAGCATTTCGTAGAGCAGCACTCCCAGCGCGTAGATATCGACAGTCCGGTCGTAACGGCCGACGCCAATCTCCGGAGCCATATAGTGAACGGTGCCGACGGTCAGCGTGTGTCCGCTGCGGTGGCTTGCCGTGATCACCTTGCTGAGGCTGTAGTCGCCGACTTTGACGTATCCGTCCTCGAAGAAGACGTTGTGCGGCTTCAGGTCGCGATGCACGATCCCGTTGTCGTGCAGCAGAGCGAGTCCTTTAGCGATCTCGCGGATGAACCACGCGGCCTTGTCCGGACCGAGTCCGTCCGGTGATTCATCCAGCAGGTCCCGCAGCGATGGTCCGGCGACGTATTCCATGATGACAAACGGGTCGCCGCGGTCGCTGTATCTGACATCAAAGATCGACACCAGGTGTGGTGACTTGAGGTTCATGCAGTGGCTGATTCCACGCAGCTCGATGTCTTCGTAATTCTGCACGGCTTTGAGTGCGACCTGCCGGCCGGAATCGCTGACCGCGTAATAGACCTCGCCGAACCCGCCGCGCCCGAGCGCCTGCTCGATCGTAAAGCCGTCCAGCGGCCGGTCGCCGTTCTGATATCGATAAGTGGCCATGGCTCAGTTCGCGATTTGAGTGTCAGAAGCGCTGCCGCGAAGCTCGCGAAGAGTTTCGGTGGTGAGAAGCAGCCGAAAGCCTGCGCGACGTTCGCTGCTCAGGATGCAGAGAATTCAGAGTTCAATACTCGACAGCCTCAAGCGGACACCGCCGACGTCGACGGATTCGCCTGGTTCAACAGGAATAGGAGCGATCGGATCCCGTCCAGCCTGCCGAGCGGCGAAGCCATTACGGGCAAAGAAACGACCGTCGCGCTGAAAAAGCACGAGGGGTTGTTCCAGCGAGCGATTGACAACGTGACTGGTCCGCGCCGCGCCGGCAATCAGCGTCTCATCGAACAGGACGACGGTGCGGATGTCCGATCTCGAAAGGCGCGTTCCGGTCAGGTCGATTGAAGCGGAATGACTGACCGAAGTCGGACGGCGGAATCGCAGACGGCAACGCGGGCCAAAGGCCAGCTTTGCGTCTGCAGGCAACAGCTTCTCGCGGCACTTTACGCCGTCGATCCAGCACTCGCCGCCAGCCAGAACCTGATAGTCTCCGCCGTGTCGCGTCAGCAGCGCTGGTGCGTCGCCGCTGTAACCGGTCAGTGGAAGATCGCAATGCCCCGCGCGGCTTGCGTTTCCAATGCTCAGCGACGACGACGTCAGCAGCAGCGCGCTGCCGGCTCCGTCAATCTGCAGCAGCAGTTGATCGCTCGTCGCCTGCGAGCGGGCCGAGTGCTGCTGCTCTGCCGCGCCAGGACGGCGCTCGATCGAGCGGACTTCGATATGCGGTCCTGGGATGTCCGGTGACGTCTGGCCGCCTCGCGATGCGTCCGCCAGCAGCGACAGCGGACTGGCCTGCAGTTCGCCAGTGAGTTCGGCCGCTTGTTGCGTGTTCTCCTGCAGTGTCTTCAGCCACTCTGCTTCCGGCAGCAGCGTCCTCAACTGGCGGATCGTTCGCAGCGCGTTGTCGAAGCGCGACTGCTTGATCGCCTGCGACGCGACACGGCCGAGAGAGACGATCTGATCGAATTCCTCGAGCCCCGGGTCGAGTGGCACGAGCGGTCGTACACGTTCCGTGAGTGCCTGCACCCGGTCAAGCCGGCCAGCATTGATCTCACTCAGAAGCTGATCGACAACCGGTCCGGTCACCTGATCGACGAGGCTCGACAGTGACTCATGTTTCGGATTGAGCGAGTGGAGTTCGGCGATCGCAGAAACCGCGTCGTTCGTCCGGCCGGACTCGACGAGCTGCGCGGCACGTTCAGCCGCGGCGTCGATCCGCGATCGTTTCGCTGCGAGCTGGTCGCTCAGCCGATCCGCTGCCGAATCGTCCGACGCGGCCCGCTGCAGAAGCTGTTCGCCAAGTTCGCAGTTGCCAGCGTCGACTTCACGCTGTGCCTCACTGAGCAGAACCCGTTCGCGCCGCCGCTGTCGATCGTCGGTCGCGATGATCAGGTCAAGCTTCGCCTGCAGCTCGGCAATGCGAGCCGCGTTGCCGCCAAGCTGTCGGGCAATTCCGAGATCCTGCTGCGCTGCCGAGCAACAATCGGCCGCGAGGTGCTCCGTCGCACGGTCGAGCAGCGCAGTGACAAGTTTCGTGATCAGCACCTGCCCGTCCCGGTGCTCGCGAACAACAGGTTCGACGGCCAGTGAAGCCGCCTCGTCCAGCCGTCCGTCCCGCAACGCGGTTTCTGCCTGTTTGAGTCGCAGATTAAACACGACGGACTCCGCAGAAGGGACAAAACGGACAGGGAGAATAACGGTGACGGCCTCGCGGCGCCTCACCACACAGCTCGTTCCCATGCTCTGCGTGGGAAAGTTGCGGCAGGACGCTCTGCGTCCGAAATCGCCGCGGAGCGGCAGATCATGTATCCCCATGGAGACCGTGGGAACGAGTGCCCGCGTTTCGTTTGCAGAGCGAACAACAACTTTTTGCTACCGTTCCGACGCGGCGACGTGCTGCTTCGACGCGCTGCTCTTGCCCAGATGTTCGTCGACTTCGGCCAGCAATGACGCTTCGTCGACAACCGCTTCGTCGAACGTCAGTTCGGGCGAGGCCTCGTGTTCGAGGACCCGTTCGGCGACGTCGAGGCGTTTCTGGATATCCACCAGAAGCTGGTCGGCTCGTGCGAGTTTCGTATCGCTCACCTGAACGCGACTGCCAACCGCCGACGCCTGCACCAGGCGGTGCTGAGCGACCAGCGATTCGACTTTCTGTTCGAGTTCCACCTTGCGGCCGCGCGCCCGGTCGAGCAGTTCCATCGCCGCGTGCAGTGACCGCTTACGCGTTTCGAGCAGCTTCTCCTTGCTGGTCTGAATCAGCTCGGCATCTTTGACGCGGGTCAGCCGCTGCGCGAGACGCTCGGCCAGTTCCGGCCGCGAGTATTCCCGGCCGCCGATTTCGTACGAGACCTGCTGAGTTTTCAGTGTGTTTCGCAGCGCGACGAGCTGTTCGCGTTCCTGCTTCACGTTGTCGCGCGTCGCGGTCAGATCTTTTTCGAGAGCCGCGATCTCGACTTCGTCCTCGGCAATAATCCGGATATTGCAGTGCAGTTCCGGCAGGATTTCGTTGATCAGATCGCGGGCTCGCTGCAGTTCGAATTCGATCGGCACGGAATCCCGCACCGACTCGCGGACAGACCCGGCCGATGTCCGCACATAGCTCATCAGCTCGGACCCGAAGATCAGGCCGCCCAGAATCAGCACGCCGGCCGTACTCGCCAGCCCGTAACGCAGCACTTTGAGACTCATTGTCGCACCCTCGCCGGAAACCTTGCGATGTTGGCTTCGCTCAGTCGGAAGCCGTTTCGCAGGGGTAGTCGTGGTGGCGAGATGAGTCTTTCAGAGATTCCGGCGGAGTTCTGGAAATTGTCTGCAGGCGAGATGGGCGGCACGACGGATTGGCAATCTGTCCCACGGTCAGGCAATGACGTTCTGAGCGACGTTGCCAGCAACGTTCGTCAACCGGAATTCCCGACCCTGGTACTTGAACGTCAGCCGCATATGGTCCATGCCCAGCAGATGCAGCAGAGTCGCGTGAAAATCGTTGACGTGCAGCGGGTTCTCGACGGGGAAGTAGCCCAGGTCGTCAGTCCTGCCATACGTGAATCCCGGCTTTGCTCCACCGCCTGCCATCCAGACCGTGAAGGCATCCTTATGATGATCGCGGCCGGCGTTTGCCTGCGGCTTGCCGTCGTTCGAGCTGCCCTGCCGCATCGGCGTGCGTCCGAACTCGGCACCCCAGACAACCAGCGTATCGTTGAGCATCCCGCGCTGTCTGAGGTCCTTAATCAGCGCGGCGATGGGCTGATCGACCTGCTTTGTTTTGTTTTCGAGGCCGGGGAACACGCTGCCGTGATGATCCCAGCCCTGATCGTAAAGCTGGACGAAGCGGACGCCGCGCTCGACGAGCCGCCGGGCCAGCAGGCAGTTGTTGGCGAAGCTCGCCTTACCCGGCTGAGTGCCATACATCTCGTGAATGTGCTGCGGTTCCTGGCTCGTATCCATCAGCTCGGGCACGGCCGACTGCATACGGAAAGCCATCTCATACTGAGCGATCCGCGCGGCAATTTCCGGATCTCCCACGTCCGCAAGCTGTAACTGGTTGAGCGCGTTGACACGATCGACCGTCTGTCGCCGTGCCTCGGTCGAGATGCCTTTCGGGTTCGACAGAAACAGCACCGGATCGCCCGAGCTGCGGAACTCGATTCCCTGATAGGCACTCGGCAGAAACCCGCTCCCCCACAGACTGTTGCCTGCTCCGGCGACTGAACCGGTAATCATGACGACGAACGCCGGCAGGTTCTGATTCTCGCTGCCGAGCCCATATGTGACCCAGCTCCCGAGACTCGGCCGGCCGAACTGCCCGAACCCCGTCTGCATGAAGAGCTGTGCCGGTCCATGGTTGAAGTGCTCGGTGTGCAGCGTTTTGAGTACACACAGTTCGTCGGCAACTTCTGCCAGATGTGGCAGCTTGTCGGACAGTTCGATGCCCGATTCGCCGTGTTTCGCGAACTTGAACCGCGTGCCCATCATCTTCAATTCGCCGCGCAGAAACGCGAACCGCTGGCCTTCGAGCAGCTCTTTCGGGCACGGCTGACCGTCGAACTTCGTCAGCGTCGGCTTATAGTCGAACAGGTCCAGATGCGACGGTGCTCCGACCATGTGAAAGAAGATTACGTTCTTCGCGCGGGCCGGAAAGTGCGAACGTTTGACCGCGGTCGGGTTCTCTGGCGTTGCGGTTTCGGTGACTGGAGTCGCCGCCGGGAGGTCGTCACTCAGCAGACTCGCCAGGGCCAGCGAGCCGACGCCGGTCCCGACCGACTGCAGCAGTTCGCGTCGCGTGAGAGTCTGAATTATCTGTCGGGGTGTACTCATTCGTAGAGCCCTGAAGTCAGGTGAATTGTTCCGCCTGCGTACGTCGGATCGTTCTAACCAGTGAGACGCATTCAGAGCCGCAGACGCGGAAGCCTGCATTACGGCTCTTAAACAAGCGGCAACTCAGCCAATTGGTGCGATGTAGTATCGTCCGGAGATGCCTTCGATGTCGTGATAATAATAGAAGCATTCAGGATCGGCGCTTTGAACAGCCGTGACGATTGGAGGCAGTTCCTCGAGAGTGATGATCGTTCGCACGACAAAAAATGATTCGCGGCTGTGGCCTCCGGTCCCGTCATGCACAGTATATGTCCGATGCCCTGATGTTGCTGTAATCGCATTGCCAACCACATCCTGTCGCCGAGTGATGATTGCCAGCATCGTGAGCTTGAATTTGCGATACAGGTTATTCAGTGTCTCGGCAGAAGCGAAAATATAGATGCACGTATACATGAGCGTGTTTACGACCGGCTCAAACTGACCGTTCTTCAATAGTTCCATTGCGAGGCCGAATGCCGTCGACACAATGGCGGCGACAATTGCAATCGAGCCAACCGGCTTCAGATACCTGGCCGCAAAGTAGGCGCCAAGTATGTCTTCGTCGCCAGTCGAACCACGGTGCGTAAACGCCAGTGCCTTGGCAGCGCCCGAAAGAATTCCGCCGAACAGGACGAGTATGATCCGTTCGTTCTGTGGCTCCGGATCTGCGAACCGCATTTCAGGCAAAACGAGCAACGCAAAAACGACGGTACTGACAACGACCAGTGATCGCTGTGCGAAGACGCGACTGACGCGGGCAAAAGCAAAGGCGTGCAATGCCAGTTGGAAAATCAGGTACAACGCGATGAACAGCCAGTAGCTTTCAAAGTAGTACGACAACGCTGTTGCGATGCCTTCCGTCCCCGTCAGGATGACTTTGGACGGAAGAACGAAATACTTCAACGCGATGGCATACAGGACGCCGGACAGCACGATCAGACAGTAATCGAAAAACAAGCGACGCACGGATTGTCACTGGCAATAGAGAAGGGTTGCAGAAGCTGACAGTTGTCACGACGCGGTCAACTCCACGAACTCCGGTCCGGCCGGCCCGGGTCGCCGCGACGCAGCAGCCGCAGGACGAACAGGATCGCTCCTACGATAACAAACAGCGGGATGAAAACCTTCGGTCGGCGGACGGCAATGAACAGTGCGACCAGTCCGCCGATTAAAGCCAGTGGAGAAACCTGTGCCCAGGCAGCGTCACGGCTTTTTGTCGGCAGGGCCTGCCAGAAGGCACCCATCAGCAGGCCGACGCGCATAAACCCGCCACGCCACATCTCCCAGTCTTCGTTGCTCCCATACGCCAGATACAGCACCCCGGACGTCAGCAGGCAGACCAGCGAGATCAGCCCGACGAGCGTTCGGTTCACCGGAACGGTGGTCGGCTTTGAGGGAGCAGGACTGGACATGGCGGGTCACGATCAAGGCTCCGGCCGTCAGACCGGAAACAGCCAGCGGGACAGCCGGCTGGTGGGGGGATTGTCAGCGAGAATCCGTTCGTCGATTCCGTGCTGGCGGAGAATGTTCTGTGCCGCGAGATACCCGGACCTCACGGCGCCTTCCATCGTGGACGGCCAGCCCGTTTGTGTCCAGTCGCCCGCGAGCTGCAGGTTATGGATCGGCGACTGCTGCTCGGGACGCAGCGCATCGACGTCCGGCAGAGGCGAGAAGACGGCTCTATGTTCGGTCACCAGCCGACCGCGCAGCAGCTTCGCCGCGCCCGGCCAGACGTCGCGGAGTTCGGCATCAACCGCCGCGATCAGTTCGGCCGAGCCGCGCTGCAGAACGTCGCGCGAGTTACTGATCACGACCTGCAGGTATGAGGCGGATCCGCTCTCCGCAGCCGCACTGGTTTTGCTGTCAAGTCGTTCGGTACCGAGCTGGCTGCGGTGAAACATCCACTGGCTGATTCGATCAATAAACGCCGCGTGAGGCAGGTCGGTCAGAGGCCGGTCGTACCACAGGTGGACGCTCGAAATCGGCGCGGCTTCGAGCTGTTCGACCCGCTTCAACGCGGACAAATCGCTCAGCGAAGCCGGCAGCAGCGCGAGCACTCGCCAGTGCGGAACGGCCAGCACGATGTGATCTGCTTCGATCTGTTCTCCGCCGCGCAGTTCGACACCGACTGCTTTCTCACTATCGATCAGGACACGATCGACGCCGGCGCCGAGGCGGACATCGACGCCGGCTTTCTGCAGCGTCGGTAGCACACGCGACGAGTAAATCTCGTCGAGCGGCACGATTGGGACGGCGACTTCCCAGCCGGTCCGGTTCCGCAGGAAGCCATCGACAAAAACTTTGCGCGCGTGTCTCAAACTGATTCGCTCAAGCGATTCACTGAGCGCACTGACCAGCACGACATGCCAGAACCGTCGCTGCACGACAGAACTCTGGCCATGCTCGGTCAGCCAGTCGGCGAACGGCCGATCGACCTCGCAACGTTCTTGTGCGAGTTTCCGCATTCCGTGTGCGATCGCGAGCTTCTCTCGCAGGCTGAACCACGGCATCCGGAGCAGATTTGGTCCGAGGTGCAGCGGCGCGGGAAGAGACGCAGTGGCGAACAGGATTCGTTGCGATTCCGGCGGCGGCCCGACAAACGTCAGCTCGCGCTGCGTCGCGAAGAGATCCGCAAAGCCAAGCTGCTCCGAGAACTGGCGGAAGTTCGAGCAGCAGCCCATGCTGACGTGCTGGCAGTTGTCGATCGCGTCGCCCGATTCCCGATCCGCAAACGAACTCGCCCGCCCACCCAGCCGCGGTCGGGATTCGAGCAGCGTGACTTGGAAACCTTGCCGCCCAAGTGCTGCCGCTGCCGCCAGTCCCGCCAGTCCGCCACCGACGACCAGCACGCGTCGACTGTCAGCGGCAGAGTCAGGACCTTTCATTGGCGAGCTTCTCAGAGTTTGGAACCGACAATGGGGAGACAACCTTAGTTCGAGTTTGTCACTTGTTGTCACCCGGCGAGGCTGAGAAACGAGGTTAATTGGGTGATCGTTCTTTTCTGTGACGGTGGGCAGTTGGCAGCGAGGGCGAGTTTTTCTTCGAAGCTCTGACGACGCAGCGTGGTCAGCATGTCGGCGAACGACGGCCATTGCTTCTGCGGATACCACGGGCGATCCGGGAATTCCACGTGACGATGACCATGCTCATGGAACC
>WGMU01000117.1 GCA_016124895.1 bacterium
GAACAGAACGTGTTTTCAGAAATTTGTCACAATGACCAGATGTGCCCACTCAGCACAAACTGGCTGGAAACATCGAGCAAGCCGATAGTCCTGCGTCCGCAAAGTCCTCCCCCATGAGGAAGACCATCGGTCCGCTGATCCAATGGTCGGTCGCGCAACTCTCCCGGAGAATACTGCACGGCCATCGCTATTCGGTTCCGTGTAATATCTGGATTCACATGAGATGCTAGGGATTCCGTATCGCATTCAGTACCAGAGGAGTGGCCTGCCTCCCGGAAAACTGATCCGGGAGTAATGAGAGTTTCCTGCCGATAAAGATCGGCGAAGGAGGCACTCAGATGTCAAAGCGACGAAAGCGGCACAGTCCCGAGCAGATCGTGAAGAAGCTGCGTGTCAACTCCATGACGCGGTAGAGCAGCATTCTGCGTCCCGGACCGCCGGAAATGAGGTTCGTCAGGGGTCAGGGAACCAACGGCACGAACCGGAAGCATCTGCAGAGCTTATAGGAAGTCAACGTGCGGCTCTCAGACACCACTGCCACTCACAACCTCGGCCAGTTCTGTCACGGCACGCACGAAGCTGGATGAGATTACATTTCCGAAAAGAACTCATCCGGCCAATGGCCGCCTCATTGACGCATACACATGAGAATGAATGAACTGTTTCTGCTCTTCCCGCTCCTTCATTGTCTGAAGCGTGGCGTGAATCCGTTTTCTCGTATGGTCCTCGAAATCGATAAGATCCTGGTCATCACTCTCCTGCAGATCCGACCTGTCGCAAACGGACGCCAGTAACGAACAGAATCCTTCCTGTAGCCGAATGAATCGTTGAAGCACGTCGTTGCTGCAGCCGGACTCTTTGTCGAGCTGAAATACGACATCGATCGAGCGTTGACAGAGATTCGTGAGCGCGTCCATTAGCTCATTGGGGCGTTTGTCAGATTGCCCATTTGATTGCCGATGGATTTCAGTCGCAGAGGAAAGTTCCTCTTCGAAGACGTCCATTATTTCAGAGGAGAGCATGTCCATACTCCACGGAAGGATAGTTCCAGATTACACTGAATCGAGAGAATGAACAAGTGTTCCGTTCTTGTGTCGGGCCTGCTGCCGGAAGCAGTCATCCAGACACTGCTTCGCCTTGTCACGTACTCCTTTCAAGGAATCAACATCGGCCAGCAAGCTCGTCGAGGTACGTTTGAACAAATCACCGAAGTCAGCGTCTGCCGCCTTGCTCGTCGACAGATTCCGCAATTGGTTTCGGCGCTCGTTCACAGTCCCGAACGCGCGCTCCACCGCAGAGTACAGCTCCTTGACCTCGCGTCCATACCGAGCTGCTGCGTCTCGAAACCAATTCCGATTGACAAGAACTTCGAGCTCCACATGTAAATCACTGAGTCCTTGCAGGTACTTTGCGTGGTACCGTTTTGCATCAGTCTCATCGCCGAACTCACGTCCTTTGCTTCGGATGCTCTGAATAACGCTTTCAGTGACCTCGATCAGGATCACCAGAAAGACCCGACGCTCAGACGTCTCAATAATCTCCGTCAGCAATTGATCATCGTGCTGATCACCGACGAGTACTGAACCTGTTGGCGGCTCCGGTCCATTCTCATTGCCTTCTGTTTCAAGCGCCTTCGCCACTTCCGTATCGCGACCTTTTCCAGAGAGCTTCAGAGCAAGGGCCGCGAGTGATCCGGCAAGGAGCAGTCCTGCGATTGTGAGGACCGTGCCAATGCTGCTGGTCTTCAGCTCCGAGTTGCCGAACCTGGCGAAAGTCTCGCTTGAGACTCCCAGAGCAATACAGACTAGCCCTGCGAGGACAATCACAGCCGCAAGACCCAACGCAACCACGACAGCTATCCCAGTGGTGCTGCTGAAGAGCGTGTTGATTCTACGTCCAGGGCCCGACTCCATGTGTCGCTCACATTCAGCAAAACGTGCGCCGCAGGAAACGCTCCGAAGGTGAGGCACTGTAGCAATCTGTGAACATCTTTCAACAGCAGCGTTGATCTAACTATTGAGTTGCAGTCGCTGGTGACCAGATAAACGGGAATCCGCTCGTCTGGGCGCCCACCGGCCCGACCGACTGCTGCTAGCGCGACGTCACTCGAACATCGGAACGGGAATCCGCTGGTCTGTCGGTCTGATCGCAGTGGAAAACGCGACGAGCGGAACCTTGCTGGTCCAGCACTTCGCAGGGAATGCGGCGAGTAGCGCTGGTTTCTGTACCGAATTCGATACCCCCCACGGCGGCAGACCGCGAAGAACTGCCGCGCTGGGCAAGAACGGTTACGCATTCGATAATCGCCAGCGATCGATTTAAGAGCCCGCCGGTCGCAAAGACCTGCCCACCCGTCGTCAGCGTGTGCGCTCGGACCCGGTGTGGACCAAACGCAGCCTCACCTGGTCCTGGCGACGGTCTTCTTCACCCCCCCCAATGGGCATTCCGCAGACGATGCCTCTCTCGGTGGGCACTTCGCCATGGATCATCTATGGAACAGCTCGATCCATCGAACGGCGCGAGCCGCTCCGATTCATCCTTCGGGGCACTGCCGCAGGCCGCATATCAATCGTTCAAAGGCGGCTCGATTTTGACGGTTCCAATGTCGAAAGGTTCGGTCGTGGGGTGATCGGTCAATGGCACTGTGATTTCGCGACTCACCAGCGGGTGACGGAAGTCCTCCCCGGACCAGAACGAAAGCGTATAGGTTCCGGGCAGCACTTCCGCTGCTCGGAATGAACCGTCAGACGCGATCTGGATTCCGTAAACTCGCTCGGCCAGACGATTCGCGAGCCCTTCGGGAGACCGATAGAAGTTGAAGTAGTGAAAAAACATCTGCTCACTTCCCGGCTGCGCGTCTGCGGGAGGCTCGGGTGCCGTCCGCTTGTCTTTCGACTCGACAACCAGCCGCCCGCCAGCAGGACGAACGGACATCCCTTCGGCGAAGTGAAGCTTGCCGATGACAGGCCGGCCGCCTCCGCCGATACTCAGCGTCAACGTCTCTCCGGGTTTGATTAACTTTCGCGCCGATAACAGACTTCCGTAGGAGCCGACGCCTTCTCCAGAGCCCGGGCCGGTCGAGGCGAATGCAACGCCAGCCGGAACGTGCTCGACGGAAAAGCGGCCCTGATCGTCGGTCTTCGCGTCATAGTCGAACGCGTCGTAGAACATCGAATGCTGGTCAGTCGCGTCGAGCGTGATGCGGACCGGCACATCGGCCAGTGGCTTGCCGAGCACCGTCACCGTGCCCTCGATCCGGCCCCAGGGTTCGAGCGTGAGGTCCGACGAGTCGGCGAGTTCCGCTGCCGATTTGCGGACGTAACCGGTGCCATGCCCGGCAAACACGCCGAACTCTTTCTCTTGCGGCGCGAATTGGTAATGGCCGCTGGCGTCGGTGACCGCGTACGACCGGTCGGGGCGCTCGTAATCGCTGAGAACCCCGTTCTTGAAATCGACTTCCGTGTTGACGCGAGTTCCCACAAGTCTCACGTCGGCGACTGGCTTGCCTGCGGCGTCGCGAACGATGCCGGAGATGGCCTGGGCCGCTGCCTGTTTCGCCGCGGCTTTTTCCGAACCAAGCGACTTGATCGGATGCAAGATCATCAGCGAACGGCCCCCATAGCTTGTAAACGACAGGTCCGCTGGCCGTCCCGCCTTTGATCCGGGATCTGCCAGACACAGCCACAAAGACTTTCCGAGCATTCCGCCTCGTTCATACAGGCCAGGACAGTTCTTTCCCTTGTCGGGACCACTGAGGAAGGTGACGTCGAAATGCTTCGGAGACTTTGCAGGATCGATGGTGAACGACAGCCGGATCTCTTCGCCCTGGGGACTGGTCCAGACGATCTCATTTTTTTCAATCAGCCACTTCCACTCGCTCCCCTGTCCCGTTTGATCGGGGCCTTTTCCGATCGGTTCGGGCCAGCCCTGGGTCTCCAGCGTGGAAAGCAGCCAGGCACCCTGCAGTGAGGCAAGCTCTGTCTCGACGGAATTTGGTTTGACGGGATGCAGGATCAATAATGACCGGCCAGTGCCCTGGAGTTCCGACAGGCTTCCGGAGAAATCAACAGGCCGTGCGGTTTTCGCGCCAGGATCCTGCAGGCAGATCCACATTTCCTGTCCCACACCTTCCGTCGAATAGATGCCCGCGCACGTTTCGCCCTGGTGTGGTCCGTCGAGGAATACGAAGTCAATCTCTTTCGGAGATCCCGCGGGATTGATGGTAAAAGACAGCTTCCACACCTCGCTGCCCGGACCCTGCCAGGCAATCTGATCGCCGTGAATCGTCCAGCGCCACTTGCGAACTTCGTCCCTCGCGGACGGCCACTTCTCGGACCAGCAAGTCTCGAACTTCCAGTCCCGTTGAAAGAGTTCCTGCTCCTTCGTCAGAGAGTTTTCGGTCACGACGGGAATCGTCTCAACGCTCGGCTTCGGCGGCGTACTGGCCGACGGTCGCTGCACCGGCGGCGCGCCAGGTAATGGCTTTGGGCTGCCCGGGTTTGTGTCTTCGGACTGCGCTGGCACTGGCGGCTGAGAACTGCCGCCAGTGGTATCAGGCACCGGTGGATTGAACGGATAGAACGAGAGCAGCGAGCGGCCTTTACCCCACGCGTAAGAGAACTCCTGCGGCCGGACCTTGTCAGCCCCGGGATCCGCCAGGCAGAGCCAGAGGATGTTCTCGTCCAGATCATCGCGCTGGTAGATGCCGGGGCACGTTACACCCTTGTCGGGACCGCTGAGGAAAGTCAGGTCGATCTGCTTCGGTCGTTGTTGGGGATCGATTGTGAACGACGCTTTGATTTCCTGGCCGGACGGGCTCGTCCAGGTGATCTCGTTCTGTTTCACGGTCCAGCGCAATTCGCTCCCCTCGCCGGACTTTTCGGGTCTCTTGCCGCCGGGGAGCGGCCAGAAACTCGGGTCTTTGTTTCTGCTGAGGTTGCCCGTGTCATAGTTCCTGAGCGTCCAGGTTCCCTGCAGCGAAGCGAGATCCTGCTCCGCTGCCGACATCTCGATCGGACTCAGCAGGATCAGTGCGCTCTGCGAAGTTCCAGTCATTTCCAGTTTCTGCGGCCTGGGAACATTCGCTCCTGGATCCTGAATTGCAATCCAGAGTGCCTTATTGCCGACCCCGCCAAACTCATACATCCCCAGGCACGTCTTTCCTGCGAAGGGACCACTGAGGTACGTGAGGTCGATTGTCCTGGGTGACTTGCTCGGATCGACTTTGAGTTGCAGTCGCCACTCCTCGCCTTTCTGGCTCCAGACAATCTGATTCCCCTTCACGAACCAGCGCCGTTTCGGAAGTTCATTGTTCGGCAAATACAGCGTCTCGTTGACGGTGTCGCATAAGTCCATCTGCCAGAACCCCTGGAACCGTTCGAGCTCCTTTGGCACGGCAGGCTTTGGCGGCGCGACCCTGTAAACAGCGATCATCGACTGTTTCTTAAAGCTTCCTGCGGAGATATCTGTCGGGCGCGGCGCATCTGATCCGGGATCGGTCATGCACAGCCAGCGGTTATTCTCGTTGCCGTTTTGTAGTTCATAGATTCCGATCGACTGCTTCCCTTTGTAATGCCCGTTGAGGAACGTGAATTCGATCTGCTTCGGAGCCTTGAAAGGATCGATCGTGAAGTCCACATTGACTCGCTCGCCATCCCGGCCGACCCAGGTGATTTGATTCCCCTCGATCACCCACCGCTTTTCACTTTTGCGGCCATCGCTGTCAGTTCCCACGCCAATCGGCTGGGGCCACGTCCACGGCTGCGAATAGTCCCAACACCACGTTCCCTGCCACAGCGCCAGTTCCTTCACCGGATCGATTGGTGGAAGTGGATGCAACGTGATCTGCGACGTCTGATCTCCCACCTTCCTTTCGAAGCTGGTCGGCCGGCCGATTTTGGCTCCCGGATCGTGCAACAGGATTCGCAACGTCTTTCCGTCGTCGCCACTCCAGTCATAGATACCGAGGCACTTCTCACCTTTGCTGGGACCGTCGAGAAACGTGAGGTCAATCTGGTTCGGCGTCTGGGTCGGATCGATCGTGAGATTCACTTTCCATTCCTGTCCCTCGCGCCCCCACGTGATCTCATTCCCCTGAATCGTCCAGCGCCATCGCTGCTGGTCGAAGACCGACGCTTTCAACGTCGCGGCCTCGGACTCACACGAGTCCACAGCCCAGTGCCCCTGAAACCGTTCCAGTTCCTTTGCCTCGACGCCGTGTGGTGGGTGATCCACGCGTTCTTCTGAGGCATCAGACCGCGTCGCCTCGCCGAGCAGAACGGCATCGTTTTCCTGACCGCTCGCTTCAGCATTCCAGCTGATGGAAAGAGCGACCAGCAACCCGAGGCATGAGAGTACAAGGAGTGCTACCGGCCAGCGGTCAAACAGATCGGGCGTCCGTTCGACTTCGATCCCGGCAATCCGGCGAATCCGGGACAGCAGAGAACCCTCATTCGCTCCCAGTGCGAGCACCGTCCCGTGTCCACGCAGTTCTTCGACGGCCAGCAGCGCGCGGCCGTATTCGGCCCGGTTGTTGAACAGCGTCACGACAAGATCATCACAGCAATGCTCGCGCTCGATGCGGATCCGATGCGACAGCCACCACACGGCTGGATGGTAAAAGAACAGCGTTTCAGCCAGCGTCTGCAGCAGATTGATCAGGAAGTCGTGTCGCCGCACATGAGCCAGTTCGTGAGCCAGAATCGCCTCCCACTGATCCGGCGGCAGATTCGTCAACAGACTGACCGGCAGCAGGATCATCGGCCGGACGTAACCGACAACGACCGGTACCTGGGTCAGCGCGGATTGCAGCACTCGTACTGCGCGGCGCACGCCAAGCCGTGTGGAAATGCGACTGGCCGCCGCCAGCACGTCGTTCGAAACCGGTGAGAGCCCCACACACCGCATCCGTCGCAGTGTGTGCCAGCCCAGCAGCGGACGCAGTGAACAGAGCACGGCACCGCAGCTCCAGGCCGCCACGATCCACACGAGCCACGGCTGCAGGGCCACCGTCACTTGCTCCAGCCATAACGGTCTATGCCGGGCGGTGGCGGTCGACGACAACGCGTCCGGCAGTGATTCCTGCAAAGCGTTCGCTGGTGTTGGCGGTTGCATCAATGGAGGCTGCGTGGCCTCGTCCAGCAGGACGCGGTCGCGAGGCAGCGGTGCCACGGTGAATTCAGCGTGAACGACTGGAATTGCATCAGGGACTGGCACAACCGCCTCTGCGGTCGGGAACGTGTCCGGCGGAGATTCGGCCGGCAGCAGCATCCAGGTGGCCAGAGGCACGCTCGTCAGCACGGCCACCGCGACGACCAGAACGCCATGTCGCATAGAAGCTGAGTTTCTTCGCAACGCGCGAACAGCTGCTCCCGCCAGCAATGCCACCAGGGCAAACTGCCACAGCGAATGCAGCAGCACCCAGCCGAGACGTTCCACAAGGGTCTCTGCGACAAACCACTCGAAGGACAGCAGAAGAGTCATGGCTGGCCCTCCATTTCATCCAGCAGACGCCGAGCCTCATCAATCTCAGCCTGTGTTGCTTTGCCATTGGCCAGAGCCTGCAGCACAAGGCTCATCGCCGAGCCGTCGTAGACCTTGTCGATCAGGTCACGGAGGAACGTTTTTCCTGCCCGCTCCCGCGTCAGCGCAGCACGATAGACGTGCGGTGTGGCTCGCTCGTCTCGCTTGACCAGCCCTTTGGTCAGCATCACCGAGAGCATCTTCACTGTGGTGGAGTAATTCGTCCCTTTGGCTTCATTGAGCCGCCGATGAATCTCCCGCACAGGACTCGGCCCCAGCTCCCAGAGAATTCGCAGGATTTCCAGTTCGACCGCCGTTGGTTGAGCTGAACCCAGTTGCCGCATGAGATGAACCTCCAGGAAGGGAGTCCGGATCTGACGCCTGTTTTCCACAGACTGATTGACGGCGTCCGTCAGCGATTCGCCACTTAGCGAAAGGCTTCGCTACGGAAGGGTAGCGAAACCTTTCGCTGACTCAAGCGGAAATTCTGTCGAACTCTGTGGTCTGCTGGCTGAATCCTCCTCACCAGCAACGGAAGCTTCCTCTGCCTCAAAAGCGGAGCCGAGATGTGTGCATTGAGGACGTTGCTCGATACAGATCTGGTTGCTGAGTCGACGCGCCGATTCTCGCAGTTCTTGTGTCCGTCCAGCCGTGTCCTTCCTGCTGCCGGGAGCGGGATGTTCCACCTGGCGGTGGATTTCTCACCGACGAATGCTGCACGTTTTTGCCATGCACTCACGTGGTCTTGTGAAGTCCGGAGACGCCTGTTGTTCCCGGCAACTCTCCCCTGCGAGAAAAGGGTGAAAACAGGGTTCTGCATAGCCCTGTGTCGTAAGAGACCCGGCCGGATGCTGGAAAGCGGCTGAGGTGATCGCCGTGATCCTCTCGTTTTGCTCGCTGCTCGATTTCCGTGTAACACTCAGTCGTCTCGCGCATTGATGGCGGCAGTATGAACGACAGCCAGAAGACAACCGGAAGTGACCCGGTGGGGGATGTCGTCAGGGCAGCTCGAACAAGTCGAGAGGCGTTCGGGCGGCTGTTTGACTTCTTTTACCCGCCGATCTTCGCGTACTGCGCGCGCCGGCTCCTGGTGCGCGCCGTCGCGGAAGACGTCACGTCGGAAGTCTTCCTGAAAGCGTCTGCTCACTTCCGTGACTTCACGGGAGACAGCAGCGAGGACTTTCGACGATGGGTGTTCCGCATCGCCACCAACGAGATCAACGCCGAACTGCGGAAGTCCATCCGTCGGTGCGAGATGCTCGAAGCGGCGGCTCGCATGGGAATGGTCAACGCCTCAGTCAGCACGCCGCTGCTGGAATCCGACTTCCCGGTGGACTGGGAAGACGTCGTGCGTGCTCTCGTGGAACTCAGCGAACGCGAACAGTCCATCATCTCACTGCGATTCTTCGCGGGGCTCCAGCACGACGAAATTGCCGCAGCTCTGGAGATCGAACCCGGCACGTCGCGTGTCGCCCTCACGCGAGCACTCAACAGGCTGCGAGACCGCCTCCGTGTTCCGGATAACTCACTGCACTCCGCGCCTCGAACAGACCGTGGAGATCCGTAAATGAACGACCACAATCACAACGACTGGGAACAACTGTTTGAGCAGTTGCCGGCGGACACCGAAGTCAGGGACGAGCATCGTGCCCGTCTCCGTGAGCAGTTTCTGGACTCCTTTCAGGCCGAACCGTCGACTGCCGCCCGTCGCCACCTCATCCGAGACACAGGACGCATCCTCATGAAATACAAAGTCCCTCACTGCACCGCCGTGACTCTGCTGGTCGCCGGCGCGATCTGGATCCTGCAGCACAGCACGCCTGCCTACGCTCTGGAACAGATTGTTGACAACCTGGTCAAAGCCCAATCCGCCCGTTTTGAAATGACGGTCAAAGTCGAAGGGCTGCCTGAGCAGAAAATGAAAGCGTTCTACCTGGAGCCGGCTCACTTCCGGCAGGAACTGATGAACGGGTACGTCAACATTTCTGATTGGAATGCGGGGAAGACGATCGGACTCGAACCGAACACGAAACAGGCAACCGTGCTCAACATCGTCAACATCCCGGAGGAGGCCAGGAACCAGCAGCAGAATCAGTTCGACGCGATCCGTGAAATGCTCAGGAAAGCCGCGTCTGACCCGAATACGAAGGTCGAAACGCTCGGAGAGAAGCAGCTCGACGGGAAGACCGTCGTGGGATTTCGCTTTCGTGACATTCCAATGCCGATGACGCTGTGGGCCGATCCTGTCACACAGCTTCCGGTCCGCATTGAAGCAACGATGATCGGACCTCCGAAAACGGAAGTCGTGATGAGCAACTACGAGTTCAACGTGAAACTCGACGCGTCACTTTTCAGTCTGAAAGTCCCGGATGGGTACACGGTCCTCGAAGCGGACGTGGATGCGTCAAAGCCGGCAGAGAAAGACCTGATTGCCTCGTTGAAGATGTGCAGTAACGAACTGGGTGAGTTCCCGGCCGGCTTTGATGCCGTGGCGATCGGATCTTTCGCTGGAAAGTACCTGGCGAAACAGGGGCTCAATGCTCAGAGAGGGCCGACGAAGGAGCAGATGCAGAGTGTGATCAAGATCAGTCGAGGTCTTCAGTTTGCCATGCTGCTTCCGGCTGAGTCCGACGCTCACTACGCCGGAGCCAAAGCAAAACCGGGCGATAAGGAACAGGCAATCTTCTGGTATCGACCGGACGGCTCAACAAAGTACCGCGTGATCTATGCAGACCTGTCTGTGAAAGAAGTTGATGCTGCGCCAGGCATCAGCGACGCCATCAAACTTCAACAATGAACCGGCCACAGATGCCGAGTTCCCTGTGAGCGACTCAGGGAGCCATCGGGATGTCTATCTGTGCCCACGCAGCAGTGGCCTGTCCGAAAACCGTCCCATACAACAGGCGTATCCGACGGCACGACAGACGACTCATTCAGTTCGCCTCTGGTATTGTCAATGAGATGACCAACGTCGGCCGAATTGCCGGGCGGCCGTAGCTCGTCGATCCCAATTCGACGCCACACGGCGATCACGCGAAGTGAAAGACTTAGAGGCTGACAAAGAACCTCACGGCGAGGGCGAGTTCTCCGGGGCTTCCCAGCCTGCCAAACCAGTTGATTGTCAGCCTCTTAATAGCTATCCGTCACTTGCGATTGTACGAACAAGCGTTGTCGCAGCACCAAATCCCAGGAACCAACGAAGGTAGCCGAAGTTTTCAGTTGAAATGGCGACGAAATCATTGCGTTCGTACATCCGTCGAGCGGCAGGGTTGGTGTCAATGACATCAAGGCGAACCGAATCAAATCCAGAATCTCGGGCGAAAGCGACAAGAGTCTCAAGAAGCATGGTTCCTATGCCGTTCCCGCGAACGTTAGCGTCAACAACGATACCGTCCATCAGCAATTCGCCGGATTTCAGTGGCCGTTCGTAGAGCGAGAACACGCCTGCGGCCCAGATGCCGCGCAACCAGCCGAGATGTCTCGTGAGCGACCGGAAAGTCATGCCGTCCGTAAAAGACCCTGCTGCCGTCCTGTAGCCCGCAAGACCAACGAGCCGGTTATCAACAATCGCGGCAAATGAAAACGAGAGATTAAGCGCCGACTTCAGCAATGAACGTCGTTGAGCAGGATCAGGAACGGCAACAGCGAATTTGGGGCCGAAAGCGTCGTCATAAAGTGCTGCCGCGTAGTCCCGCATTGCGTCGGGAATCCCATGGATGATAGTAGCAGTCAGGGGTTTGGGCATGCTTGGATTTCAGTCGAATAACAACAGCCGTAATCCGGCCGCGGCCAGGAAACTACGATTTCAAAATCGGCATCATCGGCTGCTCCGGCTCACTGCAGAAGAAGCATGCTGCACATCGCTACCGACCGCGGGGTGATCCACGACTCTACAGAACCGGTATCGGTGAAGTAAGTCAGAAGATCAGAGTCGGCAGGAAGTGTTGGATCAGGAACAGACCGCCGCTGCCTCCGAAAACGAGAGCAAGTGAACCGACAATCGGATCCCGCATGATCGGTCGATAGGCTCCCTGCTGCTCGCGCTGCACATTCGCGATAAACTGCTTGAGTTGCTCAGCCCGCGCCGCTGGCCTCTGTCGGAACAGCACTCCACTGGTCGGGGCGAATGTTGGTCCGACCGACGCTCTCTCGAAACCGTCCGATCACCGGAACGGGAATCTGCTGCTCGGAGGGCAATCAAGCCAGCAGATGCGTGATTCGCCGAACCGGAGTCTTCGACGCATGACCTTTCTGTTTGCCCTAGGTACGCTCAGCTTCTGTATCCGATTCTGTCCCGCTCGCTGTCTGGCCCCATCCTTGAGCTGCACTTTGAAACCAACTCCCGAAACTGCTCCGATGTTGTCGCCCGCTGTCGCGACGGATTGACACCCGAGTCTCGCCGCGTACACTCCGCGCGGCTCAGGTGCCGGATTGGTTTGTGGCCAGTCCGGAGAATAGGGAAGACGGTGAGAATCCGTCGCGGTCCCGCCGCTGTAACCGGGGACGAAGCTCAGCTTGACCACTGCGACAAAGAGTCTCAGACAGATTCATCGCGGGAAGGACTGAGTGGAGAATGATCCGGAAGCCAGAAGACCTGCCTGATTGCCGGTTTGAGGACGGTGCCTTCGGGAGAAAGGTCGTCTCATGGCTGGCTGGCATCTTCGCCGTTTGACTGAACAGGTCCGGCGTGACTTCGCCTTCGTTGCGTCGTGCTGCTGCGCGATTGCTCCATCCAGAGATTTGCTGACGATCCTGTTGCGCCGTCATGACGCCGGGACCACCACAGATGGTTGGTTTCCGGCCTGGCAACGGAGATTGTCATGGCTCGTAAACACGCTCGTCGCTCTGGATTCACGTTAATCGAACTGCTGGTTGTCATCGCGATCATCGCGATCGTGATCGCTCTGCTGCTGCCTGCCGTCCAGGCGGCCCGCGAGGCGGCACGGCGAACTCAGTGCCGAAACCGGTTGAAGCAGCTTGTTCTGGCGATGCACAACTACGCGGAAACGCACGGCGAAATGATGGTGCCGTACGTGATCGAGGACTCCAGGCGGCTCAACTATCTGTCAACGTTTTCTGGTTCGCAGGGCACTGCCCGGTTCTGGTTCGGGACCGTGGATTACGACGAGCCCGATCCAGAGAAGCAGCTCGACTACACCCAGGGCCCGCTGGCTCCGTACATGGAGACGAGCTACGAGGCGTTTCAGTGTCCGAACTTCGGGCCGAGTCAGATGGACAATATCCGCTTCGGCCGCCCGGCATCCGGATTTGCCTTCAACGCGTACTACCTGTCACGACCATCAGGGGTTAACTGGGCGCCGCCAACCTTCGCAGCTGTTCCGCACCCCGATCCCGCAACGCGCCGACTGGCCGACGTCGAAACACTCAGCCAGACCGTGGCGTTTGCTGACAGTGCCCAGGTGAAGATGACGTCGTTCTTTCCGCCAGCGTTCAGCTTCGAGGAGAACTGGATTCTCGATCCTCCCAGCCGCAATTTTCCCAACGTCCACTTCCGACACGGCGGAGTCGGAGCCAACGTCGCCTTTCTGGACGGGCATGTTGAGACGCGATCCCGGCACATCATGATCGAAATTCCCGGATCGAACTTCATGTCCGCTCAGCAGGCCGATCTGATCGAGAAAAACTATCTCGGGTACGTCAGCAACGGCAATCCGGGAGACGCCATCCTCCAGGACGAACTCTATGACCGCGAGTAATCCATCCGGTCGTTCGTGGTCACTCGCATTTCATTCCGGAGGAACAAATGAAGCTCACGATTCAACGTCTATTCACGCTGCTGATCGTCGCCGTCGCCGGCTGCGGTTCCACAGAACCTGATACAACTCAAATCGACAATGCGGTCTTTGTCGACACCGTGACACAGACCGCAATGGTTCTGCCTGTGTCTGACACGGTTCCGGCGATCAATCCCCACACAGGAAAGCGGACTCTAATGCCGGCACTGTTCTGCCCGGACTGTCAGAAGTGGTATCCGGTTCCCGCTCCGGAACAGATCAATCGGCAACCTGACGCAGCACGGTGCCCCAGAACTGAAACGCCATTG
Organism: bacterium; assembly: GCA_016124895.1. GTDB lineage: Bacteria > Planctomycetota > Planctomycetia > Planctomycetales > Planctomycetaceae > JAPOLP01. The sequence goes on from WGMU01000117.1 coordinate 13,586, forward strand.
ATCGCCGACGGTCCGTGGCCCGGTGAAGAGGCACAGCCAGCGGGGAATGGCTCATGAGCATCCCCGTTGTCATGTGCTGGAGTGGCGGCAAAGACAGCGCTCTCGCACTTCATTCACTTCAGCAGTGCGATGATTACGAAGTCGTCGCGCTGCTGACGACGCTGACGCGCGAGTACGACCGAATCGCGATGCACGGCGTTCGACGAGAGTTGCTCGCCCTGCAGGCAGGTTCAATCGGTCTGCCATTAATCGAAGTGTGGATTTCGACCGGAGCCGGTAATGCTGAATACGAAGCCGCGATGGACGAGCAGCTCGGACGACTTCGAGACTCAGGCGTTTCCACCGTGGGGTTCGGTGACCTGTTTCTGCAGGACATTCGGGACTACCGCGAGCGGCTTGCCAGACGACTCGAAGTGACGCCGGTCTTCCCGATCTGGGGACGCGATACCAAGGCACTTGCGGCTGAGTTCGTTGACACAGGGTTCCGCGCACTGACGTGCTGTGTCGACACCATTTCGTTGCCGGACTCATTCTGCGGACGCGAAATGAATCGCGCCTTCTTCGGCGAGCTTCCCGACACCGTCGACCCATGCGGAGAGAACGGTGAGTTCCACTCGTTTGTGTATGACGGACCAGACTTCTCCGTCCCGATCTCAGTACGAACCGGCGAATCACGCCGCGATGGTCAGTTCGTGTTCCGTGACATCATCCCATCACGATGCTCCGACGGGGCCTCGATTTGAAAGATTGATCAATCATGTACGGCATTCGAAGCTCAACGTCGGATATCCGCATTCGCTGGCCGCTCGTGGCCGTAATCTTCGGCTACACACTCTTCGTTCGACTGCTGCCTTACGTGCTGCACCGGTTCGGCATGCAGCTCGACCCGGACGTGAGCTACTACCCCTGGAACTTCTCGCCCGCATTTGCCGTGTGCCTCTTCAGCGGCGCGTTCTGTACGGACCGCAGGCTGTCGAGTGTGCTGCCACTGGGCACGTTTCTGCTGAGTGATCTCGGCGTCTGGGCTCTCACGGGGCGAGCCGACTGGGCTTTCTACCCGTGGCAGTTTGCAGTTTACGGGTGCCTGCTGTTCTGCACGCTGCTGGGTTCTCTGCATCGCGAGAAGCGACCTCCCATGCGGATTGCCGGTACAGGTTTGCTCGGTTGCGCCGTGTTCTTCGTCGTGACAAACTTCGCCGTGTGGGCTCTGGGGACGACATACCAGAGTACGCCTGCTGGCCTTGCTGAGTGCTACGTCGCAGCAATTCCGTACTTCCGCAATTCGGTGCTGGGAACGGCGTTCTTTGGAGCCATCCTGTTCAGCCCGTTCTGCATCCGGGAATCCGCCGTGAATCTGTCCGGCAGGAAACACGCACATCAGACACTGGAGTCGTGATGGAACATCGCATTGTCTCGCTCATTGCCAGCGCGACGGAGATCGTTTCTGCACTGGGCTTTCAGGACTCGCTGGTGGGAAGGTCGCACGAATGCGACTTTCCACCCGAAGTCGAGAACCTGACAGTGTGCTCAGAACCGCGAATCGACGTCACCGGAACAAGCCTTGAAATCGATCAGGCGGTTCGGCGTACGGTCCGTGATGCACTTTCGGTCTACAGCGTGTTTCGACACGAACTGGAGCGGCTGCAGCCAACTCACATCATCACGCAGACTCAGTGTGACGTGTGCGCGGTCAGTCTCCGGGATGTCGAAGCCGCCGTATGCGGCATGGTCGTCAGCCGGCCAGCGATTGTGTCCCTCGAACCAATGTGTCTGGCCAACATCTGGAGCGATATTGAACGTGTCGCGGAATCGCTTGATGCGACTGAGTCAGGACAGAGCCTGATCCAATCACTGCAGTTCCGGCTTGACGATGTGAAGAAGCGAGTGCCACAGGCAACACAGCGCCCGCGTGTGTTCTGTCTGGAATGGCTGGAGCCGATCATGTCAGCCGGAAACTGGGTTCCCGAACTTGTCGAGATCGCCGGAGGCAAGCCCATCCTGTGTGAAGCTGGCAAGCATTCACCGTACGTCACGTGGGACGATCTGCTGGAAGCCGATCCAGACGTCATCGCCATCATGCCGTGCGGTTTCGACATGGAACGGACAAAGCAGGAACTGCACCTGCTGACTGACGATCTGCACTGGTCGCAACTGCGGGCTGTTCAGAACCGACGCGTCTACCTGACCGACGGCAACCAGTTCTTCAATCGACCAGGCCCGCGAGTCGTCGAGTCAGCAGAAATCCTGTTCGAGGTGCTGCACGGAGAATCGACGTGGGGCCACTGCGGAAACTCATGGGCCGAGTTCCCAGGTTTGCACCCGTGAGTTTACGAGTGATGTGATCGCGGACAGCCTGGACGCCCTCTCGGGGAATTACGATCAGCGTTGGTTTTCGCCTGCATCGTCCGATGAAGGAACTCCACAATGCCGTCATTCGTCCCATAATCGCGACCGACGCGTCGAAGGGCGGTCCAACAAGCCGATTCTGTGCCAGGGAATCTGAGCGCAATCAAAGCACCGACCAACCAACAGTCTCTCGAATCCGCCCGCTCAGCGGAACGGGAATCCGCTGGTCTGGAGGCTGTTTGCGAGAGGCAAGGCGATGCCCTGTCGGCGGTCCGGCCCTTCCAGGCGGTCGCCGAGGCTGGTTTCTGTACTGGGATCGATACCGACGATTCTCGCTGGGCCGAGCAGTCCTGTTGCGTTCTGCCGGCCACTGTCAACTTCGCTGCCGATAGAACGCACCAGGCTGTCTCTGGCGTGTCGCAGTCAGGCGGCTGGCCTCTGAGTCGGAATACTTCAATCGGTATCTGTGTCTCTTGCCGCAGTGCTGCGTCACTGACGACAATTCCTTCGACTCCTGAGGGACATGCCATGCGCTCGTTTCAACTTGTCATTGTGTCGAGCGTCGTCCTGTTTCTGGCGTCGTGCCAGCAGGATAGTGCGTCTCCAAAGGTCGCAGGTGAGGCTGAACCACAGACATCGTCTGCCGTGACCAACGAAAGCACGCTGGAAGAGACGGGCTCGGCAGTTACTGCTGCAGGCTCAGGTGACGGAGAGGCACTGGCACTATTCACCAGGCGGATTCTGCCGATCTTACAGGCGAAGAAGCCGTCAAGTTGCACTGAGTGTCACCTGAGTGGCGTGGAACTGGCCGACTACATTCAGCCAGATCAGGAAAAGACGTTCACCTCTCTGATGAATGCAGGGCTGATCGATGTCGAAAGCCCCGACGACTCGAAGATTCTGAAGTTCATCAATCGCCGCCCGGATAAACCGAGCCTGATCACGGATAAAGTTCGGCAGCAGGAACTTGAGGCATTTCAGGGATGGATTCGGGCCGCAGCCAAAGACCCTGATTTAATCGCAGCAAAAACATCCGATCCCATCGGCCCACAGATTCCAGATGAGGTGATTCGACACGCTCGAAAGGACCGAGTGCTGGCTTCATTCATCGAGAACGTCTGGACCGAAGTTGGGCGCTGCGCCGCATGTCATTCTCCAGACCAGAATCAGAAACAGGTCAAAGAGAACGGCGAGCAGGTTTCATGGATTACGCTGCGTGATCCCCAGACCACGCTGCAACACATGGTCGATGCCGGAATCATCAACACTGATGACCCACTGGAGAGCATGTTACTGACGAAGCCGACCATGCAGGTCGATCACGGCGGCGGCCAGAAGGTCGTTGTCGGGGATCGAACTTACAAACAGTTCCGCCGCTTCATCGACGACTACGCCAGCGTTGTACACGGCAGTTACAGGACTGTCGCTGATATCCCGGCAGAGAGCGATGAACTCTCAATCGTTACCGATATCTGGCTCAAGATCACTGACGTGCCGGCAAAGTACGACCAGATGCTCCTGCAGGCCGATCTTTATCGCTGGACTGGCAACGAGTGGTCAGAGCATCGGGTGGCCACTTCCGACCGGCTGGTCTTTGGAAAGGGCAATCTCTGGCAGCACTCTCTGAGTCTGACGGCCCCGAGAGGATCGACATGGGCGAAGGAGATGAATTCCAGGCGACTGCCCGGTGGCAAATACCTTCTGAAGCTCTACATCGATCAGACCGGCAAGCTGCAGAAAGACTTCCGTGTCGAGCTGGGCGATGGGGACTCCACTGGTCAGGTCGAGGTCGAAAGCCAGTGGCCTGCCGGCTACGGGAAGATGACGGCTGTTCGATTTCCTGCGAACTGACAGTACAGCTCGTCGTCCTGTTTCACCGCAGACTCGTTGACTTTGATGAGGGCGTACGAACGCCCCTCATCTTCCTTGATCACTCATTGCTCTCCCGGTCCGCTGGGAGACGATTGGTCCGGCCGTCCGATGGTCGTCCGCCAGAAACCCCGGGGTTTCAGCGGGGCTCTTCGGACTGTGATTCCACGGCGTGTTTCCTGCTGCGATCCGTTGTGACGGTTTCTGTCCCTGATTCTGTACC
>WGMU01000084.1 GCA_016124895.1 bacterium
ACGGAGACGGGGCATGTCTGGTCGCGAGTCTCCGGCCATTCGACGCTGCTGGTCTCGTGTGTTTGTGGTGGAATGATTCGCGGCCTGCTGCTGCACCGCGGCCGGTCGCTGCTGTGTGATAGGTCTTTGGACGCGGACAGGTGGTCGGCTGCGGCGGCGGCCGATGGAATGGCGTCGCTGATCGAGGATGGGGCGACGCTGCTGACGGCGATGACTGTCGTTCCGTTTGTTTCGGCCGGGCAGAACGTTGGTGGTGTTCTGCTGCCGGGCGCCCGTGACAGCGAGGCAGACTTCGGCCCACTGCCTGGCCTGTGCGGCTCGCTGTTCGCTCAGTTGCGGCATTTGAACGACGCCGCGGAATCGGCGCATCCGAAGGCTGGCCAGGAAACCGGCCGAGGTGTCAATGAGTCTCGCCTGTCGGAACTCAAACTTGAAGCGATGGCAGAGTTCGCGGCCGGGGCGGGGCACGAGATCAACAATCCCGTCGCGACAATTGCTGGTCGAGCAGCGTTGCTGTTGAGGTCGGAAACGGATCCCGAGCGGCGACGGGCTCTGGAAACGATTGGCGGGCAGGCTTACCGGATCCGCGACATGATCGGCGACGCGATGACCTTTGCGCGACCGCCGGAACCGAAACGCGAACAGCTTCCGGCGGCAGCAGCAATCCGAACCGTCATCGAGCAACTCCAGCGGTCGACGCTGACAGACAACGTTCCGATCGCAACGCAGCTCGACGAGTCAATCGAACTCGACGGCGATCCGGAGCAATTTCGCGTCGCCGTTTCGTGTCTGCTGAAGAATTCGCTGGAAGCCGTCGAGCGGTCTCGCGGTGGGCAGATCCGGCTGTCGCTGCAGGCAGACTCGAACGTCACAACGACGGATGTCGAAAACGACTCGGCTTTGACTCGCGGCGACGAGTGGGCTCTGCTGATTGTCATTGACAACGGCCCCGGCCTGAGCAGTGTCGAACGCGAGCACCTGTTTGATCCGTTCTTTTCCGGGCGGCAGGCGGGGCGTGGACTTGGTTTCGGGCTTTCGCGATGCTGGCGGATTGTGCGGATGCACGGCGGCGAGATTGACGCCCACAGTCCGGAGGGCTCTGGACTTGAGATACGCATTCGCTGGCCACGATTCCGCAGATCGGTGTGACAGGCAGCGATGACGCAGGCGAACGACGAACCGACTCGACGCAGGCGGCGGTTCCGCACGCGGTCGAAACTGCTGCTGGCCTGTCTGACCGGATTGCTGGCGTTTGGTGTTGCCGAGGTCGGACTGCGCCTTGCCGGCTTTTCGTATCCGCTGCCGTATTTCCCCGACGAGTTCTGCGGAGCGAGGCTGCAGCCGGGTTTTCGCGGCTGGTGGTCGAAGGAAGGCGCGGCATCGATCGAGGTTAACTCGGCGGGCTTTCGCGACCGTGAGCACGCTCTCAAAAAGCCGGCCGGGACGATTCGAGTTGCCGTGCTGGGCGATTCGTACATCGAAGCATTTCAGGTTCCGCAGAACGCGATGTTCGGTTCGGTGCTGGAGCGAAAACTCAATGCGAACGCGGCAGCGGCCGGGATCAATCAGTCGTTTGAAGTACTCAGTTTCGGGGTGTCAGGTTACTCGACCACGCAGGAACTGCTTGCGCTGCGGCATCATGTCTGGCAGTTTGATCCGGACATCGTACTGCTGGCGTTTCTGCCGGCGAACGATGTGCGCGGCAACTCGCGGGAACTTGAGCCCGACGACTGCCGGCCGTTCTTCGACCTGATCGACGACGAACTGGTGCCCGATTTCCGTTTCCGCGATGACCCGGTTTATCAGTACGCCCTGACGAACCGCTGCCGGTTCAAGACGGCGGTGATCAATGCGTCGCGGGTTGCTCAGTTGCTGTACGCAGTCCAGTCCCGACCGGCAACGGGTGAAATGTCAGAGGAAGACTCTACACGAGACGACTCGACGGAAGTCGGACTGGACGACGAGTGCTTTCGTCCGCCGCAGACGGACGAGTGGGAATCGGCATGGCAGCTCACCGAGCGACTGATCGAGCAGATGCAGCGAGAGGTCACTCAGCGAGACAGCAACTTTGCCGTCGCCGTTTTAACGTCGAGCCTGCAGGTGGATCCGGATTCGGCAGTCCGCCGTGCTTACGCTGAGCGGCTGGGGGTTGAAGATTTAAGTTACGCCGATCGGAGAATCACCGAACTCGGAGAGCGCACCGGGTTCGAGACGATCATCCTGTCCGAACCGTTACGGAATTATGCTGAGCGGACTGGTCGGTTCGTCCACGGGTTCTCGAATACCTCACCGGGACGCGGGCACTGGAACAGAGACGGACACCGCGAAGCAGCACGCGTCTGCGCCGGGCCGCTGCTGCAGCTTGTCATCGGGCGTTCTCAGTCGACTCTGAAAGACGCCGACTCCGAGACAGGTGATGCAGACAATCGCAATCGCACTTCGGGAAAGGTACACGATGACTGACGCAGCGACGCTGATTGACCGCGTGATTCACGAGCGCCGGACGATCAACAACTTTCTGCCGGAACAACCACCAGTTGAAACGATCGTTGCGGCGATCGAGGCGGCGTGCTGGGCTCCGAATCACCATCAGACAGAGCCGTGGCGGTTTCATCTGCTCGGACCGAAGTCGATTGCTGCAGTCGTCGATCTCAACGCGCAGCTTGTCACGGAAGCGAAGGGCTCCGTAGCTGGCGAAGCGAAACGTCAGCGCTGGAGCGAAGTCCCCGGCTGGCTGGCGGTGACCTGTCCGCGATCGCAGGAAGACGCTTCGCGCGAGCTGGAGGATTACGCCGCGTGCTGCTGCGCGATTCAGAATCTGTCACTGTTTCTCTGGAGCCGCGGCATCGGTGTGAAATGGACGACGGGAGCTGTCACGCAGCATCCGGACTATTTCGCACTGCTCGGCCTGAACTCTGACGAGCACCTCTCTGTCGGCCTGCTGTGGTTTGGGTATCCGCAGACGGTTCCGGAGCAGCGACGGCAATCGGTCGACGAAGTCCTAACCCGGCTGCCGTGAGGTCGTTTTGCCAGTCGTTAAAAAGTCGAACTGAGTTCGCGTGCCACTGGCTCGGCCAGCGCGAATTTCCGGGCTTTGGTATTCGGTAAGCACTGGCAAAGCCAGTGGCACGCAGTTTGAACACGTGACTCGCGCCGTGCCGCAACCTTGAGCCACTCAGCGCAGCGGTCGCAGGTCGCGGTGTTCGCGTTCGACGTTGAGCAGCACGAAGCCCCGCGGTTCGAGCTTCAGAAACTTCACGAGCTGCGACGGCGTCACAGCAAGCTGATCGGCCGCCGCGGCGACGTCCCAGTCTGCTGCAGCCAGACTGTCGAGCGCTTCGGCGAGTAGCGCCGGAAAGTCGGCGTGCGACGGATTGACCGAGATTCGTTGACCGTAACAGCGGCTGCGCCAGAGATCGCTGGGCGTTGTCTCCAGTGAGTAATCTCTGCGGTACTGCAGTGCGAGGTTGACTCGCAGTCGGAACAGAGCAGCACGGCGATTGTCGGCCTGACTGCGACGCTCGTTCGCCTCGGCAGTGATCCCTGTTGGCGAGTGAGTGAGCACGATTGCGGTTTCGACTTTGTTGCGATGCTGCCCACCGGGACCTGAGCGGCGTGTGCGAACCTCGGAACAGTCGCGGCGTAGTTCGTCGTCGCTAAGCGCTGCCGGGTGCGGGGCGGTCATCGTCGGCTCCGGCCGGCCTCACGTTTCAATGCCGAGTTCTTCGATCTTGCGATACAGGCTCGACAGGCCAAGCCGCAGGCGCTTGGCCGCTTCGCGTTTGTCCGGCCACTGGCGCAGGACGCGCGTGATGTGCAGCCGTTCGTAATGCTTCAGCGCGAGTCGCAGGTCTTCGGTATCCGGCAACGGCTGATCGATGCCCAGCAGATCGGGCGGCAGATCGTTTGGTTCGATCGTCGTACCGTCACACATCATGACGGCGCGTTCGATTGCGTTATCGAGCTGCCGGACGTTCCCTTTCCACTCGGCCGCCATCAGTAACCGCACGGTTTCAGAACTTGCTCCAGCCACGCGTTTGCGCATCTGCTGTGAATGCTTCGCGACGAAGAACTCGACCAGTTCCGGGATATCGTCGATGCGGTCGCGGAGCGGCGGAATCTGAATCTTCACGCCGTCGAGCCGGTAAAACAGGTCCTCATGAAACCGCTCCTTCGCGACTTCGCGCGTCAGCTCGCGGGTTGTCGACGCGACAATGCGGGCATGCACCTGCTGCGGTTCCGAACCGCCGACCGGCAGCGCTTCCCCGTATTCAATCGCGCGCAGCAGCTTGGCCTGCGTGCTGACCGGCAGATCACCGATCTCGTCGAGATAAACCGTGCCCGAATCGGCGTGCAGCAGCAGCCCCTCTTCGACGGCTTCGCCCGCCCCCGGAACCATCGAGCGGGAGCCAAACAACTGGCTTTCGAGCAGTTCGACCGGACGCGTGCCGCAGTCCATCGCCAGAAACGGTGATTCGCTGTTCGGGCCGGCCTCGTGAATCGCGCGGGCAAACAGCTCCTTGCCTGTGCCCGTTTCACCGACCAGCAGTACGTTGGCATTGGTGACGGCGACCTTGCGAATCTGGGCCTGCACGTTCGCGATCGCGTCGCTGGAGCCAACGATCCGGCCGAACTTTTCTCCCCGCGCAAGTTCGCGCCGCAGCGACTGATTCTCGAAGTAGAGCTGCCGAAACTCGTACAGCCGGTCGAGCTTATGCAGCAGGTCGTCAAAGATGACGGGCTTGACGATGTAATCGAAGGCGCCTGCTTTGAACGCTTCAACCGCGTTTTCGACCGTCGCATACGCGGTGATGATCAGGATGCACGTATGCGGGTTCATCTGGTGCAGTCGCCGCAGCAATGCAATCCCGTCGCCGTCGGGAAGCTGCACGTCGCAAATGGCGACGCCGAAGTCGTTCTCTCGGGCGAGCTTCAGTGCGTCCCCGACGCAGCCCGCCTCAAAGACATCGTAGTTCTCTCCTTCGAGGACTTCCCGCAGAGACTGCCGAATGATTTCTTCATCTTCGACGATCAGGACGCTTCGCTGTTCACTCACTGGTTCCGGCCTTCGCAAAACCCACGATCACGGGGGCGGACGCATCTGGCCCGACATCCGCCGAAATGACGCATCTGATGAGAGCGGCGAGTGTAGCTTTCCGGTTCGCAGCCGACACCTGTGAGAAAGGCAGCCTGCAGAACTGAGAACGTTCCGCCTCCGATTGGCGCCAAACAACACGGCGCGGCAGGAGGAACTGCCACGCCGTTCTGAGAATCCAGTTTGTCCAGCGAGTTCGAAACGTCCGACGGAATCTACTCGTCCGCAGCGGCCGTCGCGTCAGCAGTCGCCTCCGGAGCGGCGGCGAGGTCGGCAAAACCGCGGGCCGTCAACACCTTCTGGCGGATTTCCGTGGTGAGTTCAGGATTCTCTTCGAGGTGCAGTCGGGCCTTGTCGCGTCCCTGGCCGAGACGAATGTCGCCATAGCTGAACCAGGCACCGCTCTTCTGGACGATTCGGTCCTCGACGGCGAGGTCCAGCACGTCGCCTTCGTAACTGATGCCACAACGGCCGAGCATGTCGAATTCAGCAACGCGGAACGGCGGCGCGACTTTGTTCTTGACGATCTTCGTTTTCATGCGGATGCCGATCGGCTCTTCGCCATCCTTCAGCGACGCGATCTTGCGGACGTCGATCCGGCACGAACTGTAAAATTTGAGCGCCCGGCCGCCCGGTGTCGTCTCCGGGCTCCCGAACATGACGCCGATCTTCTCACGAATCTGGTTGATGAAGACGACCGTCGTCTTCGAGCGGGAAATCGCACCGGTCAGCTTTCGCATTGCCTGACTCATCATGCGTGCCTGCAGCCCGACGTGCGTGTCGCCGATCTCGCCGTCAAGTTCCGCCTTCGGGACCAGGGCTGCGACCGAGTCGATGACGATGCAGTCGACGGCGTTTGACTTGATCAGCATCTCGGCAATTTGCAGAGCTTCCTCGCCGTACGACGGCTGACTGACGAGCAGGTCTTCAAGGTCAACGCCGATCTTTTTCGCCCAGGCCGGATCGAGCGCGTGTTCCGCGTCGATGAATGCCGCGATGCCTCCCTGCTTCTGAGCACTGGCGATCGCGTGCAGCGCGAGTGTCGTCTTACCGCTCGATTCCGGTCCAAACAGTTCGATGATGCGGCCGCGCGGCAGACCGTAGCCTCCAAGTGCCAGGTCAAGCGACAGGGCTCCGGTCGGAATTCCGGACACGACCATATTTGTCGCGTCCGACAGCTTCATGATCGAGCCCTTGCCGAACGCCTTTTCGATCTGCCCCAGAGCGTTGCCGAGCATCGTCTGATCTTCGTTCTGAGGCGGTTGCTTCGTGCGGGTTGCGGCCTTGCCTGCCATGCGTCGACTCCTTGAATCCAGCTCTGATCTGCGACCGGCACTCGGAACGTGACCTGAGCAACTGAGGGGAACACTTGTTGCGGCGAACTCTAAACGAGCCGATCCGGATCGGGAAGTGTCGCGAGTCAATGTCGTCCCGGCAAATGCGCGGCGTTTGCTGCGGAACTGTCGCATATCATGCGGCCTACTCGACAATCGCGTCGTAGATCAGCCCTTTCACGGCGAACTCGGTCATGAAGGAGTACGGCAGCGTCTGTTCGAGCGTGATCACGATCAGATCGTCTTTGGGCGAGACCCAGTAGTGCGTGCTCGCCGCACCGCCCCAGCCGTACTCACCAACGTGGCCCTCTCGATCCCAGTCGGACATCTTTTCCCGCACCGAGAAGCCGAAACCGAAGCCGACACCAATTCGCTTCTGCTCGCCGAAGTAAATGTTCGAGACAGCCTCGGGCAACTGGCTGGTCGTCATCAACCGCACGGACTCGGGCGAGAGAATACGGGCATCGCCGAGTTTCCCGCCCTGCTGAATCGTCAGCAGAAACCGCATGTAGTCGCGCGCAGTCGACACGAGCCCGCCACCACCGGACAACAGTGCTTTTGGCTTTGTAAAGTCGCGGCGGCCTTCGTTGTCGGCAATGGTCAGCTTCCCCTTACCGTCGGAGTTGTACGCCTGCGCGAATCGTCCGCGCTTCTCCGGCGGGACAAAGAATCCGGTGTCGGGCATGTCGAGGGGCTGGAAGATTCGCTCCTGCAGAAACTGGTCGAGCGGCTGTTCGGAGACGACTTCGATCACGCGTCCCAGAACGTCGATTGACACGCCGTAGATCCAGTCCTCACCAGGTTGAAACGCCAGCGGCACCTCGGCCAGTCGTTCACACATCTCTTTCAGCGTGATCTCATGGTTCATCGGGTCCGCCTGTTTGAAGGCGGCATCGGCGTTCGTTCGAGGCGAGTTGCCGTACGTCAGGCCGGACGTATGCCGCAACAGATCGGCGATCGTCATCGCTCGCTTGAGAGCAACCAGCCCGTCGTCCGTATCGACCTTCAGCTTCTCGAACGACGGGATGTACTTCGCGACCGGGTCATCAACACTCAGCCTGCCCTCGTCGACGAGCATCATCACCGCCGACGACGTGATCGCCTTGCTCATCGAGTAAATCCGCATGATCGCGTCGGTCGTCATCGGCCGCTTCGCTTCGATAGTCGCCAGGCCGTACGGCTTGAAATGGATCACCTTGCCGTGTCGGGCAATCATCACGATGCCGCCCGCCAGCTTGTGCTGCTCGACGAGGTTGCTCATCGCGTCGTCAACCTTCGCCAGCTTCGCAGACGACATCCCAACGTCTTCCGGCTTGGCCGTCGGGATCTCGGCCGCCGACAGGCGCTGAGTGGCAATAGTCAGGACGACACAGACAAACACGCGAAGTGGGTTCATCGAGTGGTTCCTCTGGTCAGAAGGTGATGGCCGTGGTGAAAGATCGGCGAAGAAAGATAACGACACGCGGACCAATCCTCGATCGCGCAACCACATCCCCGTTCATCATTGAAGCAATCGACGCATTCGAGACTGACCGTTTTCGACTGTCGCGGGATTTGCCAGAATTCAGTCTGACCTGCCCCGACTGAATTCTGGCGAATCCCGCGACGACCAGGTCCGAAGGACAACGATGTTTCGACTCGTAATGATCGCTGCCCTCATCTGGCTGATTTCAGCGGAAGCTCGCGCCGCTGGCGTCGATTACCTGCGAGACGTCAAACCGCTGCTGCAGGAGAAGTGTTTCACCTGCCACGGAGCATTGAAACAGGAGTCCGGGCTGCGGGCTGACACGGCGGCCAGTCTGCTCAAAGGAGGAGACAGCGGTGCGGCGATCGTTGCCGGGAAGCCGGACGAGAGTCTGCTGGTCGACGTGCTGACCGGCGACGCGGGTTTCCGAATGCCGCCGGATGGCGAAGGCGCTCCACTGACGGACGACGAGATCAGCCTCATCGTGCGCTGGATTCAGAACGGCGCGACTGCTCCGGAAGGCGAAGAGCCGCAGTCCGATCCGCACGCCTGGTGGTCGTATCTGCCGATTGCCGATCCTGCCGTGCCGACGCCAGCCGATCCCGCCTGGCGAGCCTCACCGATTGACGCCTTCATCGCGGCGGCTCGTGACGAACGGGGGCTGACTCCGCGCCAGGACGCTCCGCCGGCGGTCTGGCTGCGGCGGGTCTATCTCGATCTGATTGGCCTGCCGCCGACGCGTGAGGAACTGCTGGCGTTTCTGCGCGATGATTCACGCTCGGCTCGCGAACGCGTTGTCGATGATCTGCTCACACGGCCACAGTACGGTGAACGCTGGGGCCGGCACTGGATGGACATCTGGCGGTACAGCGACTGGTACGGACGTCGCGAGAGTAACGAAATCCGCTACAGCCAGAGGCACATCTGGCGCTGGCGGGACTGGATCATCGACTCGCTGAACGCGGACAAGGGTTACGACCAGATGATCCGCGAGATGCTGGCCGCCGACGAGATCGCGTCGGACGATCCGGCGATCCTGCCTGCCACCGGATACCTCGGCCGCAACTGGTACAAGTTCGACCGCAATGTCTGGCTGTTCGACACCGTCGAGAAAACCAGCGAAGCGCTGCTCGGCCTGACGATGCGCTGCAGCCGCTGCCACGATCACAAGTACGACCCGATTACGCAGCAGGACTACTACCGTTTCCGCGCGTTCTTCGAGCCGCATGACGTGCGCATCGACCCGGTCTCGGCGAGCGTGCCCACGGAAACCGACAACGGTGCCGACAAGGTTCTCGCCGACGGCATCCCACGCATCTTCGATAAGGAGATCGAAGCAAAGACCTTCGTCTTTCGCCGCGGCGACGGTCGCTACCCCGATGAAGAGAACCCGCTGACGCCTGCCGTCCCGGCGATCTTCGGCGGGGATCCGGTCACCATCGAGCCGGTCCAGCTTCCACCCGGCGCGTACTACCCGGCAATGCGTCCCGAGGTTCGGCAGACGTTCGTCGAACAGGCCGATCAGCGAATCGCCGAGCTGACGAAGCAACTGGCCGACGCGAAAGCTGCCGTCGAAACCACCACCGCTACTGTTGAGAAAGTCCGGCTCGCCGCCGCTGAGAAAGCGAACGCAGACAGCACCACGGCCAGCGACTTCCTCAACGACGACTTTTCGAAACCGCAGCCGGACGTCTGGAAGACCGTCAGCGGCGACTGGGCTTACGCAGGCGGGCATCTCGTCGAGAAAGCCGTTGCCAGTTTCGCGACGATCGTCACGCAGCAGAATCACCCGGCGAACTTTCAGGCAAAGCTGCGGTACGTGCCGCTGCAGCCGGGTACGTACCGGTCGATCGGTTTCAGCTTTGACTATCAGGATCAGGGCAACTCGCAGGACGTCTACACCAGCACGGGCGACGCGCGGCAGAGCGTCCAGGCGTTTCATCGCACCGGGGGCCAGCAGGTCTACCCGCAGGCGGGCATCGTGCCGACGGAACTGAAGGTGGGCGAACCAGCCGAGTTGTTCGTCACGGTTCGCGGCACGCAGCTCAGCATCGACCTGAACGGCAAACGTAAGCTCGATTACGTCCTGCCGATCAAACGCCAGGCCGGCAAGTTCGCCCTCTGGGTTCACGCGGGTTCGGCTGAGTTCCACTCGCTGCAGATCAGCGAGCTGACGGAATCGCTCGACGACCAGGAACGGAAACTCCGCGACGCGCAACACGCAGTCACTCTCGCCGAAGTGAAGCTGAAAACCGGACAGGCCGAACGTGACGCCGTCAATGCCCGCATCGCCGCCGACGTCGCACAGCATTTCAGCAAAGACGAAGCCGAGCAGCAGCGGACCGCGTCGGAAGCCTCGAAGGCCGAGCGCGCAGTCGCTGCTTTGAATGCCGAAGTCATCGTTGCCGACTTTGAATACCAACTCACCGAACTTCGGGTCGCCAAGGCTGTGGCCGCGTCAATCGAGAAGCTCGAAAAGCAACTGGCCGACGCGCGAACAAAGCTCGAAGCCGCGAAGGCCGCAGTCGAAACGCCCGACGGCAAGTACGCACCGATCGGAAACGTCTACCCGAAGACGAGCACCGGGCGCCGGACGGCACTTGCGAACTGGATCGCCAGTCCGTCAAACCCGCGAACCGCGCGCGTCGCCGCCAATCATCTGTGGAACCGTCACTTCGGACGGCCACTCGTCGACACGACCGAGAACTTCGGACTCAATGGCCGCGTGCCAACGCACCCGCAACTGCTCGACTGGCTGGCGACCGAGCTGATCCGTAATGACTGGAAACTGAAGCCGTTGCACCGGCAGATCGTGCTGTCAAAAACGTACGCGCTCGCTTCGACGCCGGACGACGATCAGAACAATGCGAAGCTCGACCCCGAGAACCGCTACTACTGGCGATCGAACTCGCGGCGGATGGAAGCGGAAGTCGTCCGCGACAGCGTGCTGTTCCTCGCCGGACAGCTCGACCTGCAGCGCGGCGGCCCGGACATCGCTCCGGACCAGGGCGACAAGGTGCCGCGGCGCAGTCTCTACTTCCGCAACACGCCGAACACGAAAATGGCGTTTCTGGAAACCTTCGACGTCGCTGACCCCAACACCTGCTACCGCCGCCGCGAAAGCGTCGTCCCGCAGCAGGCTCTCGCTCTAATGAACAGCGACCTGACGGCAGTTCGGGCACCTTTGGTTTCAGAAAACATTCAGGCGACCGGATCAGCAACG
Organism: bacterium; assembly: GCA_016124895.1. Taxonomy (GTDB): domain Bacteria; phylum Planctomycetota; class Planctomycetia; order Planctomycetales; family Planctomycetaceae; genus JAPOLP01. The sequence goes on from WGMU01000084.1 coordinate 11,118, forward strand.
GCGTCCGATTCAGAATTCATCAACGCAGCGTTTGAGACAGTCCTCAACCGCCACCCCACCGAACAGGAAGCCATCCGCAGTCTGTCGTTTCTCACCGGACAGGCCGCGTCAACAGACGCAGCAAACCAGACCGCCGTGCGAACCCAGTTCGTCCACGTGCTGCTGCTGCACAACGACTTTGTCACGATTCGATGAGCCGTAGTGATCCGGGCAACCGGACTTCTTCACAGAATGATGAAATCGTCGTCCGCTCAGGGAGTCGCGAAATGGACCGTGTGAAGGCCTATCGCACATGTGCCGTACCGTTGTCGATTCTCCTCTCGTTCGGTGGCGTTGTTGTCGCTGTGCTTCTTTGGGTGGTCCGCGTTCCGGTCACTTCGCCGTTTCCGTTCGTTGAAAGTGAATCACTCAATCGCCACGTGATCGGAGTTTTGAGCGTGGCGTGCGTCGGAATCGGTGTCGGCCTGTTCTTCAAAAACCGAGTTGCCTGGCACGTACTGCGATTTTATCTGGGGTTGGGTGTGTTGATTCCCGCATTGTCAGCGCTGGATGACAGAATCGTGGCATCGCGGGGCATTGCATTTACTGTCTTCAGTTGCATTCTGAATGCGATGATCGGCATTGGTCTCTACTTCGCATTGCGACCGGTATTTGCCGCTCCGATGAAATCTCAAGGTCCTCGCAAGCCAGCAAGTCCGTCCGACCAATCAGGGATACGCTGAAGTCATTCGACCACAGCCGGTTCCCTCCAACTGATTCAACCCCTTCATTTGAGTCCTGCCATGTCCAACCCATTTCCCTGTGGCCGAGTTCCGCGGCGTCAGTTTCTGACGGACTGCGGGATGGGTTTTACCGGGCTGGCTCTGAGCGCGATGCTGCAGCGGGACGGGTTCGGTGCGGCGTCTGACGCGGCTCATCTTCCAAGCGGAAATCCTTTGTTCGCTCCCAAAGCGAAGAGCGTGATCTGGTTTTTTATGCTCGGAGGAACAAGCCATGTTGAGTCGTTCGATCCAAAACCGGCTCTGACCGAACACCGCGGGAAAACGTTCGACGAGTCGCCGTTCGGCAAGGCCGTTCTGGAGTCGCCGTTCTATCGAAAAAACGTCCGTGACTTCGCCGGTGTGCCGCGCGATCTAATGCCGAAGATCTACCCGCTGCAGATCGGTTATCGAAAACGCGGTGAGAGCGGCATCGAGGTCAGCGACTGGTGGCCGCACCTCTCCGAGTGCGTCGACGACCTGGCCATCGTCCGGTCGATGTGGACGACAGATAACGACCACGCAGCTCAACTTCAGTTTCACACGGGCCGGCACATCTTCGACGGCTTTTTCCCGTCGATCGGTTCCTGGGTGCATTACGGGCTCGGCACGCTGAACGAGAACCTGCCACAGTTCATCGTGCTCGGTGGCCCTCCCGGCGACTGCTGCGGCGGAGTCGGTGCTCACGACGGCAGCTACCTCGGCCCCGAGCATTCCGGAATCCGGATGACGCTCGATCCAAATAACCCGCTGGCGTTCGGACGACCGACTGGCAACGTGACGACGCAGCAGCGGCGCAGCCAGCTCGACCTGCTGCGCGACCTCAACGAACTGACTGCGGTCGAGTACCCCGACGATGCTGCGCTGAGAGCACGCATCAAGAGTTACGAACTCGCCTTCCGGATGCAGACCGCCGTGCCTGAGGTCGTCAATCTGGCTGATGAAACGGAAGCGACACAGAAGCTGTACGGCCTCGACAACGCCGCGACGAAGACGGTCGCGTCACAGGCCCTGACTGCAAGGCGGCTCGTCGAACGCGGCGTCCGCTTCGTGCAGATTTATCACGATGGTTGGGACGCGCACTCGAAGCTGAAGGAAAACCACACGCAGAAGACGCAGCAGGTCGATCAGCCAATTGCAGGACTGCTCAAGGATCTGAAGCAGCGCGGTCTGCTGGACGAAACGCTGGTCGTCTGGGCAACCGAGTTTGGCCGCACGCCGGGAGCTGAACGCTCCGACGGCCGTGATCATCATCCGTACGGCTTTTCCGTCTGGATGGCCGGCGGCGGCCTGAAACGCGGCGTCGTTCACGGCGCGACCGACGAACTCGGTTTCCACGCCGTCGAGCATCGCCACTACGTGACCGACATCCATGCCACCATCCTGCACCAGCTCGGCCTGGACCCGCACGCCTTGGAAGTCCCCGGCCACAAACGCCTCGAAATCGACTTCGGCCACCCCATCCGCGAGATCATCGCGTGACGCAGCGAAGGCCATCAAAGTCCAAAGCAATCAAAGCAACAGGCCGCGCCGGAGCATTCCAACGCGGCCTGTTTTAATCCTGAGGAAACCGGACTCAATCAGTCTGATTGTTCAGCGTTCAGTGGATCGTGATGTCTCGATTTTCAAATTGGGTGGCCGGGGCTGGACTGAGCCTGCGAAGGAAGCCCCGGGGTTTCGCTCGTACCTCGCTCCAACCCCGGCCACCCAAAAATTGAGACCTGAAAGACCACGATCGCGTGCCGGCTGATTTCGGCGCACAAAACCGGGACGTGTCCCTACTGCGTCTTCGTTGCTCCGTCAGCCGCGGCAGTGCGGGAAGGCGATTTTCCAGCGCCCTGCAGACTCGGAGCGTCCGACGCGACTTCCGAACTGTTCGAGCCGCTGCTCCAGTTCGCGGTTTCCCAGTAGGCATGTGTCTCGACGACGCTGACGCCGAGATCCTTCAAGGCTTCAGCAACGCGACGAGTCGAGATGTTTTCATTGGCGATCACGCGCTGCAGCACGAAACGACGGTTTGTCGCGACGTAGGCAAAGAACTTGCCATTACCCAGCCTGTCATTCGCGGCCAGCAGTCGCAATAGAGCTGTGCGCGGCACATCGGCGGCCGACGTCGGCAGTTCGTCCAGCCAGGCCATGATCCACAGTGACGACTTGTCAGCGCTCATTACTGCGCTCATTGACAGGCCCCACTCTTCCTTGTCAACGACCGAGCGGAAGGTGAAGTCGTAGCGTTGATCGACTTTCTCCGGCTTCAGGCCCATCGCGCTCAGCAGCGTACCCAGCGTTTCGGTCGAAAGCTGGCCGGCCTGCGGGGCATCGGCGGCGGTGGCAAGAGCCGGGGCAACGGCAGCCGCAGCTCCGGCGGCGAAGAATCCACGTCGGGACAGATCCATCTGAGACACTCCTTGTCTGTGCGACGGCGAAATCTTTTTCGCCGCGGTCGAAGTCACACAGCGGAGTGCGAACGCATCACAGCTCCGCGAGAAACTTGAGGCAAATCTGCGACCAGGTTTCAAAATCTTCGAGATCGCGTACCAGTTCTGCCAGCGGGGTGAACCCCGTCTCTATCATCGACTCTTCACGGGGCTGAACTTTGGGCTCGTCCAGGTCAAAAACGTGAACAACGCCCAGATGCACCTTGCCGACTTCGGTCTCGTCATCGTTGATCATGCCGACAAGCTGCGACGAAAAGCCGGTCGAGATTTCGATTTCCTCGTCGAGTTCCCGCTCCATGCCAGCCGCGTAAGTCTCCTGCGACGAATCGCGGTCGAGCGTCGAGATGTGTCCGCCGACGCCAATCGACTTCTTTGCATGCAGCCGCTTCTCGCCCTGCTGAGTACCTCGCGTGTAATGAAACAGGCTGTCGCCGTGCCGGAACACGCAGTACGGAATCAACTGCTTGTAGCTGGGATCCTCTTCGGCTTCCGGGCGAGGCAGATATAGCGTGTGCGACGGATCGAGCAGCGTGTCGAGATACCGATGCACGTCCGAGCTGAACCCCTGAAAATACCCGATCTCGTGAAACAGCAGCGTCGGAACAACCAGAACGTGCTCAACCGCCTCAGAAACATCCGTCATTCTCGTATTCCTCTTCCTTTCTAGAGTCGCCGTGCAAATTCACAAGCCTCACAAACGCAGGACGTCAACTACGGCAGCGATGTAGCGGACGGCAGTTGCCAGAACGAAAGCGCGTATTCGTCAAGTTCGTCATCGTCCTCTGGGACGAAGAACTCAACCTCGCACGGTCGGTCAGGGAACTGCCATTGAAGTTTCGCTATGTGAATCTCTTTCAGCACAGTGCCGAGAAGAAACAACTTGTCCTTGGAAAGGTCGTCACAACCTCGGTATTGAATGTCTGCGAGATGGATGTGGTTCAACACCCACTCGACCGACTTTCTGTTGCCGGATGTCTGCTGCTCAAAATCGTGAAGTGCGGATGTCGTGAAACCCTTCCTGAGAAGATATCCCTTGTGTTCAACGAACTCCGGCCAGAACAACGTCGTGTAACCGACCGCGAGCGAGTAGGTGCCCATGCACCCAATCCACGACTCAAGGTCAATCCCTCGACCATCGTTCCACGCACCGAGCTCGTCACGCATGCTCTCAGGAATTGTCACTGTGAAACACATGCCCTTTCAGTTCATGGCTCCGGTCAGAGACTTTTACACTTCCGTCAGCGTCCCCTTCGACGACGGCACGCCGGGCTGGCGAGGGTCAACCGTCACGGCCTGACGCAGTGCCCGGGCTGTCGCTTTGAATGAGGCTTCGGAAATGTGGTGGCTGTTGTGGCCGTGGTGCAGCAGCAGGTGCAGGTTCATCCGGGCGTTCGCCGCGACGGCTTCCCAGAAGACCTCGACAAGCTGGCTGTCAAATTCGCCGATCTTTTCGGTCGGGAAGTCGATCCGGTACACGAACGCCATGCGGCCGCTGAGATCGACGGCGCTGGTCAGCAGCGTCTCTTCCATCGGCAGCGTCATTGAGCCGTAGCGCGTGATGCCGGCCTTGTCGCCGACGGCCTGAGCGATCGCCTGGCCGAAACAGATGCCGACATCTTCAACTGTGTGGTGAAAGTCGACGTCGATATCGCCGGTCGCGTCGACCGTCAGATCGAACAGCGAGTGCTTCGCCAGCAGAGTGAGCATATGGTTAAAGAACCCGACGCCGGTCTCGATCTGAGCCTGTCCGGAACCGTCGAGGTTCAGTTGCAGTTGAATCTGAGTTTCAGCAGTCGAACGATTGATGGACGCCGAGCGGCTCATAACGAAGCTTCCGAACGGACCTGAGTGATGCGAATCTGTCGGAGTCTGACGGCTTGCCGCGCGGCCTGCAAAGGACTGATTCCCCATCGCATTCTGCGAGGCTGTGTGCCACTGGCTTTGCCGGCGATCCAGCACGGCCAGGCCACTCGCACGCTCAAACGGCAGCGACAGCAATTGCACCGACTCTCGCAGCAGACCGGGCCGGCAGACGGTAAGTTCGGAGCCGGCACCATCGCGACCAATTGATGGGCGGTCTCAACTGAACGGAACAGCGTCTTCGGTCTGTCCTGTCCGTGCGGTCTGTCGATACGATCTGTCGAGTCTGCGTGCAGGCTCTGACCGAAAGCCGTAAGGAATCGACGGATGGATCGCGCCGTTCTGCTGAAACTTCTGGCCGTCGCGCTATTCCTGAGCGTCTGCATGACGACGGCGGTTGAGGCTCAGCAGGACAAGCTGACTGAGCAGAACGTACTGCGGGCGATCAAGCTCGGCCGCGACGGGTTGCTGGGACTGCAGCAGGGCGACGGTTCATTCAAATCGTCTGTCAATCCAGTCGGAACATCCGCTCTGGCAACACTCGCGCTGCTCAACAGCGGCATGACGCCAGGGGATCGCGAAATGGCTCTGGCACTGGACTATCTCCGAAGCACCGGCCTGCCTGACGACACCTACGCGCTCTCGCTGCTGGCGATGGTTTATTCGCTGGCGGACCAGGAGCAGGACCGGCTTCAACGGCTCAGGCCGATCGTCCGCGTTCTGTCCGACTCACAGATTCCCCGTGGCGACATGAAAGGCTGCTGGGACTACAAACCGAGTTCCCGATCGGTCATCAACGGAGATCGCAGCAACGGTCAGTTTGCCGTGCTGGGGTTGTACGAGGCTGCTCATGCCGGGATTACTGTCGACCGCCGCGTCTGGGAGGACGCTCGCGATCACTGGTTGAGGTCGCAGAACGCAGACGGTGGCTGGGGCTACTCGCCATCCAATCCGGGAAGTTACGGCAGCATGACGGTGGCCGGGATCGGCGTGCTGGTGATGACGTCTGCGATGCTGCAGGAAGACGGCCCGCTCGATGCCGATGGCAACCCACAGTGCTGCCGGGAATCCGAACAGGATGAGGCGCTCGAACGCGCCCTGCGCTGGCTGACGACTCACTTCACGGTCGGCAGCAATCCGCAGGGCGGCCAGTGGCTGTTCTATTACCTCTATGGCCTGGAACGAGCCGGACGGCTCAGCGGTCGACGCTTTTTCGGCGAGCACGACTGGTACCGCCGTGGTGCGGAGTTCCTCGTCATCGGACAGGACGAGCGGTCCGGCTTCTGGCAGCGCAACGCGGGCGGAGTTGAGAGTGATCCAGCAATCGCCAGTTCGCTGTCGCTGCTGTTTCTCTCGAAAGGGCTCGCCCCGGTTCTGATCAACAAACTGAAATTCGACCGACCCGGCGACGACCCGAACGCCATCAGCCGGCACTGGAACCGGCATCAGTTCGACATCCGCAATTTGACCGACCGGATTACCGGCTCAGATGGCTGGCCGAAACTGCTGACCTGGCAGGTCGTCGACATGAATACCGTGCGCGAACACGGCGGGCTGGAAGACCTGGCGATCTCGCGGATCCTGTATCTGTCGAGTGATTCGCCACCGGCCTTCAACGAACGCGACCTCGAACTACTGCGGCAGTACATCAACACCGGCGGCCTGATTTTCGCCGTCAATAACTGCAACTCCGCCGAGTTCGACGACGGAATGCACCAGCTCGTTGCGAAGATGTATCCGAACGGCGAAACGTCGCTGCAGAAGCTGACCGCCGATCATCCCGTATTCCGGGCGGAGTACCTGCTCGATCCGGAATCCGTTGAACTGCTGGGCGCGGACTTCGGCTGCCGGACGTCGATCATATACTCACCACGAGATCTCGGCTGTCTTTGGACGCGCTGGGGATTCGCTGATCCGCCCAACCGGCCTGACGCTCTGAAGAGTCAGATCGAAAAGGCGATGCGCATCGGCGTGAACGTCGTCGCGTACGCGACCGGCCGAGAACCGCCGAACAAATTCGAGGGGCAGGAACTGGCAGTTGAAGACGACCAGATCGTCTCGATCCGCCGCAGCCTGACGCAGATCGCCGAAGTCCGGCATACCGGTGGCTGGGATACGGCACCGAAAGCCAGCCGCAATCTGATGATCGCCCTCAATAAGACGGTCGGCCTGACGGTCTCGACTAAGCCTGCGGCGGTGACTCCCTCTGACGAAACACTGTTTGATTACTCGATGCTGATGATGCACGGTCGCGAACGCTTTTCGATGAGCGACCGCGAGATTGATCGACTGCGAGCGTATCTCGATCGTGGTCGGCTGCTCTTCGCCGATGCCTGCTGCGGGTCGAAACCATTCGACCAGGCGTTTCGCGCCTTCGTCGCGAAGCTCTATCCGGACACGAAACTTGAACGCATTCCTGTCGACGACGAACTGTTCAACGGGCAGATCGGACATGTCCTCGACCGAGTCCGCCGCCGCGTGGCCGGAGTTGCGGCGGGAGGCCGGGACGGCAACATCGTGGCCGGCGAGCCATTTCTCGAAGGCATTCGTGTCAACGGTCGCTGGGTCGTGATCTACAGTAAATACGACATCAGTTGCGCGCTGGAGCGGCAATCGACCGTTGCCTGCGCCGGTTACCTGCCGGACGATGCGGTGAAGATCGGCGTCAACGTCGTGCTCTACTCGTCCCAGCACAACACCCGATTGCCGATTGGCAAGTAAGTCGCAAATAGAATCTGTCTGCCAGAACCGCTTGTGTGCCACTGGCTCCGCAAGTGCCCAGACCTGACGCCCTGGCAGAGCCAGTTGCAGACGCGAAGCCACAAGCAGCAGCCAGCGGACAGCACCGCTGCGCTGGATCTCCAGGTCGAACGTCGCGAAGCCGACATGCCCAACGGTGCTTTCCGAATTCGCGCAGACTCCGCACCGCTCCCGAGAATTCCTTTGCAGTCGTTTGCCGAATTGCTGCGTTCGCTCGTACCCTGCGTTCTGCTTTCAACTTGAACCGCGCCGCCCGACGAAGTGGGGACGGGACCGGTCGCCCCAGGATGCCTCGTTGGGCGACCTTGCATCGCGGAAGGCAGAAAGCCGACGTCTCATGTGGGGACGCATCCGCAGTTAGCGACTGCCGTGAAAACTTCGCCGATTGGCGGCGTCTGCCGACTGCGACGTGCGCCCGCAAACACAGCTTTGATCGATTGAGAACTCCGTGACCCGTATTTTCCTGACTCTGGCGTTCCTGGGAACCGCCCTGATTGCCGTGACGTTTTTTCTCGGCCTGGGTATCGACGATCCGCGCGTCCGCGACCCGCAGATCCAGCAGACGGTCAGTACTCACATGCTGACCGGCCTGGCTGGCCTGGTGTTTGCAGCCCTGGTCCACGCAATCACGTTTACCTATTTCATGGGCACCGGCCGCTGGATTGAAGAAACTTCGCGAGCGTATCAGCTTCCAGAAGATCAGTATCGTCAGAACCAGTCCGTGAAGTACCGCCTGCTGCCCGGTATCTGCCTTGCGTTCACCATGCTCGTCATGACGGGAGCTTTCGGGGCAATGGCCGATCCGGCAACCGGCGGCAGCTACTCCGGGTGGCTGGGTCTCAGTCCCGCGACTGTCCATCTGGTCTTTGCAACGCTGACTGTTTGCGTGAACCTGGCGGTCAACCTCCACGAATTCCGATCCATCGAGCGGAACGGCGAGATCGTGGCATCGGTCATGTCCGAAGTTGTCCGCATCCGAACTGAACGCGGTCTTCCGGTCTGATCCCGCATTCAGGTTTGCACAGTGGCCTGCCCCCGAAAAGTGGTCAGGGAGTTATGAGAGTTTCCGGCCGATAAAGATCGGCGAAGGAGGCTTTCAGATGACGAAGCGACGAAGAGGGCACAATCCCGAGCAGATCGTGAAGAAGCTGCGTGATGCGGACGCGATGCTGAATGCGGGGAAGAGTCTGGTCGCGTGCAGCAGTGCTTTGTCCGATTCGACGAAAGGTCTCTGGTCAGCGCTTCGGAGCAGACGGATCACCGCCACCGGACTACGCAATTGTCGCGGCTTGACGGAGATTTTGTCGCCACTATCGGTTCCGGCAGACTCAACCGCTGTGGTACTGCAGCCGATGAATCTGCGATGTTTGGCCCCACTCAGAGGCGGTGTTTCCGTCGGCTCCGTCAAGTAGCCAGCGTCCTCACTGTATGAGTCCCGGTAACTGATCCTCCTATATTGGCCTTGCAGTTCCGGGAAATATCTCCAGGCGGACCACTTCGGCGAGTGTGCTGGAATCCTCAGCCCTCGCAGATTCAGGAATAGGAATCCGACTTCTCAGATCGTCCACAGTGATCTGTTTGCCACTTGCTCCTTCAAGTCCGGTTGTCGCGACAAACGTCAGCCACTCGCTGGTCTCGTCTGACTCCGTGACCAGCAATGACCCAGTCTGCCCCGTACTTGTTTACCGGCTCGTTAGTGGGATGAGGGCTGGCTGGGGCGAGGTGAGGTTCTGCTTGAGGAAGTTGAGCGGGTCGGTGGCCTGTTGAGCGGCGGTGACGAGGACGGTCATCAGGATGGACTGGACTTCGGCTCCGGTCCAGGTGCGGTTGCCGCTCCAGACCTTGCGGTTAACGACGGCCGGGCGGATGGCCTGCTCGGCACGCCAGTTGGTGGCGTTGACCAGCGGATCGCCGAGGAATGTGAACAGGTCGTCGAGATGGTTTTCCAGGTGCTTCGCGAGTCGCTCGTTGGCGGCGTGCGATTTCACCGGCGTGATCAGGCGTCGCATCGTCGACGTGATAGGCGTGTAAAATGGACCCACATCGGCGTCGAAATCGGCCCCACCTGGTGAGTGGGTGGCCACGCGGGAGAGCGTGGCGTTGGTGTGGCCTCGTCGAGGGAGGCTCAGCTTTTGCCGGCTGGCTGCTGCTTCTCTTTCATCGACTGTTTGAAGCGGTAGCTTTCGCCATTCATCTCGAAGATGTAGCAATGGTGCGTGAGCCGGTCCAGCAGCGCGGCGGTCATGCGTTCGCCCTGGAAGATCTGGTTCCAGTCGCTGAACGACAGGTTGCTGGTGATCAGCAGGCTGCGGCGTTCGTAGCGGTCGGCGAACACCTGGAACAGCAGCTCGGCACCGGAGCGGCTGAACGACAGATAGCCGAGTTCATCAACGATCAGCAGGTCGATCCGATCGAGCTTCTTCAGCAGCGAGGCCAGGGTGAACTTCTTCTGTGCCTCTTCGAGCTGGTTGACCAGAGCCGCGGCCGTGAAGAACCTGGTCCGCACGCCTTCACGGCAGGCGGCCAGGCCAGGTGCGATCGACAGATGCGTTTTCCCAGTGCCGGGTTGACCGAGCAGGCAGACATTGGCGTGCTGCGTGATCCATTCGCAACGCGCCAGTTCCAGGACTTTCTGTTTGCTGACCGAAGGCAGTGCCGAGAAGTCGTAGCTGTCCAGGTCTTTGTGCACCGGGAACTGAGCCTGCCTGATGCGTGAGTTCAGTGTGTTGGTGGCCCGTGCTGCCACTTCCAGTTCGGTCAGTCGCAGCAGATACTGCTCGTACGACTGGTTCGAGTCCGCTGCTTCCCGGGCCAGCGGCTGGAACTCGGCATTCATCGTTGGCAGCCGGAGTTGCCTGAGATTCGACTTCAGCAGCAGATGCTGAGCATCGTTCTTCACCGGTGCCGGTGAGGCTTTGCCGCCGGGCGTCTTCTTCACGGACGTGCCCGTCGACTTCGCATCGCCGCCTGTCTGCTTCCCTGAGTTCATCGTCTGTGCTTCCTTGTGGCTGAGGAGAAAGGACCGGTGCCGTGGAGAGCAACCGGTCGAACTGATGCAGGGCCGGAACGGACAGCCAGTGCCCTGAGAGCACCATGAAAACGTAACCGGCCCGTGACAAAAGCCTGTCTGAGGCCAGCGAGAAATCTGCCGCGAAAGACACGACTGAGCACACGCACGGGGAGAAAAAATCCCGCCGGCCCGGTCGGCGACAGGACACCCAGCGGGTTCCGTCAGCAGACAGTCCGCCACCAGTGACCACCGCGTGAACGTGAGGGTGGTGCATCAGGTTCTGTCCCCACGTATGCAGCACCATCAGACAGCCGACGCGAGCGCCCAGATGCTTCGGATCGGCGGCCAGCTGCTGCACTGTCTCAGCGGCGGCCTGAAACAGCAGCCCGTAAACCACTCGCCTGTTCTGCAGGGCCAGCGGGCCAGGTTCATGCGGCAGCGTAAACACGAGATGAAAGTACGGGACGGGCAGCAGTTCGGCTTCACGCTGATCCAGCCAGCGGGCACGGGCCATGCCCTGGCACTTCGGGCAGTGCCGGTTGCGGCACGAGTTGTACTGAATCTGCTGGTGGCCGCAGCCCTGGCAGAGCTGCACATGTCCGCCCAGAGCCGCAGTCCGGCACTGCTTCACGGCCCGCAGCACCCGATACTGTTCGTGCGAGGTCTGCTGTCCATACCGGGCGAGAAACTCCGCTTCTCCGGCACGAAACACGTCAGCCACTTCCAGGGCGGCTCTCATGACGAACCTCCCTCTGCCTCTGGCGGATCGGAAGGCGGTCCCGTCCCGTCCCGTCAGCCACTGGGGATGTCGGCTCGCCGAGAATCAGTTCCAGCGGGCTCGGGGCTTTCCGCAGACCATCCGCCGTGAACTGTGGATCAAAACAATTTCTGCACAGGCTCATTTCGCCAAAGCCCTCACAAAAACTCCCGGCAAACTCAAAAACAGCCTGCTCGACTCCCTCTGCCAGACCGCTTGGCGGCAGATGTCGAGCTGAGAGCCTGAGCGTCTTCCGTAGGCAACTCAGTTTCAGCCGAAAGTCGACCGCAAACCTCTCAATGCAACAGCCGGGTTTGCGGCCATCAGGCCGCTCGCCTCTGCGGCGACGGCACTGACAGGCATTTTCGATTTCTGATCGAACCGTTAAAAGCACCTCACACATCCGGTGCAGAGTGATCGTGCCGTTGCTGGCTGTCTGGTTGAATCAGGGAAGGATGTCTTCGCATGGAAGTGAAGGGCTGGTTCTCGCGGCGCTGGCGATGGCAGCGGCCGTTTCGGCAGGTGCTGACGAGAATCTCTGACGAACTGGCGGACTTCCGGAAGACGCTGCCGGTTCACAGCCGTTTCGGGTCCGTGCTCCTCGAAGACCGGCCGCTGCCGTATCTGCGAACCGTTGTCGCGAACCATCTGTATTTCGCACCGCCGGAGTTCGGACTGACGGTTTTCTGCGGCGAGGATTCACGCGGCTGGATGCGCGACGTACTCGCGGCGTTTGAAAACATTCACTTCGAGACGCTGCCCTACGCGCTGGACTGCTACGAGGCGATCAATCGCTTCATGCTGTCTCGTGATTTCTACGACCGCATCCCGTACGAAAAGTGTCTCGTCTTTCAGCACGACACTCTGCTCTGCCGCCCGATGGACGAATCATTCTTCGAGTTCGACTATATCGGGGCGCCCTGGAAGGCTCCGGAACCGGGTGATCCGAGCGTCGGCAACGGCGGGCTGTCGTGGCGGAACATCCAGGCCTGCTCGGCAGTCCTGCCCACCGGCCCGACGCTTGACTGGGAAGACGTCCATCTCGGTCGAAGGCTGCCACTGGCTGGCTGGAAAGTGGCTCCGGTCGCAGTCGCGCAGACTTTCAGTGTCGAGCAGGTTTACTATCCGACTCCGTTCGGCGTCCATAACTGCTGGAGCCATCTGCCGCATCGCAAAGTCCGGCGGATTCTCAACGCCATTGAGCATTCAGTGCCGGCCCCTGTGGTGAAGTCTGAGCCGTCCGGTCAGCGGTCCGCAGCGTAAAACTTTGCGGATTGTTCCGGTTTTGCCGAAGAACCGGGACGTGCGAAGCCGATCTGAGGGTAACGGACCGTGCGATCCCGGAATGTCGATCGCCCGGCGTGACGCTCTGATCGGTTCAGGGATGAACAGGACGGATTCGGCATGACGCTTTCCAGATTCAGCAAACCGCTGCTCTCAATGCTCGCCTGCTGCGGCTTCGCCTCGACGATCACCGGGTGCCAGACAACTGTCGGCGGCCAGACTCTTCCGTCCGCCTACTATCTGCGCGATGACGTGCAGTATTTCCCGGCCGGACCGGAGTTCATCCTGTCGAACACCGTCGAGGCCATCGAGCAGTACAAGCTCGACCAGTCCGGGTTCCAGGGCAACTTCGCCGACGACGGATCCGTCGCGCCACCGGCCCCTGGCGGTTTCTGACGAGGTCATCACCCGACCAGACGACAGTGCTCCGCCGGGCAGCAATCCTCAGAAGAGTCTGTTTCTCCCGGACGTGCGCGCTTCCGAATCATTTCCCCACTCGTTCAGCAATGGCACTCAACCTCTGAGATCAAGCGTGCATCGATTGCTGTCGCCGGACAGGCGCAGTGGTCGATGCCGGGGGGGACGCCCCTTCACAGGTCCGGGTCTCTGATCCGACGTGTGAAGGGGTTTCTTTTTACGTCGCGACCAGCGCTGAACGAAGTTGACTCACAGCCCGGCAACTTACAGGCCGGAACACGCGGCTTCGTCGGCGGTCGTGCCTGCTTCTGATCCGCGCAGACTGACCGGGCGCGGCGGAGTTTCCCGGGCGGCGGGTTCGATGCGGCGGCCGTTGCTGCGTCCGGCGTTCAGATCGTCGAGCACGACCAGCGTCCGCAGAACCTCGCGACGGCAGAGCTGGCCGACAACGCGGCCATCTTCGATCACCGCCAGCCGCGGGTAGCAGCTTTCGCGGAACAGGCCGGCGACTTCTTCAAGCGTCGCCTCAGGCCGCAGAACGATCATGCTGCGGCTCATCACTCGAGTGACCGGCTGTCGGGAGTCGGACCGCAGAATGCTCGATTTGAGCAGCACATAATCGGAGACGGTTCCGGTCAGCCGTCCGGCTTCATCGACGACGTAGACCTCGTCGACGGCACGTTCAAGGACCAGTTGAATGGCGTCTTCGATCGTCGCGTACTGCGGAATCGTCGCCGGCCGGGGGGTCATCAGATCGCGAACGGTGACCTGCATCACGGACTCCAGAGAGCGCTGTGCTGAGTGGTTTTCCCGGCCCGATCACGCCGGACAACTCACACTAGGTTGGCTTTCGGCAACAGGAAGCACGCACGCTTCATCCGGCACGGGGAAGTTGCGAAAAGTCAACGTGCCGGTCCGAACGTAACGATTCTGAAGGAGAGGCAATCTTCCGTCACGCCGCGCCGATTGCGGAATCGTCGACCGCCGTTAATGTGCGACCTCAATTCGCGACTCAGAACAGCGAGGCAATTCATGCAGATTCTTCCCGCCATCGACCTGCGCGGCGGCAAGTGCGTCCGGCTGCGGCAGGGTGACTACAACCAGGAAACCGTCTTCAGTGACGACCCCGTCGAGATGGCTCAGCGCTGGGCCGACGACGGCATCGAATGGCTGCACCTGGTCGACCTCGACGGCGCGAAACAGGGCCGGCCGGTCAACCACGACGTCGTGCGACGAATCACCGCAGCGGTCGGAATCTCCTGCGAACTGGGAGGCGGAGTCCGCGATGAGGACTCGATCCGCCTGATGCTCGACGAGGTCGGCGTCGGCCGCGTGATCATCGGGACAAAGGCGCTCAAGGATCCGACGTGGTTCTGTGAGATGGCTGGGAAGTTTCCGGGCAAACTGGTGCTCGGTATCGATGCCCGCAACTCGATGGTGGCGACCGAAGGCTGGCTCGATGTCTCTGAGACCGCGGCGATCGATCTCGCGAAGCAGTACGCGAAGCTCGATCTCGCAGCGCTGATTTATACGAACATCGCCAACGACGGCATGATGCAGGGCATCGATGACGCCACCATCGACGACATGCGGCAACTTGCCGACCTGGGATTCCCGGTCATCGCCTCAGGCGGTGTAACGACGATTGACGACGTGACCAGACTGAAGGCCGCTGCCGACGCCTCACCGAACCTGATCGGAGCGATCATCGGCCGGGCTCTGTACGAAGGCACGATCAACGTCGCCGACGCGGTCGCCGCCGCGCGTTGACAAAGTGTGGCCGGACCGAGCCCAGCGAGTTCCGGCACAGGAAAGTTCGAGGTCGACAATCTGCCGGAACTCGCTGGACTCTGTCCGGCCTGCGTTCCTTTCGCTGCGTTGAGTTCGAGGAACCCGCCATGCCCGAACTGAAAACACTGCAGGACGTCGTGACGCGCTGCGACGAGGTGATGGCTCACGCCTGGATGGTTCGCACCTTCGTCAAGCACAGCGAGGAGATCGAGGACTTTCCGGAACTGGAAGGCCTGATGGGACTCGCGCGGACCGCGTTTGATGCCGCGCGGGCACTCGAAACCCGCGTCGACGATCCGCCCGCCTATCTGCACATGCTCCGCAAAAAAATCGGACGCCTGAAGAAGGCAGTCGAGCAGTTTGAAGAAGACGCGTTTCAGGCATCGACGCATACCAACTTCGTCATGGCTGTTCGCTCCATCAATGTCTGCGTCCGCGATCTTCAGGAACTGCTGGACCTGGGCACGTCGATGCTACAGTCAGAAAGGGCATCAACCGGGACTGACGCCGTGACCGACGACGAACCGAACTCCGACGAGGCGACAGAGTGAGCGGCCTGTCGCGCGACGATTCGGCTGCCGCGAGTGCTCACACCGTGGCACCGGTCATTTCCGTGCGCGGCGCGCGGATGCACAACCTGCAGAACGTCGACGTCGACATTCCGCGCGGGCGGTTCGTCGTCGTGACCGGGGTCTCAGGCAGTGGCAAGAGTTCACTCGCATTCGACACAATCTTTGCCGAAGGGCAGCGGCGGTATCTCGAATGCCTTTCAGCGCGAACCCGGCAGCATCTGACACAGCTCGAACGACCAGACGTCGATCTCGTGACCGGTCTGCCACCGACAATTGCCGTCGATCAGAAAACTGGCAGCACTCGGATTCGCAGTACGCTGGCGACGGTTACCGAGCTATATGACTACCTGCGGCTACTGTTCGCGCGGGCCGGTCAGGCGCACTGTCCGGATTGCGGTGTGCCGGTGTCGCAGCAGAGCGTCGCGACGATTGTCGACCGCATTCTGGCTCTTGAAGAACGCAGCAAGGTGATACTGCTCGCGCCGCTGGTTGCCGGCCGCAAGGGCGCGCATCGCGACGTGTTCGAGCGAATCTGCAAGGCTGGTTTTGTCCGCGCCCGTGTCGACGGCGAGATCGTCGACGCCGGCTCGCCGCCTGATCTGCCGCGGAGCAAGACGCACTCGATCGACGCGATCGTTGACCGGATCATCGTCAAGCCGGGAATTGAAGAACGGCTGCGCGAATCCGTCGAGCTGGCTCTCAAGTACGGCGATGGTTCGTGCGTTGTCAGCACGCAGATGGGCGACGACTGGTCGGACCGGCTTTACAGCAACCGCTATTGCTGCCCGGATTGTGGGACGAGTTTCCCGCCGCTCGAACCGCGCACCTTCAGCTTCAACAGCCCGTACGGAGCCTGCCGCGGCTGCCGCGGTCTTGGCCGCAAAGTTCCCGCTGAGATTCAGACCAGCGCGACGAAGCTGCGGACGGAGTTCTCGCGACTGCCGCTATGTCCGGACTGCGATGGCACGCGGCTCGGCCCGATCGCCCGCAACGTTCTGTTTGCGGGTTCGAGTCTGCCGCAGCTTGCGGCGCAGACGGTCGGCGACTGTGGCCCTCTGATCGCCGAACTGCTGGCTCGTCTGACGGGGACTTCGGAATGGGCCGCCGAACTGAATCTTGAACCGGAAGCTGCCGTCGCGGCGCGGAGCATTCTGCCGGAGATCGCCACGCGGCTGGGCTATCTGAACCGCGTCGGGCTGCACTATCTGACGCTCGACCGACCGGCGGTCACGCTCTCCGGCGGCGAGTTCCAGCGAGCGCGACTGGCGGCGGCGCTCGGTTCAGGACTGACCGGCGTCTGCTACGTGCTCGACGAACCGACCATCGGGCTGCACCCGCGCGACACGCAACGGATGATCGACGTACTGAACTCGCTGCGCGACACTGGAAGTTCGGTGCTGGTCGTCGAGCACGATGTCGAGATCATGCGCGCGGCCGACTGGCTGATCGATCTCGGCCCCGGTGCCGGACGTGAAGGCGGTCGGCTCGTCGGTGAGGGAACGCCCGACGATTTCCACGGTGACGAATCGGTCACGCGGGCGTTTCTTGATGGCCCATCGAGTGCCACTGCCGGCTTGTCCGGCGGTAGTTTTCCACTCGCCGCAGGCACTGCCGACCAAGCCGGCAGTGGCACCCGGTATCTGCGGATCGAGGGCGCGTCGTTGCACAACCTGCAGAATGTCACCGCAGAGATCCCGCTCGGCTGTCTGACGGCCGTGACCGGTGTCAGCGGTTCAGGCAAGTCGTCGCTGATCGTCCACTCGCTGATTCCCGCGCTGAAGTTCGCACTGGCGAATCAAGGCCGCTGGCGACGGGACGGCGTCGACACGGGGTCGGTCGACTGGAACGAAGCCGGAGTGCCATGCTCGGGCCTGGGCGGCTTTGGCGAGCTGGACCGGCTGGTTGTCGTCGATCAGTCACCGATCGGGCGCAACGGGCGTTCGAACCCCGCGACGCAGACGGGCCTGTGGAACGAAGTCCGCACACTACTGGCTCGCACGCGCGACGCCCGGCTGCGCGGGTTTACGCCGAAACGGTTCAGCTTTATGTCGAAGGACGGTCGCTGTCCGACGTGTGAAGGTACGGGGACGCAGCGCGTACGCATGAGTTTCCTGCCAGACGTCTTTATCGAGTGTCCCGAATGCTGCGGCGCCCGCTTCAACGCGCAGACGCTCGGTATCCGGTTTCGCGAGAAGAACGCCGCCGAGCTGCTTGCACTGCGCGTCGACGAGGCCGCCGAATTCTTCTCCGCATTCCCGCGTATCGCCGCCATTCTGAACGTGCTGGTTGACGTCGGCCTCGGTTATCTGGAACTCGGGCAGTCGGCACGGACACTGTCCGGTGGGGAAGCTCAGCGTGTCAAACTCGCGGCCGAACTCAGCAAAGGCGGCGAGGAACGCGTGCTGTACGTTCTCGATGAGCCAACGACCGGACTGCATCCCGCAGACGTGTTGCGACTGCTCGACGTGCTGCGGCGACTGGTCGATCACGGACATTCGGTCATCGCGGTTGAGCATAGCCTCGACGTGATTCGAGCGGCCGACTGGATCATCGATCTCGGCCCTGAAGGAGGTGCCGGAGGTGGCCGGATCGTCGCCACAGGCCCACCGAGTTATTTCGCTGCGAATTCGGAACTCGGTGCGACAGCAGCAGCACTTCAAAGTCGCCATCTCGCTCCCCTGAGATGAGCTGCCGTGGGATCACGCGAACTTTTCGCAGTCACTTGGCATTGCGGGCCTGAACTGCGTACCGCGATCGATTTTGAAATCCATCGCTTTGTCTGCAATCGGCTCATCTCCGCGGGGCGAGATGGCGACGTTGCCGCGACTGCGTTGTTCACGAGTCCGACGCATCGCTGTCAGGTTTCGATGCGGAAGCGTCCGAGGTCGAGGAATGGGAGTCCGCATTCGCGGTCGATGGCTCATCCGCTGCGGTTTCGGATTCCATCGAGGGACTCTGATCGGCGACGGTCGTTTTCGGACGTTCTTCGCTGGCTGGCAAGTCTTCTCTTTGTCGCGTCGTCTGATCGGCAGGTGACTCAGCAACCGCCTTTTCCAGTGACTCTGCGTCCGCCTTTTCCCCTGAGCCCGCCCCGCTGACGTCGCGCAGTTCCGAGTTAAAGATCTCGATCAGCGAATGCAGGCAGCAGGCGACGATCGGACCGATGAAAACGCCCCACAGCCCCATGACCTGCAGTCCACCGAGGACGCTCACGAAGGCCAGCAGCGGGTGCAGCGACGTATCGTTCTGCAGTACCCAGGCGCGAATAAAGTTATCCATCATCCCGATCAGCCCGATGCCGACGACGGCCAGAAAGATCGCCGCGCCCCAGCTTCCGTCGACGGCGATCAGCCAGACGGCGCACGGTCCCCAGACGAGCCACGTTCCGGCCATCGGAATGAGCGCTGCGAACGTCGCGATGATCGCAAACAGAAAGAAGTGGCCCATCCCGGCTAACTGCAGAGCAATCGCTGTCGCGATACCCTGGCCAAGTGCCGCCAGAAATGTGGCGAGCACGACCGCTCGAACGGAGCTGGCGAACTGCAGCATCAGTGCCTGCTGGTGCGACCGGTCGATCGGAATCAGCGACTGCGCCGCGGTGACCATGTTTGGGCCGTCGAGCAGGAAATAATACAGCGCCAGCGTGAAGACGAAGAGCGCGACGAGTGCTCCGACAAAGGCCCCCAGCAGATCGACTGTTCGATTCAGCGCCGTGCCCAGCGATGTGCCGACGACGCCCGCCGTCTTCAGCGCCAGCGACTTCATCAGCTCCATCGACTGACGCCGCATCTGATCGATGCGTTCGAGCAGCCAGGTGCGCCGCGCAGCTTCGAGCGGGCCGCGGCCGGAACTCTCGCTGCTGTCGAATTCGGCTTCCGCAGTCGCCAGTCGGTCGGCCTCGGCGTGCCCGAAGATCTGCCGATCGATTGTCGAAACCTGCTTCGACGGGAAGATCCAGTCGTACGCGAAGTCTGAAACTTTCGTCAGTCGCGCACGCATCTCCCGGATTTCGCTGGAGACAACGCGACTGCCACTTTCTGAGGCAACGTCTTTGACGCTCAGAAACTGCAGAACGCCCATCAGAATGGCAACCACAATCGGCAGCATCACCGAACCGACGATGGCGGCTGTCGCGAGTCCGGCGGCGAGGGCTCGACGGCCTTTGCAGCGGTTCAGGAAGTATCGCAGCACGGGCTGGCAGAGCAGCGCGATCATTGCGGCGAGAAACAGCGGCATCAGAAACGGAGCGATCACCTGGTAAAAGGTGATGCCCAGGCACGCGATCAACGCTGCCACGATCCCCAGCGAAACCAGCCGTGCCATGCCCATGCGTTTCCACTCCCGCCAGTGACCCGTCGATACATCTGCGTGATGCGTTGGCGAGGGATGATGGCAAACCGTCATTCAGTCCAGCAAGTACCTGGTGGAGTCGCGGGAAGGATCGCCGGATGCAGACAGATCAACTGACTGTTTCCACATCCTGAAACACATTGAGCTGTGGACTTGCCATCTCGTCGCGCGTCATGCGCTCCAGTTCGGCGTCAATCATCGCCAGCCGCTGGCTGATCAGCCGGTTGTTCGTCTGCCACTGCTGCTGCCACTCTGCGAAGCCGGGAACTGCTGCGTGGGGGGCCGGTCGCGTCTGAGGTCGGTTGCCGTTCTGTGTGATCTGAATCAGCGTCGTTCCGAGTGAACCACGGATTCGTTCCGCGTAATCGGCGTCAGCGAGTCTCTGAGTGCGCATGTACGAAACTCCCTGCGGTGGGCAATTCCATGTGTGAAGTCAGGTCTCTGTGGTGTCCGAACCAGCCGGCCAACAGGGTGGATCCGGCACAATTCGAGTCATAGAGGGTGCTGTTTGAGAGCCGGTTCTACTGAATGCAGCAGCCATGCTGCACGAGTTGCCTCTCCAGCCACGACAAACCTGCGGCCACAACTCGTGCTCAGTGACGTCCATCGGAACCGTGTCAAACTCTGCTGCAGCGAAACGCAGCGACTCCACCGCCTGCGAAGAGATTGCCGGTCCGGAAAGAAGCGCAAAACGAACAATCCGTACGGCATGAGAATCCGTACCGACGCTCCACACCGGTCGTGTCACAGAATCCAGTCACAGCGGATCGTTCGCGGATACCTCCGCATCGCCAGGATCGCGTTCGACGGACAGCGCGGCACGATATCCCGAGATCGTCCAGTGCCGGTCCGTCGTCTGCTGCACGTCTTCTGTCGGCCAACCGCAGCCAGTCAGCAAATCCTGTACTTCGGCAATGGTCAGTGCGGCGTGCAGCGACTGGCGAAAAAGCTGCTGCGAGTGATCGTTCTCATTGCCCGCGTACGTCCGGACGAGGTCCTCGACGTCGGCCTCGCTCACCGGCCGCAGCAGATCACGAACGAAGAGCAGTCCACCCGGCCTGAGCACGCGGATCATTTCCCGCAGCGAATCTGATGGAACCGGAATGTGGTGAATGATCGAGTTCGACATGACGACATCAAATTCCCCCTCGTCGTACGGCAACGACTTCGCATCAGCCTGTTCGAGCAGAATACGACCGTGCATTCCGGCCATGCGGATGTTGTGTTCGCCAAGAATCAACATCTCAGCGGCAAGATCGACCGCCCAGACGGAAGCGCTGACCGGTCGTCGAAACAGCTCGATGGGGATCTGCGCCGTTCCTGTGCCGACGTCGAGAATCCGCACGCGTTCGCCGGTCTCAAAGAGTCGATCGCTCAGCGCCGAACGAGCAACGGCTGCCAGCAGATCGTCGACAAACCGGCGATTCACTTCCGCATGATCCATCGCGTCATAGTCTGCCGCTTCTTCGACGGAGTCCATGACTTCGGGTTCGAGCGTTCGCGGAAGCATGGCAGTCTCTGAGGGAACAGGGAGCAGCAGACAGAGAACAGCTCATCGCCTGGAGAGCTACAGTGGGCGCTGGAAACCCATCGCCTGAAAGCGGGCCATGTCTTCAGTCGTCATCAGCCGTACGGCAGCAATCTGCGACCACGGCAGAATGACTTTTCGCGTTCCGTACTGGTCCGGCTTGTCACGTTCCAGCAGCAGCAGCCCGCCGGAGATCATAAAACTGACGAACGGAATCGAGTCATTCAGCTCGGTCACGACCATTCCCTGCTGCGGAATGGCGTCGGGCCAGCTTTCAAACAGCGACTTCCACGAGATGGCAGTTTCCATACTCAGGCACCTCCAGTGAGCGACCAATCCGGTAGGCTGCCCGCCGACTCTCCGGACATAAAAAATGCCCGAGCCAATCAGCTCGGGCATTCAGTTTGATTGACCCCATGGGGATTTGAACCCCAGTTGCCGGAGCGAAAGTCCGGAGTCCTAGGCCACTAGACGATGGGGCCGTCTCGTGCGGTTGCGTAGGGTAATTTTCGGCTCCGGGGTGTCAACGCTGCAGAAAAAAACCGCCGGAAATTCCGCGCAATTCGAGTCACACAGGCCGCCGGAAACGGTCATTCCGGCGATCCACCTTCGGCCGCAGCGGCCTGAGTCCTCGCCGCAATCGCTCGATAGACTTCCTCGCGATGCACCGGAACGTCTTTCGGGGCCTCGATTCCAATCCGAACCTTGTCGCCACGCACCTCAACTACCGTGATGACAATCGATTCACCGATCCGGATGCGTTCGTTTTTTCTCCGAGTAAGCACGAGCATGGGAACCTCCCCGCGGCGTCAGCATGGTTCGATCGACGTGAACATTGTCTCTTTGCGTGAAACACTCTGACAATTCGACGTCCGAACCGGTTGTCACCAGCACGACTGCGTCCCAGGCTACTGCCACCTGATGGCCTGGTCAACCCGCAGAACCCGCACAGATGGACTCGCGTGAGCGGATTGCGATCAGCCGCCTTTTCGAGGTCCCGCCGACAGATGATGGCTCAATTGCGGACTCATTCTGACTTCCTCAGCCGACTGGAATCCGATTTGCGCGCACGGGAAATCGGCGGCGGGCGAATTCTGGTCGCCGTGTCGGGCGGCGCGGACAGCGTCGCTCTGCTGCGCGGGCTGCACGCACTGACCGACACGCTGCGTCTGAACTGCGTCGTCGCGCACGTCAATCATTGTCTGCGAGACGCGGACTCAGACCGCGATGCCGAATGGGTCACGGAACTCGCAGAACGACTCGGCATCGAGTGCCACATCCGATCGGCGGATCTTTCAGCAGCCGCTCGCAACGGCCAGTCGCTCGAAGAAGCCGCCCGCAGCGCGCGATATTCTCTGCTGACGGAACTCGCCGTCGAGACTCACTGCGCGGCCGTCGCCGTTGCTCACACCGCCGATGATCAGACCGAAACGATTCTGCATCACCTGATTCGAGGCACTGGTCTCGCCGGTCTGGCCGGAATGCCGCACGCGCGCCCGCTGCAGAGCGCTATCGAACTGATCCGTCCTCTGTTGAGCATCCGACGGGAGCAGATCGAACAGTGGCTGAGCGAAATCGGGCAGGACTTCCGCATCGACGCGTCAAATCTGGATCGCGGATTTACTCGAAACCGGATTCGCCACGACCTGCTGCCGCTACTGGAAGAACAGTTCAATCCCGCGTTTCGTCAGGTACTTGCGTCACTGTCCGAGCAGGCTGTCGAGGCGGCTGCCTTTGTGCGGCGACGGGCCGAGGAACTCGCCGACCGAGCGTTGCAGTCGGCGACTTCCGAAACCTTACGGATCGACTGCTCGCTGCTGCAGCCGGGGGAACCAGTTCTGATCCGAGAAACGCTCCGCACAATCTGGAGTCGCGCTGGCTGGCCGCTCAAACGCATGGGATTTCGCGAGTGGCAGCGGCTCTCCGAACTCGTCGTTGACGGCCCGGCAGTCAACCTCGCCGGACAGATCGACGCCCGCCGTCGCGGGACGCTGCTGATTCTGACTCGGCCAATACCCGTGACGGTCCATCCAACCGCGCCACCGAATTCGTTCGACGGTAAGAAACCTCAATGAGTGACCAGCCCATCGATATCCGCAACCTGTTCGCTGCCATCGATCGAGATCGTTCTGACGAGCTGTTCGAGATGCTGCTGCAGACGCCGGGTGTCCGACTGGAACGAATCGTCTCGACCGGCCAGGCGACTCCACCTGGCAAGTGGTACGACCAGGAGGGCGACGAATGGGTTGCTCTGCTGAGCGGCGCTGCTCGGCTGCGGTTCGAGTCTTCCGACAGCGAACACGAGCTGCAGCCCGGTGACTACCTGCTCATCCCCGCCCACTGCCGCCACCGCGTCGAGTGGACCAGCGCGGACGAACCGACTGTCTGGCTCGCCCTGCATATCACGTCGCAGGCGACGGTTTCACTCGCCAGCGAGGATCCCCAATGAACGCAGCTTGCCGGCGCACTCGTCACGTTCGCGGCTGCGTTTCAGATCGCGCCAGGATTCGTCCTGCACTTCGAGGAACAGCTCTTCGCTGTACGGTGGCGCGAGGCCGCGTGTGGACGCGGTGGTCAACAGACGCTGAATGACGCCGCGATCCAGCCGGCTGAGGAACTGCCCTTCGCGACGGTAATCCACGAACGCTTCCCATACGAGCGGAAACAGTGGTTTCACGATCCGCTCACCGATCGTTGTTGCGTAATCGCGAATCTCGAGTTGAGCGTGCGAGTCCATTCGCAGCGCGAGGAAGTGCAGCAGGTTGTGCAGATCGATCTTCCAGTACGCCTCGGTATAAGTCGCCAGCGGCAGGTCCTTACGTGCCTGCTCGCGAGCGACTCCCTGCTCGATCCGCTGCTCGTACAGCTTTCGTGCCGAGTCCTGAAACTCGCGTTCCGATTCAGTCAACTCAGCACCGAGCGCTTCGTCGAGGAAACCTTCGCTGCCCTGCCGGTTCGATTCCGACTGGGTTCGCCACTGGTCCGGCGGAGTCGTCTGGGCCGCATCAATCGCCAGCGAGTACCGCGTGCTGTACTCGTTGACGTTGGCAGTCCGGTGCCGAATCCACTGTCGCCAGCAGTCCATCGGCACGCGGACCAGCAGTTTGATCTCAGCCATC
>WGMU01000060.1 GCA_016124895.1 bacterium
GATACGGAGTGAGTGACCTGCCAAAGTGCCCGGAATGCAGTTCTGGATACACGTACGACAACGGGCTGATGTACGCGTGCCCTGAATGTGGACACGAATGGGCTCGTGACGCGGCGACCGAGGACACCGCGGACGGACTCGTCGTGAAGGACGCGTTTGGCAACATACTCAGCAACGGCGACACAGTGACGATCATCAAGGACCTGAAGGTCAAAGGTGCGTCGTCGGTGGTCAAGGTGGGAACGAAAGTCAAAAACATCCGTCTGGTCGAAGGTGATCATGATATCGACTGTCGCATCGACGGCTTCGGAGCGATGGGTCTGAAGTCCGAGTTCGTCAGGAAAGCCTGAGCGACTGGAGCTGAAACACGGCGCCACGTCGGCTCAGCAGGAGGGTTAAGACCGATGACCGCAGAAACCAATGGCGCCGATCACGAGTTGAGTTCCTCTGGCGAGGCTCCACGAAATCACCGCCGTCGTCGCTGGTTGGTGCGTCTTTCAGTCGGCGTCTTACTGACGCTGACTGTGTTCATTGCCGGCCTGCCGACAATCGTTGCAGCCACCGGACTGTATCGAATTCTGATCGATCGCGCCGCCGCCGACCGGCAAATGACGGCCTCGGCGGAGTCAGCGTCGCTGCGCTGGTCCAATCCAGTGGTTCTGCACGATGTCCAGTTGCAGCGTGACGACGGCAACCTTTCGGTCAGCACTTCAACGATTTCAACGGAAAAGTCGCTGTTCGATCTGCTGTGGAGTCCAGCCAGCGTTAAGGCCATCAGTCTGGACCGACCGGCGGTCGTTCTGAAGGCAAGTGCGTTCTCGCAAGCCGACGACTCACGTCGTCAGCCCCACCGTCGAATCCCGCCGCTGAAAGCATTCATTCGCGGAGGTTCGTTCGAGATCCGTGCTGACTCGACCGCGCAGCCGCTCGTCTTGATCAACGAAGTTTCCTTTACCGCGCGAATGGAGCGCTCCACCGAGACCGATCTACTGGTCGTCGAACGCGTCAAGGTGTTTGATCGTCGGCTGCTGACTCCCGAGCTGTGCGACCGCGGCCTGCAGTTCATTGCTCCGGTGCTGTCCGACGCGGCAATCGTGACCGGACAATTGACGCTTGATCTGAACGAGCTGCAGATTCCAATCGGCCGTGTGGCGACGGACGATCGCAATCGGCTGATGCGGATTTCCGGACAGCTCATGCTGCACAACGTGGAAACCGGTCTGCGGAATCCCGTGCTGGCCCAGATCGCGTCGATCCTCTCTTCAATGACCGGCGGGCATTTCGCCACCGTGAAAGTTGCGGAGGATGCGCTGGTTGACTTTCGCGTCGAACAGGGCCGCGTTCATCACCAGGGCCTGACGCTGCTGATCCCGGAGATTTCAGACGACCTGACGATCAAAACGAATGGCTGGGTCGATCTGGAAGAAAACGTCGATATTCGCATCCTGGTCAACCTGTCCGGCCTGACACCGCGCGTCGCGATTCTCACCGACCTGACGCGCTCCCCGCTGGAACTGCACATGACTGGCACGCTGAGCCAGCCGAAGATCAGTTTCCCGGAAGGCCGCGATCTCCTCGACGAACTCGCCAACCGCCTGACCGGCGACGATGGCAACCCGATGCCAGGCAGTTCCAGTACTGCGGCCCCCCAACAGAAGCCCGACCTGCCCACTGCCATCACAAACCTGGTCGGCAGCCTCGTCGGGGAGAAGCAGAAGAAACCGGACACTCGCAAAACCACCCACAGCATCATCGACCTCATCCGTGCCATTCAGGATGAGAAGCCGAAGACACCGCCGGACAAATAGACGCAGACACGTACCGTGCTTCTCTTGTTCCCCCGGCGGCTGACGCACACAGTGAGCTGACGAAGAAGCTACGGCCGGGACAGCAGGGCGACGAGTTCTTCCTGCTGCCGGGCAGAGGGGAGGCCCCAGTCGCCGTGATCACCGAGGTGGAACAGTTCGCGGGCGGTGGTCGTGCAGAAGTTTTCGTCAACGACCTCACAGTGATCCGGCGTGACGAGAGATGGATGTGGAACGCCGCAGACTCGGGCGAGTTGCAGGAGTTCCTTGCGCAGCGTGACAACGTAGTTTGCCAGTCGCGTCCCTTTGTGCGTCGGATCGAGGCCGCGCATCAGCCAGCGGTTCTGAGTCGCGACTCCGGCCGGGCAATGACCTGTGTGGCAACGCTGTGCCTGGATGCAGCCGATCGACAGCATCGCCTCACGCGCCACGTGAATCATGTCACAGCCCAGGGCGAACGCGAGCGTGCCGTTGGCCGGAAACCCCAGTTTACCGGCGCCGACGAACAGCAGATCGTTCTGAATGCCGCGTTCGAAGAACTCGCGATACACGCGCACAAAGCCGAGCTTGAACGGCAGGGCCACATGGTCCGAGAAAACCAGCGGAGCTGCTCCAGTGCCGCCTTCGCCGCCGTCCACGGCAATGTAGTCGACACCGCGCGAGTCCGTTGCCATTCGCTCGGCAAGTTCGCTCCAGAAACCCTGCTCACCAACGGCCGACTTGATGCCGACCGGCAGGCCGCTTTCGGCAGCCAGCAACTCGACAAAATCAAGCATCGAATCGACGTCGTGGAACGCAGAGTGGCTGGACGGGCTGATGCAGTCTCGGCCGAGCGGGACGCCACGGATCCTGGAAATCTGCGGAGTAACCTTAGCCGCCGGCAGGACACCACCCAGGCCCGGCTTCGCCCCCTGACTCAGTTTGACCTCGATCGCCCGGATCGGATTCGCTGCGACAACCTCTTTGAAGCGGTCGAGACTGAAGCGGCCGTGCTCGTCGCGGCAGCCGAAATAGCCGGTACCAATCTGCCAGATCAGCTCGCCGCCGCTCTGGTGATACGGCGAAACGCCACCCTCGCCCGTATTCTGCAGGCAGTCGGCGATGGCACAGCCGCGATTGATGGCTTCAACCGCTGGACCGCTCAGCGAACCGAAGCTCATCGCCGAAACATTGATCGCCGACGCCGGCCGAAACGCCTTTGGCCGGCCGCGTGCCGCGCCCAGCACCTTCGCACTCGGCAATCGGTGCAGCTCGTCATAGCCCGGCTCACCAGGATGCGGACTCGCCAGCGGAAACGCGGACTGTTTGATGATCAGGTAGTTGGGCGACTGCTCCAGATCGTTGTCGGTGCCGAAACCGAAATAGTTGTTCTGCTTCTTCGCCGACGCGTACACCCAGGTGCGTTCGTCGCGGCTGAATGGCCGCTCTTCGTTATTGCTGGTGACGATGTACTGCCGCAGCTCAGGGCCGATCATTTCGAGCAGATAGCGGAAGTGCCCGAGGATCGGGAAGTTCCGCAGGATTGCGTGCCTGGACTGCACGATGTCGTAAATCGCAAGGAGAATGAGAAAGATGCCGATTCCGATCAGCACATCGAGTTCAATTCCAATCAGCAGTTCCATCTGATTTGTCCTGCAGTTTCGTCTGAATCCAGTTCCCGGGACATGGCCATGTATGATGGCAGGTTCTCGCGTCGCCGCACATCGTCACATTGAAGCTGCGGAAGCAGTGCCTGGCGTGCTCTGCAGAGATTTGCATGACAGCGGAAATTCCTGACACGCTCTCGCAGCACTCACCGCGGCCTTCGAGCCTCACCATTGTCTCGTTAACGTTCAGGAAACAGTCATCCGGTCTGAAAAAAGCCGTCGGTCGCAGTTCAGTCCACGGGAATGCGAGACATCACTGACGGCGAGGTTCAACCCCCAGCAGATGACGGACCAGGAAGTCGCGGCGGCGACGTTTGCCATACGGTGATTCGCCGATGCCGTGTCCCTTGCCAGGGAAGACCAGCAGCTCGAAGTCTTTGTCGGCTTTGATCAACGCGTCGACAACCTGCATGGTCGAGGCGGGGTCGACGTTGCGGTCGAGTTCGCCGACCGTCAGCAGCAGTTTGCCCGTCAGACGGTGTGCCTGCGTGACGTTGGACTGCTCAGCGTAATGCGGACCGATCGGCCAGCCCATCCACAGTTCGTTCCACCAGATTTTGTCCATCCGGTTATCGTGACAGCCACAGTCGGAGACCGCGACCGTATAGAAGTCGCCGAACGCCAGCAGTGCTCGCGTTGAACTCTGTCCGCCCGCCGAACCACCGTAGATGCCGACGCCGTTGCTCAGGTCCATATACGGAAACTTCTGAGTCGCCGCTTTGATCCACAGGATGCGGTCGGGGAAGCCCGAGTCGCCGAGGTTCTTCCAGCAGACATCGTGAAACGCCTTCGAGCGGTTGGACGTTCCCATTCCGTCGATCTGAACGACGATGAAGCCGAGTTCGGCGATCTCCTGCGCCGAGTGGAACGCGGCAAACTCTTTCGGCACGAACGAACCGTGCGGCCCGGCGTAAATCTTCTCGATGACGGGATACTTCGCCTGCGGATCGAAGTTCGACGGTCTGTAAATCACGCCGAAGATATCCGTCTTCCTGTCGCGGCCTTTGGCGACGAACCGCTCGGGAACCTGCCAGCCGGTTTCGAGCAGTCGCGACCAGTCGGCGCGCTCGAGTTCGCAAATCAGCGAGCCGTCCTCGCCACTCCGCAGTTCAGTCACCGGCGGCTGATCGACGCGCGAGTACGTGTCAATCAGGAAGCGGCGGTTTGGCGAGAACCGGACGTCGTGGTCGCCGTCACCTTCCGTCAGCGCGGTCAGGTTCGAGCCGTCGAAGTTCACGCGGCAGTGATGCCTGTAATACGGATCCTGCTCCTCGTGGAGGCTGCCGGCGCGGAACCAGATCTGACGCTTCTCATCGTCGACATGATCAATGCCGCGCACGACCCACTCGCCCGTTGTGATCCGATTCTTCACCGCGCCGACCGTAGAGTCGTACAGATAAAGATGATTCCAGCCATCGCGTTCCGACATCCAGATCAGTTCGTTCGTCGCGTGCGAGAGATGCAGAAACTGCTTGTACGCGTAATCAATAAACGTGTCGCTTTGCTCGTCGACAATCACTTTGACTTCGCCGGTCGACGCATCGATTGAGAGGACTCGCAGCACCTGATGGCCGCGCTGGTTGTACACATAAAAGCAGCGTGAGGAGTCGTCGACCCAGTGAACTTCGGGGCGGGACATCCACGGATTCGGGAACAGCTCCCTGCTGAGTGGAATTTCGCGGCGCGACTCAATGTCGAACAGATGCGGCACCGGTTGCGGAATCTCGTCGCCGGGTTTCAAGTAATCAAACGAATGCACCTTCGGTTGAATCTGGTTCCCAGGCGACGATTCGACAAACGAGACTTCGTGCTTTTCCCCGGCCCGCGTCCGCAGAGCGAGCAGCTTCTTCGAGTCGGGTGACCAGAAGAGATCGCCATCGCGAAACCCGTTCGCCGCAGTGCCCTGCAGACTGAGCGGCACGGCTCCGTCATTCGCCGCAGTGGAAGCATTCCCGCCAGACTGCCCGTTGTCGGTCGGACGTAGCCAAAGCTGATGATCGCGCACGAAGACAATGCACTTCCCGTCTGGCGAACGCCTGCCTGCTTCATTGCCTGCACCGCCGCCGTCACGACGCCGATTGCGGCCGTCGAACGCTCCTCTTGCTTCGGCATTGCGGGCCTCGCCATTTCCGGGCGACGAGTCAGCATCGGCGGTGGTCAGTTGAGTGATCTCGCCGGACGGGCGATTGACGAGCCAGCGGTCCGCCTTGGTGACAACGACTAGTTCATTCGGCGCAGTGCGGAATTCGAGTCGTTCGACTGGCAGAGAGGCCGCCTCGATTGTCTCTCCGTGTTCTTCGGTCAGCTTCACGGCCAGTTGCTGATGATCAAACGCTGGCTCGCGGGTGCCTGCAACCGCGTCGACGAGAACGAACTCAAACTGAGACGGTGCTATCGCCACTTTGTACCAGAAGCGGTTACCATCGCTGGACCATTCCGGACGAACGCTGTCGCGGAAGACCTTGTTCCGCGTCAGCTCTCGCAGTGCATTTGCCCGGTCGTAATCCGCCTGCCTCCCCTGGGCGACGGCAACCGAAGCGGCAGGTTCAACTGACAGCAGCGCAACGGCTATTCCCAGCACAAGACAACCACGCATCGCAGCAGACACTCGCAACAGGACGTTGAAGCCAGTCCGTCAAACAGCCAACGGAACCGTTGAGCGTGTGAGTCTGACTGATCGATTCGAGAAAGCAAAAGCCCTCGGCCGCGGAACGGTCGAGGGCTCATCGGAATGTCGAAGTCGCAGGACGACTTACGGAGTGGTCGGGGGTAGAGCCTGCAGAGCGTCGATAATCGCCAGACTCAGTGAAAACGCTTCATTGACGACGTCGCCCGTGTTCTCGCCACTGTTGAGCGGCACTGGTGTGTCGTCGCCCTGCCCGCCCGCCAGCGTGTCGAGCTGCCCCTGGCCGAGCAGGTTATCGTTACCGTCGCCCCCCAGAAGAATGTCGTTGCCGCCTGCTCCCTGCAGCGAATCGTTGCCGTCACCGCCGACCAGCGTGTCGTTGCCATCGCGGCCGTAAATCAGATCGTTGCCGTCGCTGCCGGTGACCAGGTCGTCTCCGCCGCCCGCGTCAATCGTATCCTGGCCGTCGCCGCCGTTGATCGTGTCAGCCAGCGAGCCGCCGAGGATCGCGTCGTCGCCATCACCACCATGCACCGTGTTCTGACCTTCGCCGGTCATGATGACATCGTTGTCGGACCCGCCACTGATGTAGTCGCCACCGGCGCCGCCATCGATCGTGTCGTTGCCGTTGGATCCGAACAGGAAGTCGAAGCCTTCCTCGCCATAAATCTGGTCGGCGCCCTGGCCGCCGTCGATCGAATCGTTTCCAAAGCCACCGAACAGCTTGTCGTTGTTGTAGCCGCCCAGCAGCGTGTCGTCGCCGTCACCCCCGAGCAGACTGTCGGCACCGATGCCACCATCGAGTGAGTCATTTCCGACCTGACCGACGAGCGTGTCATCGCCCGCGTCACCCAGCAGCGTATCGTTGCCGTCGCCGCCATTGATCTGGTCGTTGCCTGCCCCTCCGGACAGCGCTTCGGAACCGGCGCCACCGATCAGCAAATCGTCGCCAGCGCCTCCACTGAAGTTCGCTCGCAGATTCGTCAGGTCCGACTTGCTGGCGTTGATTGAGTCATTCCCGTCGTCGCCGTTCAGGTTCAGCACCAGATCGTGGACGTCGCGGACATTCAGCACGTTGAATGAGTCGTTGCCTTTACCGCCGTTGATGTTGACGATCGACGTGCCGCTTTCGATGGCGATATCCGCCAGTGTATTCACTCCCACCTGGTAGGCAACGTGCAGGACCTGACCGTCGCCGTTGATCGTGAATGTGTCGCCACTGTTGCTGCCGTTGATGTTGAACGTGTCGAGACCTTCGCTGTTAAGCACGACGTCGCTGCCGTTATTGACATTCCAGGTGATCAGGTCGTCGCCGTCGCCGCCGTCAATCGTGTCCCGGCCGCTGTTGCCGCGGATCGTATCGTTGCCACCGCCGCCGTTGATCAGGTCGTGTCCGGCCCCGCCGTAGACCGAATCCATGCCGTCACCGGCGTCGATCGTGTCGTTCTCACTGCTCCCGCGAATCAGGTCATCACCCGGCGATCCGAAGATCAGATCGCCCATCCCGTGACCGTTGCCCGTGCCGCCGATCAGAATGTCGCCGTAAACGACAGTCGGAGTCGGCGTCGGAGTGCCAGGCGCTGTCGTCGTTCCGTGATTCTCAATTGACACCTGAAGAGTATAAGTCGCACCGGTCGGCACTGTGGACCCGGTGATTCCCCCCGTCGCCCCACTCGACGGAAAGGCCGCGACACCGATCACGTAAGTACCGGGTGCGGGGAATGTGATTTCGACGTAAGAGTCGAGTGACGACGTACTGCCACCGCCGCCGTATGTGATCGGTGAGTCGTCGTTCTGAGCCGGGACCCCGGTCAACGGATTGATGACCTGCGCTCCGGTCGAATCAAACAGAAACAGTTCCGAGTCGAAGCTCCCCGTACCAACGGTACTTGCGAAGTCCATGTCAAAGATGCCGCGATCCCCGGCATTCGAGACGGTGAATGAGTAGTAGTCGTAAGACCCGTCTCCCGTTCCCTGGATCGAAAGATGAGGGATGGCCGTCGACGTATTCGAAAACGTATCTCCGATATTCGCGTCGAAGTCCGTCGAGAAGCCGAGAGCGTCGATGTTCTCGGCAGTAGCGATCGTGTTGTTGGGTTCTGCCTCGGGAACGGTCAGTCGTGCCGGAACGTTGCTTCCCGCTTTCTGCGTGATGGCGTCTGACAGAGCCCGCGCTTCTTCCGCCGTCATCGACGCCGCCTTGGCCGGGTCAAGACCGGGGAACACGACCGTTGGCCGCGTGTTGAGCACGCGCGTCGTTCCGATCACCGGGTCGCCCATCAGACCTCCGCTGCCGGTCGTGACGATCTGGCTGTCGTCATACGCAGTGCCGGTTCCGTAAGACGCGCCCGTTCCCAGTGGCAGTCGACCGGTCTGCATCGGAGTCAGACGATTCCCCTGCAGGGACGAACTGCCCATCACCAGATCCGGTGAATCTGCGGCCGTCAGATCGACCTGATATCCCAGGTCGGCGAACTGGGCGATTGTCAGGCGAGTCAGCGGGTTCGATCCGCTGTTAATAAAGCCCGTCATCAGTTCGTTACCCAGCACGGATTCCCGCCAGTGTGCGTCCGCCGTACCGGGTCCGCCCATATTCTCGACAGGGACCCCGGTGACATTGGTGCCGAACCGCAGGTTGTACTCGGCGACGGCCATCGAACCGATGTACTGCGGATCCGGACCTCCCGCGCCTGTGATCAGACCGAGATCCTGCCAGATTGATCCAAAGCCGAGTGAGTGGCCGATCTCGTGCAGAGCCACGTCGTCGAGCTGTCCGGCACTCTCCAGCGCCGTCATGTCTGCCGTGTCGAATTCGATATAGGCCGCTGATGGAAGATTTGTCCCGATACGTGTCGCCACCAGAGCCGATTGCCCCAGAACGCCGCCGGGGCCGTCGATCGTGAACGACCGGACGTCAATCACGATGTCGTCCACCTGCCCGATGCCCGGAACAAAGACATCGGGAATGTCGCCGATGATGACTTCCTCCCAGCGATTCGCTGCTGCCTGGAACGTTGCCTGCTGACTGGCGGTAAACGTCCCGGAGAATCGCAGGTCGATATTGAAGGTGTCAGCCGGCGTCTGGCCGGGCGAAATCGGAGCCGTACCAATATCGTCGCCGCCGAGTGACGAGACACTGTACGGCAATGCCACATTGCGAACGAAGAAGCCCTGTCGCGTAAAGACGTCGTAACTGGCGTCCGTGCCGGACCCGAGATAAATCTCGTTATTGACAACGGCGGCACCGAAGTAGCGACCGGCACTGAGCGTCCCCGGTACAAACGACGATGTGACAATCCCGGTGACCGGATCGATTTCATCAACCCGCGACCCGCCGGCTTCCGTCACAATCAGACGATCGGGATTCGCGATGGCTGCCAGCCCGCCGGCCAGAGGCGAAATCGTCGGGTTGACCGCGTTGATGTCCAGCGTGTTGATCACGGTGTCGGTAACCGGGTCATACACAAGAATGTCGCTGGCCGTCGAATCGAGGATGTAAACCAGACCGCCAAGATACGCCAGGCCGCTGTAATTTCCACTGCCCGCCGTCACAGGATCCTGGTCGACCACGGTCAGCGTGTTGAGGTCCAGTTCATACATCATGTCGAGACCGGCGCCGTTCATGTAGAACAGCCGGTCGCCCGCAAACGCCAGCCCGTCGAGCGTCCCGCTGAAGGATTCCGGCGCGTTGAACCGAAACAGTTCGGCACCCGTCTCCGGGTCGAGTTCGACGATCTGATTCGTTCCATCAACCGGCGTCGCGAACAGTCGTGCCGTTGCCGTGTTGACAATGGGAGCCGTCGTCGTCGCGTCGCCTTCCAGGCGGTCCGATCCGGCTCCGCCATTGAGCAGATCCATGCCGTTGCCGCCGCGCAGTGTGTCCGCGCCGCTGTTGCCTACAAGCGTGTCGTCGCCCTCGTTGCCGTCGATCAGGTCGTTGCCGCCGCCGCCCAGAGCGGAATCGTTGCCATTCCCACCGGTGATCGTGTCGTCGCCCGCGTTGCCGACGATGCTGTCATCGCCGTCGCCGCCAGAGATCAAATCGCGGCTGCTGCCGCCGAGAATGGTATCTGCTCCGGCATCGCCGCTGATGGTGTCGTTGCCTGCGTTGCCGATGATGAAGTCGTCATCGTCTCCACCGCCGAGATTGTCCCGTCCGACTCCACCGATGATCGTGTCGAACCCGACATCGCCCATCACCACGTCGTCGCCCATGCCGCCATCGAGATAATCATCTCCGGCGTTTCCGTTGACGACGTCGTCTCCATTGCTGCCTTCGATGGTATCGTTGCCATCACCGCCGCTGATGGTGTCGTTGCCGTCGCCGCCGCGTGCCGTATCGTCACCAGCTCCGAGGATCACCAGGTCGTGACCGTCCCCCGCGTCAACCGTGTCGGCTCCGTCACCCGCGTCAATCGTGTCGTTGCCGTCACCGCCGTCGATCAGATTCTGACCGACTCCCACGGTGATATCGTCGTTGCCGTCGCCGCCCAGAATGATGTCGTCGCGGTCGGCCGTTCCGAGGATCGTGTCATTCCCGTCGTTGCCGGCAATCGACACACTGGTCAGATTCACGAAGGCCGTTGAGTCCACACTGCTCAGGTCAATCCGGTTCGCACCCGCACCGCCGCGGATGTTGATTGACGTGATCTGATCGACGGTCACGTTCGACACCGTTGAGGCGTTGACGCCGTTCTCGATCACCTGCAGCGAGATACCGTCCGCAGGGTTCGCTCGAACTTCGATCGTGTCGGCGCCGTCAGAAATGATGCTCAACTCGCCGCTGATCACGAGCGAACTGACGCTCAACAGCGTGCGAGTCTCCAGCCCTTCGGGCCGGGCCAGCGGCCGACGGGCAGGCCGCCGCCGGCCAGCCTGATGAACGCGTTTTTTCAGAGCATCCAGCCACGAGTGAAGCTGCATCGTTTCCATCCCTGGAATCGTGTCGCGATTGAGGTCCAGAACGCCTGCCTCCGTTGGCGATTCCGCGTATTCCGTCCCGCGGAATTGAGGCGTTCGACACGCCGCCCGGTCCCTGACCGGCCCGCGCAACGGACGTTCTCACTCTTGATCAGCCTTTCGCCCCCCGGAAATTCATCACGATCGATCTCACCGGCACAGATTCGCGCCGGAGAACTGTCGCGATCAGGAAGGTCTTCCCAGATTGCCCTGTTTGAAATCGGAGGCCGGAATGCGGAAGCCGGAGCGGCAGACGCCTTCCGCCATTCTGAGTCAAGCTCTAACGTCCGCTCGTTCAGAACCAGCACACCCTCAAACGGCCCCCCTCATGGACCTCAAACAGCACATTCGCAACATCGCCGACTTTCCCAAGCCGGGCATCATGTTCCGGGATATCACGCCGCTGCTGGCAAGGCCCGAAGTTTTTCACGAAGTTATTCGCGAGTTCGCGACGCGGTACTGCGACTCCGGGATTACTGCGGTCTGCGCGGCCGAGGCCCGCGGATTTATTTTCGCTGCACCGTTGGCCCTCGAATTGAACTGTGCCTTCGTGCCGGTGCGGAAGCCGGGCAAACTGCCGTTCGACACGACGGCCTTTCATTACGAACTCGAATACGGCACCGACACCCTGGAGATGCACACTGACGCCGTCGGGAAAGGCGATCGCGTGCTGATGGTCGACGACCTGCTGGCAACCGGCGGCACAATGCAGGCCTGCGTGAAACTCGCTCAGAAGAGCGGTGCCGAAGTCATCGGCTGCGCGTTCCTCGTCGAACTGGCGTTTCTCAAAGGCCGTGACAAGCTCGCACCCGTCGACTGCTTCAGTCTGATCAGCTACGACCGCGAAGACTGAAACACACGGCTTCACCGCGGCCAGGCCGAATCCCATCCCAGGATGTTGAGTCTTGAGCAGACTCCCAATGCCTGCCTCAGCAGGTTCGTGTCCCACACCAGGAAGCCCGATTCGGGAGCAGACGGGAGCCACTCACTTCCGTTTGCTGAGCAGGTTCGTCGGATCGCTGCAGACCGATCTGTGTACGTGGTCCAGTGAGCCGATGACTTTTACGCGGCCTCGCTCTGCTGCCCACATTGAGCATCCGTCGCGATGAGCTGTCCGCGGCGATGCTGGCGCGATCCAGACAGTGACCTTTCCTGGCCGCCCGCAGATACCCCGGAATCACGGCTCGACGGCTGGTTGATCCGTCGCCAGGCTGTCGTCAACCGGAGCGGGACGCATCGGTGCTTCTTCTGGAGCCGGAGGCAGATAGACCGGCCCGGATGCGAAGTCAGCGGGCGGGCAGTACGGGACGCCGTATTCGTCTTCCGGATTCAGTGACAGGTAGCCGCCGCCGAGTGCCTGATAAGCGTTGACAATCGCCGTCAGTTGCTGCTGCTTGGTTTCGATCAGGACGGTTCTCGCTTCCAGGAGGTCGCGTTGAGCCAGGAGAAGGTCGATGTAATCGACACTGGCATGCTCGACACCAATCGGCTTCATAAACAGGTCCGTGGCGACGACCACCGATTCTTCGAGGGCTTTGACCTGTTCCTGCTTGATCTCGACACTCGCGCGGTAGTTGTCGACTTTCGCCGTGCGGTTAACAACTTCGATGAACGCATTCAGAACAGTTCGCTGGTAGTTGTAAATCGCCTGCAACTGTCTGGCGTTTGCGTTGAGGTAGTCGGCTCGAATTGCCGCCTTATTGATCAACGGAGCAACCAGTTCGCCAGCGGCATTGGCAATAAACGC
>WGMU01000028.1 GCA_016124895.1 bacterium
TCTGACGCTTGTCCCGCTGCATTACGCCGCCATCTGCCTCGGCTGGACGGAGGCAGCGCGACTGTTTCTGCCGATCGGCGGGCTGATGCTGCTGAGTGTCTCGCAGACGGCCGCGGGACGAACGACAGGTTTCACGCGAGCGGTGCCGGCCTGGTACTGGGGACTGCTGCTGCTGGTGTATGGTCCATCGCACGCAGTGATGCTGTGGTCGCTGCCGGCGAATCCGAGAGCCGACGTGGGGCCGGCCGGGTGGTTCCTGTACCTGATCGTCCTTACCGAAATCAACGACATCGCGCAGGCATTCTTCGGCCGGCACTGGGGCAAGCGGCGTATTGCCCCCACTGTTTCGCCATTCAAAACATGGGTTGGCTTTGCCGGAGGCGTCGTTACGACAACAGTTCTTGCCGTTGCCCTGGCGCCGGTGCTGACAACATTTGTCGTCACATCCAGCTCCGACGTCGCTTCAGTCTTTCGCAGCACCGGTCTGTTCCGAGCGATCGCGGCCGGGCTGGTGATCTCGATTGTCGGCTTCTTCGGAGACATCAATCTCTCGGCGGTGAAACGTGACGCGGGCGTCAAAGACAGCGGCACACTGCTGCCCGGCCAGGGCGGCCTCCTCGACCGCATCGACAGCCTGACCTTCACCGCTCCGGCGTTCTACTGCTTCGTTCTGTGGCAGTTGTAGAACGGGATTGAACCTCTGAGGGGGCCATCAACGTCGCGAAGATTCATTCGGCGTTCAGCAGACTTCACACCATCCATCCCGAACTGCGCCCAGTTGACGGCACGACTGCCACTGCCGACGCACAATCCACACATCCACATCATCCCGCCAGGTTTTGGCACAGGCCCTGCAAGAATCTCTCTCTGACGGCTACGCTTCCTCCAGAGGCTGCATGATGTTCGCACCAGATGGCAAGGCTCCGACAGTCAGACCACCGTCAATGCCCAGTGTTCCCGGCACAGACTCGACAAGCGACGAAACAACGTCGGTCACGGACCGTCTCTGGACAATCCCCAACGTCCTTTCAGCGATCCGACTCGTCGGTTCGTTCGGACTGATCGGGCTGGCTCTGGCCGAGCAGCCGTTTGCCGTGCTGATTCTCTTCATCGTGCTGGAGATGACCGACTGGTTCGACGGCCGCCTCGCCATCGCACTGCATCAGCGCACGGTCTTCGGTGCGAAACTCGACAGCACTGCCGACGCTGCTCTGGCGGGAAGCACTCTGTTTGCCGGGTTGTGGCTGCACTGGGCCGCGCTGCGTTCTGAGGTCCCCTTCATGGCTGCGGCGATCGGCACATACGTCGTGTCGAGTCTTTACGGTCTGTGGAAGTTTCGCCAGATCCCGACGTACCACACCTACGGGGCGAAGAAGTCCTGGGGCCTGATCACGATCGGCGTTGTCTGCATCTTCGGCGGCTGGGCTGTATGGCCCTTCCGAGTTGCGTTGATCGTCGTCACGCTGACGAACCTGGAAGCGATCCTCATCACCCGTGTGCTGAAGTCGCCGCAGGTCGACGTCCTCTCCCTCTATCACGCTCTGAAACGTCAGTCGTAGGCGGGATTCTCCAATACTCGCAGTGGGCCGGTTACAGCGCAGTTCGTACGAAGCGGGTGCGATTGTGAGAAGTCGCGGCCATGTGCGTTCGGCCAGGTTTCGGAGAAGTCTGGCTGGTGTGCGCGGTTCAAACGCTGCTGGATCCTCGTCCTACCAAACGGTGTTGGTCTCAAGCGAGATTGACGGGGAAAGCGAGAACGTCTGCGATCGTTTGCTTTCCGAGAGCCAGCATGGCCAGGCGGTCGAAACCCAGGGCGACTCCGGAACTTCGAGGCGTGCCGTGACGCAGGGCGGCTGCCAGCAGTGAGGCGCCGGGGAGGTCGCTGGCTCCGCGGGAACTGCGGGCTGCCTGCTCTTCTTTCGTGCGTGCGATGAAGGCTGCGGCGTCGGTCAGTTCGTGGTAGCCGTTGCAGAGTTCGACGCCGGAGACGTACAGCTCGAAACGCTCGGCAACGGCGGGCTGACCGGCGGCGCGGCGCAGGACGGCCAGAGCAGCCTGGCTGGCCGGGTAGTCGTAGAGGAACTGCGGACGCTCGTTGCCGAGGTGCGGCTCGACGAGTTCGGCCAGCAGCAGGTTCAGCCAGCCGTCGCGATCGTCGGCCGGCAGACTCGCGGGAATGTTGAGGTTGCGTGACCGAGCCAGGTCGATGAGTTCAGTAGTCGGCAGGTTGAGCACGCGCGTGCCGGCGTAACGCTCGAAGGCCGCGTCGTACGTCAGTCGCTCGAAGGGTTCTGTCGGGAGTTCGCGGCCGGCGGTTTGAAAGATGGCGCGGACGAGCTGCTCGACGAACTCCATCTGCGCAAAGTGGTCGTCGCCGACGCGGTACCACTCGATCATCGTGAATTCGGGATTGTGTCGTGGCCCGACCTCGCCGCGGCGGAAGACGCGCGAGACCTGAAAGATCGCCGTCGCTCCGGCCGCCAGCAACCGCTTCATCCCGGCTTCCGGCGACGTCTGCAGAAACCACCGTTGCCCGCCGTCTGTCAGCTCGAACGGGTCGAGGTTCGCGTCCACGACGATGTCCCGTGAGAGAATCGGCGTCTCGCATTCCCAGTAGCCGTGCTCGACGAAAAACGTCCGCACGACCGCCAGCAGTTGCGCACGCTGCTGCAGCGTTTTCAGATCGGCGGAGGGAAGAAACGGTGGCTCCATGATGCGCGGAGAGTAACCGTCGAGTGCCTGGTGCGGAGGTCAGTATCTGCGAACAGCGTTCGGTGCCGAAGAAGTCAACGTAGCCATCTCGCTCCGTCGAGATGAGCCGTTCAACGGAGTTGGACAGCGCCGCTTTGGCGAAATCTGCGAGGAGACAAGCACGAAGCGCAAGCGAGTGAGTTTGACGTAGTTGGCTCACTTGCTTGCGCTTCGTGCTTGCAGGGCAACCAAAAGTGGCGCTGTCCAAATAGGAACTTCAAATTCAGAGCAATCCAGAAACAGGCCTTTCACCGCAATAATTGATCGCTTTGTAGAATGCGAAGCGATGCGTCACGCCGGCTCATCTCGACGGAGCGAGATGGCCACTTTGTTTCAGCTCAGTTGCGCGAGTGTCTGCAGCGCGAACGCGGTATGCAGGGCAGAGCCGATGGGCAAAGCGGCTTCGTCGACTTTGAAGCAGGGATGGTGGACTCCGAACGTGCATCCGAGTTCCTCGTTGCGGATGCCGAGTGCGACAAAGCAGCCGGGAACCTGTTCGGTGTAGAAAGCGAAGTCTTCGCCACCCATCACGGCCGGTATCTCCTGAACGGACTTGCGGCCCAGAATCTCGCCCGCGAAGTTCTGCACAGAATCCCAGACCGAGGCGTCATTGACTGTCGGCGGGTAATCGTTGCCGGGAAACGTGACGTCGGCCTCGCAGCCGTTGGCCGCGGCGATATGAGAAACAACGGACTCGGTCCGCTGCTGCAGCCAACGGAAGCGGTCCATTGTGAGAGCCCGGATCGTCCCTCGCAGGCGAACTTCCGGCGGGATCACGTTGTAAGCCTCGCCGCCGTGGATCGTCGTGATGCTGATCACGCCGGAATCAAGCGGGTCGAGTTCGCGCGAGATGATGCTCTGCAGTTCGGTGATGACTTTCGCCGAGGTCACGACGGGATCGATGCACAGATGCGGCATTGCGGCGTGACCTCCTTTGCCGCGGATCGTGATGTCGATCTCGCCCGCCGCTGCCAGAAACGTGCCCGGTCGCGAGCCAATCGTTCCTGTGGGCAGTTGCGGCCAGACGTGCAGGCCAAAGATGCATTCGACGTGCGGACTGTCGAGCACGCCAGCTTCACGCATCCGCTTGCCGCCGGCACCACCCTCTTCTGCCGGTTGAAACAGTAGCTTGACAGTGCCTCGCAGTTCGGACCGTTGCTCGCTGAGCAGCTTCGCCGCGCCGAGCAGCATGGCCGTGTGGCAGTCGTGACCACAGGCGTGCATCTTGCCGTCGACCTCACTGCAGAACGGCACGTCAGTCTGTTCTTGAATCGGCAGCGCGTCCATGTCCGCCCGCAGGGCAATGCACGGCGACTCGCCAGTGCCGATCGTCGCGACGACCCCCGTCTCAGCGATGCCCCGCTGAAAGGGAATGCCAAGATCTGTCAGCGTGTCGCAGACAAGCTGACTGGTGCGGACCTCTTCGTACATCAGCTCCGGGTGACGATGAAGCTGGCGGCGGAGATCAACAATCCAGTCCGCGTGAGAACGAGCGGCATCGAGCAGGTTCTGAAAACTCATTCCGGGGGTTCCTGTTGAATGGCTGAGGCGTTGTATTCAGCGGCGGGTGGCCGGGGTCGGAGCGAGACACGAGCCGATCCCCGGTCTCACCATAGTCTGCTACATCCGAGGCTTCCTTCGCAGGCTCAGTCCAGCCCCGGCCACCCGGCTGTAACGCATGACAGTGTCGGTCATCGCAGAGGTCAGGCGTTGTCTGCGGCGTCGACAATTTCGTGATAGATGTCCTTGCTCACAAGCTGACTCCAGCGGTCCAGGATCCTTCGCCACATTGGACCGGGGGTGCCATCGCCGATTAAGGCTCCGTTGATCTTTGTGACCGGAGCCAGACAGTAAGGAGTCGAGGGCATCCAGGCTTCGTCGGCGTTGATCACGTCAAACGTCTGAATGTCGTCCTCGACGAAGGGCACGTTCAGAGCCTGCAGCACTTCCTGCACGACGGTCAGACTCTCGCCCCACAGGATGTTGTTGCTGCGCGGCGAGACGACCTGGCCATCGCGGTAGATGACGAAGTTCGAGCCCGCGGTTTCCGTGACGTTGCCGTCGAGATCCAGAAACAGCGGCGTGGCGTGCGCGTCGAGCTGCTGGACTTCCTGGGTCGCAATCCACATGTGCAGCCGGTTGCGGTTCTTGATCTTCGAGGACAGACACTGCGGCGGCCAGTGCCTGGGTGCCGGGGTGACGCAGTGAGCTCCGTTGAGAAACAGCTCGCGCCACATCGGGAATCGCAGCGGAAACGTGTGCTGCACATAGCTGGGCGTCATCACGCTCGGCATCCCGGCGGCCCCGGCGTAAACCGTGTTCTCGCCGGCCGTCATGTAATAGACGAGCCCCAGCTCGTGCCCGGGCGCCAGCTTCGAGTTCTCCGCAATCAGCTTCTCGGAGATCGCCCGACTCTCAGCCTCGGACACCGGTGGCTCGATGCGCGCGTACCGGCACGATCGATAAAACCGCCGGACGTGCTCATCTAGACGAAACGGCTGCTGATGGAACGTCCGCAGAAAGTCCGTCACCGCGGCGCCGAGCACGATCCCCAGATCATAAACCGGTAGCACGCACTGCGACGCAGGGACGAATTCACCTTTGAGATAGGCTTGGGGTTCGACGCTGGAGACAGTCATTGTTCGTCCACGATCACAGGACAGTCCAGAGGGTGGGGCGACAATAAGTTGCCCAACTATCTCGTTCCGTCTCAACAATCAGGCGGTATGAATCGACGAAGCTTTTGTGGCAAGAGCGCCTCTCGCACGGCAGAGATCAGAAAATAGGTCGCTGCTACAACGCCGACCGCCATGGTTCCAGACGCAACTGCAACCATCTGTAACTTATCTTGCGCAATGCAAACAGCCATGACGGCAACAAATGGACTCATCAATACAACACCGCAAATCAGCTTGCGAAGTGCCGATCGGCGGAGCACTGAAGCAAGAACCGCCTGCTGAGCATCCAAGAGTTCTGGTCGATAGACTCCATCTGGTGGGTACGGGAGTCCCACGCATTGTTCGCAAACACCAAGAATTGGGCCAATCACTTGCAAATTCACATCTGGTCCGAAACGGAGTGTGTAAGTGCGTGAGTTTGTTGCCAGCACAATCGACTTCCACACGAGAAGCTCACCTCCGCTGATGTCGACTCCGGCGACTCCAATTGCAGCAAGAACATCGCTCGCCGGAACGACATAAGTTCGCCTGCCTCGGTAAATCAGAATCTCGTTCCGAAGGATCGTTATGCCGTAGGTTCGTTGTAAGTACAACAACACTCCTAGAATTACTGCACCAGCAATTGCCGCCGAGACCGCGACAGTGAAGCGATCTTGTGGTGTCCAGTCAGGAGATAACGCGAACTGCAGTATTACGAGCGTGCTAATCAGAATGATAATTCCAGCCACCGCAGCAATCATTACAGCTCGAACGACGCGAGACAGATTGTTCTCGACGCATTCAGCGACAATCTCGTCGGGCTTCAGTTCTTCGGCGTCCATTCGGCATGTCTTCTCTGGCATGACTTTGTAGTTTCGACCGTTGAAAGTTATCGGCCGCGATTGAGCAGGCTTCTCGAATTCAAATAGTCGATCAGGACTTCGGCCATGTCGCGGCTGGTGTCGACTTCGACTCGTTCGATCCGGTTTCGCAGGCACA
Organism: bacterium; assembly: GCA_016124895.1. Classification (GTDB taxonomy): domain Bacteria; phylum Planctomycetota; class Planctomycetia; order Planctomycetales; family Planctomycetaceae; genus JAPOLP01. The sequence goes on from WGMU01000028.1 coordinate 6,408, forward strand.
GCATGTCGAACTGTTCGCGGTGGGCGGCGACCTCGTCGAGGTACGCTCGGCGGATGTCTTCGGTCTGCGTCAGCAACTGATCGGGAACTTCCAGACCGTCGAAGCGGATCATGCCGTCGAACGTGAAAGTCAGTTCGTCGTGATGCAGCGTCTGGAACAGGACGACTTCGTGCTGACTGAAGCGCAGCAGTTGCAAAGCGGACTCCAGGCGGTCGAGGTCGGTGAAGAAGTCGCTGAAGATCATCACAATCTCACGGCGCTGCATGCGGCCGGCGAGTTCGGTCAGACAGGCGGACATGTCTGTCTTTTCGACCGGATTTGTTTCGTCGAGATGATCCGTCATGCGAATGATCTGCGCCATCGAATTGCTGGGCGGAATGAAGCCGCGGACACGGTCGTCAAACGTCGCCAGCGAGACTTTGTCGTTCTGGCGGATGATTGAGAAGCCCAGTGTCGACGCCATCTTCGCGGCGTAGTCGAGCTTCTGCTGACCGGCCTGGCCGTACCGCATCGACGCGCTGACATCGAGCACCAGATGACAGACGAAATTCGTCTCCATCTCGTACTGCTTGATGAAGTAGCGGTCTCGGGTGAAATACAGCCGCCAGTCGATGTGCCGCGGATCGTCGCCCGGCACGTACTCGCGATGCCCGGCGAACTCGACCGCGAACCCGGCCATCGGCGACTTGTGCGCCCCGGCCAGGTTGCCCATCACCAGCCCGCGCGGCTCCAGCGTGCGCGACGCCACGCGGCCGAGCGTGACCGGATCGAGGTAGCGGGACAGAACGCTGCGGGCCATTGCAAAGTCACCTGAACGTTGAGGTCAATCGAGGCGACGACTCTAACGGAATGCAGAGCGACGCAGAAGCAGCCAGGCAGCCTGCAGGTTCTCGACTTCACGACGCGTGCGCCACTGGCTCTGCCAGTGCCGATGTTTGAGGGCACACTGGTAGAACCAGTGGCACACAAGAGACTACTCAGCGGGAGACTTGCCCGTTTCCTTTTCGGGCCTTTCCGGCCGCGGGACGATTTCGACCAGCACTTCCGAACCGCGCGGCGGGATGCGTTCGGTCCAGGCTTCGTACGTCAGATTCTCGTTGCCGGATGCACTGCTTTCGGTCGAAATGTCGATCATCGCGGCGGCGAAGTTCGCGACGCAGATCACGTAACCGCCTTCTGCCAGATACCGCTCGCCGAAGTCCGGGTCGTTGACGAAGCCACTGCCCACGAAGATCCAGTCGGCATCGAGCTGCTTTGGCTGCGTTTCGTCATGGAAGCGGCGGATTGCTTTCTGATACTTCGCATCGCCGCTCAGCTTCAGAGCAGCGTCGCGCTGCGCATCGCTCATCGGTCCGTACCAGAACAGAACCTTGTTCATCTCGTCGTAACGCAGCTTGCCGTCGGGATCGAGCTTCAGGTCGGCCGGCAGCGTCGCGAACGGTTCCTCGTAGTAGCGGAATCGAGAATGGCGGCACCAGCTTTGAGCGGACTCGCGATGCAGCTTGCCGTCACGGTCGACCCAGTGAACGAAGATGAAAAGTTTCTCACCTTTCGCCGGCGTGTAGACACCACTGTCAATGTCGTACGAACCGGGAGTGCCTTCTTTGAGCCCCAGCGCCAGCAGGCCCGCGTGAATCGTCTGCGCTTTGCCATCGAAGACGAGAATCGATTCGTGCTCCTTCGTCTGCGTCAGGCAGAGAAACATCTCAAGCACACCCTCGGTGAAGCAGACATTCGTCTTCACGAAGACGCGGTGGTTGGGTACGTCGAGCAGTACCGTTCCTTTGGGATTGAGCGGTGTCAGCTTCTTCTGATCAAGCAGGTCTGCCGGCAACTTCGTCGCGTCAGGGAACTCGGGCTTTTCGTCGGCGGGCGGCTGTACGTCTGCGGCGACTGGCTCAGGCTCGGACTTCGTGACCGCAGTTACCGTCGGTTCGGACGTCGGAGAAACCTCGGTCGTCGCGTCAGCGTGCCCGCTTGAGCCAGCCGGTTCTGTCTGAGCAGACGTCGCAGCGGACCTGGCCGATTGAGATCCCGAAACCGCCGGCTTGTTCACATTGGCTGCCGCTTCTGTCTGAGCCTGAGGCTCGGCCGAATCTACGTTCGGCGTTTCGCTTCCGCAGCCGGATAGAGTCACGGCGGCAAGAATGAAACTCAAAGCGAAGCCAGATCGAAGCATGATGAGATCCTGTCCGTCAAAGAGGCGACAGTCAGAAGTAGACTCGGGTGAGCGGTCGTTTCGCAATGAGGCGGCTGGCGAATCCGCAACCGGGCATGGCGAGACGTTCGCCGTCGACAGTCAAGGCTTACGTCGCCTTCTGGAGCGAATCGAGCCAGGCAAGCAGGTCGGATTCAAACTCGTCGCGTGCAGTGTCGAATTCCAGTGTATGCGATGCTTCCGGGTACTCGATCAGTGTCCGCTCCTGGGTCGCGAGCTTCTCGAACCAGCGCTTCGTGGCGACGTTGTCGATGATTTCGTCGCGGCCGGCGAGCAGCATGGCGACGGGGCAGCGGATGTCCGGAGCCGCTGCGTCGACGATCGCATCGAGTTCGCGGTTCGCCAGCAGATACGACACAGTGACGTCTCGCAGGGCCAGGTCGTCGTTGCGGATGAATTCCTGAGCTTCGGAATTCGACGTAAACAATCGCGGATCGTTGAGCGGAATCGGGACGCGTTTCTCCAGCACTTCGCCAGCTTCGGCGAGCGACAGTCGGAGGTTGTCCCACTCGTTCGCCCTCACCTTCGACCGGATGCCCGGATACAGCAGAACCAGACCGTCGATCAGCGGTTGAAAGCGGCTGGCAACAACGGCAGCCAGTTTCCCACCCCAGCTCAGACCAAGCAGGACGACCGGTGCCGTCGGGACGGTTTCGTTGCGGTGTTCGCGAACCTCGCGCAGAAGCTGAGCGACATCGTTGATCAGTCGTTCGTGATGCCGTACGTGCCCTCGCTCTTTCTCGTTCAGACCAGAGCCGCGGCGATCAACGAACAGCACTTCGTGCCCGGCTTCACACAGAGTTCGACTGGAATGTTCGTACCAGCCCGAGTGGCTCTGGATGCCGTGCAGCGCGACGACGAAACTTTGCGGACGAGTGGCCGGTTGCCAGTGCCGATAGTGGTGCTGGTAACCATCGGATGTTGTAAAAACTTTGACGGCAGGTTCTGTCACGGTTGGAGTCTTCCTGTGTGCCGATGGAAGAAGTCGATGCGCCGCGTGACGCAATCCGCTGACTGGTCACCGGCCATGTGGTTTCGACGGTCCTGCCCCCGTGGCAGAGGATAGAGCTACTCCGCCATCGACTCCAGAACCCGGGCGAACGCGCCGTAGGCTCCGTCGCCGAACAGGACGAAGCGGACGAGTTCCGGTCGGGCGTTCTTTTGAACAAAGTCGCGAGTTTCGGCCAGAGCGATCTCGGCAGCGCGGTCCATCGGGAACGAGTAGACGCCAGTGCTGATCGCCGGAAACGCGACACTCTGGCAGTCGTGCCGGACCGAGAGTTCCAGACACGTGCGATAGGCCGAGGCGAGTGCTTCGGGTTCGCCGCTGGTGCCGCCGTTCCAGACCGGGCCGACGGCGTGAAAGACGTACTTCGCCTTGAGCCGGCCGGCGGTTGTCGCAACGGCGCTGCCGGTCGGGCAGCCGTCGGGATACAGCGACCGGGTTTCGTCCATCAGGATTGGCCCGGCTGCGCGATGAATCGCGCCATCAACACCGCCTCCACCCGCCAGCCGCGAATTCGCCGCATTGACGATCGCGTCGACGGTCTGTTGAGTGATGTCGCCCTGCACGAGTTCGATGCGGCAGGTCCCAAACTGAACAAGCATCGCAAGGATTCCTCCGTGGCGGCTTCAGAACAACTTCCCAGGTTTGGTTGATCTCGAAGGGCTCGGGAGTCCTTTTCTGACGTCAGCTTTTCACGCTGGTGGTAATCACTGACCGAAAAAGACTCCCGACATCCTGCCTGAGTATCAGCTTTCCCAAAGTATTACTTCAGCTCGCGGATGCGAATTCTCCGGTACGACGCTTCAGCGGGCGGGCCGCTGTGGATCTGCAGGCCAATGATACCGGACTCGGCAATGCCGTCGTCCTTCTCCGTGTAATCGGTGACGACCAGTCCGTTGACTGAGATTGTGATGTGCCGGCCTTCGCAGCGGATGACGAAGTCGTTCCAGCCGTCGAGCTTCACTGCGTTCTTCAGTTTCGCCTGGTCAGGTTCGATCAGAAACTTTCGACGGCGCGACTCATCATACAGGACGCCCCAGATCAGTTTGTCTTCGCCCATGATCCCGATGTCGGCCTGATAGCCAATCACCTCGTGATGATTCGGGATGCGTTTTGAACGGAACTGGATTCCGGCATTCTTTCCCTGCCCGGTCAGCTTCGCCTGCAGCCGCAGTTCGAAGTTTGAGTACTCGCGTTCGGTGCAGAGGAATTCGTTGTTGGGAATCTTCTCTTTCTGAGTGCCGGCAACGATCGCGCCGTCCTCGACGCGGAACATCTTGAGATTGCCTTCCCAGCCGGTCAGCGTCCTGCCGTCGAACAGCGGTTTGAAGCCAGCCTCGTCATCAGCAGACGTCGTCGTGGCACAGGCGGCAGACAGAATCAGCAGCGTCAAAGCAGACTGTCGAATCATCGGGGCACCTTATTGAAGTCGTTGTTTCGGAATGCCACGACGTCGATTCCTGCGAGGCGGTCATCAGGCGGACACGCCCGGCGGGGCGTTGATGTTGCCTCCCAGGAACTGCTGATTCTCCTCGCGGAGTTTCGCGGCGGCGTCATCGTACAGAAAAGGCAGAAAAACGTACCGCGTCCCCGAAGTGACTCGCGTCGCTTCGTGCAGCAGCGAACAGGAAAAAACGACGGCTCCACCGGCTGGCGGACGAAACAGGTGCCGTCCGAATTCGGGAAACCAGACGTAGCCGCCTTCGTAATCTGCGTTCAGATTGACTGAAACCGCGAAGCGGCGATGCGCTGTTCCCTTCGTCGTATTGTCACGATGGGCGCGGAAATGTCCGCCGGTTTCCCCTTCGTAGCACGCCACGATGTAGCGTTCCATGCGCGTCGCGTTGAACTGATAGGCGCGGCGGATCTCAGGCGTCAGCCGGTCATGGATGCGGTGCATGCAACGTTTGCGAAGGTCCTCGTCTTCGATCTGACAGTCGCGGCGACGCTTCGTCGAATAGTCGTACACGCCGACGGTCTTCCCGCCCTGATCCCGCATGAAGCCCGAGTCCTCGGTTTCGTGGGTGTGGTAATACGTGATGAGTTCGTCGCACAGTTCCGGCTCGAAGATGCGTGGCACGATCAGTACAGGCGCCTGAACTTCAGCCGGCCGCTGCTCGCCGAGATCGGGCAGTGTGCGTGCGATGTCGAGGATTTTTGCGACGTGACCTTCCCCGCCAGCTTCCAGCGGAAAGTGCTGCAGCACGCGGAGGCGGGTATCGAGCAGCAGGGAAAACGGTCGGAAATCCGTTTGAGCGTTTGCGGCGATCAGATCGCGCGGTAACGCGTCGTAGGCGCGGCTGATCGCTCCCGCAAAGTCCTGGAAATAACGGATGCCAGGCAGAATCTCGCGAACGCAGCCGCTGGAGATGTCCTGCGGATCCATGATGACGCCGAAAAAGCACAGGCGGTCGTCATCAAATTCGCGGCGTCTGGCTTCGACGTCTGCAATCACCTGCTGAGCGTCCGGCCGCGTGGTGGAGCCGAGAAAACTGAGGATGACATACCGGCCGGCAGCCGCACTGAACTGAAAGTCTTCCGTCGTGTGAGTTCTCGCCGAGAACCACGGAATCGGGTCGCCACTTGAGAAACGCATGCGAGGGCTCTTTCAGACCGGAAGCACACTGGTCGCGGAATGCGGGACGAGCACGCTGATAAACGCTCCCTCGGGTCGAGTCCGAAGGAGCGTCGTTCAAAGCGGCGGGATTCTGCTCAGCGCTCGTGGCTGTGTCGAGATTGAAGTCCCGCTGGAATATCAGATGAACTTCCGGGACTGCGCATTCCGCTTTCAGAACGGAACGGGCAGCAGCAGGGCGTGATGCTCGAACAGGACGCCCTTACCGTGTTCGCCAATCAGCGGTGTGAAAAACAGCAGGAAGACGTACAGGGCGAGCAGTGGCAGCATGATCGTGCGACTCAGCCAGCGCCAGCCAAACCATGGCTTCCGTTCGCGAGTCATGGCTCGGTGCAGCGCCCAGCCCGTCATCACACGGGCCGGATAAATCGTCGCGATAAAGACCAGCGTGATCAGCCACATGGCGTCCTGCGGCAGCAGAAACACCTTCGGCAGATACAGCGGCAGCGCCAGCACATAGACGACGGTAATCGCGAACAGCCACGCGATCGGAGCGTCCCGGTACAGCCGGCGGATCACCCGCAGCTCGAACATTGACCGGAAGCGGCCGGTCAGTGCAAACCGTGCCTGCAGGAACGGCAGCCAGCCGAAGACCAGAATCAGGCCGATCGCTCCCAGAAACGCCAGGAGATTCTGAGGGCCTTTGTCCGGCCCTGCTGCGGCAAACATCGCGGTTGGGATGACAAGCCAGAGAAACGCACCGGCAAAGCCGCGCAGCCCCAGCCAGAAATGATGCTTCAATCGCAGCCGCCCGACGAAGTCCTGCACGGCCGCCGTCGCATGTGAGGTATAATCGGCTTCGCAACGTTTACGGAGCAGCCAGCGCACGTTTTTGATTGGTCGGAAGAAACAGCTCAGACTGCCGCCGCGTGCCAGAGCCAGGCAGATGTGCGTGCCGATCAGCATGGCGAGAATCGGAGCGAAGACACTCCAGAAACGATCGGCGGGACCACCTGGTTCGATGAAATACGCATCGCGGCGTGCAGCTCCAGCCAGACGCAGGGGCAGAATCCAGAGCCACGTTCCAAGAACAATCGAACCGATCCGCGGCGCGACGTCGAGCAGCAGAAACGCGTCGCGCAGTCGTCCGGTCCGCGCGACACGGCCTTCGACTTCGAGCAGGTATCCGAGGGCCAGGAAGTTGACGACCGGGACTGCGGCAACGACCGCCAGCAGCAGCGTCAGACTGACAATGCCGAAGACCGCTCGAATCAGCCAGCCCGCGAAGCACAGTGGATGGTGCAGAACGTGCGGACACGGCGGCAGTCGATACGACGTCACATCGACGCCGTCACGTTCGATGATCAGCGTGGGCGATGCTTCTGCAAATTCGACCTCCCACGGATCGCCCGCAGAACGCTCAGCCGTCTCGGCGTCGAGCTGCGGTTCATCGGGGAAGACGGCTGAGTCTGTTGACATGTGCATTCGGTTCCGCAGGGAATCGTGGGTACGGCATCCTGCCGGTTCTTCGCCACCAGTGAGCGGCAGTCTGCCAACCCGCCATGTGGGAATTCCGGGATCGTTCGGACGCGGCGATCATACCCGCTCGGCCGGGACCGGGTTTCGCCTGTCAGCATCGCGCTGGAATTGAACCTGTTGGACGAGGCGGCAACAGCGCGACCGGACACTCTGTTTAACCGGGCTCCTGCTTTGGAGTTTCGTCCGAACCAGACAGTTCTGGCGAACTGTCCGACGAACCCGGCTGCGAGACTACGGAAACTGCCGTTTCGCGGCACCGGCAGACTTCCCGGCGGTGGATTGTCGTCAATAGAGTCCGTGGTCAACGCAGCTCACTGATTTTCTCAGGCACCCGTTCATGGCCGGCAAGAAGAGTAAGAAGAAGCAGCCCGAGGATCCGAACTCGCGGTACATCTGCCAGAACCGGAAGGCCCGGTACGAGTACGAGATTCTGGAAGACCTCGAATGCGGCGTCGTTCTGCAGGGCAGCGAAGTGAAGAGCATTCGGAACGGCAAGGTGTCGCTCGATGAGTCTTATGCACGCGTGCGCGACGGCGAACTGTGGCTGATCGGAGCGAATATCAACGAGTATCCGCAGGCGAATCTGATGAACCATGAACCCAAGCGGCCGCGCAAGCTGCTGGTTCACCGCCGCGAGCTGCAGAAATTTGCCGCGACTGCCGAGCAACAGGGGTTTACGCTCATCCCGCTGGACGTCTATCTCAAAGATGGCCGGGTCAAGGTCCGTATCGGCCTGGCTCGAGGCCGGAAGCTGCACGACAAGCGTGAAAAGTTGAAGAAGGACGACGACCGCCGCGAAATCCGTGGTGCCCTGATGAAAAAAGTCTGACGATTCCGTGCCAGGAGCAGGGAAACCCGCAGTTCAGACGCCCGACTGCTGTGGATCATTTTTCATTGCTGCAGTAATGGGAGATCTGACCGTGTAACCCGCCGACTGCGATTGCCGACGCAGCAGGCCGCTGGCAAGTCGGTCTGAACCAGACGTGAAGTGCCGATGAATCACGTCTGCCGACTCGGCCGAACTGACCGCATTCGTCGAGGTGGTTATTTTGAAACTGCTTCCTTCGCCCGCTGCACTTCCGATGCGCGTGTGTGGCAGCCATCTGGCGACGCTCTCTTCCGCCCGGTTTTCACGCCGAGGTGACCTGCCATGCTGATCCGGCTGCGGACGACGGTCCGTCATCTGATCCTGCCGCTGCTGGTTCTGGCGGGTTGTCTGTACTGGATTCTGCAGGAAAACAGCGAACTCGGGCGATTCCGCGACGAACTGGAATCCGAACAGGCGGCGTACATCAAGGACGTCGAAGTCCGGTGGCTGGAGATGACCAAGGTCGTGGACCTGCTGCTGGAGAAGACGACCTTCTGGCAGCAGCCACTGGAACAGAGCGAATGGTACGAACTGCGGCGGGCTTATGGTTTCTTTCGGCGCCGGCTGGAGGACTTCCCGCTGAAGCCCGGCGACCATGAGGCTCTCGATCGGCGGTTACGCGACCTGAATTACTTCATCCAGACGTCCTGGACCATTCGGCGCTACAGTGATGCAGAGAGTTCACTTCACGAACTTCTTCATCTGACGGAATCGATCGACGCGACTACCGATGCCAACAGTCTGCTGCGTTTGCGTGCCAACGCGCTGGCCTGTCTGTCCTGCCTGCAGGTCAATTACCGGGATCGCGACGAAGCGCGCCTCGTTGCGCTGGAGTCGGCATCCATCTGTGAGCAGCTTCTGAAGGATCATCCTGATGATCTGACGGTCAGGCGTACGTTGACGCTTGCTGTTCGAAATCTTGGCGTGATCGAAGAATTGCTGGGCAACGACGGGACCGCGTCAGTCGAGCGAGCGGCGAAACTGGCCACTGAAGCATCGGTCGCGATCAGCTCCGACGAGACCGTGCAGAACCTCCTTGCAGCGCAAATGTTGAGCGTCGATTCGTATCAGATGGCTGGCTTTCTGCACTTGCGACATGGTCGGCCAGGTGACGCGCTTGGTCAGTGGCAAACAGCGCTCAGTGAGTGTCAGAAGCTCGTCAGCCTGGCGTCTGATCTGGCCCGCAACCAGTCGACGGGGATTCCTCACCTGCGATTCCGTAAAGCAATGACACGTCTCGAAAACGACGTCACGCTGTTACGGAATCTGCAGGCAGGATCGACGACCGGCGGAACCGAGGCTCTCAGTGGTCCCACTGAACCGGAACTTCCAGAATCTCGTGATTCTGTTACGCGCGAGTGGTCCTGGACACCGTTGATTCCCGGTGACGGACTGACTCTGCTGGCGATTGACCGCCTGATCAACGGGACGCTTCCTGGTGAGTTTGAGCCACAGGAAGCCATCCTCATGACCTGGGTCGACCAGGGCTGGTGTCAGCCCACGCTGTTGAAGATGCTGGCTGCCATTCAGGAAACAACCCCCGTTGTTCTGCTCACTCAGAATGAAGAAACGCGTGAAGAGGCTCTGGTCGAAATCAGCAGTGCCGGAATCCCTCTCGATCGAATCCACCCCTACGCACTCGGTACGGATACGATCTGGAGTCGCGACTTCGGCCCAACGATCGTGCGCTGCGACGACGGAGCGATCAGAATCGCCCAGTCAATGTTTGTTGACAGCGTTGACAGTCCACTGGCCACCAACGATGCCCTGCCGATTTCCTGGTCCCGTGTTGCTGGATGGCCGGTCTTCCAGATACCGGTCCTGGTCGAAACCGGTGGACTCCTCAGCAATGGTGACGGGCTCTGCCTGGCCAGCACTGTACTGCTCAGGAAAAACGCGTCGAGCGGCATCAGTGAGCCACAGGTCACCGCGGCGCTGAAGCGACTGACTGGAGCAAAGGACGTGATTTATCTGGAACCGATGACTGACGAACCGACGGAACACGTCGATATGTTCGCAGTCTTCACGTCTCGCAATACTGTCGTGATCGGCGACTTCTTCGGGATCGATGAAGAGAACGCCAGGATTCTTGACGAAAACGCCGCACGGCTGGCAGGCCTGATGACAAGCAATGGGCCGCTGCGTGTCGAACGGATTCCCATGCCGCCGCGAGGTAAAGGCTACTTTGGCGGTACGTACACAAATGTGGTCTTTGCGAATGGGAATCTGCTGGTTCCAACGTGGCCGGAAGCTTCCAAAAAACGCGAAGAGAAAGCGTTGAACGTCTACCGGCGTCTGTTGCCCGACTGGAAGATCATTCCCATCGACAGCTACGAACTGGGACGCAAGGATGGTTCTCTGCACTGTGCCACGATGAACCTGTACCGCTTCCGCGCTCCGAGCCTGCTGCCCGCGGGTGAATCGAACTCGCGAATCCAGAACTTACGAATGCAGACCTCGCAGAGGTAATCCGCACGCCGTTCTGTGTCGGGACCTGTACGATGAGTGGCGTCGGGAGTTCATGGCGATTCAGCAGAAGCACGCTTTCGCTGATCTGCCTCCTTTGAATGCCGTTGAGCTGCCGGCTTAGAATCCGTGGGCGGGGTCGACTGGACGTCGGTTTCGATTTCAGTTGCGTGGCCCCAACACTGCGCCTGCTGTGATGAACTGCAAACACGGCAGGCTGCGGGTTTCTCATACAGCTCAGAGGAAGCGCGATGGATCAGGTCATTCAGGTCGCCCTGTGGATGCTCGCCGGAATCGCCGGGATGCTGGCGCTGGTCTTCATGTTCCTCTTCATGAAGTACTTCAACCTGTGGCTGCGGGGTTTTGTGACGCGGGCGAAAATCGGCCCGTTCAATCTGGTCTTCATGTCGCTGCGAAAGGTCAATCCGCAGGTCATCATCGACGCGAAGATCATGGCGGTTCAGGCCGGATTGACGGACGTCAGTACTCAGGGGCTGGAGGCGCATTTTCTCACCGGTGGCAATGTCCGCCGCGTTGTGCAGTCGCTGATTGCCGCGCATCGAGCCCGGATCGATTTGAACTGGGACACGGCTGCCGCCATCGATCTCGCTGGCCGTAACGTGCTGGAAGCCGTCCAGACGAGCGTCAACCCGAAGGTCATTGACTGTCCTGATCCGAATCGTGGCGGTCGGCGCACGCTCGACGGTGTCGCCAAAGACGGCATTCAGTTGAAGGCACGCGCTCGCGTGACCGTGCGAACTAATCTGGCCCAGTTAGTGGGCGGTGCGACCGAGGAAACGATCATCGCCCGCGTTGGCGAAGGCATCGTGTCTGCGATCGGCTCTTCGACGTCGCATAAAGAAGTGCTGGCCAATCCGCAGCTCATCGCGCGGGCAGTGCTGGCCAAAGGGCTCGATTCGCAGACGGCATTCGAGATCGTCTCGATCGATATCGCGGACGTCGACGTCGGCGAAAACGTCGGGGCTCGACTGCAGGCCGATCAGGCGGAAGCCGACATGCGTGTCGCTCGGGCAAAAGCCGAAGAGCGACGGGCGATGGCCGTTGCCAACGAGCAGCAGATGAAAGCGCTGACCGTCGAGAACCGATCTCAGGTCGTTCTGGCCGAAGCAGAAGTCCCGCGGGCTATGGCCGACGCATTCCGCCGCGGCAGTCTGCGCTCGGAATCTCAGTCGGGCTGAAAATTCTGCCGCAACAGTTGTCGTCGAGCCTCCCGGTTCAATTGCGTGGATAGCTGTGGGCTGGCCGCGTCGTCGTTCCGCGATCCCGCGAGTGGAGTCACTGTGTCCTGAGAATCATCGCGTTCAGAGAATTCGACCTGACCAGCAAATCTCGACTCCGGTCCGCGGCAAACGGTCGGGGCCGGGATTCACCACCGAACGTGCTGAACGTCGAGGTTGGCGCAGTGAGGTAAGTCTCCCCGTGGAAATCGAATAGCCGTCTGTGCCGGGATTTCCAGAATCAGGCAGGGACTCGAAGAAAAGTCTCAAGTCCCGCTGGATGAGGAACGGCTGGCAGCTTGCACCAGTCGAAAATAGTGCGGTCGCGCGACCGAGTCGCTGGTTGAGTACGCCCTGTGCGTCGATTAGAGTCTTCGCCGTTTTGTGACGGGCTGGTTCGGGAAGCGACCGGCAGTTTTTGTTGCCAGTCCATAACTGCACACAACAAAATACCGGGCAGGGATCACCCGGCTTCGACTCAGACAGGATGTCACGGAAATGTTTGAAAGCGAGTTCGTAGGAATGAGCGATCTGTTGACACTCGAATTGAGTAACGAACAGCGGGAAACTCTGCTCCGTGGTCTGCGCTATGTGCGGAGTTCGATCATGCTGACTCCGGAAGAGCCATCCGCCGCTGTCACCGCCGGCCGCAAGTCGGAATTGCAGAAAGTCGCGGCCCTGTCTGAGCTTCTGAACGGCCAGACGGTGACCGAAAAAGCGTCCGTCTGATTCTCGAATCCAACTCCGTCGACAGCTCCGGCCGTCGGTGTCAGGTCAAGAGCCACACGAGGCTGCTCCAGGCGACCTCGTGTGGCTTTCTTTTTGCGCCGCGTCGTGAACTTGTTCCCATACTCTGCGTCCAAGCTGGCAGAGATGACCCCAAAGAGTTGCGTACGTTCCAGGCGTCGGTTATTTGCAGCCTCTCGGATTTCTGTCCGATCATGCCGGACACCGCTCGCAACCCACTTCCGATTCGCCTCTTCTGATCCATGAAGTTTCAGCACGTCAGCCTCGAATGCTTCGCCAGTACGCTGCCGGACGAAATCGTCACGTCGGACGAAATCGAAGAGCGGTTGCGGCCGGTGTACGAGCGACTGAATCTGCCGGCTGGCCGACTTGAACTGATGACCGGCATCCGCGAGCGGCGTTTTTTTCCACGCGGAACGCGACCCGGACAGATCAGCGCCGCAACGGCAAACAAAGCGATCAACGCCTCCGGCATTCCGCGCGAACAGTTCGGCGCGATGATTCACGGATCGGTCTGTCGCGATCAACTCGAACCGGCGACTGCCGCGGCCGTGCATCAGGCGACAGGGTTGCCCGGATCGTGTGCCGTTTTCGATGTCAGCAACGCGTGCCTCGGCCTGCTGAACGGTGTGCTGCTGATTGCGTCCATGATTGAACTCGGCCAGATTCGCGCCGGCGTCGTCGTCGGCACCGAAGACGGCCGCAGCCTGGTCGAAGGGACGATCGACACGCTGCTCCGTTCCGAAAACCTGACACGGCAGTCGATCAAGGGCAACTTCGCCTCGCTGACGATCGGCTCCGCCTCGGCGGCAATTGTTGTCTGCGATCGCCGACTGAGCCGTACCGGCAACCGACTGCTGGGAGCCCACTGCCTGGCCGACACTTCGCACTGCAATCTGTGTGAAGGCGGTTCGGCTGCCGAGACGTTCGGCGACGACCGGCCGCGCATGCAGACCGACTCCGAAGCGCTGCTGCACGCCGGAATTGATCTTGCCACGCGAAACTGGGAGGCAACTCGCCGCGTGCTCGGCTGGAACAACAAAGATGTCGACAAAGCCTTCACGCATCAGGTCGGCAAGGCGCACCGCAGGCTGCTCTATGAAAGCCTCGACTTAAGCCCCGAGATCGACTTCCCGACGGTTGAGTTCCTCGGCAACACCGGCGCCGCCGCTCTACCGGCGACCGCAGCGCTGGGCATCGAACAAGGCCACCTGACTCCCAACGACCGCGTTGCCCTGCTCGGCATCGGCAGCGGACTGAACTCCATCATGCTCGGCTGGGAATTCCACGGAACGCCGACGTAGGCCGGACCGAGCGCAGCGAGTTCTGGCAACCTGGCATCATTCGTCCGGCTTCGATTCTGGTTCCGTCTTCGCGTCGTCAGCTTTCAAATCTCCCAGCAGCTCCGCAATCAACTTCCTGCAGCGGCGGTGTGCGACAATCAACCACGCCACGTCGCGCGTTCTCAGTCCATCACCAAAGGTCTCAAAGTTGAAGCTGGCCATCGGGTCTCTCATTCTGGCCAGTGTGTCGATTGCAGACGTCGCCACTTCGCGGGCATAATCGGTGTCCGCAAGTTCGACACCCTGCGAGTTCTCCAACGCCTTAGCTGCAAACTGGGGAACTGTGTTCAGCAGCGTCGCCAGCAAGGTCCGTGTTCCGTCACTCAGGTGGTCTCGATCAGCGATGGCTGCCAGAATTTCGAGCATGACCAGACGCCGCGGGACCGCGATTCCATGCGACTCTCTCGTTCCGGTTGCCGACTTCGAAACCCACCTCACCGCGAACGTCCTCCGATCATCCTCGTCGGCATCGGCAATCCACTGAACGAGTCGGTCAACCTGCCCGGATGCGTTCTGTCCCATCTGTTTCAACGCGAGCCAGCCGTTTTCAGAATGCTGCCACCACTGCGGGCCGATGCGTTTGCGACGAGGTTCCAACCCGTCCATTGTCCACTTTGGAAGTTCCGGGCACGACGGGTAAATCTGTGCGAGCGCCCGGCAGGCGTGCAGCTTCAACGAACTTCTTTCGTCACCGCGGTGTAACGGCATTCCAGTCTCAGCGTCGTCGCTGCCGGCCACGTCCGCCAGAAACCTGAGCAGCTTTCCGTCCGGAAGTTCGCCGTCAGGGGGTGCCTCATCAGCGAACAGACTTGCCGCCAGAACAAACTGCGGTCGCATTTTTGAAGTAACCTCAGGCCAGGTCGAAAGCAGCGCGTCACGGAAATCAGTGTTCTCGTACAGCGCGAGCGAAACCGGATTGGTCGTTCTGGTCTGGGCGGAGTTCCACTTGCGCATGTCGAGGTCAGGCATCAGACGCTGCGTCACATACCAGACCATGTGTGGCTGCCCGGATCGAACGGCCTCGGTAACGAGTGGTACAACGATTGACGTCTTCAGTTGATTGAGACATCTGGCTGTTGCCGCCAGCAGCGGCCCATCACTGCCTCCGTCCGAAGCCACAACGTTCAGCCGCGAGACAATCAACAGAATCTGTCGAGCGATTTCTTCGTCGTGCCTTCCTGCCCCCAGCGTCACCAGGGCCTGCAGGCTGTCACTCAGTTCCTCCGGGCTCCGTTCCCGACGAACTTCATTCAGCCAATCGGCGTACGTGCGCCCTTTGTACGTCGTGGAAGTCTCTGAAGCAGTACCTGTGGCTCCAGTGTTCTCAGGTCTGGAAGAAGGATCGGAAGGAACCCCATTACTCTGCAGCGCCGTGCCATCGGACGGCATCTTGAGCAGTTGCTGCACTTCGTTCGCGGGCAGAAGCGAGTTCAACGTGGCTCTGGCAACACGTACGAACTCCAATGGCTCGCCACCAGGTTTCACGGGCGTTCGGCCATGAATCGTCGATCCATCCTGCCAATGCAGAAGGACTGTCGAGAAGCCGTCAGACGGTTGGCTCGCGTTCCTGGGATCACCCTCGGGAATCACGGCAGCAATCTGTCGAGCGATTTCTAGACGGACCGTTGCATCGTTGTGTGCGGCGAAACTCAACGCGCTGCACAACAGAATCCGGCGACTCAACAGGTAGGATCTGGCAGTCGAACCGTCCGTCCCGACTGGCAAACCGCCAGGAATACCGCTGCTCATCGCATTGGCACGTCCTCCTGACAGGTGACCTGCCGGCATTCCGGGCAGACCTCCAGGACCGGCTCCCTCCATTCCGTAGACGGTCGCTGGCACTACAGGCACCGGCAGGAGCAATCCAAATCCGGCGACTGAACCGGCCTCGGAACTGTCCTCGACGATCAGAGCGGTGAACTCCCGGGCAACCTGTGGATCGAGTCGTCCATTCGACAGTATCACGATCGCCGGGACGGCATTGACCCAGTCGACATCCAGCGTCCGCTGACGGATCGCCTCGATCAGAACGTCGATTGCTGTTCCATGCAGCGGTGATCGACGTTCCTGAATCTGAGTCACTTCTGCCTCACGCCATGTGAGAGGTTTCCGAATCAAAGGCTGCTGTGCTCCGAACATGCGAGCCACAATCAGGGCGGCGGCGACCTTCTCCTGCGGTTTTCCGTTCGTCAGCAGTTGCTCAAGCAGACCATCCGAGCAGGGTTGCCCGAGCGTCGGCAATTGAGCCTCTAACTGCAGGATCGCCGATCGAACGTCGGGCTCAAGCTGCTCCCACCGCTCGACGAGACTTCGATAGTCAGACTGGAATGACGCAGCGTTGACCAGTTCCTCCGACTCTTCATTCGGCAGCGCCACGCTCAGATTCAAGGGGGGCTCGCCGACGGACTGATCAAATAACGGTGCCGCGAATTCTTTCAGGACCGCTGCCAGGCGAACTGGACTGCCAGAGAACATCGACTGAATCAGCCTGTCGTGTGAGCGGCCACTGGTGAGCATCCAGGAGTGGATAAACGACCGGCGAAGAAGCTGTCGTTGAGTATCTGTCAGGTCTTCGTCGTGATGGACCACCGCGTCAAAGATTGACGCTGCCGCCTGCCCGCCTGCCTCGTTGCTGCCCAGCAATTCGACGGCCAGCATGACGTCTGCCAGTTGCTCAGCGGACTTCGTATTGAAATCCTTGTTCGTAACCCATTCGTTGAGGCCGCGGTTTCGGTAAGAAACCAGTTGCGGCAACGCTGAAGGATCAATCGACGCAACTGCCGGGCTTCCCATCATTCCCGGATACCCGCCGCCATATGGAGCACCTCCACCGCCAGAGTAATCGGCTCCACCCATTCCGACCGCTGGCTCTTTAATCTGCAGCGGATGCGACGCAAACCGTGGTGTCTGACCGGTGATTGCTTTCACTGCGCGGAGGGCCGCGTTCAGGCGAGCTAACGATTCGGGCATGACGACCGGCATTCGTTCTTTTGCATCCGGCTCGTCCTTCACACTGAAGAACCCGCCGCCGGACATGCCACCCATTCCACCGCTGCCTCCGGCGATGGTCCCGTCCAGACCACTCCGAAACGACATTGCATACTGCTCGTAAATTGTCCGCGGATCGTTCGCTTCGTAACCGAAGTCTCCGCCGTCGACGGGGCGCTGACCGGTCAGGCGTTCGATTTCGTCGTGAATCGCGGGTAGCGTCGACTTTGCGCCTGGTCCGATTGAACCGAGCAGGTCGAGGACCAGCAGGCCGCGCGTCACAGTCTGGCGCGGTGCGGATTGAATACCCCAATGTGACGGGTCGACGGGAAGCGAGTCTGCCTGCAGCGGTGACGGACAGAACGTGTCCGGCAACTCGGCCGTCAGTAGCTTCGCGATCTGATTGGAATCCTCTGGCGACACCTTGTCGCCGAGCAGCCACAGGCCATACCAGTCAGCTTTGAGCGACGACAGCCAGGACACGCTTTGTGCAACCGCCTCGTTTGGAAACAGGACGTGGCGTTGAATGTCGTTCAGAAAGTAGTCCGCCAGTTCCGCCCGGGGCTTTCGTCGAGCCAGGTGGACGATCGCGCGAGTCACAGAGCTGCCTGGTTGAGCGGCCGTCTGTGCATCCTGAAAAATGTGTTCGAGCAGGGCGTCGATTTCCGTCTTGAGCGTAGGGTCGTCCAGAAAATTCTCGACGATTCCGAAGGCCACAGATCGCAGTGTCGCTGCCTGAGCGTCCTGTGGCTTCAGTTTTGGATACAGCTCGATCAGAGCCTTGCGGAATTCAGGAGACTTCCGGATTCGCGACATCAGGGGATCCGCCTGGCCGGTGCTCGGCACATCACTCCCCTGGTTACGTCCACCCAGGCCGTTGCCGTACATTACACCGGAAGCGAGATGCTCGACGATCAGTCGCCGCGTGTTCGTCCCACGGCTTTTGAGTGCCTCGACAATCGCCGGGACAATCGCGTCCGCGTCTAGCGTTCTTAGATACCGGATCGCTGCCGCAACCAGTTCGCCTTCCGGACTGCTGCTGACCTCGCACGGGTAAGCGTCGGTGACTTTCAACACTGTCTCCGCCGCTTCCTGATCGCGGTTCTGCCGGCCGAGAATGCACAGCGCCATGACGGCACTCTTCAGCTCGTCCGGATTCCGCTCAGTCAACACCGACTGTTGCCACTCCTCGAACGTCCGCCCGCTGAAGACGGGCGTTGATGCAGGTGGCGTCGAGGCTTTCCGTTCGCCAGGGAGTCGTGAGCCTAGCGGCCACAGGTCATTCTGGCCGGTCGGCGACTGGCGGCCCGGCGTTTGAAGGTCAGAAGAGTTCTGCCCGACAGCGGCGCTCGACCGGGCCGTGTTTGCGGCATCGAGTTCGATCTGTTTGCTGGTCGCCTCTGGGTCGAACCGCCTGATCGCTGCGTCAGCCAGCGGTTTCGCATCCGGCGCGCGAAGTACGATCGAAAACGTTCCGACTTTCGCCGCAAGACGCAGAGAGGCTTCTTCTTCGGGAGTGACGAGAACCGTCACCGTGGCACGAAGTCCAGACTGCATGATCGTTGTCACCGGAACAACTTCTGCGACGAGTTCCCTGACATCAGTGGGCTGTGTCCTGTTCGGCGACTTTCGGTCGACGTAGATATCAACCAGATCGCCACCGTCCAGAGTCCGCAATGTGCTGGACTGTGGAGACGGTGAGAGCACATACGAACGCCTCGTGGGTTGAGTCGGCTGCATCTCACCCATCATTGCCCCGAAGGCGGAGCGTCCCGAAGCACCTGCCACGCCTGGCGAAGTAGTACTCCCCGGTTGCTTCGTCACTCGCGCAATCCACTCACCACCGCGTGTGAGTTCGTAAGTTCCGTTCTCGATTTTCAACTCGTCGTACTTTTGCGGCAGGACGATTTCGTAACGGCCCGAGTGGATGACGATTTCGTTCTGTCCGACGCTGAGCGTTTCCTTTTGGACGACCTTGCCGCTGTCGCTGCGGATTTCGATCGGGACGTTTTCGTCGACGCATTCGATCTTCAGTGTGCCGGTATCGGTCTGCAGCCAGATCGTGATTCCTGCGAACAGCGCGACCGCGGTCAGCACCGTCCACAATAGCCATCTCGCTCCACGAGATGAGCCGTTCTGTGAGGTGCGGTGAGCACTTCCTGAAGCAGCAGACGGTTCACTCGACGGACCTGCACCCGGCGCTGGCAGATTGCTCAACGCCCTCAACCCGATCGGCTCATCCCGGGGAGCGAGATGGCTACTTTGAGCGGATAGACGGTGCTGCTCGGCGAGCCGCATTCCGTGTTCAACGAGATCGTCGATCGCCTGTCCGTTGCAGAACGGCATCAGTGCTTCTGCGACTTCGGCAGCCGATTGAAACCGCTCGTCCGGATCTCGAAGCAGCATGCGATCAACAATGGCGGCCAGACCGTCCGGCAGCTCCTTACGCCGAGACGTGATCGGCGGCGGATCGGTCGTCGCCAGCGCTTTCATCTTCTGCAGTGGACTACAACGCTCACCCGTTTCGTACGGAGCCATCCCGGTCAGCAGTTTGAACAGCGTCACGCCGAGACTGTAAACGTCTGCGCGAGCGTCGACCGAGTGACTGTTATCCGCCTGCTCGGGTGCCATGTAGTCGAGCGTGCCCATCAACTGCCCGACCGTTGTCAACTCGTCAACCGCTTCGCTCGCCGAACCGAACAACGCGAGACCGAGGTCGAGGATGCGAACGGTTGAAGACGAAATCGCAAAGTCGGAATTCGGAACGCGGAAGCCGGAATTCTGTTCTCTGTTCGATTCTCCGACGTCCGACTTCCGTGTTCCGACGTTCCTCTCCGCCATCAGATTCGACGGCTTCACATCGCGGTGAATCAGGCCCTGGTCGTGCGCGTACTGCAGGCCGATCGCAGCCTGCCGAATCAGCTCACAAGCACTCGGAATATCGAGTGGCCCGACGAGGCGGACGAGTTTTCCGAGGTCGATGCCGTCGACGAAGTCCATCGCCAGGAAGTGCGTGCCGTCAACCTCGCCCGCGTCGGTCGCACGGACAATGGCTGGGTGATCGAGCCGGCCGATGGCCTTCATCTCACGCTCGAACCTCGCCACTGCGGCCTGGTCGCGCAGTCTCCGAGCGGGCAGCAGCTTCAGTGCGACGGTGCGGTCAAGCTTCGTGTGCAGCGCCTTGTAGACTGTTCCCATTCCGCCGGAACCGAGTTCGTCGAGCAGTTCGTAGTCGCGGACGCGCTCGATAATTCGAGACACGCTGCCGTCCGTCGGTGGTGCCGCAGAGGATGGAGCAAACCGACTGCGGAGACTTGCCAGCGCGGCGGCAAGTGGATCGCTCGGAGCGGATGCGCTGGCGTCTGACGACTCAGCACCAGTGTGAGGCTCAGCAGCCTGACGCACGGAAACAACCAGCGAATCCGCTGTGTCGTCGAATGTGGCAATGGTGTCCTCGCAGGCCGGGCACTCGGACAGGTGAGCGAGGATCTCTTCCGAACGGGATTCGTCCGTCTGCCCCAGCACGAAATCACGCAACTCTTCAGAACTCAGACAGCGACTGGCGGACATGCGAATTCTCCCGACGGTGAGCCAAAAGGTGCGGCCGACTGGAAGCCGGTTGAGCAGACCGCCACGGGCATTCTGAAGTCGAATGGCGGCTCTGTAAGCATTAACGGCGCAGCGCGACAGCACTTTTCAGAATTCGACTGGCGAAGTTTCGCAGCAGGGCAAACCTCGACTCACCGGCAAAGACATAGCGAACGCCGGGAGGAGGGATGAATGTGCGACTCTCAGAACAGCTTGTCGATCGGGTTCGCCCGGTAGAACTCGTGCGGACGGCGATCGACGTCTTCCCACTGAGCGTGTTTCGGAATGCCCAGTGAATCGAACATCGTCGCGGCGATGTTTTCGACCGTGTACTTATCCTCGACAGGATACGCCGACAGCGCGTCCGTTGCACCGATCACGTTGCCGCCGCGCACGCCGCCGCCGGCAAACAGCGACGTCATCACCGGTCCCCAGTGATCGCGACCGGCGTCCTTATTGATCTTCGGAGTGCGTCCGAACTCGCCCGTCACGATCACCAGCGTCGATTCCAGCAGGCCGCTTTGCTTCAGATCATCGAGCAGTGCCGACACCGACTGATCGAGATACGGGAGCAGATTGCGTTTCAGATTGACGAAGTTGCGGCGGTGCGTGTCCCAGGACGAATTCTTTCCGAGGTTCACCTGCACCAGATTCACGCCAGCCTGAATCAGTCGAAAACCCATCAGCAGCGACAGGCCGAACTTATTGTGTCCGTAGCGTTCGATCGTCGCCGGGTCCGCGTTCTCGACATCGAACGCGCCGCGCGTTGCTGGATCGGCCAGCACCGAGATCGCCTGCTGACGTTGCCGGTCGAGCTTCGTGACCTCGGCTCGCGCTTCGAGACTCCGCTGCTGACGTTCGATTTCAGACAGCAATCCGACACGATTGTTCAACCGGAATCGTCCGCCTTCGGGCAGAGTCAGCATCGGTGTTTCAAAGACCGTCGGCGCGACGTGATCGAAGTGGTCATCGTCGAACCGGAAACAGTTCGGACACGCTCCGTTCCCCAGCGGGCACTTCGAGGCGATGTCAATGTGCCACGCTTCGTAGGCCGGACCCAGCCGTCCGGCGTATTGACCGGGTCGAACGCGTGCCGCTTCGTTGACACTCGGCTGAGGCAGTACGACGGCAGGTGGCAGATGCGTCCTGCGATCCTGAAATGCGTAAGTCACCTGCGAGAGAAACGACGGCCACTCGTTCGGGCTCGGTGCGTCGCGCACGTTCAAGCCCGGCGGCAGATCGAGCCGTCCGGTCAGCAGCATGTGACACGCCAGTTCGTGCCCGCTGCTGTCAGTTCCGATCGACCGTACCAGCGCATAGTCGTTTGTTCGCGCCGCCAGTTTCGGCAGGTGCTCGCAGATTCGCAGACCGGGTGTCGCCGTCGCCACGGGAATGAACTCCCCCCGCACGTCCGACGGCGCGAGCGGCTTCATATCGAAGCTGTCCTGGTGCGAAAGTCCTCCGGTCAGAAAGACGAACAGAACCCGCTTTGCTTTTGTGGCTTCCGATCCGGCCAGAGGCAACTGGCTCAGCGTCGGCCCCATCAGGCCAATGGCCCCAGCCTTGAGCATCGTTCGCCGTTCAATTCCGCAGCGACAGTGCGAATGATCGTGAATTCGCGACATTGAAATCCTCGGCGGGCTGGAGTCGATCAGGAATCGAGCGGTCTGATCGTGCCCTGATACCGCGAGGATCACAACACCAATCAACGAAGCCGGACGAGTCCCATCCGTCCGCTGGTCGCGGAAAGATCGCTCGGCATACGATTCGCCAGCCGTAGGCAGGTTTTTCCAAAACCTGCAGAAGCGCGGAGAGAGTCCGGAACGGTCAGGACGCCGCCAACGGAGCGTTCCTGTTCGCAGGAAGTCCAAACAGAACTGTCCGCAGTCCCGCAAAGGATGGTCCGAGACCGACAATGGCCTCTACATCTGACAGCGTGCCGGTTTCGGAGAAACCGGCCTACCGCTTTGCTTCAACACCAAAACCGCCCAATTCGCATCGAGGGAAAACGCATGTCTCGACAGTTCACCGTCGTCGGGGTTCTGACCCTGCTACTGCTCGCTGGCGACCGCGGACGACTCGGGATTGAGTCATCAACTGCTGTTCTTGCCGCGGACCCGGCTCGCTTCGTCAAATACTTCGGCTACGAACGTGCGATCGAACTTCGCAATGCGACGACCCGAGTCGTGCTCTGCCCACAGGTCGGCGGACGAATCCTCGAGTACTCGCTGAATGGCACAAACTCGCTGTACCTCAGCGATGAAGAAAAAGCCTGGAAGCCTGGTGACCGACCCCAATCGTCTGCCGGGCGCTTCGACATCGGGCCGGAACTTGTCATCCCGCCGCGGCCGACGCTGTGGTCAGGCGAATGGACCGGTGAGGTCACTGGGCCGCGTTCAGCCCGGCTGACCAGTCCGAAGGACGCCGCCACTGGAGTGCAACTCGTCCGTGACTTCGTGCTCGAGGAAAAGTCATCGCGACTGCTCTGCACGCAGACAATTCACAATGTCTCGGAGAGCGTCAAAGAGTGGTGCCACTGGAGCCGGACGTTTGCGACAGGCGAGGGCATCTGTGTGATTCCGGTCTCTGAGCCCAGCCGTTTTCCCAACAAATACGTCATGTATGAAGAAGGCAGCCTGATCAACGCCCGCCCGGACGACGACAACATCCGGGTGCGTGACGGCTTTCTCGAAATCCTCGGCGCCCCGCGCAAACCGAAGCTCGGCTTCGATTCCTACGCCGGCTGGATGGCGTACCTGACGACCGACAATCTGCTCTTCGTCAAGACGTTCAAAACGTACCCGGACCGCGTCTACAACGAAGCCGCCGGGCTGACAATTTCTGTCTGGTATCCCGAAGGCCCGCGCGTCGAACTGGAACCGATCGGCCCGCGCGAACGCCTGCAGCCAGGTGACTCGGCGTCGTTCACCGAGGAATGGTGGCTGCTGCCACAGAAGTTCCCTGCTGACCGGCGGGATGTCGATCTTCAGGAAATCTCAAGGCAGGTTGCGTCACAGATAACGGCGACGGCTGATGCCCGGTCTTACGAAGGCGTCTGGAAACCGATCGCCGCTGTCCTCAGTGGAAAACGTCTGTCTGATTGGACCGTCAAAGCCATCACAATGAAGACCGCTGCCGGCCAGTACGAAGTCACTGTCGAGGGTGAGATTGAGCCCGATCGGGGCACTTACAGCGTCGACGTTTCAACCTCGCCCAAACGCATGACGATAACGAGCACATCGGGACCGAACCGTGGAAAGACGTTTCTCGCGATCTTTGAAATGAAGGATTCCGTGTCGATGCGCGTCTGCTACGACCTGTCGGGACAGGAGTTCCCAGCAGATTTCACAGCTCCGCCCGGCACGTCGCGTTATCTGGTCGGGTATCGGCGGCAGGCTGATCTCCCTTCAGACAACGTTGACGACGATCAGTAGCTCCGACGAACGCGCCATCTGCAGCCGTGCTGCCAAAGTCTGATGCGCGGCAGTCATGCCATTCACCGCGGATGCCGCTATCCGCCGTTATCCCACCGGCAATCTGATGGCAGATCGACCGATCTGGTGGCCTGTCGGTCAATATCCTGATGCGGGAAGGCTCCCAGGCGTGCCGGTACCTCGCGGATGTGAGCAATCTCGCTGGACGATGCCAGTTCAAGCTGATCGGTCTGGAACCAACCGGAACTGTCAACGTGCTGACTGGCCAGCGACGGCCGATGGAACCCGCGTCTCATTCATCCTGAGGCAAAGTGGCACGACCTTCGCGTTTGGCAGCGACAGGTGACCGACCGTCCCAACGCAAGTGAGCACTGTGAGCCCGGACTCTGATCTCGCGAACATGGCAAAGCTGGAGTTTCAGAATGAACAACGTCGTGGCACTGATTTCCAGCGGTAGGCGAGGAACCCGCCATGACCCATTGACGCAGTATCGAGCCACACCTCCTGTGCCACTGGCCGGAGAGTATCGACGGATCGATATCCTGATGTCGAACGGCATCCATAGCGGGCTTTCGCAGATGTACGTGCTGACGCAGTTCCTTTCCGTCAGCCTGCATCGCCACATTCGGCAGGCATACCGCTTCGATCAGTTCCGCAGCGGACTCTTCAAACTGCTCGCAGCGCAGCGAACCGCTGGATCTGATGACGAATTCGACTGGTATCAGCGCACTGCCGACGCCGTTCGAAAAAACATTCGGTACGCCGAGCAGCCGGGAAGTGATCAGCTCCTGATCCTGTCAGGTGATCAGCTCTACCGGATGGATTATCGTGACCTCGCCAGGACGCACATCGAGACGGGTGCCAACGCCTCGCTTGCCAGACTTGCGGTCCTCCGCAGCGAAGCCAGCGGCCTGGGAATTATGAAGCTCGACGACGAAGCGAAGATCAACGGCTTTGTCGCGAAGGACGTCCGCATCGGTCGCGGTATATCGACCGTCAACTCGGGTGACGTTTACGAAACGCCCGAATTGCCGCTGTGCATGATCCGCGCAGGCCTGCCCCTCATCCTGAAAGGAGCCGTGCTGCCCGACGACTGGTCACTTCAGAACGATCTCCTGGAACACAGTGTCCATTGATCACACGCCGGCGCTGCTGTGCATCGCAGAACAAGTCAGCTTTCACTCACTGGAACTCGCTCCTCATGCCCAAGCCTCAAACGACGTTCGACGAACAGCGGCCCTGCACCTTGATGCCCCTGCCAGAGTGCGCCGCGCCGGTCTGGTATCGTGACGCCGTGATCTACCAGCTTCATGTGCGGGCCTTCTACGACAGCAACGGAGACGGCATCGGCGACCTTCCGGGGCTGATCCAGAAGCTCGACTACATCCAGGAACTCGGTGTCACGGCCATCTGGATGCTGCCGCTGTTCCCATCGCCGCTGAAAGACGACGGATACGACATCTCTGATTACTACTCCATCAACCCGATGTACGGAGACCTTGATGACTTCAAACGGCTGCTGAAGGAAGCTCACCGTCGCGGCCTGAAAGTCATCACGGAACTGGTGATGAATCACACGTCGGATCAGCACGCCTGGTTTCAGAAGTCGCGGCGCGCGAAGCCCGGCGATCCCTGGCGGGACTTCTACGTCTGGTCCGATGACCCGCACCGCTACAGCCGCGCGCGGGTCATTTTCAAGGACTACGAATCGTCAAACTGGAGCTGGGATGAGAAGGCCGGCGCATACTACTGGCATCGCTTCTATCACCATCAGCCGGACCTGAACTTTGAGAACCCGGAAGTCCGCGCCGAAATGCTCCGCGTACTCGACTTCTGGCTCGACCTCGGCGTTGACGGACTGCGACTTGACGCCGTGCCGTACCTGTTCGAGGAGGAAGGGACGAACTGCGAGAACCGGCCAGCGACGCACGGCTTTCTCAAGGAACTGCGGGCCCACTTCGACGTGAAGTACGACGACCGGTTGATCCTCGCAGAAGCCAATCAGTGGCCGGAAGACGCGGCGGCTTACTTCGGTGCTGGCGACGAGTGTCACATGAACTTTCACTTTCCGCTGATGCCGCGTCTGTTCATGGCGGTCGAACGGGAAGACCGGTTTCCGATCATTGATATTCTCGAGCAGACACCCGACCTGCCTGACGGCTGTCAGTGGGCGATCTTCCTGCGAAACCACGACGAACTGACGCTCGAAATGGTGACCGACGAAGAACGCGACTACATGTACCGGGCGTACGCCCAGGATCCACGGGCGCGCGTCAACCTCGGTATCCGTCGCCGCCTGGCCCCACTGATGCGCGACGATCGACGCAAGATCGAACTGCTCAATGTGCTGCTGCTCTCGCTGCCCGGCACGCCGATTCTCTACTACGGTGATGAGATCCGGATGGGCGACAACTTCTATCTGGGCGATCGTGACGCCGTTCGGACGCCGATGCAGTGGAGCGAGGATCGTAACGCCGGTTTTTCGAAGGCCAGCCCGCATCAGCTTTACCTGCCGGTCATTGCCGAGGCCGCCTACCACTTCGCGTCGCGAAACGTCGAAGTCGACCACAACCGGCCGCACTCCCTGCTGTGGTGGATGCGGCGGCTGATCAACCTGCGGCGTCAGTTTCACGCGTTTGGCTGTGGCACAATCGAATTTCTGCGCCCCGAGAACGGCAAGGTGCTCGCGTTTCTGCGTGAGTAC
Source organism: bacterium (assembly GCA_016124895.1). Lineage (GTDB taxonomy): Bacteria > Planctomycetota > Planctomycetia > Planctomycetales > Planctomycetaceae > JAPOLP01. Next base: position 33,122 of record WGMU01000028.1, read on the forward strand.
CGCCATGAAGGTCGTGAAGAGCACATTCTGGTTGTGGCCAATCTGTCCCGGTTCGCGCAGTGCGTCGAGCTGGACCTGTCGCGTTTCCGAGGCCGCCAGCCGACGGAACTCTTCGGACTGACTCCGTTCCCGCCGATCGGCGAGTGGCCCTATTTTCTGACGCTGGGACCGCACGGCTTCTACTGGTTCCGACTTGACTGGGTCGACGGCGACGAAACGGCCAGCAGTGAACGATTGCCCGATTGCCGGATTGACGGCGAATGGGATTCCCTGTTCGACGAACCGACCCGGAATACGCTGCTTAAGTGCATCCCATCCTGGCTGCAGCGTCAGCGCTGGTTTGCCGGAAAGTCACGGAAGATTCAGGCAGCTCAGCTCCGCGACGTCATCCCGCTGGCCGGAGACAGCGAGACAACAACGCTTCGACTGCTGCTCACGCAGATCGACTACGTCGAGGGAGAACCTGAGTCGTACTTCCTGCCCGTCGTGTTCGCACAGAATCAGCAGCAAGACGACATTCTCGGCGACCACCCGTCGGCAGGGATCGTCCGGGTTGAGCGGGCGGACACGGGTGAGACGGCGGCGTTGTGTGAAGCCTCGCGCGAGCCGGCCTTCTGGCGATTGCTTCACGAGATGGTGACCTCTGAGTACCGACTGACCGGCTGGCATGGATCGATTCAGCGGATGCGTTTGCCGATCGTTGTCGAAGAAGACACCACCGCCGTCAGCAGCTCGCTTCCGAGTATCGCCGTTCACGAGGGCGAGCAGAGCAACTCGGCGGCGGTCATTGACGGCCGGCGGTTTATGAAACTGTTCCGCCGCGCCCATTCCGGAGTGAATCCGGAGATCGAAATCGGGTGGTTTCTGCAACAGCACGGTGCGCCTGACTGCGTGCCGCCGCTCGAAGGGGCTCTCGAATACCAACCGGAAAAAGGCGAGTCTGTTTCTCTCGCCGTGCTGCAGCAGATGGTCAACTGCGAAACTGACGCGTGGTACTACACGATTGATGAACTGGGTCGATATTTCGAACGCGTCGAATCGGAATTTGCCGCCGTCCGACCGAACGAGGAACTGCTGCCGACTGCACCGTTGCTTGAGATTGCGAAACGCACGATTCCCGACACGGCAGCCCAGATCGTTGGGCCTTACCTGGAAGCGGCCAGTCTTCTGGGTCGACGTACGGCGGAGATGCACCTCGCACTCAGCGGCGACGCCGATGACCCGGCTTTCGCTCCTGAACCGTTCTCACGGCTGTCGCAACGGAGCCTGTACCAGTCGATGCGGACCCTCACCCGCCGCTCGCTGGGTCTGTTGCGCCGACAGGCTGACCGGCTGCCCGAAACGCTGCAACCAGACGCTCAACGGCTGCTTTCTCTGGAAGGCGATCTGCTGCAGCAGTTCCGCGTTCTGATCGACGGAGACGTCATTCCTGCCCAGCGGATTCGTGTTCATGGGGATTTCCATCTCGGTCAGGTGCTTTTTACTGGCCGCGATTTTGTCATCATCGATTTTGAGGGCGAACCCGACCGGTCAATTGGCGAGCGGCGTCTGAAGCGTTCGCCGCTGCGGGATGTTGCTGGCATGTTGCGGTCGTTTCACTACGCGTCTCATGCGGTGCGTCGAGGACAGGCACCGGGAACGGTCGCCGCGGCGAATGAGGCCATTGTCGCGGACGTGCTGGAACAATGGCTGCAGGTCTGGTGTGCCTGGTGCTCGGCGACGTATCTCAAGTCGTATCTGGACGGCCTCGGGGGCTCAGATCTGCTGCCAGGTGATCAGAATCAGCGTCAGGTTCTGCTGGACCTGTTTGTCCTCGAAAAGGCGGTCTACGAACTGCGCTACGAACTCAACAACCGCCCGGAATGGGCGAACATTCCACTGCAGGGCATTCTGCAGATCATCGAGAAACCTCAGTGATGACGAGTGAGTCAGACTTCCATCCGCAGTATCCGCCCTCCATCGGAGCCATCGTTCAGCCTGACGATTCCTGTCGGTTTCGAGTGTGGGCACCGAAAGCGAAATCCGTCGAACTGCTGCTGACGGCTCCGCAGGAACGAGCTGTCCCGATGGAGCGTGAACCGCGCGGCTACTTCAGTACGGTGCTCAGCAGGATCGATGTTTCAGCAACACGATATCTGTTCCGGCTCGATGGCACTGACGCCTGGCCAGATCCCGCGTCGCGTTTCCAGCCCGAAGACGTCCATCGTCCCTCGGCACCTGTTCCGACGGAATTTGCCTGGCACGACCAGAACTGGCACGGTCGCCCGCTGGCGGACTACATCATTTACGAACTGCATATCGGGACGTTTTCCGAAGCGGGCACGTTCGACTTGGCGATTCCGCATCTCGATGAACTGGCGAGGCTGGGCGTCACGGCCGTCGAAATCATGCCGGTCGCACAGTTCCCCGGTGACCGGAACTGGGGTTACGACGGCACGTACCCGTTTGCGGTTCAGAACTCCTATGGCGGCCCTGACGGACTGCGCCGCTTCGTCGACGCCTGCCATCAACGCGGCCTCTGCGTCATTCTTGACGTCGTCTACAACCACCTAGGCCCGGAAGGGAATTACCTCGCCAGATTCGGCCGCTACTTCACGCGTCGGCACAGCACACCATGGGGCGAGGCAGTTAACTTCGACGGGCGCGGCAGCGACCATGTGCGGCGTTACTTCATCGAGAACGCTCTGTACTGGATTCGTGACTGCCACATTGATGCTCTGCGGCTTGACGCGGTCCACGCCATCTTTGACCAGAGTGCCCGACCCTTTCTGCAGGAACTGGCCGACGCAGTACGACTGCAGGGCGAACTGCTCAACCGTCAGGTTCATACGATCGCGGAAAGCAATCTCAACGATCCCCGCATGGTCCTGCCGCGCGAAGTCGGCGGGCTCGGCATGGACGGCCAATGGGTCGACGACCTGCATCACGCGCTGCACGTTGAACTGACGAACGAGCAGACGGGCTACTACGAGGACTTCAGTGGCTTTGACGACCTTGTCGAATGTCTATGCGACGGGTTCGTCTATTCCGGGCGTTACTCGCACTTCCGCGAGCATTCGCACGGCCAGTCTGCGCGAAGTCTTCCCGCCGACAGTTTCATCGTGTGTTCGCAGAATCACGATCAGGTCGGCAACCGGATGCTCGGCGAACGGCTCACGACGCTGGTCGACTTTGAATCGCTGAAACTCGCCGCCGGCTTTGTGCTCCTGTCGCCGTTCGTTCCGCTGCTGTTCATGGGCGAAGAGTACGGTGAAACCGCGCCGTTTCAGTTCTTCATCAGTCACGCCGACAAGGGACTCATCCGGGCCGTCCGTCGCGGTCGGCAGGCCGAGTTCAAGGACTTCGCGTGGCAGGGCAAGCCACCAGATCCGCAGGCCAGGAAGACCTTCAGCCGTTGCCGGCTTGATCACTCTTTGCGGACGCGAGGTCACCACGCGGTTCTGCTGTCTTTTTACCGGGAACTGATCCGTCTGCGTCGCTCACAGCCCGCGTTGAGAAACCTCGATCGGACTCAGATGAACGTGTCAGCGCATGCCACCAGCCGGCTGCTCGTGACTCATCGCCGCTCCGCACAGGAAGACATTGTCACCGTCTTTCACTTCGGCAAAGAGCCGGCACATACACAGACACCGATTCCGCCAGGCGACTGGACCGTACTGTTAAACTCGGCCGACGCGTGCTGGAATGGGCCGCTTAATCGGTCAGCCGTCGGCGACGCGGTCTCTCGGGAGGACGAGCTTGCGCTGGCCCCGCGGTCGCTGCTCGTGCTTCGTCAGAATGGAAGCGATCATCTCAACTGGCAGATGGCTGGCCGACCACCCGAAGCGGACGCCCCTCGGACAGAAGTGCAATGAACGACCAGAACGTGCCGATCGCGACTTACCGCCTGCAGTTCAGCCGCGTCTTCACGTTCGATGACGCGAAGGAACTCGTGCCGTACCTGTCGCGGCTGGGCATCACGCACATTTACAGCTCGCCGATCCTGCGCTCGCGAGTGGCCAGCACGCACGGATACGACGTCGTCGACCCGATTACCGTCAATCCGAACATCGGTGACGAGACAACCTTTCGCGGACTCGTGACGACGGCGCAGGCTCACGGACTGGGACTGATTCTCGACATCGTGCCGAACCATATGGCCGCAAGCAGCACGGAGAATCTCTACTGGCGCGATGTGCTGATGTTTGGCGTCAGTTCGAGTTACTGCCGCTGGTTTGACGTCGACTGGCGGATGCCCGATGCCGAATCGTGGGGTCGCGTACTGATCCCGATTCTCGGAGCACCGCTGTCGAAGATCCTTGCCAGCGACGAATTGAGCGTCGTCTGGGAAGACGGGCGATTCTGCATTCGCTACTACGAACACCTCTTCCCGCTTGACCCGTCGACTGTCCCGACCGTCTGCCGATTCGGTGCGGCATCGCTGAGCGAAACCCTGCCGCCCGAACACCCGACCCGACAGACCATTGACGAGTTGCTGACGAAGCTGGCCCGAATCCCCGGCCGAATCGTCCGCACGCGGCGTGACACAGAACTGCCTCTCGACGAAATCGAACTCTGGCTGTCACAACTGGCCGGACGCATCGAAGCTTCGCCACTGACGCACAACTGGGCCGAGACGACCGCTCGACAGTTCGGGGAGGGCGACGAAGGCCGCAAACGAATCAGAAAACTGCTCAACCGGCAGTGCTATCGGCTGGCCTTCTGGCGGCTGGCGGCGCGGGCGATTAACTATCGTCGATTCTTCGACATCAATGACCTGGTATCCATCCGCCAGGAAGACCCGTACGTCTTCGATGAAACCCACGCACTCGTTGCACGCTGGATTAACGACGGCCTGCTGAGCGGACTTCGGGTTGACCATATCGACGGGCTGCGAAACCCGCGGGGATACCTGCAGCGTCTTGCTGAACTGGCTGGCAGTCAGACTGCTCTCCGGCCGTTTCGCCTGTTCGTTGAGAAAATCCTCGCACCAGATGAGCGGTTGCCGGACGACTGGCCTGTTGACGGCACGACCGGTTACGAGTTTCTCAACGACGTCGAATCGCTCTTCGTATCGCCGGAAGGGTTCGAGGAGATCGTCGACGGCTATCAGCGAACGCTCGGGCAACCCGTGAGGTGGTACAAAATCGAACGGCAGGCCAAACGTCGCGTTCTCAAAGATGAACTGTCCTCGTTTGTCGGCCGGCTTGCGGACCTGCTGCTGCGCATTACCCGAAGAGACGAAAAGACGAATGCGCTGACGGAGCAGCAACTGGTGAGGGCCATCGTCGAAGTTGTCGTCGGCTTGCCTGTTTATCGGACGTACGTCGATGACCGAACGGCGGAGATTTCGGCGGCCGATCGACGCTGGATTGAAACCGCACTGACTCGCGCCCGACTCTCCGAGCGCGCTGATTCGGAAGCAGTTGCGTTCCTCGGAAGCGTGCTGTTGCTGGATGGTCTGCCTGACCTGCCTGACCATGAACAGCGCGAGCGACTGAACTTCATTCAGCGGTTCCAGCAGATCACCGGACCGGCCGCAGCCAAAGGCGTCGAAGATACGGCGTTGTACTCATACGTGCCGCTGGTCTCGCTGAATGAGGTTGGAGGTGAACCACAGCGCGACCTCGCGAACGCAGTCACTCGCTTTCACCAGACGAACAAACAACGAGCCGCAACGTCGCCGCAGTCGATGCTCTGCGCAACGACGCACGACACCAAACGCAGCGCCGACGTGCGTTCCCGTCTCGATGTTCTGTCTGAGATGCCGAAACTCTGGAACGGTTACGTCAGTCGCTGGATGCGGATGAACCAGCCACTTCGCCAGACGGTTAAAGGCAAACCCGCTCCCGATCCGGCCACCGAGTACCTCTTCTATCAGAGTCTCGTCGCCTTGTGGCCGGCTGTTGCCCAGACGGGAACGGAGTCTTCATTTCCCGACGCAGCGGCACTTGCCGCGCTGGCGGATCGACTCAACCAGTACATGCTGAAGGCCGCTCGCGAAGCCAAGACGCGCACAAACTGGATCGATAGCAACAAAGTCTACGAAACAGCGCTGTCGGAGTTTGTCCGCAACGCGATCCTCTGCGGAGTGCGGGCCACCATCGCATCGCCTTTCCTCGCCGACGTGCAGAGCCTTGTCAGTCGCATCACCCGGTGCGGATTCTGGAATGCTCTGTCGCGGCTCGTTCTGCAGTACACCTCGCCGGGAACTCCCGATCTGTACCAGGGCGACGAGCTGTGGAACTTTTCGCTGGTGGACCCTGACAACCGCCGCGCCGTCAACTTCGAGCAGCGACGCGAGCTGCTCGACGATCTGGTGATCCGCTTCGAGACTGCCGACCAGCGCGACGCTCTACTGACTGAGCTGGTCGCCGCGCCCGAGGACGGCCGGATCAAAATGCACGTTCTGCGAACGCTCCTGCACGCGCGGAATCAGCATCCTGATCTCTTCTTCAGTGGTGACTATCAGCCGCTGGAAGCATCGGGACCTGCGAGCACTCATCTCGTCAGTTTCGCTCGAACAGCGGCCGGCGCAGCGATTGTCGTTATCGTCCCGCGACTGCTCTGTTCCCTGATTGCAACACCGACCCAGCCACCTGGCGGCAGAGACGTGTGGAATCGTACGACCGTTCCACTGCCGGAGAACCTGAGGCAGCGAGAGTGGCATTCTCCATTAACAGGCGAAACTCACAATGACTTTGGCAACCGAATTGATGTGGCGACTGCGTTGCGTCAATTGCCGACTGCGGTGCTGATCGCCGAGTGACCGAACACTGTCTCCGCATGAGGGTCGCCCGCCCGTCACAACATGCCCGGCGTGGGATTGTGGACCACTTCTGCCGACTCGCTGTCGAGCGGTGCGTCGTCGAAGTCGTAACTCGTGCAGCCTGTCAGCGGCGTTTTCTGCTCGAATCTGAAGCTGCCGTCGTCGTCACGCTTCAGAATCGCCCACTGTACGTAAGACCGAAGCTGGGCTTCCGTGTCGAATGTCGCCACAAGGTTCCGTTGGTCCCGCTTGATGCCATAAAGGTTCCACATGACACACCTCCGATCTGACGCGCAATCGTGACATCGCGTGGAAGGCCTGAATCCACGTCAGAAATCGTTGACCTGTTCGTGACCGGCAACCAGCGACCGAGCCTGATTGGCATCGCAGGCCTTGACGACCAGTTCGACAGGAATCAGGTCAACGCCCGCCAGGCTGCCCTGTTGTTCGTTGTCCAGGAGGCATTCCATCCCGGCCTCTTCCAGTGTCGCCCGAACAAGGTCAGCCCGCGCGGGATCACTTGACCGAAATACGACGACCGGATGAGTATCAACTGAGGCGGCAGACATGATGTTTCCTCACGATCGCATGTGACGTCCCGGCCCGTCGCGTTGAACGTCGCGTCGCTGTGCCGACCGGCCACAACGTCGCTTAATATGGTGTCGCCTGCAGGCCGGTCGGTTTCCAGTTGCCGAAATCGACTGATTCCGGAAACTCAAGATCGTGTTCCTCATACCAGGCTTTCGGGTCGGCGTGAAACCGTCCAATCATCAGTGGCAGTGTGTAGCGCAGACGCCGCATCGGTTCCCAGTGGAGTGCATTACGGGCGTGAGTCAGGTCGACTTCGTAATTGTCGTCGGCGAGATCGACCATCCACGGCCGGATGAACGGCCCGTCGTCGGCGTCGGTCAGGTGTCCCTGGAGCCAGGCGCCAACCTTGGCGAGCGGCTTGGGAATCCAAATCGTCGGCCACCACTTGCCGTGAATCAGCGAGCCCAGCTGGTCCTGCAGCTCGGCGTAGCTCATCACGTCGGGTTCGGCAATCAGGAACATTTCCCTCGGAGACAGCTTGTTTCGGCTGTCGATCACGCACTGGATACAAGCCACCAGATCGTCCATGTGAATCATCGCCTGTCCGTGCGTCTTGTCACCTGGAAAGACGAAGCTTGTCATCCGCTTCTCATAGATGCGGGCCACCTGCTGCGACAGCGGAATCGAATGGCAGACGTCGTCGTAGACACCGGCCACGCGCAGAATGACACAGGGTATCTCACCGGCGTGTTCGCGGATCACGCGTTCGGCGCGAACCTTCGATTGTGGATACTCCCATTCGGCGTTCACCGGATCCCATTCGTGGAGCTTGTGTTCGTCGTCGGGCTTCATGACCAGCAGACTGCTGGTGAAGATGAACTGCTCGACCGGTAACGACTCCAGGTGCTCCAGCATCCGCCGTGTCCCTCGCACGGTCAGTTCCTCGTAGAGGTCGCTCGGTTCGCCTGAGAAGTCGTAATAAGCTGCCAGATGGACGACAGCCGCCAGCTTCGGCAGGCTGCCGGCTTCCTCGGCCTTGAGTGACTTCACCTGACTGAACGCTGCAGCGACAGATTCGTCGCTCGTCAGGTCACAGTGAATCCAGACGTCCGCGTCCGAGCCATCCGGTGGGTCATCGACGTCCATGCCGATGACCGAAAAGTCTGATGCAAGATGTTCCGTCAGAGCCCTCCCGATCCGACCGGCGGCGCCGGTAATCAGCACGAAGGGTTTCTTCAGCGTGTTCGGTGTCGTGGACATGTAGGATTCCTGTCTGCTGTTGATGGCTGCAGACCGTTCTCTGCCGCAGTGGCTGTCAGGAAGCGTCTCGACAGCCCAGCCTGCGTATGCTTCAGATAAAAAGAGCAACGCCTCCCGGGTCGGAAGAAACATCCCCGCAAAGCGGATGCCGGGCGATCCGCGGCTTCGTTTTTCCCCTGATCGTGGTGACTTCAGCAACTGTGCCGGATGCCGTGCGACCAGAGCGGAGTGCCAGCAACCCGTCTTCAATGGCCGCGGCCCAGGCCAACAGGCGATCGTCTGGGCCGTCGATCGCGTCGCGCACGGCAGTTGACGGCGAGGCGGCACGTCGCTTCGCTCAATCAACCTGGGGCGTTTGAACTGGAGGCGATCAGGTCGGAGTGGGTGGCGAGTGCGTCCCGGTTAACGCCGCTGCGTTACGCAACAATCACCAGCCCTGCTTCGAGTATATCACCGACGCCGTATCTGGTCAGAACGAGCAGACCGGAAGACCGACTGAGAATCGCCGGGTGACTGCCAGCACGACATTGCCGCTCCAAATCGCCGGCGTTCTCCGACGTGGCTGACATGCTCCGCGTCCTCGAAACAGCAACGGTGTCACCGCCACACAAAGCCGATGTCCCGCCAGCCGCCTCTACCGCGGCATCGTCTTCAGACGTGAGGTTGCCGGTTCGGACTGATGCCGTGAAGGATCGCAGTTGCTGCAGCGAGACCGTGACTGAGTGTCTTCATCGTTTTCAACGCGATCTCCGTGAGCACGCGCCGACGGAGGGTCGGGCGCGTCGTTGGGAACCAGGCCAAACATCATCAGCAGCAGCCCAACTCCCATCAGGTTCTGCATGGCGGCCGGAGCCCCCGCAGCCAGACCCCAGCTCTGCGAGTACGCGAAGCCGATCACCCAGCAGGCAATCAGCACCTGGCCGAGGTGTGCGTGTCTCCACGGGCGCCAGTACGAACTTCCGGCCAGCACGATCACGGCGAGAGCTGCGGCGAAGTCGCAGACCCACCAGCCGGAACGGGCTTCGAGATGACCAAAAATAAACGGACTCATCGCCAGCCAGCAGCCAATCATGATTTCAACGTCGCGTGCCCACATGGCGAATCTCCCGTTTCAGATGACCATTGACTCCGCCGGCCTTGAATCGGTGGTCCCATAAAGCCGGTGGCGCCTCTGTCGACGCGGGCTCTGTTCACGCAGCCGCCGGTCCCGTTCCACCGTACGACGAATCCGGAAGGGCAACTTCGTCAGCGATCGCGACAGGTCGACCCCAGAAAGTGTCCCACAGAACGTGCCGGTCGTGCGTCTGCTTCCACACGCGATGCAGGAACAGCAGGCACGACCAGACTTCGTCGTAAGCCATATAGACAAGAATCAGTGACACAATCGCGGTCACGATGCACAGAGTACACCACGAACCAACGACTGTTCCCTGCAGGACGACGAGCACGGCACTCACAACCCCCAGGGGAATCACGTCAATACCGAACAGCACGACCAGCCAGGGACGATACTGCCAGCGACGCGTCGATCCTGCGAGACCGAAGATCGCGTCGCCGAGGTAGGCGACCGCTCCAAACGCCGCGTCAGGAATCAGAGTCCACTTTCGCATCCACATGGAGACGTCCGAATCGAGGACCTTCGCGGTCTGATCGCCGAAGAATGGATCCCACACGGAGTCGATGAGCCGCCACTGATAGAGTGCGAGGTACGTCGCCATCAGGAATGCAACAAACGCCAGGATGCAGATCGGCACACGCTGCCGCCAGGCCGACGGGTTGTAGTCCCACGGTTCTGGAATGGCGTCAGGATTGTCAGGCAGTCGAGCGTGCATTGTCTCAGTCCTGCTTGCATCACATGCTTTGAACTGGCGGAACGCAGCGAGACGTCACTGACGTCCGTGAGACCTGACGCCTCAGAATGGCGGGCCTCACCCACAGCGTTCCGGAGGCCTTGACGGATTCGTCAGCGGGGCCGGTCCGGTGACCGTTGAGGAAAGCGCCGGACGCGGCTCTGTTGCCCATCCCGACAGTGACAGTGGTTGAGGACGAGATTTAAACATAACCCTGGCCAGGAGTTTCCTCAGTCTGAATTTCGCTCCGCGCGAATCAGGACGCGCAAGCCGGCGACCGTCAGCACTCACTGCGGACCGCCGGTTACCAACCGTTTCCGATGGCCGGACGGCTATTTCGGAGTGACTGAGTCGGGCCAGGTGATCTCCTCGTGAGTCGTTCTGGCGATCTCGTCGCCACCCACGACGGCCTTGAGCAGCTCCACCATCGTCACGCGACGATGGTCCCAGAACTCGGCGTGGTCAACTTTGACCTGAATCAGAACAAGGCCCTCGGTCTCGACGCCGTCGGGAAACCATTCCGCCAGTTCCGGCTTCCACAGCGATTCAAACTTGCGGCGGTCGACCACTTCGGCGGCCTCGCCGCTTAGCGAGAGATAGCTTTTCGACTTCGGTCTGGCGAAAACAACGCCGACGCGCGGATGAGCGTGGATATCTCCCATGCGGGAATCCTGGCTGTGGCTGAAGAACCAGAGGTCACCGTCAAACCGTCGTGTCACGCTGACCATCGGCCGACTTCGCAACAGGCCTGTTTCGGCGCGCGTTGTGAGCATGGCAATTTCAATTTCCTGGATCATCGAATCAATCTTCTCGATTGCTTCCTGTCGTTCTGTCATCGTCGCGGCGGTCATGAGTGAGTCATCCTGATTCCTGAAGGTCACATGCTCGAAACAGCCAACGCGACCACCTGTGAAGCCGGTCCGTGCAAGGGGGGATGCGTCGACCGGAAAGTGAGTGGCAAGAGGTGTGCCGAACGTCAGATCGTGCCTGAGGTCGTTGCGGAAGCGTGACGCCGCAACTCGTCCCGGTTGACGAGACGCCAGTTCGACCGCGCAACAACCGCGACTGCGGCGCGGAATCCTCCTGACCGTGCCTCAATTGAGCGGGCGCATCCCGACACGGAACCGCCGCACATCCATGACTGGCAGAACTGCGGTCACTCTCCGGACTCACAACGGCCCTCAGCAGCGAGTCGACCTCAAGTGGTGAGCCGCCGCTGGCACGCTGCTTGCGTGATGCCGGTCCCCCCTTGCGCTCAGCCTTCAAGGCGGCCTTCGCTGTCAAGGCTCACCGGCGGTCACCGACGGTCTTGAATATCTGGAGCCAGGAAATGAGCACCATCCTCAGCAAACAACAGTCAACGGGTCCGGGTGACGAATCCCGGGATACCGGATCGCGGCGTGATCTCCCGCCCCGGTCTGACAACGTGAGAAGTCTGCTCGATCCCACTTCGGTCATCGTTCTCAACCGTCTGCTCAATGCAACACGTCAGGCGGCCATGACGACCCGCCTGGCTGACGGCCTGTGTAGCGACCTGGACTTCAAATCCTGGCTCCACCAGCTCAGTGAGCTGCATGACTCCGCTGGAACTGAACTGCGACGTCTCCTGGAAACAGAAGACTTTGTGTTTCATTCGCAATTCAGTCTGTGGGGATCGCTGCGGCGGCTCGGAATGAAATGTGCGCGGCGATTGCTGGTGGCCTCCGACTTCGTACTGATGGATGTCTGCCGTCGCGCCGAGTACCGCGTTCAGGCGACTTATGAAGTCGCTCTGTGGGTCCTGCATCCAGGCACGGTCCGGGAAGTCGTGGAAGACCAGTTCCAGCAGTTCGTGCTGCATCGGTCAATGATTCCTGCCCGGCGACTGCCGCAGACGAACGGCTTTCTGCAACAGGCCGGACGGCTGCAGCAGATTCACTCCCCTCAGAATCACCAGGAGACGAGTCATGTTTCGTCACACTGAGCACTCGTCATCATGCAACGCTGAATTCAGAGAATTCAGGATGCTTCGGAATGTTCTGCTGGTGCTTGCGGCACTGGGCGGACTCGGATTATTTGTCTTTGTGTCAGGGGCTCGTGGCGAAGATCCACCGCTGAACGACGCCCGTCAGACACCTCGCGGTCTCTTCAGCGTCGACGTCGACGCGCAGAACGGAGTCCACGTCAGGGCGGGCCTGGTCGACATTCAGATCGGCGGCAGCCAGCCAGCCGGCGCACGGCCAGCAGACGCTGACGGAGCTGCCGGGCAGCGCTGGCTGTTCCGCGGGACTCAGCTCATCAATACGCCGGTGATGGACACGGGGCATCACGAGATCGGCCGGATCGACGACGCTGTTCTCAATCTCCGCTCCGGTCGGCTGCGTTATCTCGCCGTCGAGTACGCGGCGAAGTCTGGTCGCGACAGGCTCTTCGCAGTCCCACTGACGCGTTTTCAACTCGCTCGTCAGAAGGACGCCGGCTTTTACCTCGTCGTGAACTTCGACGCCAACATGCTCGAACGGGCTCCTGGCTTCCCGCGGGATGACTGGCCGGACTTTGGCAACCGCCGCTGGCAGGACGAAATCGACATCTTTTACGGTGTCGACTTTAAGCCCGACGACGTGACGGCACAGATCGGGGCGTCACGGGTTGCTGTGCGGAGGACTGCTCACTTCGAACGGGTTTCGCATCTGGCGGGCTTTCCGGTGATCAGTGACAAATCCGAACAACGCATTGGATCGCTCGCCGATGTGATTGTCGACCTTGAGACCGGGCACGCCCGCTATGGCGTGCTGCAGTTGGACAACTCTCTCGCGGCCGCTGATCGTCGCTTTGCCGTTCCGTGGGGAAATCTCGATTACGACATCGAAGATGGCCGCGCGTGTCTCGAACTGGAAGTGAAGGCTCGCCGCATGACGCACGCCCCGAGCTTTGAAAACGCTCACTGGCCAGACCTCCTCGACCCGACCTTTGCGACCGGCATCGACGAATTCTACGCGAGCGGCGACGACTGACCGCAGCACGTTGACGACACGTGACTGCCGACGGAACTCAGCGCGTACCTGGTCAGTCAGCGGTATTGTTCGAGTCGCAATCAATCTCGACGTTGCGTTCAAGATTGATCCCGAACTGCCGGACTCTCGACCGAACTTTTCCGCGGGTGATTCCGAGAATGTCGGCAGCCCGTGTCTGGTTTCCGGCCGTTTCCTGCAGCACACGGGTCAGCACGTATCGCTCCATAAAGTCGACGGCTTCGGCGTACAGGTTGTTCGAATTACCGGCCAGCCGGTCGATGACAAAAGGTTCCAGATCGTGCCGCAACCGATTGCCGGTACGCCTTTCCGTGCTCTCGGATCGCGGGGAGGGAGCTTCCGCTGGCGGCTTCACCTCCCGAGGCCGACGAACTTCCGGCGGCAGAAAGTCAGGGACGACAACCGGGCCGGTCGTGTTCAACAGACTGCGGCGGACCACGGCCTGCAGTTCGCGGACGTTGCCCGGCCAATCGTGCGACTCCAGCACTTTCAGAGCTTCGGGCGAGATACCTTCCAGATTCGACCGGTGCAGCTCACGGGCAAGCTCATTGAGATAGTGCTCGATCAGGAGGGCGACGTCGCCGGCCCGCTCACGCAACGGCGGGAGATGAATGGTGACGCCGTTCAGTCGGTACAGCAGATCTTCCCGGAACTGACCCGCTTCAACCATCTCTTCCAGCGGTCGATTGGTTGCTGAGATGATGCGCACGTCGGTCTGAATTGTTTCATTGCCCCCGACACGCTCGAACGTCTGCTCCTGCAGCAACCGCAGAACCTTGCCCTGTACGACGCCGGACATATCGCCCACTTCGTCCAGAAAGATCGTACCGCCGTTGCACTGTTCGAACTTGCCGATGCGTTTCCGGTCGGCTCCCGTAAACGAACCTTTCTCGTGTCCGAAGAGTTCGCTTTCGAGCAGCGTATCGGGCAGGGCGGCGCAGTTGACTGCCAGAAACGGCTTGCCGACCCGTTCGCTGTGCTGATACAGCGATCGGGCCACCAGCTCTTTTCCGGTACCGCTTTCACCGCGAATCAGGACCGGAACATCCTCTTTCGCGACGCGGCCAATCGTCTTGAAAACTTCCAGCATCTGAGGACTGCGGCCAACGAAGACGTCTCCAATCGGTGGAGTCGCTTCGTGGGCCTCAATGGCGACGGGAACGCGAGCCATCCGGCGCGTCTCCAACGCTCGTGTGACCACCTCGTTCAACGCCGGCAGGTCGAGCGGCTTGTTGACATAGTCATACGCACCGAGCTGCATGGCCTCGATCGCCGTCGAACTGTTTCCACCAGCGGTGATCAGGATGACTGGCAGCCGCAAATCGATCTGCTGAATCTCTCGCAGAATGTCGAGTCCCGACCGGCCACCGGGCAGCATCACGTCGAGCAGAACGCAATCGGGTTCAAACGAGCGGATCAGCGCGAGTGCTGAGTCGGCGTCGCCGCAGAATTCAGTCGCTGGAGGACTGGCGAGCTTTTCCAATGACCGCGAAATCATCAGGTGAACTGAACGGTCGTCGTCAACCAGAAGGACTCGGGACATGACTTCCTTTCGACTTCAGTTCCGAAGCGGCGAATCGAACACGCGATTCCAGACCGTCGTTCGCCGGTGCGAGCATGACCAGCGCGAGGCCGCCGAATCTGCCAGAGGAAACCCCGTGCCACAGTCTAACGAAGCGGCCTACCGCAGGCCGCAGCGGTCGCCGACCAGCCAGTCCGCCCGCCACGAATCCAGAAGATTGGACGCTCAGCGATCAGTCCGGTGTTCCGAAACGGGTCCTGCTGCAGAACGTCTTTGCACAGCCGCACCAGTCCATCGGTGCCCTTGCGGAAATCCGCCGGCTCCAGGGCCACCAGAATCTTCATCTGCGGCGTGATCTGCAGCATCACTTATCGCTCCAGAAGTGTCGGCTCCAGAAACAGCGTCCGAGTGCCACCACATCGGTACTCCACCGCGACGCAATTGCACACGCAGCCGGGCTCTCAGGCCATCCTCGAATTCCAGCACACACTCGCCGGCGGCGGGGACTGCTCAACCGGACGCACTGGCAACAGCGGAGAAAGTTCGACAAACGCGTCCAAAGCTGGAGAAACACCGGAAGCCCGCGACCCCACCCGTTTCTTCAGCGAATAGTAATCCAGTTTCAGAGTGCTCGCCGTCCGGCTCAATCCGTGAGCCTCCGCCAGCTTCAGCACCAGAGTCCAGAGTTCCTCCGGGATCCGAGCCCCGGTTCCCGCACCCGCCGCCACGCGTCAATTCGCTCCCGCTTCCGAGCCAGCTCTGTCGAAACATCACCATGCCCCCGCTCCACCATGCCTGAACATCCTTGAAACAAGGAACCCAGACACTACCCGCCCCCGAAAAACCAGTCAGGCACGCTTGCCGAAAGGGCACGCTGGCGCTCCAGCGGCATGGGAGATTCGAGGGCATCCTCACCCAGTGACAATTGCCGGCTCGGTCAACAGTGAAATGCGGTGCCATGCACTCTTTCGGAGTCGCGTCGAGCGTCTTACAGAACGGGCTCTTCTACAGGATCAGCGAAGGATGCGGCCTGCGTAGCCAACGACTCGGGTCTTGTCGCCGGTTACGTCGGCTGACGTCGAGTAGCCGATGTCCTCGACTATCACTTCGCCCCCCAGCTCTTTCAGAGTCTTGAGCACAATTACAGCCGGCAGCATTCCGCACATCGAGATGTGCTGCGAGCGGCAGACGTTGAAGAGGGCGTCCTCGTCGAGTTTGTCGAGTTCCGCCAGAGCGAGTGCGTCGAGGCGGCGGTTTTCGGCATCGGTCGCGTAGTGATTCATGTCGGACGAGATCAGCAGCAGCGGCGGTTCGTCGAGGTCGCGGATCACTTCTGCGAGCTGCTTCGCGAACTGCTCGCACTTCTCCAGCGTCGCTCCGCCGACGGCGACGCCGACGACTTTCGTCTCGGGTGACAACCGGGCGATGATCGGCAGTTCGACTTCGATGCCATGTTCAGCCTGATGCGCTGCCGCGTCCGGTTCCAGCCCGTCGATCTTCTCGACAAGCTTCATCGTCAGCTCGTAGTCGGACGAAACGTCGCGGCCGGGAAGTTTCCAGACGTGATGCGGAGCGACGGCCCAGTCCGTTCCGTTGCCGGTATGTTTGGGGCCAATCGCGATGATGCGTTTCGGCAGCTCGACGCGTTTGAGCACGTCAGCCGCGAGCCTGCCGGAGAACATCCAGCCGGCGTGTGGCACCATGACAGCAACGGCTTTCTGCGGAGTCACGTCACCGTCGAGCATCCGGTCAAGCATGGCGTCCATCTCGGCGGCGGCGCCTGGATAAAAGCGCCCGGCGACTGCTGGCGGACGATCCGACGATCCCCGTGAGGGCTGCGCTACCGAGCTGAACGTCACACGCGGCCGCGTCGACTGAAATCCGAGACTGTAAATACTGGCATAAACCGGGTCGGTGACGCGACACAACTCGGCACATTCGGCAACCAGTTCTTCTGCCGTCTTCGCCTGATCGAACACCCAGACCGTCTTGGATCGTTCAGTCATCAGAACGGCCCGCTCGCTGGTGTCGATGCCGTCGAGACTGGACTCGGCGGCCGACCCGTGCATCGCCGGATCGAACGCGATCGCGAGATCTAGTTCAAAGTTGCCGTTCAGAAAGCCGCGGCGTCGCAGCGTCGCAGCGAGGTTCTCGCACATAGAAAACGCGGACGACTGCAGCGGCATCGGCTCACGCAGTGACATCCGGGCGATGTTGATTTCCTGCCCGCCCGGCACGGTCACGATCATCGACAGACCGTTGATCGATTCGTCCGGGACCGTCCCGCAGTAATACATCGGCGTCGCGCCACGCACGATCGCCTGGACGTTCTGCTGGCAGACGCGCCGGAGTTCCTCGACCTGAGCCGGCTCGTACAGCGGCCGGGTATGCTCAAACCATTCAACGTCGGCGTCGATCAGGTTGCCCTTGATACAGTTCCCCTCGAAGCGGAACAGCGTCGTTGACGGATCCTTCCACGCGGTCGGAGCGAAGCCGGCTTTGATACAGACCTGATCGAGAAACTGCTCAGCGCCCCAGTCATTGTCGGTCGCCACGCCAGGCAGCAGCAGCCCACGCTGGTTGCCGCGAATGATCTGCAGCCCGTGCGAACCGATCGTAATTTCCCCGATCCGATCCTCACCCTGAGCATGAACCAGTTCCGGCGAAAACAGCAGCCAGACTTCCATGTCGAGGTGCGGAATCTCGATCGTCGAGATGCGTGGAAACCGCGGGTCGGCGGTCGCCGTTCGACGCGAGACGTCCCGCAGCGTTTCTTCGAGCGGCATTGGGGCACCGAATGAGCCCATGCAGGAACGCAGTCGGCCGTCACGTTTCAGACTGACAAAGATGCCGGCGACGACAGCGTTCGCGACACCAAGCCCTTCGAGGTCTGGCATCCTGGCCGGTCGTTCTTCGGTGGCGGCTCGAACCAGTTCGGCGGCGGCTTTGCAGATCGCGCTTCGCTGTTCCTTCGTGAGCGGCAGCCGTGTCGGTGCCTCGCGAAATTGTCGAGGCTGTGTCTGAAGTGCTGTCGCGGATTGTGTTGCCTGAGTCATTGTTGCCTCCTGACTGAGATACGTCATCCGTTGACCTGTCTGCTGCTGTTGCACCTGCTGCTGCGTCGGCTGACTGAGCTGCGTCAGCCACTGCAGAGCGGACTCATCGAGACTGACGGGTGGCGAGCTTCCGCCAGTCGGCGAACCTGGCTGGCGTTGCTCGCGCGTCGGAGCTTCGGCCTGCTGCATCGCTTCGATCTGCGTTTGCGGAACGCCAGCGACTTCCGGATCACGCAGTTGAACGAGCCGATCGTCGGACACCGGAATCTCGTCGCGTTTCGCGGCACTCAGTCCCTCGATATGAAACTGCCGCATGTCGACCGGCTGCCGCTTACGGCCCCAGTTGCCGGGACGATCTTCAAAGTGGCCGGGAACCTCCGTGCCGCAGTGCGTGCATACGTTGCCTTGCAGAGCGTACGTGCCGAGCGCGTACCAGTTCCGTTCGATGACCTGCCTGCCGCAGCCGTGGCAGTAGGTGCTCTGCCGTTCGACATCGTTGACATTGCCGACGTAGACATACCGGATGCCCGCCTGCAATGCGATCTCGCGGGCTGCGATCAGCGTCTCGTGCGGCGTGTGCGGCACGTCCATCATCTTGAAGTCGGGATGGAACGCGCTGAAGTGGAGAGGAACGTCCGGGCCGACGGCGTCGAGTATCCATTCGGCCATCTGCTTCACTTCACCGAGGCCGTCGTTCTTCTGCGGGATGATCAGGTTCGTAATCTCGACCCAGACATCGGTTTCGTGTTTCAGCCAGCGAAGCGTGTCGAGCACTGGTCGGAGGTGCGAATACGTCAGCTTGAAATAGAACTCTTCGGTGAACGCTTTCAGGTCGACATTCGCCGCATCCATGAATTCGTAGAAGTCACTGCGGGCTTCCGGTGTGATATAGCCTGCGGTGACAGCCACCGATTTGATGCCCTCGGCCCGGCACGCTTTCGCCGTGTCAATCGCGTACTCGGCCCAGATTGTCGGGTCGTTGTAGGTGTAGGCGACGCTATGGCAATCGAGCGACTTCGCGGCGAGGGCAATCTCTTCCGGAAAGGCGCGATGACTGAGTCGTTCGACTTCGCGCGCCTTCGAGATGTCCCAGTTCTGGCAAAACTTGCAGCCGAGATTGCAACCGGCTGTCCCAAACGAAAGGACGCTGGTGCCGGGATAGAAGTGGTTCAGCGGCTTCTTCTCGATCGGGTCGATGCAGAAGCCGGTACTGCGGCCGTAAGTCGTCAGAAACATCTCGCCGCCGAGATTCTGACGCACGAAGCAGAAGCCGCGATCACCGTCTTTCAGCGAGCATTCACGCGGGCACAGATCGCAGACGACGCGCTCGCCGTCGCGGTGCCACCACTTGCCAGGCAGCAGTCCCTCAGCCAGATTGGCCGCAACATTCATCATCAAACACAGTCCGTTATCTCGCCCGGAACCGTACGCGCCACCCTGCGCCCAGCAGCGACGTTCTACTTCAGTTCAACGGGCAGAGGCAACAGACAGACATAATGCCAGACAGGCGTCACGCCATTCGCCAGAATTCCGGAATCAGCCCTGATTGCTCTGCGAAGCCGCGGTGCCGGCCTGCTGTCGCACGGATTCCAGTTCGTTGCGAATCTGATCGAGTGCTGCGCGAGCGGTCTCGAAGGCCGCTTTCGCCTGCGTCGATTTCTGCTGAACAGGAGCCATCGCTGCGACTTCGGCCTTCATCTTCGTGTCGGCGGCTGC
Source organism: bacterium (assembly GCA_016124895.1). GTDB lineage: Bacteria > Planctomycetota > Planctomycetia > Planctomycetales > Planctomycetaceae > JAPOLP01. Next base: position 52,816 of record WGMU01000028.1, read on the forward strand.
CACGACAGCTTTCGCCTGCACGACCTTTTCGTCAGCAGCCTTCGCCTTCTGCTCGGCGGCCGCGACCGTTTTGTCGAGTTCGCCAATCTTGCCTTTCACGGCGGCGATCGCCTGATTGTTCCGCTCAAAGGCACCCTTCAACTGCTCTGCCGCAGTCGCCAGTTCCTTGTCATCTTTGACAGCCGCCGCGGCGGCAGCGCCCTTATCCATCGCTTCTTTCAGAACGGCGACAGCCTCTTCACGATTGGCCAGGTTCTTCTGCTCGGCTTCGCGAGCGGCCGTGACCTGCTGCAGTTCGGTTTTCGCGGCAGTCGCTTCCGCAACGGCGGCCTGCTCAGCTTTCTGAGCGGCCGTCATCGCTTCCTGAGCAGCGTTCACACGCGCCTGCATCGCCTTCAGCTCAGCATCGCTTTCAGCAAATGCAACTTCGAGGCTGTCGACCTCGGTCCGCTTGGCCTGAAACGTCTTTAAGCGATTGTTGAAATCGATCTCCCGCGTCCAGCGGGCGACGGCCTGCTGAGCAGACGCAGTTGCTGCCGTCGCCTGATCCAGTGCCGCTTTCGCGTCGGTGACTTTTTTCTGTTCTGCCGCGAGTGCCGGTTCGAGTTCCCCGATGCGTTTCTTTGTCGCTTCGAGGCCCGCGTTCGTTTCGGTGAGCTGCTTCGTTCCGTCGGCGACCATCTGATCGGCAGTCTTCATCCGGGCCATTTCATCGGCCGCTGTTTTTGTTGAAGCCGCCAGTGTTCCCTGACGAGCTGCGAAGACCTTCTTCAGTTGTTCGACGGCAGCGCCAACCTCGTTATCGCCGGCCGCTTTTGCGACAGCAGCGTCGCCCTTGACGACGGCTTCCTGCAGAGCAGGCACCAGCGGCTGCAGTGCCGCGACGACTTTGGCCGCGGCGTCGTACTTCGCTTTGGCATCGGCACTTGTCTGCTTCGCGGTGTCGATCGTCGCCGTGAGTTGCTTTGCCTTGGCGTCGAGTTCCGTCGCCTGGGTCTTCGCAGTGGTGAGTTCGGCTTCGACCTTTTTCATCGCCGCCACAGCAGCATCGTACGCCGCCTGCTTCGCCTTCTGATCGGCATCCGACTGGGCAAACACCTGCTGAGCCTGTGCCAGACGCATCTGCAGGGGCAGCGGATTCGTCGACAACTCGCCGAGTCGCGCACCATCAGCGGCATTCCAGACTCGGACGAGTCCCGTCCAGTCACCTCCGATGACCCGAGCTGTTTCGTCGCAGTAGGCAGCGGCGAGTGCCAGATCACCGAACGCTTCGAACGTCCGGACTGCCGTGCCGTCTTCTTTCCAGAGTTTGACTGTCTTGTCACGGCCTGCAGTGACAATCTGATTATCCCGCGTAAACCAGACAGAAGCCGTTCCACCGCCATGAGCACCCCAGCTCTTGAGCTGGTTGCCATTCTCCAGTTCCCAGGTTCGGACTGTCGCGTCTTCTGATGCTGACGCCAGAACGTTCGAGTCATTGCGCCACGAGAATCCGGTGATCTGTCCGCTGTGACCGCGCAGGCCAAGGTACTCGCGGCCGGTCTCAGCTTCCCAGACAAAAACCCCGCCGTTGCGGTCGCCGGTGGCGAGCAGAACACCGTCCGGACTGAACTGCAATGCGGTTACCCAGTCGGTGTGCTTACGGATGTCGAACAGCTTTTCGCCCGTCTGCGTCGAGTAAATGCGGACGACTTTCTGCGGACCACCGAGAGCGACGTACTTCAAATCCGAGCTGATGTCGGCTCCGAGCACCGCATCGAGTTCATCGCCGATCGTTGCGATTCGTTCACCGGTCTTGACGTCGAAGATGACGACCTTCCCGCTGGCGGAGCCGACACCGCCAGCCGCGAGCAGGTACTGTGAGTTGCGAGTAAACCGCAGGACGTGAGGCTCGCCTTCCGGAAACGGAATTACGCCAGCAAGTTCGAGCGTCTTCGTGTTGTAAAGCTCAATCTGCTTCTGCCCGGAAATGGCCACCAGCGGCGCCCACGGACTCGTCGCGATCGCATTGACGGCCGTCGTCATCGCCGTGTGAACGACCGGCTCCAGCGACAGTCGTGTCGGCATCGGCGGCGGTCCTTCGGGACGCTCATTCGAGGCGAACGACAGCGCGAACTCCATCTGCTTCTTCGGCTTGATTTTCACCGTACTGTCTTTGGTCTCGAGCGCACCGCCCTCGATCCACTTTTTGATCACAGCGAGCATTTCCGCCGGCATCTTGTCCGAGTTCGGCGGCATGTACGGCTCGGAGTCGTGATTGACGACGAGCCACAGATAGCTGCTGTCGGGATCGCCAGGTTCGACGACTTCTCCCGAACCGCCACCCGCCTGCATCGCAGTGAAGTTGGTCAGATCGAGCCCGCCACTCTTCTTGTCCGGGTTGTGACAGGCGAAGCATTTAGCGCGGAAAATCGGCTGGACGTGGTCAATGTACGTCACCTTGGCTTCCTGAGCCATAGCAGGCGCAGCCACAAACCATACAACACACAGAGACAGAGCGGCTCGATTCAACATGCTTCGCTCCCCGGCGAATTTCATTTCAGATGTCGACAGATAAAGTGCTGTTGCCGAACTCAGACCTGCTGAACAGGGAATGGCAACCGCCACAGATCGAGCGACTCCGCCGTGAAGCCGCGTCGTTGGAGCTTACTTCGCAATCAGCAGCGGCGCCTGACGATCGTGAAAAACCAGGCGCCGTTGCCTCTCAGTGATTAAACACAAACTCGCGCGAGTTCAGAACAGCCCAGAAGATGTCTTCCAGCGCCTTGCGTTTGTCTGGCTCGTTGTTGATGACTTCTTCGAGGGAAGCCATTTCCTGATCAGTCGGTTTCCGGGACAGGCAGCGGACATAGAGTTCCGTCACGATGTCCTTCGGACTTTTTTCTTCCTTCAGCCGTGTCTCAACCAGCTTGCCCTGCTGAATCTTCGCGTTGGTCGTATCGCCGTTCAGGAGATGCAGAGCCTGTGACAGGTTTGGCTCAATTTTGACCTCGCACGAACACACGGTTTCCCGCGTTGCCCGTCCAAACGCGGTCAGGAAATAGGTCGAGGTGTTGCCGTTAGAGATTTGAACCGCGCGGGCACCGAGCGGCAGGCCCTGAAACTTATTCTTCGTATCGGTGACCTGGGTGATCGCGTCGAGCATAACTTCGGCTCGCATCCGCCGCAGGCTGGCGTGCGAGAAGTTGCGGTCGTCCTTCAGGTTGGTCTCGTTCGTCGCCGTCGAGTGCTGGTACGTCCGTGAGACGCAGATATCCCGCACCAGCTTCTTGAAGTCGTAGTTGTACTCGGTGAATTTCTGGCCGAGCGTGTCAAGGAGTTCCTTGTTGACCGGCGGGTTCGAGACGCGGACGTCGTCAACCGGGTCGATGATGCCCTTGCCGAAGAAGTGCGCCCAAACAATGTTTGCCAGGTTGGTCGCGAAGTACGGGTTCCGGGGTGACGCAAGCCATTCGGCCATCACAACGCGACGGTCTTTTCCGGCGACGTCCGGCTGTTCTCCACCGAGGAACTTCGGAGCCATCACGCGATTGTCGACAAGATGGCGAACTTCGCCGCCACCGCTGTTGAAGATAATTAGTTCGCGTGGGTCTTCCGCTCGCTTGCGGCCGATCTGTGAGAAGAAAGCCGCAAAGCTGTAGTAGTCATCCATCGTCCAGCGGTCGAAGGGATGATTGTGGCACTGGGCACACTGAATTCTCATGCCCATAAAGACCTGAGCGACGTTCTCTGCGGTCTTCAGCGTATCCCGCTCATTCTGGTAGTAGTTCGTCGCGGCGTTCTGGAAAGTACCACCATTCGAGCCGAGCAGTTCTCGAACCATCTGGTCCGTCGGCATGTTGCTGGCGATGCGTTCCTGCAGCCAGTTGTAGTAGCGCAGCATCGGCTTATAGGCGATTTCATTCGTCGTCCGGATCTGCAGCAGTTCTGCCCACTTCATCACCCACAGTTCGACGAATTCCTTCCGGCCCAGCAGATCGTCGACGAGCTTCTCCCGCTTCTTTGGATCGGCATCGGCCATGAACTTTTCATATTCCTCGACCGTTGGCAGCACGCCGCAGATGTCAAGGCTCGCTCGACGGATGAATTCCTCATCGGAACAGACGTCAGAGGCAACGATCCGCAGTTTGTTAAGCTTATTGTAAACAAGTTCGTCGACGTAGTTGTTCGTCGATGTTTTCGGATCGGAGTACTGCAGCCCCTTGGGCAGCGTGATGAAGTGGCGACCGACTGTATGCGTTTCGAAGCGTGCCATAATGTAGGCTTCGCCACGTTCACCAGCAGTGACCAGTCCGTCTGACGAGACGCTGGCAGAGGTGTCGTTGTTCGACAGGAAGACGGCGAGATTGGTGACATCGCGGTCAGTTCCGTCTGAGTACTTCGCGCGAACAGTCAGTCGCTGTGTAGTCTCAGGTCCGTCGAGCACGGCGGCTGGTGGGTACAGTTCGACTGCGACGACCTTTGGCACCTCACCCTGATCGTTCAGAGCGCCGGCTTTCATCCAGCGCATCATCGTGGCGTAGTGCTCGCTGTCCGTGTCGAAGCGCTTTCCACCGGTGTGAGGTACCGATCCGACCGATTTCGTCAGCAACAGGCTGTCTTCCGGGATCGCGAGGTTCAGACGTCGGCCCGGCATTTCCCGCGCGATGCGGTAGTGATCGCCGTCCGGGTCAAAGCCGAACAGCGACAGACGGAATCCATCTTTTCCGCGAGCGGCACCGTGGCAGCTTCCGGTGTTACAGTTCGACTTCATGAAGATCGGCATAATGTCGAGTTTAAAACTGACGGGCCGGTCCGTTGTTGCCTGCTCGACCTTGATCGGCACCACCTTGCTGAGGCCGGCGTATTCGACGGTCAGTTGACCTTCCCCGTCAGCCGCAGGATGCAACGTATGGCCGTCAAGTTTGACGATGTTTGCATTGCTAAGCGTGACCTTCGCATCGGCGGTGACGTCCTGTGTCAGCCCGTTGGGAAACGTGACCTGAACGACGAACGCCTGACGATCGCGCAACGTATTGAGATGCACGTCGGCCGGGTAAACTTCAAGCGACACGGGGGCATCGGCAGCCTGCAGGCTGCTGAGACTCAGCGTGGCCAGAGTCGCAAAGATCAATGAGCCGGAGATGCGATGGATCATGTCTCTCATCCTCAATGAGCAGTCCAGTGACTGATTGAAAATACTGGTTGATGCCGAAGGTGGCTATGGCCTGTGGGAACTGACTCATTCCTGATTGGAAATCGGTCTACTCTCCACCGGCACCGCCCGCCTTCTTCGCTTTTTCCAGCCGCAGCATTTCGAGTCGCGTCAAACGCCGTTCCGGTTTGGCGGCTGGCTCAGCCGGCTTGGCAGCGGCCACTGCCGGTGTTGCTGCAGGTTTCGGTGCGTCCACTTTCGGCGGCAGAGGCTTATCAACCCGCAGTTCGGTGCTGCCGGAATTGTGAACGATGGCTTCGCCGTTCATCGGGATCGTGACCTGCGCAAAGATGTTTTTATGACGTCCTTCAGGAGTCGTCGCGTCGGTTGTCACCTTGAAGACAACTTCCTGACTGTCTTTCTTGACTTCAACCGGCTCTGCAACCGCCTTGTTGGGCAGGCCGATCAGTTGGACGGTGGCCGGTCCATCAAACTCCTTCCCGATCTCGACCTTACAGGCGATTTCGGTCGCCTGCCCCTGTTCGGTGGCGGCGCGGTTCAGCGTGAGGTTGAGGTACGGTTCGGAGATTTCCAGTGGCGTGAGGTCCGATGCCGAGAACGCATTGCCCCCGACATTGGCCCACGCAATCGCGATCACTTTCCACACACCGACGGCAGCGTTTCCGTTCGCATTGATCGGATACAGGCCTTCGTTCTGGCCTTTCGGAATCGTGATCGAACTGCGGGCGCTGATCCCTGGCGGACGGAACGGGAACTGAACGACGACGTTCTCATCCCAGCCCTCTTTCTTCTCGACGACCACTTTCAGATTCATCGCTCCATTGCGGGCGATCGGAACCTTCGGGGCAACGAGATTGATTTTGTAGGGCAACTCTTCAACAACGACGATCGGCAGTCTGTTAACTGTCTTCGTGTAATAACGCGACTGGCCGGGGCTACCGACGATGAAGTCCGACGTGTTGCTGAACCCACCTTTAATCTCGGCATTTTCAGCATGATGAGCGACGAAGTTGAACAGGCCGCCGCCTAGCGGTGCGTTCTGAGTCGCCTCGAAGACGACCGGCATAACGCTCATATTGGCCGGCACTTTCTCGTGGTGCAGGGTGACGCCTTCCGGAAGCTGCGGCGGATCGAGCACCAGGTCACCACCGAAGTTCTGACGGGCCAGATTGATCGTTGTTGCGAAACGGTTGCCACGAGCGACGAAAATCTGCTGACGGTACTGGCCGTACCGTTCGACGCGCGGAATCGACAGCGTCAGGGTCGGCTGAATCGGCAGGAACTCGACGCGGTAAACATAGTCCGCACCGCCACGCTGCAGATGGTCGCGGACCATCAGCGTGTACTCGCCGTCGGCGGGCACGTTGAAGCGGAAGTAGCTGTCCGGTCCGCGAGAATCGTCGTTCGAGGCGATGCCGCGGCCGTTGGCATCGTACAGATACATGACAGGGTCGATCGGCGATCGTACCCGGCGACCGAAACACTCAACGTCAAACTGCTGCCCTTTCGTCGCCGTGAATTTGAAGAAGTCCTGATCACCAGCTTCCTGCAGAATGCCGTTGAAGGCGGTAGGGAACTCGGACGGTGTCGCCGTTCCGCGGTCATTGTTCGGTTCGACTTCCAGCGTATTGCCGACCGTTGAAAGTCGGAAAGTGTTGGCACTCGGTGCCAGGCTGCCTTCCGTGCCGGCGACCAGGCCGTACTCGTCGATCTGTTCGGCGGGCAGCTTGAATTTCTGTGTGAAGTCGCCAGCGGCGTCGCCGATGAATTTGACCTCAATCTCGTCACCGACCTTCCCACCGGCCGGATAAACCGCAGTCGGACGCGGAAACGTTCCAACGTGCATCCGGTAGCGGCAGTTGCCGTTGCCGGCATACGAACTCTCGCGGACTTCAATGATGTACCGACCGTCTTCAGGAGCGATTGCTGTCGTCAGACAGTCCTGAACGAGCAATGGTGAATCGTCTGCCGACGCGAGTTCAAATCGTTTGGAATCAAGAATGGCGACGTACGGGTCAAACTGCGCCGTGCCGAGCCGCATTCCTTCGACCTCGACCGCAATGCGGTCTCCCTTTTTGGCTTCAATCACGTAGTAGTCGACGTCCTCGTTATTGGCGACACCGGAAACGGTCACGTTCATCGGGATCGCCTGAGGAGCGTCGAAGTCGTTGTTCGGTTCAGTCTCGGCTACGTCCGGCAGATAGCCGACGTAAAACGTGCGGAAGTCGGAGACGCCCGACTTTGTTCTGACCTGGCAGACGTGCTCGCCGAGCTGTGCGTCCGGAGCGATTGCGATTGTCGCTTTGAAGGCGTTGCCGTTGACCGGCTCGATTTTCCGCAGTGCGAAGCCAGGCGAGTAGAACATCACTTCTTCCGCGTCGCCCAGAACGCTGCCGCTGAAAGTGAATTCAACTTCCTGGCCGCGCTGACCGCCGCGCGGCAGGATCAGATTCAGACGCGGCGAAGCGGCAAATACGGTGGTCACACTGAGGAGCAGCGCGCACGACAGTGCGGCTCGGAACATCCGAAAAGCAGGCATGTTCATACCTCGAAGTTGAACGGAAACAGTGCGGGGCGAAAAACGCGCTGCGGAAGCTCAGTCGCAGGCGTCCGCGTCGGAATTCTACACCGACGAGAACAAATAAGTGCGATCAGGCGGCGCAATCAGGGCAGGAGCAATCAAGGTGGGAATAACGCGTTACGTTGTCGAATGAAAAGACCGCCGCCCGGCCTGTTATTGCAGACCGGACGGCGGTTTGTCTGAATTAAACGAGCAGTTCTTTGCGGACCTTGCCGCCATCGACGATTTCGATCGGACGATCACCAGGAGCCATCAGTTCCTTGTCAGCGACAATACCGATCGTGTGGTAAATCGTTGTTGCCCAGTCGGCGACACTCAGCGGGTTCTCTTCCGGTTCGCTGGCTGTCGAGTCGGACGAGCCGAAGACGTTTCCACCTTTGACACCGCCACCAGCGAGCACAACGCTGAAGACCTTTGGCCAGTGGTCGCGGCCAGCGTTGCCGTTGATCTTCGGCGTACGACCGAATTCTGACGCAATGCAGACCAGCGTTTCATCGAGCAGACCACGTTCGCTGAGGTCACTGATCAGCGTGGCGAAACCCTGATCGAGCGCCGGGACCTGACTCTTGATGCTGGCTTCGATGCTGTTGTGCATGTCCCAGCCGCCGTAGGTCAGCGTGACGAACCGGACGCCAGACTCGACGAGACGGCGAGCCATCAGCAGCCGCTGGCCGGCCTGATTGCGACCGTAACGGTCACGTAGAGCGCCGTCTTCCGCGTCGATATTGAATGCTTCGCGAGCGGCTGGCGAGCTGATGAGGCTGTAAGCGCGATCATAAAAGCTGTTCAGAGCGTCGAGGTTGTCGGCCGATTCCTTGGCGAGAAAGTGATTGTTGACACGGTCAAGCACGTTCCGGCGGGTCGTGAACCGACCATCGTCGATACCGCCTGGCAGGTTCAGATCGCGAACCTGAAAGCCGTTTGCTGCCGGGTCAGATCCGAGACTGAACGGAGCATACGACGAGCTGAGATAGCCCGTGCCGGCGAATTCGTTCGGCTGGTTCGGAATGCAGACATAGGGCGGCAGATTCTTGCGTGGGCCAAGCTCGTGGCTGATGACGCTTCCAATCGACGGATACTGCAGGGCGGGGCTCGGGCGGTATCCAGTGAACATATTGTGGGTACCGCGTTCGTGAGCGGCTTCGCCGTGCGTCATGGAACGGCAGATCGTGATCTTGTCCATGACTTTGGCGGTGTGCTGAAGCGTCTCATTGATCCGAATACCAGAGACATTGGTTTCGATCGAGTTCATCGGGCCACGGTATTCGACCGGGGCGTACGGCTTGGGATCCCACGTTTCCTGGTGAGCAGCGCCACCGGGGAGATAGATAAAGATCACATTTTTTGCCGTGCCCTCGAAATTGGCATACTGCTTCAGGTCTGCCTGGGCTTTCTTCATCGAGAAGAAATCAGCGAGACTCAGACCAATACCGCCAGCAAATCCGGCCTTCAGAAAACTACGGCGTGTGGGCTGGTTGCGCATTGCGCATCTCCTTGGAAATCGCAGAGAATCAGGGGGAAACGGAAGCAGTGAGCCTTAAGTTTCTGTGCCATGAACGCAACACAGAGGCAGGCGGAACGTCGGTTGGGTAGGCACCCCGAAGGGCAGGCAGGAAGTCTGGGGGGGACGATTCAGGATGCGTTGATCGAACCGCTGAGTAGAAGCAAACCCGCTGCATCGCAGTTTGTCAAGCAGACGATTCAGTTCCAGGGGCGTGACTGGAGAACTCTTCGGCGTTTAACAGTTCGGCTGTCTGGTTCAGTCGACTGGAAAACCGATCTGAGAAGAATCAGCCTCTTTGACCACCCGGGGACGTATCCTTTGGGAAAATCACCGCGAACTCACCGGCTGACCGGGCGGCATGTTCGCCGGATTCTTGCCAGAAGCACCAATTCATTTGGGACCACAATCGATGCCTTCAAAAACGTCAACTCAGACTATTGGCCTACTGCTGGCTCTGGCAGTAATCGTCGCCGCTGCTCCGTTTCTCTGGTCGATCGGACTCCACGCACCGGATGCGCACGCCGGCATCGGCCCTGGCGAACCAATGCCGGAACTGGCAGCTCAGGGCTGGCTCAATGGCGACCCACTGACCCGTGACGCCCTGCAAGGCAAGGTTATCGTCGTCGACAGTTGGTTTCTGACTTGCCCCGTCTGCCATCGGTCGATGCCGGAGCTGGTTCAGATTCAACGCGAGTTTGCCGACAACCCGGACGTCGTCTTCATCGGACTGACGACCGACGACAAAAGCGACCTCGAAAACATCTGCCGCTTTCTGGCGAAGTACGAGGTCACCTGGCCCAATGCGTACGGCGCCGCCGCAACGATCTTCGGGACCGGCCCGGAGCTGACCGGATTCAAATCCGAATACTTCCCCGGCTACTGGGTCATCGGCCGCGACGGCAAAGTTGTCTGGAACAAGTCGATGGGCCGCGGTCTGGATTCGTTGCGAGACGCGATCCTGCACGCACTTGGTGACGCGTAGCTCATCTCCACCAACGCATTCACCAGAATTTGCGACTGCTGCGGAGAACTGCTTGACACAGTTTACGGCTCCGCGAAGTCATTACGACGCGGAATCGAGGACGACAATGGCAGCATCAGAGGCGAGTGGAGCGGGCAGTTGTTCGGAGCTGACCTGAGTTCGCAGTTTCAATCGGCCGGCCGTTCGAGCGCGCAGTGTGATCTGAAAATCAACGGAA